>NZ_JBQGAE010000013.1:0-127259 GCF_056542645.1 Ruegeria sp. AB5
GAAGCCGAAGCCGAAGCCGAAGCCGAAGCCGAAGCCGAAGCCGAAGCCGAAGCCGAAGCCGAAGCCGAAGCCGAAGCCGAAGCCGAAGCCGAAGCCGCCAATGATCCGGTTCAGCTTTTGCGCGTAGAGGAAAGCCCAAGTGAACAGGCGCAGGAAAAACCCGCCGAGGCAAGACGCGGTGGCTTTGTGCCGGCGCTGCTTGGCGGTGTGGTTGCTGCGGGCCTTGGCTTTGTGGTCGGGCAGGGTGGACTTGTCTCGTTTGGAGGTGCGGACAACGCGCAATCAATTGCCGCGCTTGAGGCCAAACTGGCTGAGCAATCCGACCAGATCGCTGCTCTTACAAAAACTCTTTCGGACGCACCGGACGTCTCTGGCCTGACGGATCAGGTTCAGGCGCTGTCGCAAAAGCTGGACCCGGTTGATGCGGATCTGAGCGCCGTGAAATCCAGCGTCGAAACGCTGAGCGGCCAGATCACGCCGCTGGCCGACCGGCTAACCGAACTTGAGAAAAACCCGATCTCCGAAAATACCTCGCCCGAGGTGAATGCCGCTTTTGAGGCCGAGCTGAAAAAGCTGCAGGACTCTCTGGCTGCGCAGCGCGGCGAGGTTGAGAAGATGGTCGCGGATGCGCAGGCCCTTGAGGCCAAAGCTTCGGCCGAGGCGCAGGCTGCAACCAATCTGGCCATCCTGTCGCGCCTGCACGGGCAGTTGGATGCAGGACAGCCTTATTCGAACCTGCTGGGCGAACTGCAAGCAGGCGGAGTGGACGTACCCGACGCGCTGTCAGCTTCTGCCGACACCGGAGTTGAGACGCTTTCGGCCTTGCGGGCGGCTTATCCGGCTGCCGCCCGTAACGCGTTGGCCAACGCACGCGAGGCGGATAAAGGGACCGGTCTGGTCGCCTTTCTGCAACGTCAGACCCGTGCGCGGTCCGTTACGCCGCAGGACGGGGACGGCCCGGACGCGATCCTGTCTCGGGTGCAGGCGACCCTGGCCAATGGCGATCTGTCGGGGGCGCTGAGCGAATTGAAATCCTTGCCAGAGGCGGCACAGACCGCAATGGCCGATTGGGAGCAAGCGGCCCAGACCCGGGTTGCAGCCGTCGAGGCTGCGGATACGCTGGCATCCAGCCTGAACTCGAACTAAAGGACCTGCCATGCTGTGGTCATTGTTTAAGATCCTTGTTTTTGTTGCGATTATTGGTCTTTTGGCCATGGGCGGTCAGTTCCTGTTGCAGACCAGCGGCGGGGTGCAGATCACCGTCGCGGGGGTTGAATACACGCTGGGACCGCTGCAATCGGTCATCGCGCTGGCCGTGCTGGTTTTTGGCGTCTGGCTGTTCTTCAAGCTGCTCAGCCTGCTGATTGCGACGCTGAAGTTTCTGAACGGGGATGAAACCGCCCTGTCGCGCCATTTCGACCGCAGCCGTGAACAGCGTGGGTATCAGGCGTTGGCGGACGGTCTGATGGCGCTGGCCTCGGGCGAGGGGCGTACCGCGATGACCAAAGCCAACAAAGCTGAGAAACTGCTGAACAAACCCGAGTTGACCAACCTGCTGGTGGCGCAAGCGGCCGAGATGACGGGTGACACGAAAAAGGCATCTGAGACCTACAAGAAACTGGTGACCAACAATGCCACCCGCTTTGTCGGTGTACGTGGCATCATGAAACAGAAACTGGCCGAGGGTGACGACGAAACCGCGCGCAAACTGGCCGAGAAAGCCTTGGCGCTGAAGCCACGCCACGAAGAAACCCAGGACGTATTGCTGAACCTGCAGACCAAGGCGCAGGACTGGGCCGGGGCACGTTCGACCCTGACCTCGAAACTCAAGGCGGGGTATTTGCCGAGGGATGTGTTCAAGAGGCGCGACGCGGTTCTTGCACTGTCCGAAGCGAAAGATATTCTGGAAGACGGCGCCAGTGTCGAACAGCAGGAACAGGCGATCGAGGCCAATCGCCTGTCACCCGATCTGGTGCCTGCTGCGGCCATGGCCGCACGGGCCTATATCAAAAAAGGAAAGCCCCGCGCCGCAACCAAGATCCTGAAAAAAGCGTGGGAGGTTCATCCGCATCCGGATCTGGCCCATGCCTTTGCCGAGATCGCACCCGAAGAGACGCCTGACGCGCGGATCAAACGCTTTACCGCCTTGACCCGTATCCATCCCGAAAACCTGGAAACCCGCTTGATTTTGGCCGAGCTGAACATTGTGGCCGAGGATTTTCCCGAAGCCCGCCGGGCGCTGGGCGATGTCGTGGAAAAACAGGCCGATGCACGCGGATACACCCTGATGGCCGCGATTGAGCGGGGCGAGGGTGCCTCGGATGCGGTGGTGCAGGGGTGGCTGGCCAAGGCATTGACCGTGCCGCGCGGACCGCAATGGGTGTGTGACAATTGCCATGACATCCAGCCTGAATGGGCCCCGGTCTGTCAGAACTGCGGCAGTTTCGACACGCTCAGCTGGCAAACGCCGCAAACCCCCGAGATTGCCAGCGCCACAGGCGTGCATATGCTGCCGCTGATTGTCGGTGCGCTTGAGGACAACACGGTCCCGGACGAGAAATCGGACGCCGAAGCAGACGAGCCCGCCGAAGTGATCGATCTGAACGCGGAAATGCTGGAACAACCAACGGAAAAGCAGGCGTAACGCGGCACATTTGGGCCTTTGGGACGGCGCGGGCCTATTGGCCTGGAACGCGAAGCGCGGCCTTTATTGGATTTGCATCGTGGCTTTGGGGGTTGTAACCGTAGATCGTGTGTACCGGCACTTCGAACCTTCGCTGCAAGGGTTGAGGGAATTTGGGACCTTTTGCGGCCGTGCGTTTCCTCAGAAAATTTGATATAGTGTTGCCATTCTGTGTTTCATTGTTTGGTTGTTTAAGTGACAAAGTTCTATGGTTTACAGCCCATGTACCGGGCTCCTCAAATCCTTTTCGACGCATACAAAGACGCCAGCGAAGCTGATCGGCTGAAGCTGCGCCAACAAGTGTTCGAGTGGCTAAGTCGCCAAAAGAGCGACAAAAAGGCTTTGTACATCGTCCCTGATCCAAATACCGGTGAAGAAATGTTCATTTCCAGACAGGGCGTCAAAGACATCCTGCCACCGACCGATTAAAGCCGTTCGGTGTGCGTCAGCACCATCGGGTGGGCTCAGTCTGAAACGATTGCGACGTCGTCGCATTGCTGCATTGCACTACAAGACTGGATAAACAGCTCGTAGTGGGGCACTCTTTGCGTGTGCGTTCGGCAAGGAGGCCACCAAATGCCGCAATACAACGACATGTTCGAACTGTCGGTCGAAGACATCGACGTGATAGAAGACTCGTTGCGACGTGCTTTGGCGATCCTGTCCCAAGCCGTGGTTGATGAGACCGAAACCGAATTGCTGGAACGAGAAGAGTCGCTGCGCCGCATTCAGGATCTTCTTGGACGCCTTCATGACCAAAAGATTTTTTATCGACCCAAAAGTGGAGTTTACGTGGGGGGATAACTCCTGCGCGCGTTCTTCAAGAAACAGCCCCTTCGGGTCCGGTTGATCGCCCACAACTTGGACGGACGAAAAATCTAAGAAAATCAGTTATGCTGTTACTCAGCAAAAAAGACAGGAGATATTCATGCTTTACCCACTTGCAAATCTCGAAGCCGACAAACTCAACGCGGTTAAGGCGCTTGAAAAGGAAATCGGAAGCCCGGTCGTAGCTTTTACTGCTGTTGATGCCAACACTGCAAATCTGCCGGAAGATCAGCTTGAAAAGCTGCAAGAGTTGGAAAACGAACTGGACGTGGTGCTTGTTGCCGTGCGGCCAAGCTGAACGTCCGCCCCTTCCCCGCTAAATCGTTTGATCCGGCACCTACGCCACAGCGCACTGACCGGTCGGTCATGCGTTTGCGATTCCATGGGCGCGGCCATGTCACTTGCTGCGGGCTACTGATCCGAAGCCCGTTTTTTGGATGTGAACGACGCTTGGGCAAGAGGTGAAAGTCGGCAACACTGTTTGAGATCTAGCCCGTCGCCACCCGTGGACGTCCGCTGGCCTCAACCGTTAGCATCGCCTCGACAAATACATCACGCTCTTCGATCCGAGCGGTTCTGATGTCACGGTCGACCACGACCCGAATGTCCTCTGCCCCGGCCTCGCGCACCGCGCCTTCGGTCTCGGTACGCAGGACTCGCTCCAACAGGGCCAGGGCGTCTTCCGATGCCCCAAAGTCCTGCGGACCATCTTCCAGATGCACGCGGTACCGCCCTTCGGACGGAGAGGTGACGGTCCCGGACCGTCTTAACGTCAAACGCCCGACCACGGCGCCTATGGCATTTGCGACACCGGCATGTTCAGGCAGCACCATTCGGCACCGCAGCCGGTCACCAACGGCTGGGTAGTAGCTTGGGGCCGACGCCCCCAGACCGACAACATCCACATTCAAGGATGTATCCAGTGCCAACAAACCCCGATGCTGCTGCAATCCGCGTTGCATCAGAACATGGCGGGCGAGGTCCTTGGCGGGTAGTCCGAAATCCTCGGGGTCTTCTGCAAAAGCAGTCTCTAACAAGGTTAAACTGGTCTGTTCGGTCAGTTGATCAATGATCATCTGTGCCAGTGCTTCGGGTGATGCGGCCAGCATATCTCCGGACCCAACCCGCTTGCGGGCCACAAGCTCCAACGCCTTTCGCGCAGCGTCTGAATCCCAGGCATCGACGCGCCCCAGAACATGGCTGGCATCGGACGGGGTGATACCCGAAACCTGTACGATGCCACGATCCACCAGCCGGGTCAGAGCCGCGTTTTCCATCCGCGTTCTCAGCAAAGCGCTGAGGGGAAGAACCTGATCTCCCAACCGGTCCAACAGGGTTTCTTCACGTGTCCCCACCCCATCGCTTTGGACGCCAGCGACGCGGCGCGCAAATCGCGTGTCATGCTCTCCGACCGTTGTTGCGCGCAGTTGATCGTCCAGAACAGCATGAACAACGTCCGGCGCTTCAGAAGCGATCAGCGAGATTGGCAGTACCCGCCGCGGCCCCAAAATCACGCCGCCGCCCAATCCTTCGGTTACCACATGCACCTGACTGTCGCCGCCCAGGCCATGCGTGCGCATCGCCACGGCCTCAACCATGGTCCGGAACCCGCCGACCTGTGCCCCTGCCGGATCAATCGCAGGTTTGCCATCGCGTATCAGCGCCACGTCGGTCGTTGTCCCGCCAATGTCCGATACCAACGCATTTTCGGCACTCGTCAACCATCGCGCTCCAACAATCGAAGCGGCGGGGCCGCTGAGAATCGTTTCAATCGGGCGCTCGCGTGCTTGCTCGGCACTCATCAAAGCGCCATCGCCCCGAACCACCATCATCGGGGCCGTAATGCCCAATGCCAGCAACTGATCCTGCGCCCGACCAATCAAGCGGTCGATCATACCGATCAAACGCGCGTTCAGCACAGCTGTAACAGCCCGCTTGGGCCCATTGAGCTTGGCGGACAGATGATGAGAACAGGTGACCGGGGCACCGGTTCTTTCGGCAATGATCCTCGCCGCCTCCAACTCATGTGCCGGGTTACGTGTGGCGAACTGAGCGGCAACCGCAAAGCCGGACACTCCGGCCAGAGAGTCTAAGAAATCCTCGAGCGCGCCAACATCCAAAGGCTGAACCTCACCACCGGCGTGGCTATGACCGCCCGCCACAACCAGGGCCGGATCCCCTTTCAGGGCATCCTTCAGCCCGTGCTTGTCCAGATCGCTGTCTTTGAAACCGACATAGATCAGGGCCACGCGACCGCCCTGTCCCTCGACCAATGCGTTCGTGGCCAATGTGGTCGACAGCGACGCCATCGAGATCTGATCGGGTGCAATCTGCGCCTGATCCAACACCGCCGAGATCGCTTTGCCGACGCCGATCGCCAGATCGGCCCGTGTTGTCAGTGACTTGGCCGAGGCGATCACCTCGGTCTCGTCCCGGATCAACACCGCATCGGTATAGGTTCCGCCCGTATCCACCCCCAAAGCCAGCGCCATCGGGCCCTCCATCTGTTCGCGTCATATCGGTGTAGCGGTTTGGACCGGCACGTCCAGCCTGTTTGCGGCATTCAGGACAGTTGTTTCACCGCCCAGCGCGCAGCGTCGGCGACCGTTGTATCCGGGTCGTTGATCAACCCCTGCGCAACAGCGCGCAAATCTGACAAACCGGAATTGCCTATCGCATACAAAACGTTCCGCACGAACCGATCCCGTCCAATCCGCTTGATGGGAGACCCGGAAAATTTTGCCCGAAAGGCCGCATCATCCAGAACCGCCAGCTCAGCCAAAGCAGGTGCTTTCAGATCGTCACGGGCCGCATATCGAATATCACTGGCGGCAACGGCAAACTTGTTCCAGGGACAGGCGGCCAGGCAATCATCGCAGCCGTAGATCCGGTTGCCCATCTTACTGCGCAACGCGTCGTCCACCGGCCCCTTGTGCTCAATGGTCAGGTACGAGATGCACCGCCTTGCATCCAGCTGGTACGGTGCCGGAAAGGCATCCGTAGGGCAACTGTCCAGACAAGCCCGGCAAGATCCACAATGGTCAACCTCTGTCGCATCTGACGGTAAGTCCAAAGTCGTAAAAACAGACCCTATAAAGGCCCAGTTGCCCCAGTCGCGACTTACAAGATTGGTGTGCTTGCCCTGCCATCCCAACCCCGCTGCATGGCCCAAAGCCTTTTCAGGCACCGGCGCGGTATCGACAAAAACCTTGACCTCACCACCCGCCTCGGCAATCAGCCACCGCGCCAGGCGTTTGAGCCGTTTTTTGACAAGATCGTGGTAATCTTTGTTTTGCGCATAAACCGAAATCGCCCCTCGTTCCGGATGCGCCAACACGTCGGTCGGATCATGCTCGGGCGTATAGCTCTCGGCCAACATGATCACGGATCGCGCTTCGGGCCATAGCGCCGCCGGATCGCCCCTCCAATGCGTCCGCTCCGCCATCCAGCCCATCTGCCCATGATAGCCAGCCTCAAGAAACGCCTCCAACCGCTCAGGCACTTGCGGCACATCCCAGGGCCGACACACCCGACAGGATACAAACCCCTCGGCCAAGGCCTGCGCTACCAGTTCTTTCTTCAAACCTGATCCGCTCTTCATCTGGCCAAAAATATCCTCGGGGGTGAATTGGCCCACAGGGCCAAGAGGGGGCAGACAGCCCCCTCACCACCCTATCAGAAATCCAGATCGGCGTAATGGGGCGGAGGTCGAAACCCCGGCACCTGATCCGCCAGGATCGACCGGAAGGCCGGGCGTGACTTGATCTTGGCATACCAATCCTTGACGGCCGCACTGCGATTCCAGTCTACATCCGAGATGTAGTCCAGCGCCGACAAATGCGCAGCCGCAGCGAAATCGGCCAGAGTCATCTGATCCCCGGCCAACCACCGACGGTGATCCAGCAACCATGCCATGTAGTCCAGATGATACTTGATCGCGCGTGCGCCTTCCTTGACGTTCTTGCTGTCCGGATAGCCTTGTCCGGTCATCTTCTTGTTCACCCGCTCGTATAGAAGTTTCGAGGTCACTTCGCGATGAAACTTGTCGTCGAACCAGCCTATCAGGCGACGCACCTCAAACCGGGCCTCAGGTGATTTCGGCATCAGCGCAGGGTCCGGGCGCGTCTCTTCGATGTATTCGCAGATCGCTACACTTTCCGACATGATCTGCCCGTCCAGACGCAGAACGGGCACCTTGCCCGCCGGGTTGCGGCGCAGAAAATCCGGGTCCTGCTCCCAGTATCTCTCCTCGACCAGCTCAACTTCAATCTTCTTTTCTGCCAAAGACAGTCGGACCTTGCGGCAGTAGGGGGACAGGGGAACGTGAAACAGACGCGCCATGGGCTTCCAATCGAACCAGTGAATACCTTACTGCTTTAGCCCCGAGAGGCGATAGGTTTCAATCCTCGAAACAATCCGCGCGACCATCTGCGCGGATGGTGGCCGCCCCTTCAAGGATCGACGCCGCGCGCCTGCGCGTGAACACCGAGGGGTCCCTAACCGACCGTTTGCGGGGCGACGGCAAGATGGCCGCAATTCGGGCCGCTTGGGTCGCGGTCATGTTCGCGGCACTTACACCGAAGTTTCGCTGTGCTGCGGCTTCTACCCCAAAGACGCCATTTCCGGTTTCGGCCACGTTCAAATAGACCTCGAGGATCCGCTGCTTGCTCCAGAAAATTTCAACCACCGGCGTGATCGAGGTTTCCATCGCCTTGCGCACCCAACTGCGCCCCTGCCACAGAAAGACATTTTTCACCACCTGCTGGGTAATGGTCGAAGCCCCCCGGTTGCCGCCATTCTCCAGCGCGTCTCGGATCGCGTCGACGTCAAATCCCCAATGCAGGCAGAAATTCGCATCTTCGGCCGCAACGACCGAACGGGCCATGATCGGATTGATTTCCTCGATTGGCACCCAATCCCGCTCAACCTTGCCCAATCGTCGCCATTCAGACCAAATGGTATGGGTGATGGGCGGGTTCACGACCGAATAGAGCAAAACCAGTCCGACAACCAAAACAACAACCGCCAGCACACCGCGCGTCACCCAACGGCGCAGCAGGGACGTCAGCGAGGTCTTCTTTTTGGACGCTTTGCCTGTTTTTCCCCGCGGTTTGCGGGCTGCTTTCTTTGCCATAGGCCAGCTATACGATGCGTGGACTTGGTTTTAAACGGTCTAAATCGCGATCGCGCGGGCTTCTCGTGCAGGGATCACGGGACGGACCGTGCGGGGCAGGATTGGACTGCGACGGTTCAGAGCGGGAAATAGTTCAAATATCTCTGCCTGCATGTCGCGTTCGGGCAAGGATACGGCATGCCCCGGATAGTAGCTTTCGCTTTTGGCGCCATTGGCAAAAACGATCTCATGGCGGGAAAACAGAAGGTGCAGATACTCTACATCTCCGCCCTCCACGCGGGTGACTGTATCACCGTTTACCAAACAATGCGCCGCAACAAGCGCCTCGGCGTGACCAAACATCACCGAGGCTCGCCAATCCTCGACCAGCATGCGGTGTTGTGGTGAAACCAACAGCGGGCGCTTCAAACCAAGAATGCCCGTTTCGAACCGGATCGGCGCATGTTTCCCTGTTGCCGGAACGGTTGTTTTGCCGATCCACAGAATGGGCTGATCGCCATTGTCGGCAGTCGTAACCAGATCCCCAGCTTTCAACTCTTCGATGGGGCGGTCACCCTCGGGCGTCGCGATCAAGGTACCGGGTGTGAAACACGGCGGACCAAGATCATCCCCGGCTATATTGACCGAGCCGAAAGACGCACCGCTGTCGCTGGTGTCGGTGAACGAAGATGAAACAAAGGTTCCGTCCTGCAGCACATCTGTACCCGAGGGTGTAAACACACGCCGTCCATCGGACAGATAGAAAGTCACACCGGTATAGGTAATCGGTCCCCCGGTGGCGGGCTGGATCGTTACCATGTCGTTGAAATAGGTGGCGGTAATGTCCGCCCCATCGACGGAATCTCCGACGCCCGGGCCCCCCAACCTGTTGATCAGCCCGTCGTCATTCTGATCCACGATGTTGAACTTCTGCACCGACAACGTCGAACCCGGCACGGTTCCGTTCGCGCCCGGGTTGGCGGGATCGAGTAGAAAAAACTGATCGATATAGCTGGTTGGCATCCGCCTGCTCCTAGAAACTCACTCGAAGGGCCACACTTTGTCGTCATTATCTAAATTAACCATGAACAAATTAGGTTCATTTCAAGGCGTGGCACAAGAATCTGGCACGCAGCACCGGCGCACAAAAAAGCCCCACGTGTCGCAAATGACACGCGGGGCGCTCGTTTTCAGGGGTATCTGCGCCTATTCGGCAGGTACAGCGGCCACTTCGTTGGTCAGAGGATGGCTGAGCTTGTTCAGCATCTCTTTCGGGCAGACCTGCAAGAAATTGGCTTTTTCAACCTCCCAATGTTGCAGGATATCAGCGGCTTTCCGACTGTATGTCTCGGCGGCGTGCCGCGCGATCATGGATTTCAGCTGGTCTTCCCAATGGTCTACCGTCACCGGGCAGGTCACCAGCGTCTCCTTGTTCATGAGCAGTTCTGCCTTGCCCTCGGGGTCATACAGGTACGCCATCCCGCCGGTCATCCCGGCCCCGAAATTGGCACCGATATCCCCCAGAATGACAGCTACGCCGCCGGTCATGTATTCACATCCGTTAGAGCCACAGCCCTCGATCACCACGTTTGCGCCCGAGTTTCGCACGGCAAAGCGTTCACCCGCGCGACCCGCTGCGAACAGGTGCCCATCGGTTGCACCATACAGAACCGTGTTGCCGATGATGGTGTTCTCATCCGCTTTCAACGGGCTGACCTGCGGCGGACGCACGACAACCGTACCGCCCGAGAGGCCCTTGCCGACATAGTCGTTGGCGTCACCAGACACTTCCAGTTTCAGCCCCGGGGCGGCAAAGGCCCCCAGCGACTGGCCGGCCGAGCCTTGCAGTTTGACGTGAAGGTGGTCGTCCTGGAACGTGTTCCGCATCCCGAAATTCTGCACGATATGGCTGGAGACCCGAGTGCCAACGCTCCGATGGGTGTTCTGGATCGCATAAGACAGCTGCATCTTCTCGCCGTCTTTCAGGAACCGGGCCGCATCGCGAACGATTTCCGCGTCCAGTGTTTCCGGTACGGCGTTGCGTTCTTTTCTGCGGTTGTAAACGATGTCATGTGCGCCATCGACAGTGATCAGCAGCGGGTTGAGGTCCAGATCGTCCAGATGCGCCGAGCCGCGGCTGACCTGCGCCAGAAGATCGGCACGACCGATGATTTCATCCATCGAGCGCGCGCCGAGGCTGGCCAGCAGCTCGCGCACTTCCTGCGCGTAGAAGGTGATCAGGTTGACGACCTTATCCGCATTGCCGGTGAATTTGGCGCGTAGAGATTCATCCTGCGTACACACACCCACCGGGCAGGTGTTCGACTGGCACTGACGCACCATGATACAGCCCATCGCGATCAGGGCGGCAGTACCGATACCGAACTCCTCGGCCCCCATCATCGCGGCCATGACAATGTCGCGCCCGGTGCGCAGGCCACCATCGGTCCGCAAGGTCACACGGTCACGCAGGTTGTTCATCGCCAGAACCTGATGCGCCTCGGTCAGGCCCATTTCCCACGGCAGACCGGCATATTTGATCGAGGTCGCAGGCGACGCGCCGGTGCCACCATTGTGACCCGAAATAAGGATGATATCCGCTTTTGCCTTGGCCACACCGGCAGCAATCGTGCCCACGCCCGAGGAGGCCACCAGTTTCACCGTCACCTTGCAGCGCGGGTTAATCTGTTTCAGGTCATAGATCAGCTGCGCCAGATCCTCGATCGAATAGATATCGTGATGCGGCGGGGGCGAGATCAACGTGACGCCCTTGGTCGAATGACGCAGCCGCGCGATCAGGTCGGTGACTTTCATGCCCGGCAGTTGTCCGCCCTCACCGGGTTTTGCACCCTGCGCGACCTTGATCTCCAGCTCTTCACACTGATTCAGGTACTCGGCGGTCACGCCGAACCGGCCCGAGGCCACCTGTTTGATCTTGGCCGAGGGGTTGTCGCCATTGGGTTCCGGCACGAAATGCGCCGGATCTTCGCCACCCTCGCCACTGTCGGATTTGGCACCGATCCGGTTCATCGCCACGTTCAGCGTTTTGTGCGCCTCGGGCGACAACGCGCCCAGCGACATGCCCGGCGTGACAAACCGCTTGCGGATCGAAGTGATGGATTCCACCTCTTCAATCGGAACGGGTTTGCCCATCGGTTTGAAATCCATCAGGTCACGCAGATGGATCGGCGGGTTTGACTGCATCTTGGCCGAATACTGCTTCCACAGCTCATATGAGGCTCTGTTACAGGCCATTTGCATCATATGCATCGAGGTCGCTTCCCAAGCGTGCGTCTCTCCGGATTGCCGAGCTTTGTAGAACCCTCCGATCGGCAGCACATCGAGACCGCTGTTCCACGCTTTGGCGTGAATTTCTTCAAGCTTGGTCTGGATGCCGGTCACGCCGATGCCCGAGATCCGGCTGGTCATGCCGGGGAAATACTCGGCGACCATCGCACGGCTAAGGCCCACGGCCTCGAAATTCAGACCGCCGCGATAAGACGAGATCACTGAAATCCCCATCTTGGCCATGATTTTCAGTAGGCCCTGATCAATGGCTTCCCGATAGCGCGCGACGTTTTCGGTCAGGGTGCCGTCCAGCAGACCCCGATCAATGCGATCGGCCAGCGAATCCTCGGCTAGATAAGCGTTCACTACGGTCGCGCCACATCCGATCAGAACCGCAAAGTAATGCGGATCGACACATTCCGCCGACCGCACATTCAGCGAGCAGAACGTGCGCAACCCCTGACGGGTCAGATGCGAATGCACGGCGCTTGTGGCCAGGATCATCGGCATCGCCACGCGGCCGGGACCCGAGTTCATATCGGACAGAACCAGATGCCCGGCGCCCGAACGCACGGCTTCTTCTGCTTCGGCTCTAAGACGGGCCAAAGCGGTGCTCAGGGCACCTTTTCCGTGTTCAAAGCTACAATCGATTTCGGCTAGCGGAGAATTGAAGTTCTCAACCAGCTTGTCCCATTGCGCATTTCCGACAAAGGGGCTTTCCAACACGATGATTTCGGTCTGGCTGCTGTCTTCGTCCAGTACGTTTTTCAGGTTCCCGAACCGCGTCTTCAACGACATCACCCGGTATTCGCGCAAGCTGTCGATCGGCGGGTTGGTCACCTGGCTGAAATTCTGGCGGAAGAAATGGCTGAGCGGGCGGTATTGCTTGGACAATACGGCCGAGGGCGTGTCATCGCCCATCGAGGCCAGCGCCTCTTTGCCGTCTTCTGCCATGGGTGCCAGAATCTGTTCCAGCTCTTCCACCGAATAACCCGCCGCGATTTGACGCTTGCGCAGGTCTTCGCCCGTGAACTTTGGCGCCTCGGACACCCCAGCCAGTGTATCATCCAGATCGTTGATCTTGCCGACCCATTCGCCGAAAGGCAGCGCGCGGGCCAGCTTGTCCTTGATCTGCTTGTCGCGGAACAGTTTGCCCTTTTTCATGTCGACGGCCAGCATCTGACCCGGACCCAAAGCGCCTTTTTCTGTTACAGATGCCTCGTCAATCGGCACCATCCCGGCCTCGGACCCGGCAATCACCAGCCCGTCGCCAGTGACCACATAGCGCATCGGACGCAAGCCGTTCCGGTCCAGACCGGCGCAGACCCAGCGTCCATCGGTCATGGCCAGCGCGGCGGGGCCGTCCCAGGGTTCCATCACCGAGTTGCAGTAGGAATACATGTCGCGCCACGCCTGCGGCAGCTCGACCGCCTGCTTGGACCAGCTTTCCGGCACCAGCATGGTTTTCGCCATGGGCGCCGAGCGGCCCGCACGCACCAGAACTTCAAAAACCGAGTCTAATGCGGCAGAATCCGACGATCCGCCCGCGATGATCGGTTTGATATCTTCGGCGTAATCGCCAAAAGTGCCACTGGCCATGCGGATCTCATGGCTTTTCATCCAGTTGATATTGCCCTTCAGCGTGTTGATCTCACCGTTATGGGCCAACATGCGGAACGGTTGCGCCAGCCACCATTGCGGAAAGGTGTTGGTCGAATACCGCTGGTGATAGATGGCAAAGGCCGATTCAAAGCGTTCGTCCATCAGATCGGGATAGAACACAGCGACCTGCTCGGCCAGCATCATGCCCTTGTAGATAATCGAACGGCAAGACAGCGACGCCAGATACAGGCCGGAAATCCCGGCAGCAGCAGCAGCTTTTTCGATGCGACGACGGATAACGTACAGCTCGCGCTCAAACGTTTCTTCGTCCACGCCTTTGGAGTTCGAGATCAGAATCTGTTCGATCTCGGGCCGGGTCGCGTTGGCCTTTTCGCCCAGACAGGTCACATCAACCGGCACGTGGCGCCAGCCATAGATGTAATAGCCCATGCGCAGTACTTCGGATTCGACGATGGTGCGGCACTGTTCCTGCGCGCCGAAATCTGTGCGCGGCAGAAACACCTGACCGACTGCGATCAGTTCGCCCAAATTGGGCTCGTGCCCGGTGCGGCGGATCTGGTCATAGAAGAAGGGAACAGGGATCTGCACATGGATACCAGCGCCGTCACCGGTTTTGCCATCCGCATCCACGGCGCCGCGATGCCAGATCGCCTTGAGCGCGTCGATACCCGCATCCACAACCTTGCGCGACGGTTTGCCATCGACCGAGACCACAAGGCCCACACCGCAGGACGAATGCTCTTCTTCCTCGGAATAGAGACCGTTTTTGGCCATAAACTGACGTTTGGCTTCTTCGGCCCGCACCCAATCAGCATCATATTTGGTCATTGGCTGTCTCCTTCTTCCGGCATGGCATACATGGCTTCGACCTCGGTTTTGGTCATCTGCCGGCGTTCGCCAGCGAACGCGTAGCCGTCGGGCTTTTTGTCTATGTAAAGTTCAAGTTTCAGCGGATGGCCGGTGTCTTGGAACAGCCCCGCAGCCATTTGTGTGTGCCCGTGCATCTCGCCGGGTAGGGTAATCCGGTACCACAGCGCCGATCCGCATTCCGAGCAAAACGCACGTTCCGCCCAATCGGACGATGTGAAGGTCTTGACCGGACCCAAGGCCGCATAGCCGGGTTCGGCCTGAAACGTCATCAGCATTGAGCTGGTCCAGCGACGGCATTGGTCGCAATGACATGCGCCCAGTGAGTCCTTCGCCGGGGCGGCCGTCACCGTAACCGCGCCGCACATGCATTGGCCTTGCAATTCGGGCATCTGAACCCTCCTGTCGCTGGGCGTTGAGTTACTCGGCTGCGATGGCCGCTTTGGCATTGAGCCGGTCGATGATCGCGTCAGCGCAGTCGCGTCCGTCACGGATCGCCCAGACGACCAGTGAGGCACCGCGCACGATGTCACCAATGGCGTAGACGCCGTCCATCTCGGTCTCACCAGTCTGGAACGCGGCCTTGACGGTGCCCCAACGGGTCACAGGCAGGTCGGGCTGACCAAACAGGGTCGGCAGGTCTTCGGGCTCGAAGCCCAACGCCTTGATGACCAGATCGGCCTCTTCAACATAATCCGCGCCTTCGATCACTTCGGGGGCTTGGCGGCCCGAGGCGTCAGGCTGCCCCAGACGCATCTTCTGCACCATCACGCCTGAAACCACGTCGTCACCCGTGAAGCCCTTGGGCGCGCTGAGCCATTCGAACACCACGCCTTCTTCCTCGGCATTCTGCGTTTCGCGCTGCGAGCCCGGCATGTTCGCGCGGTCACGACGATACAGACATTTGACCGAGGTCGCGCCCTGACGGACCGAGGTGCGCACGCAGTCCATCGCGGTGTCACCGCCGCCGATGACGACAACTTTCTTGCCTTCGGCGTTCAGGCGGCCATTGTCGAAATCCTCAACCGCATCGCCAAAGCTTTTCCGGTTCGAGGCGGTCAGGAAATCGATGGCCTTTTCAATCCCGGCCAATCCACTACCCGGCATGGACAGGTCACGCGACTTGTAGACACCGGTTGCGATGATCACTGCGTCGTGCTTGGTGCGGATTTCTTCGAACCTGGTTGCATCAACGTCGCAGTTCAGAACAAATTTGACACCGCCATCGGCAAGCAGATCATTGCGGCGCTGCACGATGTCTTTTTCAAGTTTGAAACCCGGAATGCCGTACATCATCAGCCCCCCGGCGCGGTCATAGCGATCATAGACAGTGACCTGGATACCAGCACGCCGCAGCATGTCGGCCGCCGCCAAACCACCGGGTCCTGCGCCGATGATTCCAACGCTTTCGCTGCGTTCGGCCGCAGGTGCCACGGGTTTCACCCAGCCTTTGTCCCATGCGGTGTCGGTGATGTATTTCTCGATCGTGCCGATGGTAACAGTACCGTGGCCTGACTGTTCGATCACACAATTGCCTTCGCACAGACGGTCCTGGGGACAGATGCGGCCACAAATCTCGGGGAACGTGTTGGTGGCCTGGCTGGTCTGATAAGCCTCTTCCAGACGCCCGGTCGCCGTCAGGTTCAGCCAATCGGGGATGTTATTGTGCAGTGGGCAATGCGATTGGCAATAGGGCACACCACACTGGCTGCAGCGACTGGCCTGCTCTTCTGCCTTGACGGCCGCATATTCCGCGTAGATTTCGTTGAAGTCCTCTTTGCGCGTCTCGGCGGCGCGTTTTTCCGGCATGTCCCGGTCGATCTGCACAAATTTCAGCATCGGTTGCTTGGCCACGGGTCAGACTCCATGAATTGGCTTGATCAGAACTCTTTACGAGAAGAGCGTATGGATGAAAAGTCAAAATTACTGACCTAAATGTGAAAAAAACAGGCTCGCCCGTCAGATTCAGCAGTTTTAGTCGTCATTTTAGGTCCGATTCGGACACATCTACCTGCTTTCCTTTTTGAAAGCACCGGAATACCCATAACCGCAAAGCAAATGTAGTGGCAGTGCGGCAGGGCAAATGAGTCTCTTTCACTTGATTCTCGTGGCAATCATTCAGGGCCTCACGGAATTCCTGCCGGTTTCATCATCCGGTCACCTGATCCTTTTGCCCAGTCTGACAGGGATGGATGATCAGGGGCAAGCGATAGATGTTGCAGTCCACGTCGGCACGTTGGGCGCAGTCGTTTTGTACTTCTGGTCTGACGTCAAACAGGCAGTTTGCGGTCTGCCCCTCGCCCTGACCGGTCGTACCGATACCCCAAAGGCCCGGCTGGCAATGGGTCTCATCATCGCAACGATACCCACTGTCATCGTCGGACTAATCCTTTATTTGACCGGCCTCAGCCAAGCGCTGAGATCGATTGCCGTCATCGGCTGGTCGATGTTGCTGTTTGGTCTATTGCTCTATTGGATGGATCAGAAGGGTCAGCAAACCAAGGTCGCCAAAGACTGGGGACCACGGGACGCGGCGATTATGGGGCTGTGGCAGGTCATTGCCCTGATCCCGGGCACCTCTCGGTCCGGCATTACCATCACCGGCGCGCGGCACTTGGGGTACACGCGCGAGGATGGGGCGAAGATCGCCATGCTGATGTCGATCCCGACCATCATCGCATCTGGGGTTTTGCTGTCCTTGGACGCGGCCTACAAGGCCGACGCAGCGCTGGCCAAAGACGGAGCGATTGCCGCCGTTTTCGCTTTTGTTTCTGCGCTTCTGGCGCTGAGCCTGATGATGCGTTTGTTGCGCAGTGTCAGTTTTACGCCTTACGTCATCTACCGGGTTATTCTGGGCGTGACCCTGTTGGTGATTGCCTATAGCTGATCAGGTCCGCAGGTTCCCGGCCGAATTCTGAATATCGTCATACTGGCCCGAGGGGCGAAACTTCCACAGATATTCCGGCAGAACAGAATCCATCGTCGTCGGTTCGATCCCCAAATCAGCCAAGCCCTTTGATTCCTCACCCACCACATTGTCGCGTCGGAGGTTCTTGAGTTGGTCGCGCGTCAGGATCGGGTTTGAAAACAGTTGAAAGCTGACAAATTTCATGATGTCCAACACGCCCGCCATAATTCTGGCGGCGAAGAACGGCATACCGAATATGACCCGGCGGCGGTAAATGACCGCAAGCATCTGTTGCATCAACGCCCGAAAGGTCTTCACCTCGGGGCCACCCAGTTCGTAAACACCGGCTGCCGCCTGCCCCACAACACCCTGAACCGCAGCCTGAGCCACATCGTCCACATAAACAGGCTGAAACCGTGTTTCTGCGCCGACCAGAGGCAGACACGGTCCCAAACGGGTCATAGCGGCGAACCGATTGAAGAACTGATCTTCGGTCCCGAAAATGATCGAGGGGCGCAGGATGACCGCTCCGGGCATATGCGCCAGCACGGCAGCCTCACCTTCGGCTTTGGTTCGGGAATAGATGCTGTCCGATTGCGCATCCGCGCCGATGGCCGAGATATGCACCATCCGCGCCACGCCATGCTCGGCAGCTAGGCGCGCAATACGTTCCGCCCCTTCGGCCTGCACCGCGTCAAATCCGTTTTTCCCCAACTCGTTCAACACGCCAACGCAATTCACAACCGCATCCGCGCCCTGCAGGGCCAAAGACACAGAAGCGTCATCCCGGATATTGCAAAAAACCGGCTCGACCTGACCAACGACACCATAGGGTTTCACGAACATGGCCTCGTTCGGGCGTCGTACAGCAACCCGTACACGCCAGCCCTCATTCGCCATCCGGCGCGCAATGTAACGCCCGACAAAACCTGACCCTCCGTAGATTGTGACCAGTTTCGACATCCGATGGCTCCCGCTGCGTGGCTTTGACGTAGAATTAGCGCCGCGGCCCCTGTCTAACAAGTCGCTAATTCGCCGCGCAACGGGATCGTGCTGGCATGCTGCCCGAGGTCGCGATCGCCCCGTTCAAAAAACTTTCGGAAAACAGGGCGAATCCTGTTGACGCCTCCAGCCACTGGGCTTAAACGCCCCTTCACGACACCTGCCCAGGTGGCGGAATTGGTAGACGCGCTAGCTTCAGGTGCTAGTGTCCGTATGGACGTGGAGGTTCGAGTCCTCTCCTGGGCACCAAAATCCCCCATAAAAACTATTTAAAATCAAAGTATTGATGGGACGCAATTGCCTTCAATGAACCTATGTACCACATTTTCGCTTTGTTGTGGCTCACGTTGCTAGAAGACACAATACTGGGAAAGTGCGGAAGTCCTAGTTGGTTTTTGGAGAGGCATAGTCTGTCTGCACAAGGACGCAAATAGTGAGCAGCCTCGATCAATTCTCTCTATACAACAAGTTCAACAAAATGCTCGCCATCGGAAACACTTGTCATTTTTGCCCTCATTCCCGCCAAGGCTTGAATTGCACGTACAGGTGCCAAGTCTATTGTGTCTGTTATGAACTTGTCAGACTTTAGAACCTCAAGGCTATGTTGAGCTTCTGCGCCTTCTCTCGAGCCATGGCCCTAACTTCAACCATGTGTTCTTGACCGTCATTGCCACCAATAAGTGCAATGGCGGCGTCCAGCAGGCATTTGACGATTAACGCCCAATGCTGCAATTCCCCGCGCGTGCAGCTTTTTTGGGATAGGACAAAACTTCTCCGTTCGCTCAAACGCGTCGTTCAATCTTTGCTGATTCCTCCGGTTGTGATATTGATAGAAATCATATCATAGCGAGCAACACAAATATCAATAGAAATTCTATCAAATAGGCAAATCAAGGCTGCACGCGCCTTGTTGGCTTGGTCGCAAGTGGATTTAGCCGAGCGTTCGGGCATTTCTTATCCCACTATCGCCAGACTTGAGGCCAATGATGGCCCGCTGGGTGGTCGAACGGAAACGGCTATAGCGATCCGAGCTACCTTTGAGGCCCAAGGCATTCAGTTCCTGGAAGAGGGAGACACAGCAAAAGGCGCTGGGGTGGTTCTGGTCAGGGAAACTGATCCAAATGTTTTTTAGGAAGAGAGCTGATAGAAACCTGTCATGACACTGATAGCTTTTGACCACGTGAACGTACGCACCACTAAACTTGAAGAAATGGTTGAGTGGTATGGAAAAGTACTGGGCTTGTACTCAGGAAAACGACCGGATTTCAAGTTCCCCGGTGCTTGGCTGTATCTGAGTGATACAGCGGTCGTGCACTTGGTCGGAGTAGCAGAAGAGCCTTCGGTTGGAGCGAATCCTACGCTGGAACACTTTGCCTTCAAGGGTAGTGGCCTGAAAGCGTTTGTGGGGAAGTTGGAAAGGATGAGCATTGCTCACACCGTTGATCGAATACCAGGGATGCCGATTGTGCAGGTCAATCTCCGGGACATTGACGGCAACCACATTCACGTTGATTTCGAAACCGACTGACGGCCTGATTCACCTTCAACATAGAATCCACGGCGATCTCAGCCAGTACTGCGACCAGTAGTCGACTTCACGCAACCCGCATCATCAAAACCATAGCCAAACAGGCGCAACCGACGCCCACCAGTTCGCGAGGCCCAACATGCTCGTCGAAGAAAGCCCAACCAGCGCCGCAAAGGATTATCAACGACAACATTGAATAAGCTACTGCAGCTTGCCCGAGTGTCACATGACGCATCGCGAAATACCAAAGGATAGCGGAACAGGCATAGAGAAAGATGCCCACAAGCATGGGCGGAGACGCAATCGCCCTGGCGCCATCCGCAGCAACTTTGATGAATAGGTCACCTGCAATGACCACGGCGGCGGTGAACAGAGAAAACAAAATGCCATAGAAAACGCTCATAATAACTCCAAAAAAAATACTTAAAATAATGCAGCGCGAAATGCATGCGCCCTGGCAACTATGGTCCGCTAAGAACAAGATTCTGTCAAACGCGTTGGATTCGGCAATGTCATGTTTTTTGAAGAGTGTGTGACGCACTTCACTGACCAACGTCACAAGGCTGAGCATATTGAGTGTATTGACGAGTTAGCGTTCCTGGTGTGTTTCGAACGCGAGATTTCTTTCTTCTCCCTGAGACTGGGGCGTGCTTGTGGTTGGGCAC
The DNA here is from genome assembly GCF_056542645.1 of Ruegeria sp. AB5. Taxonomy (NCBI): domain Bacteria; kingdom Pseudomonadati; phylum Pseudomonadota; class Alphaproteobacteria; order Rhodobacterales; family Roseobacteraceae; genus Ruegeria; species Ruegeria sp. AB5. Next base: position 20,506 of record NZ_JBQGAE010000013.1, read on the forward strand.
GCCCCGTTTTTTCGGCGCTATCCTAACCCGTCAATGATGATGGTGACCATGACCATTGTCGTGATGGTGGTGATGCCCTTGGCCGCCGCCGTGGTAGTGATGTGGAGCAGCTTGAAAAGGCGGGTTGGCGTAAAAAGGGCCAAAGTGACACTCAGGGTCTTGAGGAGCGTGATAGCAGTACGGACCTGGGGCCGGATGGTAGGGGTGATAGTAGCGGTTCCAATACACATACCAAGGGTAGGCCTGGTAGTGATTTTCCCAATACGCCTGACTGAATTCTACAATCGCGATGCCAAGCGCTGCAGCAAGCACCGGGTTCATGACCTTTTTCGAGCCGTCACTTTCGGTGAGAATGTAGTTTGACGATATCCAGCCGCGTGCGCTATTCCACCCCGTATCGCACCAGCTATAGCCAGTCTGGCAACCGTAAATCTCGATTGTCGCGTTTTGCGGCAACGTGGCGACGACTGGGTAATTCGTACTTGGACCGGCTCGCATATGGACGGAAGTGGTGGTGAAACCTTGTGTCTCGGCAAGGGCTGAGTTTGCCACCAAAGGTACAAAAAATGCCGTTGTTAGGCAGAGCAATAAGTGTCTCATAGGATTTCCCGTCCGCAAAATGACCTTGTTAAGTTACACCGTCTAATCCGATCTCAGCCAAGGTAGCCCCAATCTACAGACAATATTGGCCTACCCGACTTTGTGTTGCAACTTGCAACACCCTTAAGACGATCCAGGAACGCGCCGTTGTTCAGCTTGGTGTCGCGTATTAGGTTTCGGGCCTCTTGGCCGGTTTGCTCAGCGCGGGATATGGCGCGGTTAAGTATGCTGGCGCGAAACCCCCGCTAGCTCGGCAGTCTCAGAGGCGAGCCGCTTTTCATGCCGATATTCCGCCCCTCAGCGATCGGAAAGACTGGTGGGACAGAGTGACCTAGAAGCTTCTTTCGCGGCGCACAACTCCTTGCGTTTTTTTAGATGCCCCGCAGTTCGGACTGCGTCCAACTCCAATCGCATCAGGTTTTCATCACTTTCCCATGGCCGTCGGCAGAACAAACTCGCCCTCAGCTAGGGGTCGATAGGGTTCGTCACGATCTGGCTTCATCGAATTCGCCGCGCAACTAGCCCGAGTACGTCACCGCTTCCCAAGCTGTTCGATGGTTTGTTGCGCGACAGCTAAAGAATTCCGGATTCGTGAAGTGGGGCCTGCTAGAATTGCTGGCACCGCTAAACAAAAAAGTCAGTTGCTCTGATAGCCCAGACGATTTTCGCTATAACGATTTCAAACACCACCTCAGTCTTTGTCGCGTAAAAATCACAAAATCGCCTCTCTAAACGAAATCTCGTCTCTCATCACCTGCAACCGGTCTTTTGCCCATTTGTTAAGCACGCGTCTTGTTGATCGTCTTAAATTATTGATATAATTAATTTTTCCATATATTTGCTCTGGTATTAAACCTCCTCAAAGCATAGGAGATATAGCCCACAAACTCCCTTTCTAGCTCAACGCTGTGCCATTCCCGAAGGTTGTCCATCTTGCTATCGTCTGAGAAAAAATCATCATCATCAAGTAAGAGTGCGTCGCCTAGCTGGTTGTGAACCAAGCTATTGGATGAATTCAGATTCTTGTAAGCTTCGCTGACAGCCGAAAACAACCGCTTCCGTTTCTTAGGTTCCAGACTCATTGAGTTTCCGAGCCAAAGAATGATGGCGGCTGCGAGTGCGACGGCTGATAGAAACACTTTCAGCATCTATCGTGGCGTGTTGTTCCTCGGCGCCAATCCTTCAACCGGTCGAACATGATCTCGATACGGTTGCGTTTTTTTGTGCCTGCGCTTGTGTTATTGCACCGGCTTATCGCGAGACTTCCTGCCTCGGATCCCGTCAGAAATAGTAGTGGCGATAAAAGTAAGCGTCAGGCATGTGGTCGTCGAAATACCCAACATCCCGCAAGTCCTTGGCGACCTGCTGATCGAGTTCTCTTTGCCTCTCGCGGGCTTTCAACTTGCGTTTTCGGTGCGCCCGTCTTTCTTCCGGCGCCGCAAAAAACAGCCCCCAAAACCCGTTCGCCTGTCGAGTTACAATTTCTGCCATCTCAGTCGCTCCCAATGATTGTTACCCATTTAAAGAAACAAGATGGTGCTGCCGCATGAGGTGTTCTTTGCGCTACCGTTAAGAAAATGCAATCAAACGTCGCCGACCGTTCCTTCGAATTGGCAAAAACCCTGTGTCAATCAGGTCTCGTTGGTGAAGGATCCGGGCCAGCGCAGGACCGCGTGCGCAAATGCGTGGTATTCTCCTGTGATTTCCCTGACCATGCTTAACGCGGTGGGCCATGGCGTTGTCAGAGTTGCTTCTATCTGACCGGGAACAAGCGCCAGTTCGGCTTCGTGCTTGGCGGCCAGCCGACGCATTTTTTGATTGGTCGCTAGACACACCATGTGAACTTCTCGAATTCCACGATTTTGTGCGGCAGTGATGAGCCGTGACAGCAAGGCATCACCAATTCCCTGACCCTGCCACGGTTCTTCAACAGTGAAAGCTGCTTCTGCAATGGTGTGTGTGTCGCCAGCCAACGTACGCAACTCCCCCACGCCGCGAAGATGCGCGTCTGGGAACGCTCCATAAACCAATGCTGCATTGCCAAAAACTCCCGAGATATAGGAGTCTATCGCTTGTGAGTTAACCGTTGCGCCGAAACGAGACTGTAGGGCGTCGTTGTCCAGGTTGTGAAAGTGGCTAACAACCAGAGATTTATCGTATTTTCGCAGTCTTCTTATTGCTACCTCGTGCATTTTTCTTGCCCCTGCCTTGCTAGGAAGAATGGCGAAAGTGCTTATAAAACCACTGTATCACAATTCTGCACCGCAGCATATTGGGTTGGAATCTGAGGTAGGTGCGGGCCAGTGAACACGACGGCCAGCCTTTATGCATTTGCAGATGCGGCATCTTCAACATCATCCTAAAAAGCATCGCTCCTTCTCCCAGCCAGGGATTCTTCACGGGAAACTCTAATCACAAATGGCCGGAAAATCGGGTTTCAGAGCAGCCTGATAGGCTGCATCCGGGGCGAGAACACAGAAGCGGTTGTGCAGGAGCCAGGGCTCTGGTCAAACCCTAAGGCTAGACGAGCGTGACCCCTGCCGCCACCATGGCCTGTTGCGCGGTTGCCAGAGACCCATCCATGTCGATGGCGCGACATGCGCTTTGCAGAACGGTGACATCAAATCCCAGTCTGGCCGCATCAACCGCCGAGAAGTGCACACAGAAATCCGTCGCTAGACCCACTAAGGTCAGCTGTGCAATACCACGCGTCTCCAAATAGCCTTTCAGACCCGTTGGGGTGGTCTGATCGTTTTCGAAAAACGCTGAATAGCTGTCGATATCACTGCGGAACCCTTTTCGAATGATCAGATCGCCATCGGTGCGCAGGTCAGGGTGAAAACGCGACCCATGAGTGCCCTGAACACAGTGATCCGGCCACAGAACTTGCGGGCCATAGGGCATTTCGATCATCTCGAACGCGCCCTTGCCCGGATGAGAGCTTGCGAACGAGGAATGACCCACCGGGTGCCAGTCCTGCGTCAGGATAACGGCGTCGAACTCGTCCATCATGGCGTTGATCGGGGCGACGATCTCGTCTCCTTCGGCCACGGCCAGCGCGCCGCCGGGGCAGAAATCGTTTTGAACATCGATGACAAGCAGGGCGTGGGTCATGGCGATCTCCTTTTCACTTATCGGTACGGCGTGGCGCAGAGGGCGTCAATCCGATCCCTTGCGACTCTGTTCCAGCAGGTTTAGACCGCGCCCATGTATACGATTGCTGCTCTCTATCATTTTACCCGATTCCCAGATCACGCTGCTTTGCGCGGGCCTTTGCTGGACCTGTGCCGCGTGCAATCGGTCAAAGGTACCCTTTTGCTGGCGCAAGAAGGCATCAACGGCACAATTGCGGGGCCGCGCGCAGGCATTGACGCCGTTCTGGCGCATATCAAGGCCCTGCCCGGATGCGCCGATCTGGACTGGAAAGAGGCCACTGCCGACCACCCGCCCTTCGGCAAGATGAAGGTCCGCCTGAAGAAAGAGATCGTGACCATGGGGCAGCCGGATGTCGACCCACGCGCACGCGTCGGCAATTATGTCGAGCCCGAGGACTGGAACGCGCTTATCCGCTCGGACGACGTTGTGGTGATCGATACGCGCAATGACTATGAAGTGGCGATTGGCACGTTCGAGGGCGCACTAGATCCTGAAACCGCCAGTTTTAGGGAATTCCCTGATTGGTGGGAGAAGAACAAGGACCGGTTTCACAACAAGCGTGTGGCGATGTTCTGCACCGGCGGTATCCGGTGCGAGAAATCCACCAATTACCTGCTGGGGCAGGGGGTCGAGGATGTCTATCACCTCAAAGGGGGTATCCTGCGCTATCTTGAAGAAATGCCTGCCGAAGACAGCACGTGGCACGGAGAGTGTTTCGTGTTCGACAATCGCGTGTCTGTCGGGCATGGACTGGTCGAAGGGCCACATAATCTGTGCCATGGATGCCGCCGCCCGATCCTGCCCGAGGATATGAAACGCCCGGAATACGAGCATGGCGTGGCCTGCCATCATTGCGTGGACGAGACCTCGGACGCCGACAAGATGCGTTTTCGCGAGCGGCAAAAACAGATCATGTTGGCCCGGTCACGTGGCAACGAGCACTTGGGCAGTGTCTGAATTCCGCTTGCAGGTCCGGTCGGAATCCCCATGATCAAGCCCATCCAGGCATGACGGAGATTGAATGTCCCGAAAACCGACAACTTTGGCAGAATGGAAATCAACCTTCCTGGCCGCTGCCGGGTTGGTGTTGGCCAGTTTCCTGGCGTGGTTTGGCCTGTCGCGGCTGAGTGAGACCGCCGCCGGCGATACGATTGGTACAATTGCGTCAGTCGGGTTGCTGATCTGGATCGTATCTCAATCGTGGTACTACATGACCCAGGTGAAATCACCGCGCAGGCTTTTGTTTCTTATGGGCGTGTCCTTCATTCAGGTTGTGCCCTTCCTGTTTGCAGCTGTGTATGGTGCCTTTGGGTACAAGGACAATTGTGTCGTCGGCGCGGAAGGTCCGGCCGACATCCTGTATTTCTCATATGTTACCTTCACCACTGTCGGGTATGGCGATATGGCCCCGACCGGCTTGTGCCGCGGGTTAGCCGTGTCCGAGGCCGTCACCGGCTATATCCTGCTTGGGATGTTTGTGGCCGCTGCGGTATCGCTGTATTCCCGAAACCACAACCACTAGGCTTTCAAACCGGCTATTTGTTCTGATCGATCCAACGCGACATCATCCGCTTGTCCCGAAAGCACTCGGACGGGATCGGGCGGCGTTTGCTGCGTGAGATCCGCTCGGCAAAAGCAACCTGTTTGCCTGTGGGGTAATTGTCGAACTGCGATGTCGCGCGCGGCTTGTGTGCCGAGATCCAATCCGACAACATCCGACGGTCTCCTTGCGCCTCGACCGGAATCTCCAGCGAAGACCGTTCCGCGATGGCCTGAGCGTAGCGCATTTGGCGGTCGGTCACCGGCAGCAGGTGATAGTCGTTGTTGGGGCCTTGATTTGCCAGATTGCGTCTGTGTTGTGCCATCGGTTTATCCTCTGACGATGTAGAACATAAATAGAACATCAACCAAATTTTTCAAGGGGGGCACTGTCTGACCGGCATGTTCCTGCCGTCCCGGCAAGTTTATTGACTGATCAATCAATAACCGATAGGCCGATTTTGACGGCCCCACGCGCCTGTGCAGGGCGCATCAGAAACGAAAAGGATCTGGTATGAAGTTCCAACCCAAGGCCAGCCATTTCATCGATGGCGCGTATGTCGAAGATGCCAACGGCACCAAGATCGACGTGATCTATCCAGCAACCGGAGAGGTGATTGCCCAACTGCATTCGGCCACGCCCGAGATTGTCGAACAGGCCCTGGCCAGCGCCAAGACCGCGCAGGCCGACTGGGAGGCCATGTCGGGCACCGAACGTGGCCGCGTACTGCGCCGCGCCGCCGACATCATGCGTGATCGCAACCGCGAATTGTCGATCCTGGAAACCCATGACACTGGCAAACCCCTTCAGGAAACCTTGGTAGCCGACGCAACCAGCGGAGCCGACGCGTTAGAGTATTTCGGGGGTCTGGCGGCATCCCTGACTGGCGAACACATTCCCCTCGGCGGCGGCGACTTTGTCTATACCATTCGCGAAGCACTGGGCGTCTGCGTTGGGATCGGTGCATGGAACTATCCCACCCAGATTGCCTGTTGGAAAGGCGCTCCGGCCTTGGCCTGCGGCAACACGATGGTGTTCAAGCCATCCGAGACCACGCCTCTGTCTGCGCTTCAAGTGGCTGAAATCCTCATCGAAGCCGGTGCGCCCAAAGGTGTTTATAATGTCGTCCAGGGCTATGGCGACGTAGGCGCATCGCTGGTGACCGACCCGCGCGTTGCCAAGGTTTCATTGACGGGGTCAGTGCCAACGGGCCGCAAAGTCTATGCCGCTGCTGCAGATGGCATGAAGCATGTCACTATGGAATTGGGCGGCAAATCCCCGATGATAGTATTCGACGATGCCGACATCGAAAACGCGGTCTCGGGCGCGATATTGGGTAATTTCTATTCCTCGGGTCAGGTGTGCTCCAACGGTACGCGCGTTTTCGTTCAGGCAGGCATCAAAGACGCTTTTCTGAACCGTCTCGCTGAACGCCTGGCGACGGTCAAGATCGGTGATCCACTGGATGAAGATGTCAATTTCGGGCCAATGGTCAGCGAAAACCAGATGAACATTGCGCTGGGCTACATCGAAAAAGCCAAGGCCGAGGGCGCACGTTTGGTTTTTGGTGGCGAGCGTATCGACGGCCACGGCTTCTACATGCAGCCCACAGTTTTTGCCGACGTCACCGATGATATGACGATCGCGCGTGAAGAGATTTTTGGCCCGGTCATGGCGGTGTTGGATTTCGACACCGAAAACGAGGTGCTGACCCGCGCCAACGATACAGAATTTGGTCTCGCCGCCGGTGTGTTCACAAACGACCTGACCCGCGCACATCGCGTCGTGGCCGGGTTCGAGGCTGGAACGTGCTACATCAACACCTACAATCTGGCGCCGGTCGAAGCGCCGTTCGGTGGATCCAAAATGTCCGGTGTGGGGCGTGAGAATTCCAAGCTGGCGATCAACCATTTCAGCGAAATGAAGACGGTCTACGTATCGATGAACGACGTCGAAGCGCCGTACTGAAATCAGCCGCCTCTGTTCCCGGCCGCGTGTTTCGGGAACAGAGCGCGCGCATGTACCTCTTGGTTGGTATCCGACACCTCTGTGCGGTTCGCGCAGGGTTGAATTTGACCATACCACCCGGCCAAGACCTTGGACGTCCCAATCCGTCAATGACACTTTGGGTGCTTTGAACCAACTTTTCTCACAGATAAAAGTGCGTAGGTTTCTGGTGAGGGGATCATTTGCTCGTCCGCCCGCCAGAGCCACCGTATGGATCATCAGGCGGTAATCTCGGGGCGTCCCGGCCTTACTGGGCGTCGTTTGCTTGGTCTTCTGCCAACGTCTGCTTTTGGTCCAGCATATCCAGCATCGCGGTGATTTTTTGACGGGTCATTTCACTGTCGCCGAGCAGGTTTTCAGCATCTGCTAGAGGCGTATCGGACCGGCGTTCAACTTGTTTGGCCAGTTCTTGAGTGATCGTATTCAAATCAACAAAAACTCCGCCCGCCTGCGCGTTGATGTCCCCTGGTAAATTGGCCAGCCAAAAGTACCGGTTTGCTGCCTGAGCGTCACCAAGACCCCGCAGCAGATCTCCAGCGGCTTCATAGTCTTCGTTCACGGCCAGAGCCCACGCACGCAAGCTGTCGGCCTCATTGGATGTGTCGTCTGACAACTCCAGCAAGGCCTTGTTGGGCTGACCGTCAAGCAGGGCTGCGCGTGCGCGCAACCTTGCGCGTTGGGCGCGGTCTGTCGTGTCATGGGAGCGATTGGCAAAGGCAGAGCTCTGAGTTGCAAAACCCAGCCTCCCCAGCCGATCTGATAGCGTGATTGCAGTTTCTGTGGTCAACGTTTCGATTTCCTTGTCAGACATGGCCAGCGCCTGCTTGAGAAACGTGATGTCGTCAGCCCGTGTGGCCAGGATGTGCAGATGCCGAGTCAAGCTATCCTTGCGAGTCTCGCCCTCGGGCAGGCTTTGGATCAGGGAATACGCGCTGTCGAACTCGTGGCTCAGACCCAGCGCAACGACATGTGTCCGTTGCATCATGGGTCCGATCTCGGAAGCTCTGAATTCCATGGCAAAGGCTGCCGCCAGGTCACGTTCCCGGGAAGAAACCGAGCCTTGGTCTACCCATCGTTTTTCAACAAGTCTGGCCAAGGCGAGTGGCGCATCCTTTGCCGTTTCCGAAGCAGAGACTACCTCCTGCAGCATGGTTTCGGCCGTTACATGATCTCCTTCTGCCTCAGCGATCCGAGCCTTGGCGAAACTCGGGCGAACACCAGGTTCGACGCGATCAACCGAGCGCATGATCCGCCGGGCAGGTTCCAGTTGGTCCGCATCCACCAGAATTGACGACAGCGCTGGACCCAGGCTGCGACGCAAATGCCGAGGCAACTGTGCAAAAGACTGTTCGATGGCGTCCAAGTCTGCATCGGCACTCAGTACCTTTTCGGTCAGCAGTGCCCAGAGGGCCGAATTGCCGTCGCAGCGTTGCAGTCCACGAAAGGGACCGTCGTCCGCTGCGTCCCGTTCGTCAACAACCCCAGCGATGGCCCTAACCCATGCCTGGTCGCGCGTTTGCGTTTCAATCAGTGCAAGTGTGGCGGTTGCCTCGGCGCCAAACCCATAGAAGGCATATAGCTTTGCAAGCCCAATGGCTTTCTGTTTGTCGACGCGATCAAATTCCTGAAACAAACCCGTGCGGAAGTCTGCAACCTGTTCAACAAATGGGCGCGTGTCAGACCAGGTGGTAAATCCCAGTTCAGCATCTGCAATACAGGGGGGTCGTTTTTCTATTTGCGGCACGTTGGGCCCCAGCAACGCTTCAAGCTCGTCTAGCACCGTTGTAACATTGAGGTTCGCAGTGAGGTCTGACGGCAAGCTGGCGACATTTGGCAGACTCGAGAGGCGGGGCCCTACGGGTGCGAGGTCCAGATCCATAATCTCGCGATCGGCACCCTGAAGCAAACGGATCGAAAGCTGATCCTTGAACACCTGTTTGTGCCCAGTCAAAAGCGGCAGGGCCAAAGACTCAGGCACTTTGGGCGCGTCCGCCCGTGGCATGGGTTGCGGAGCAGGGATATCGGCAGAAAGTGGAGGCGGCAGGACACCGGGCGCTATGTCTATGACAATCATCGATTGTTGAAACAAAAAAGCAGAAGCCACGCAGTCACATCCGAACTCCATGTTCAGCGCTGCCCCTGGTTCAGTTTGTGATAGCGCGGATAGTCGGCCTGACGACAAACGACCAAACACGCCATTTGTCTGAAATTTGGCATCGTCAATCGCGACGCTCAGCCGTGCCCCATTCTTGCGCTGTGCAAGCGCCCAATTCGTGCCCTGCGGTATCTGAACAACAAGACGCGTATAGCTGTCGTGTTCACCTGAGCGTACTGTCAGGTTTTGAGAAGCGGCCGTTGTCGCTGCCGCAATCAAGACTGACGTCAGCAAAGTAACCCGTTTCATGCAGCTGCCTGTTTGAGTTCTTTGAGCGCGTCCTCCAGCTCGGTGAACCCCGGTCGGTTGTGGGTGGGCGTGTTCTGGCGACCAACTTCGATGCACATGGCGGCGTTGTGGTTGTGCAGATTGGCAACCAGAACCTCTTTGATCAGTTGGTAGAAGTGATTGTCCTCTTCCACTACATTTTTCAACTTGCCGGCAAAAGGACCAACCAAACCATAGGCCAGAAACACACCCAGAAACGTCCCGACCAAGGCCCCGCCGATCAATTTGCCCAAAACTTCTGGCGGCTGATCGATCGAACCCATCGTTTTGATCACACCCAACACCGCTGCGACAATCCCGAGGGCAGGAAGGCCGTCAGCCACCGTTTGCAAGGCATGGCTGGAATGCATCGCATGATGAAAGTTCGCCTCCATCCGTTTTTCCAGCACCTCTTCGACCTGATGTGGATCATCATAGTTCAGTGCCGCCGACCGCATCGTGTCGCAGATCAGATCGACGGCTTCCTTGTCGGACTGGATCTTGGGATAGGCGGAAAACAGGCTCGAATTCTGGGGATCTTCGATATGTTGTTCAACTTCTACCGGATTTGCCCGTGCAATGCGGATCAATGAAAACAAAAGGCAAAGAAGATCCCGATAGTCCTGGGGCTTCCATTTCGGACCTTTGAAGACCTTGCCCATATCCTTGATTGTGTGTTTGATCCCGCCGATATCGTTGCTGATCAGAAAGGCACCCACGGCGGCGCCGCCGATCATCATCATCTCAAATGGCAAAGACTTCATGATAATCGTCATCTTGCCGCCAGCGGCAAGGTACCCGCCGAACACCATGACGAAAATGATGACAATTCCGACAATTCCAATCATTTGCGATCTCCGGCTTTGGGTTGGGCTGATCTGAGTGGCACGGGCGTCTACTCCTGCGGTGCTGCGGCGTTGCGGCCTGCCATGACAACACTGATCGTATAAGCGGCTTCCGGGCTGAGCCCGGCCAGTACGCCCGCCGCCGCATCAGGTGTCATGCGAGACAGGAAACCTGCTGCGAAACTCGGTTCCATCGTCTCGAACAGTGCGGCAGCGTCTTTTGGTTTCATGTTCTGGTACATGTCTGTCAGGCGGATCAGGTCGGTTTCGGCGGCTTTGTCTGCCAGTGCGAGTGTTTCGCGCAGATCTTCTTCGGCCTGTTGCAAGGCCACCAACCGCGTTTCGATGGCGTCACCTGCAATCTCAAGCGCCTTTTCCTTGTCCCTCATTGCCTTTTCCCGCTGAACCAACTTTTTTTCCCGATTCAAAAGTTCGGTCAAAAGCACCTGGAGATCCGGCGCGCCCGTCACCACAGGTTGATCCGCAGTCTTTTCTGGGTCCGCGGATTTGGCCAAGGCAGGTCCGGCTTCCAGACCCAACCGAATTGCTGCCGATCCGATCATGAGGAGTGCGATCACCGCCAGAACGCCGCCGCGCGGACGGGCTCTGTTTGTCTTTGCAGGGGCACGTTTCATTCCGCAGGCTCACTGCGCTGGCGATCATGGCGGAAAAACATCAGGCCCTCAGGCGCTTTGTTTTCTGCTGGTCCAACTTCAACAGGCAGGTCGGGTTCTGTGGCGTCCTTTGACGCGTCGTACGACACGGGCAGTTCGACCTGTTCCGAATTTTGCTCACCTTCGTCCGTTTCGGTCGGCGGATCCTCCTTGGTGACCGGTTCAGAAGGTTGGACCTGTTCCGGAATGACGTCATGCATGGACGCCATCATCAGTTCCAGCCTTTGTGCAACCGATTGCGCACGTTCAGTCACGTCTTGCAGGGTATCCCCCGACCGCTCCGAGGCTGCGCGCGCGCTGTCCAGCGATTTTTTCAGCTCTTCAGCCTGGGTCGACAGCACTGCGACAGCACCGCCTACGCCTTGTTCCAAATCAGTAAACCGCTTGAGCCGCCGGGACAGCACAAAGCAATAGAGACCGGCGCCAAGCGCACCTGCGACCAGCAAAATATCCGCGATCAGCTCCAATTTCGCCTCCTAGTTCATTACAAATTCCATCACCAGAACGTCGCGCACGCGACCTTCACCGACGACGATTTCGATGCGCCGCAGCAGATGGCCCCGGATACGCATCAACGCCAAAGAATCCTCGAGATCCGAGGTTTCGACCGCACGCAGATACCCGTTCAGCACGTCCATGATTCGTGGTTGCATTTTTTCCACGTCAGAGATGTAGGCCGCGTTAACTTCGAGTTGCGCGTGAAACTTCAGATGCCGCGATTCTGTCGCATTCACTGACACGATCACGGGCGGAAGATCGACAAATCCAACTTCCGGCAGGGCTATGGGCGGATTGGCCATTTCATCGCCATGGACCCCGGATACCGCGCCGAAAGGCAACAGTCCCGACGTTGTCAGGAAGTAGCCGCCAGCCGCCCCGGCCAAAGCCAGAATCGCCCCTGCAATCAGTCCTTTTTTGCCTGCCGGTTTTGGGGCTGCTGCCTCTTCTGCAGTTGCGTCAGTCATGACGTCCTCATCTATCCGATCTGCACCTGTCATAACCCGGCAGGGACTAACCGATTGTTAAGGGCAATCGTTCAAACAGAGGGTGCGCCGGGCAGAATGTCGGCGAGTCGGAGGTGAGCGTGCAGCAGATCGGAACTGTCTGGGCAAGTTTGGACAGGCGAAAACAAATCATCGTCGCCGGTGCAGTTGTGCTGGTGTTTCTCGGGGTCCTTGGGATGTCACGTTTGGTGACCGCGCCGTCCATGACCCTTCTGTATGCGGGTCTGGAAAGCGGGGCCGCAGGTGATATCGTCCGTGCGCTGGATCAGCGTGGGGTCGCGTATGAAATCCGGGGCGGCTCGATCTATGTGCCGCAATCGCAGCGGGATGAGCTGCGCATGACCCTGGCCAGCGAAGGCCTGCCAGCCAACGGCAATCGCGGATATGAACTGCTGGACTCGCTCAGCGGTTTTGGCACCACATCGCAGATGTTCGATGCCGCCTATTGGCGCGCGAAAGAGGGTGAACTTGCGCGCACAATCGTTGGCAGCGCTCATATCAGCCAGGCCCGTGTGCACATAGCCAACGGTTCAGCCAACCCGTTTCAGCGCAGCGTGGCCCCGACCGCGTCGGTCTATCTTGTTCCGTCCGGCGCGCAAATCACCGCAGATCAGGCCAAAGCGATTCGTTTCTTGGTGGCATCGGCAGTCAGTGGGCTGGCGCCTGAAAACGTTGCGGTGATCGACTCGAATGGTGCTGTGATCGGTGGGCAGGACACGGCGGTTGCGGCCGACACGGCGGATGACAAATCGCGTCAACTGCGCGAGCGGGTTTTGCGACTTGTCGAGGCGCGTGTGGGTGCCGGAAACGCGGTGGTAGAAGTCAGCGTGGACACGGTGACCAAGACCGAATCGATCCGGGAACGCCGCTTTGACCCAAAAGGGCGCGTCGCGATCAGTACGGATGTCGAGGAACGCTCGGACAGCGCGCGCAATCATTCTTCGGACGTCACGGTGGCGTCAAATCTTCCTGACGGGGATGGCGCGGGTGGGGATGAATCGAATTCGACCGCGACCCAAACCCGGGAACGTGTGAACTACGAAGTCTCCGAGACCGAGTTGGAAGTGCACAATGCCGCGGGCGCGATCAAACGGTTGACGGTGGCCGTGCTGGTGAACGGCACTCGGTCGGTGGACGCCGCCGGGGGCGACGTCTTTGCGCCCTTGCCACAGTCCGAGTTGGATGCCCTTGAAGAATTGGTAGCCTCAGCCGTCGGGTTTGATGCAGCGCGTGGCGATGTGATCACCCTCAAATCGCTCGATCTGCCAGTGGTCGCGCCGCAGGGCACACTGGCTTCGGCTTCGATGTGGCAGCACATCCATCTGGACGCGATGTCTCTGGTCCAGATGGCCGTGCTGGCAGTGGTGTCTCTGGTTCTGGCCTTGTTCGTGATCCGCCCAATCCTGATGAAACCGGCGATGATGCAGGCTTTGCCACCCTCCGGTGCCGCGCCCGAAACACAGGAGGCACAGGTTCTTGTCGGGGAAATCACCTCAGAGGATGCGGCTGACTTTACCGCTCTACCCGGTAATGCGCCGGGAGCTGACGTACCGGCGTTGGCCTCGGACAGCAACGCAGACCCCGTGGATCGCCTGCGCGCCATGATCGGAGACAAGCAGGAAGAAACGGTCGAGATTCTGCGCAGCTGGCTTGAAGAAGGGGAGGAGAGGGTCTGATGTCGATTGCGCATCTGCTAGAGGATTTCACCCTTCAGGTCGAAGGGGGCACTCTACACCTTCTGGATGAAGACGCGTTGGAGGAACAAAGGCTGGCCGCTTTTGATCATGGTTATGGTGCCGGGTGGGAGGACGCCATTCAGGCACAGGAGCAAAGCCGCGGTCATATCTCAACCGAGTTGTCGAAGACCTTGGAGGACATGTCCTTCACGTATCACGAAGCGCTGACCCGGATGACGTTGTCGTTGGAGCCGATGTTTCAAAGCCTTGTCCAGTTGGTACTGCCAGACAGCATCGACCGAAGCTTTGCCATCCGCTTGTCTGAACAATTGCGTGACATGGCGCGCGACCAGATAGATCAACCCATGCAAATCCTGGTGCCTGAAGGCCGCGGCGCCGAGGTGGAGAGCGTGTTGCGACCGGATATGCCCCAGCGCCCGCGCGTGATTGAAGATCCGTCGCTGCAGCCCGGACAGGCGCGGCTGCAGGTCGGGATATCCCGGCGCGAGGTGGATTGCACGAGCTTGTTGGCGTCGGTCGCACAGGCATTTGAATCCTACATATTTGAGGCGAAAGAGGCTGTGTCCCATGACTGATTCCCAATCCCAGAAACCAGAAAAATCCAATCCTTTCGGTGCGGTACCCATTGAGGTGACCGTCTCGGTTGGCCGCGCCCGCCCATTGATCCGAGACCTGTTGAATATGGGTGAAAACGCGGTGCTGGCGCTGGACAAGCGTATCGAAGATCCGGTGGATCTCTATGTCGGTGATCAATTGGTCGCACGTGGTCTGCTGGAAGAGATGGAGGGTGATCATGCCGGGCAATTGGCCGTACGTCTGACCGAAATCGCTGACTTGCAAAACGGGATCGGCTGATGCGCTGGTGGCTTTGGCTGATTGCAACTGCGGCCATTTTGATGCCGTCGCTTGCGATCGCGCAGGATGTAACGCTGTCGCTGGGCGAAGGCGGGTCCATTTCGGCTCGGACAATACAGCTGATACTGCTGATCACTGTTCTGAGCCTGGCACCGGGTCTGGCGATCATGATCACCTGCTTTCCCTTTTTGATCACGGTGTTGGCGATCCTGCGGCAAGGCATTGGACTTCAGCAATCGCCACCCAACATGCTGATCGTCAGTCTGGCTCTGTTCCTGACGTACTTCATCATGGAACCGGTCTTTACCGAAGCCTGGACCGTGGGAATTCAGCCGATGATAAATGAAACGCTGGACGTTGAACCGGCCCTTGGGCGCGCCTTGCGCCCATTTCGCGAATTCATGGCGGCCAGGCTTGATATGGATACGTTTCAGGCAATGGCCGCGTTGCGCCCCGGCGGTGATGCAATTGTCTTGTCCCCCGACGCACCGCTTTCAGTCCTGATGCCGTCTTTCATGCTGTCCGAAATTGCCCGGGCCTTTCAGATCGGATTTCTGATTTTTCTGCCTTTCCTGATCATCGATCTGGTTGTGGCTGCCGTGCTGATGTCGATGGGGATGATGATGGTACCGCCCGCGATTGTTTCCCTGCCCTTCAAGCTGGCGTTTTTCGTGATTGCAGATGGGTGGGCCCTGATCGCTAGCGCATTGGTGCGGAGCTATATGCCATAGAACGGCGCGTCCGGAGCAATATCAAAAAACCGAACAGTCCCGTAGGGAACGGCAAACATAGTGACGGGGCGAAATGGTTATTCACAACACCGGATGATCCGCAAAAAAGCCTTTCGGACAAACCGGGCGTCTTTGAGCACTGCTTGCTCGACCTCGTGTACGGTTGTGACCTTCCCCTTGCCTGAGTTTAGAGAAGGTCAACGGTCTCAGGTTCAGCTCGTCCCGTTCAGGTCATTGATCAGTTGATCCAGGTTGCCCTTGCGCGCATCCAGCATCGCGCCGATTTCGGTGCGTTCGGTCAACAGAAGGTTCACGCCCTCGATGAACATGTTGTAGAACTTGTCCCGACCGGATTTGTCGGACACCAGAAAGGTTACGTCAAAGGGCGACGAGCCCCGCAGTTTGACCGAGGTTCTGACCTCATACCCGGCCTTGATCTTGCGCGCATTGCGAACATTGACTTCGCCTCCGATGAACTCGCGGAAGCGGCGGCCATACTTGCGCGAGATATAGCTTTGGAACGCTTTGGTGAACTTCCGCAGCTGTGCCGGAGAAGCCGTGCGGGCATCGGCCCCAAGCGCATAGCGCGCCATGATCGGAACATCGGCATATTGCACAAATATCTTTTCGAAATCGCGCAGCATGGCGTTCTCGGATTTGCCTGAGGCGATAACCCGGTTGATATCGGCAACGACGCTGTTGACCAGCTGCGTCGCAGCGGCTTCGGTCAGAGCAATTGCAGGCTGGGGCAGGACGAGTGTTGCCGCGCCAGCCAGGGAGGTTGCCAGAAAATGACGACGGTTCAAGGTTTTACTCAGCATAAGGGTCCTCGTAGGGGTCGAGAAAGGGGTCCCTGACAGGGTCGGTGCCAGTGTCGGAATAGGGATCGTTGTACAAATCCAGAAAGGCATCTTCGTCATCGCGTGTAAGTTCAAAGCGGCGGTTTTGAAGATAGATCAGGCGGGCTTGGGCATAGCTGTCGGCGCTTTCGTACAGGATCGAGTCCACTGTATCCGAAAACCGTCCACGATCGCCCATCCGGCGCACCACCTCGGCATAGACGCCCAGATTGTCAGCCGGCCGCACCGGAGTGAAGTTGATCGGGTTCGAAAACAGGTTGATCACGACGCCCACCGCGTCTCGTGTGGTCGACGGGCCGTAGAAAGGCAGTTCAACATAGGCGCCTTCGCCAAAGCCCCAGATGTGAAGGGTTTCGCCAAAATCGGTGTCAACGGGGGGCAGGTTCAACTCATCAGCCGGTGCAGAAAGGCCGAATCCGCCAACGGTCATGTTGACCACAAACCGCAGCAGCGCATTGCCCATCTGTTTCGGGTTGCCCTGCAGCAGATAGTCGATGGCCTGCCCGGGCAGTGAGATATTCTCGGCGAAGGTGCTGAAACTGGTCACCATAGGATCGGGAACAATCTTCACATACCCTTTGGACGCGGGGCGAAACAGAAACCGGTCAACGCCCAGATTGAATTTGTGAATGCCGCGGTTGGTGTTTTCGTAAGGATCGAACACCTCGCCGCGCGCGGCTTGTTCCGGGGGCTGCGTGGCACAGGCCGACAGAACGGTCAGGAGTGACAGAACAACAAGATGTTTCAGGCCAAATTTGCTCGACACGGTCTTTGTTACTCCAATACGGCCCACCAAAAAAAGCGGGCGATCAATCAATACGACTGTGTCAAACAGACACAAGTTGTTGTCACATAGAGGTTTCGGCTCGTGAATGAAACACCTAGCGTTTAACGCGGCAGATCAACCCTCGTAAAGTGACAGCCGTTCAATAGTTCGGAATAAGTAAAGATACGCTCAGTTCCCGCGGAATTCAAAAAAACCTGTTTCCGGCTTTCCCAGCGATAGTATCCCGGTTAGCGTCCGCCCGAGTCGAATTATGGTGAGGACCACGTCATGAGCATCGCAGCCAAACTTGAAAGCCTGGGTATCAGCCTGCCGGATGCACCGGCCCCTGCGGCCAACTATGTACCCTTTGTGCGTGTGGGCAACATTGTCTATGTCTCAGGCCAGATTTCCAAGGCAGATGACCTGATCACCGGCAAGCTGGGCGAAAACATGGATGCCGAAGCCGGCGCAGTCGCGGCAAAGGTTTGCGCGATCAACCTGTTGGCTCAGGTCAAGGCGGCCTGTGACGGGGATATCGACAAACTGGTGCGGGTGGTCAAGTTGACCGGTTTTGTAAATTCAACCGCAGATTTCAACGCGCAGCCGCAAGTGATCAACGGCGCTTCTGATTTTCTGGTCGAAGCCCTGGGTGAGGCCGGGCGCCACTCGCGTTCTGCCGTCAGCGCGGCGTCGTTGCCGCTTGGGGTGGCTGTTGAAATCGAAGGCATCTTTGAAATTCAATGACGCCGCCCCTGCCGCCCGTGTTTCTGAAAGCCCCGATCGCACATCGAGCGCTGCACGACAAATTGGCGAACCGCCCGGAAAATAGCCGGGCGGCAATTCGCGCAGCGATCGAGGCCGGGTACGGGATCGAAATCGATCTGCAACTGACTTCGGACAACCGCGCCATGGTCTTTCACGACTATGACATGGCGCGGCTGACCGGGCAGTCCGGACCGATCCGTCAAATCTCGGCGGTTCAGGCGCAAGCAACGTCTTTGCTACATGCCGATGACGGAATTCCAACATTGGACGAAGTGCTTGACATGGTCGCGGGCAAGGTACCGTTGCTGATTGAGCTCAAGGATCAGGATGGTGCGATGGGGGCCGATGTCGGCCCGCTTGAAGCAGATGCGATTCGTGCGTTGAAAGGCTATGACGGTCCGGTGGCGCTGATGTCCTTCAATCCCAACAGCGTGGCCGAACTGGCGCGGCTGGCCCCACATCTGCCGCGTGGGCTGGTCACCAGTTCTTACGATCCGGCACACTGGCCCTTGCCGCAAAGCGTCTGCGACCACCTGCGTGACATTCCCGATTTCGATCGCGTCGGCGCCAGTTTTATCAGTCATGAGGTATCTGACCTGACCCGCCCGCGCGTTGCCGAGTTGAAGGCGCGAGGTGTTCCGATCCTGTGCTGGACGGTCCGGTCGCCTGAACAAGAGGCAGACGTGCGATCTGTCGCCGATAATGTGACCTTCGAGGGATATCTGGCTGCGCATCCGGGTTGAACCCGCCCCGCCTCGTCACAGATAAAGATCAGACGCGGAGGGTACATGGATCAGGCGCAGATCGAAGTTCAGGTTCTGGGATCACTCTCGCAGATTTCTGCGGCCGAGTGGGATGCCTGTGCTTGCCCAGAAGTGGCCGACGGTGGGCGGCCGCTTGATCCGTTCACCACATATCGGTTTTTGTTGGCGCTGGAAAACAGCGGATCGGTTGGGCGTGGCACCGGTTGGCAGCCACAATACCTGACGGCCTATATGGATGGGATGCTGATCGCGGCGGCGCCGATGTATGCCAAATCGCACAGCCAGGGTGAGTATATTTTCGACCACAGTTGGGCCCATGCCTATGAAAGCGCGGGCGGGCGGTATTATCCGAAACTGCAGATCGCGGTGCCGTTCACACCGGCCACCGGACGACGGTTCCTCGTGCGCCCGGGTTATGAGGGGATTGGCATGTCCGCCCTCGTGCAGGGCGCGGTGCAACTGGCCGCCGACAATCAGGTCTCCTCGGTCCACGCGACTTTTTGTACCGAGGATGAAGCACTGGCTGGTGAGCAGATGGGCCTGATGCTGCGCCAGTCGCAGCAGTTTCATTGGCTGAACGACAGTTATGTTGATTTTGACGGGTTTCTGGCGGCCCTGTCGTCACGCAAGCGCAAGAACATCCGCAAAGAGCGGGCGCAGGCCAATGATTTCGGCGGAGAAATCCGTACCCTGACCGGCGATGACCTGCGGCCCGAGCATTGGGATGCGTTCTGGCAGTTCTATCAGGATACCGGCGCGCGCAAATGGGGCTCGCCTTATCTGACGCGACAATTCTTTGATATCGCTCAGGACACCATGGCCGATGATATGGCGTTGGTTCTGGCTGAACGCGACGGATATGCCATCGCGGGCGCGCTGAATTTCATCGGCCGGGAAACCCTTTTTGGCCGCTATTGGGGCTGCGTGGAACACCATGCCTGCCTACATTTCGAGTTGTGCTATTATCGGGCCATCGATTTTGCCATCGCGCAGGGGATGCAAAGGGTCGAAGCGGGCGCGCAGGGCGAGCATAAGTTGGCCCGAGGGTATCTGCCGACGCGCACGCAGAGCCTGCACTGGATCAGTGATCCGGGTTTTGCCGATGCCGTCAAAAAATATCTGGACGCCGAAGGCCGCGCAGTGGGAGAAGAGATTGAGATTCTGACGGAATATGGCCCGTTCAGAAAATCGAACCCGGAGGAACAGCAATGACCGAACTCTTGTCGACCGAGACCCGTGGCCCTCTACTGGACCCGCTGTTCAACAACGGCTGGACCATGGTCGAAGGCCGGGATGCGATCACCAAGACATTCATCTTCGACAATTTTGTTGCCGCCTTTGGCTGGATGACTCAGGTGGCGATCTGGGCTGAAAAGTGGAACCATCACCCGGAATGGTCCAACGTCTACCGTACGGTCGAAGTGACGCTGTCAACCCATGACGTGGGTGGGCTGTCGGCGTTGGACGCCAAGCTGGCGCGCAAGATGGATGGCTTGGTCTAGTCGCGATCCTGACCTGATCCAATGCCACCGGCCAAAGATGCCGTTATTGCCATCTGGCGGAATTCATCCGGTGTGACCGTGCCGCTGCTGACGTCGATATTGCCCGGAATGCGCGTGGTCTTGTTGCCAATGGACCGGACGCTGCGCGCCGCAGGGTTGATGTCCAGACAGCGGGTGTCATAGCAGGTCAGCCCACTGGTGTTGATCTGAATGCGGGCCTGACCGTCTGGCCCCGTGATGACAGGTGCTTGAGGCACGTCACAAGCAGAAAGTACAACAAGCGCCCCAAAGGCGATCCACTGCTTCATAAGTGCTCCTGTCCGAGTTTGCCTAGTCCAGTTGGCCGTTTCCATCCTGATCCGCAAAGGTGAAATCGCTGTTCATCTGCGCGTCGTATTCAGACCTTGAGATAAGACTATCGTTGTTCTGGTCAACGTCCCGGAACTGTTTGTTGTCCAGAAACGACTTGGCTTCGTTCAGACCGAGCGTGCCGTTCTTGTCCTCGTCCATCGCCTGAAAGGCATAGTCTGAAAACGCGTTGAACTCATCCTTGGACAGGAAGCCGTCATTGTTGGTGTCGATTGCGTTCAGCTCTTGTTCATTCAGCTCAGCCACTCCGTCCGCGGCTGCAGCGCTGGCCATCGCAAGCGCGGCGATACAAATTGCTCGTTTCATAACGGACCCCTTCAACATGCGAATCTCGCGCCACTGATGCCACCGGCTGCCGCACCCGCTCCTGTCAGAATTGACTTGCCCGAACCGCCGCCGAACTGATTGCCGATGGCGCCACCGATCAGTGCACCGCCCACTGTACCGCTGAGGCAGGCGATCTCATGTTGCCGCGCGGCTTGTTGCTGCGGTGTCGGAGCTGGGCCACACGCGGCCAGCAGCCCTGCGCCGCCCAGAATGAGTGAAAAAACTTTTAGCTTCATCAATAGACTCCCCGGTCATTCATACCCGATATTGGCACAACGGGGCGTTGTATCAAGTTAAATTGGATTCAGCTGGCCCCGGTCTGGCCGGGGCCAACGGTGTCAGATCACCTCAAGCAACCCTTCACCGGCCGAGATCTCGCAGGCGCCTGGGTTTTCTTCCAGGTTCAGGGCTGTCACCTTGCCGTCTTCGACCAGCATTGCATAACGCTTGGACCGCGCGATCAGACCAACCGGGGGGGCGTCGAAATCCATGCCAATTGCCTTGGTGAATTCCGAGGCCGCATCGGCCAGCATGGTCAGGCCAGCGCCCGTTGCGCCGGTCGCTTCGCCCCAGGCGTTCATGACGAACGGGTCGTTGACTGATACGCAAATAATCTCGTCCACGCCCTTTGCATCGAATTGATCCTTGGTGCGCATGAAGCTGGGGACATGGGCAGAATGACAGGTTGGTGTGAATGCGCCGGGCACGGCAAAGATCACGACTTTGCGGCCCTTGGTTTTGTCTGAAATCCGTACCTCTTCGGGGCCGTCCGCGCCCATATGGGTCAGCGTGGCGTCGGGCAGCATATCACCTGTTGAAATCATTTTTTCAGCTCCTGTTATTTGGATTTGCAGAGTCGGGCTCTGCCGCAATATAGGTGGTCGCGTGGATGAGACCACGGGAATTCGACAGGGTGAGAGAAACATGAGCCATATTGTCGTGATTGGCGCCGGTCAGGCGGGCTCTTCGCTTGTTGCACGGCTGCGCAAGGATGGGTTTGACGGGGACATCACTCTGATCGGGGCCGAGCCGCATTTGCCCTATCAGCGCCCGCCTTTGTCCAAGGCCTATCTGTTGGGCGAGATGGAGTTGGAGCGTCTTTTCCTGCGGCCCGAGAGCTTTTATGCCGACAACAACATCACCCTGCGGCTTGGCCAACGCGTCACTGCGATAGACCCGCAGGCCCAGACCGTGACGGTGGGCGATGATGTCCTGTCATATGACGAACTGGCCTTGACCACCGGCTCGGACCCCCGCACTTTGCCTGCGGCCATCGGAGGTGATCTTAAAGGGGTCCACGTGGTGCGCGATCTGGCCCATATCGACGAGATTGAGCCTCGCGTGACGGAGGGTGCACGTGCCCTGATCGTGGGTGGTGGTTACATCGGGCTTGAGGCTGCGGCAGTCTGTGCCAAGCGCGGGGTCAAAGTGACCTTGGTCGAGATGGCCGAACGCATTCTGCAACGTGTCGCCGCGAAAGAGACCAGCGACTACTTCCGCGCGCTGCATTCGGACTATGGTGCCGATATCCGCGAAGGCGTCGGGCTGGACCGACTGATAGGTGAAAACGGCAGGGTGACGGGCGCTGTACTGACCGACGGGGCCGAGCTGGATGTGGATTTTGTTGTTGTGGGTGTGGGTATCGCACCCTCGACGCAACTGGCCGAGATGGCGGGGCTGGAGCTGGACAACGGCATCAAGACTGACGCCCATGGGCGCACATCGGATCCGTTGATCTGGGCGGCAGGAGATTGCGCCTCTTTCCCGCATGGAAAAGGGCGCATCCGTCTGGAAAGCGTGCCCAACGCCATCGATCAGGCCGAGATCGTGGCGCAGAACATGCTGGGCGCCGCCAAGGACTATACCGCGACGCCATGGTTCTGGTCGGATCAGTATGACGTCAAGTTACAGATTGCAGGTCTGAACACAGGCTATGATCGCGTTGTGACACGCAAGGGCGAAGGCCAGACCGTGTCGTTCTGGTACTACAAGGGTGACCAGCTGATTGCGGTGGACGCAATGAACGACCCGCGCGCCTATATGGTTGGCAAACGCCTGATTGAGGCAGGTAAAACAGCCGACCCCGCTGTCGTCGCCGATGCGCAAGCGGACTTGAAACCGTTGCTCAAAGCGTGAGGATCATCGCGGGGGACTTGCGAGGTCGCGCCTTGGCCTCGGTCGGCAAGGGCGATGCGGGCGCACATCTGCGCCCCACCACTGATCGGGTACGCGAAAGCCTGTTCAACGTGCTGACTCACCAGTTCGACTTTGACGGTGCGCAGGTGCTGGACCTGTTCGCAGGTACCGGCGCGCTGGGCCTTGAGGCACTGTCGCGCGGCGCAACCCATGTCACCTTTGTGGATGACGGTCGCGTGTCGCAGGGACTGATCCGCAAGAATATCGACCTGACCCGCAGCGCCGATTGCACCACGCTGATCCGCCGCGATGCCACCAGGCTGGGCGACAATCCGGGTGCGCCTTGTGATCTGATCTTTCTGGACCCACCGTATGGAAAATCTCTGGGGCAAAAAGCGCTGAGTGCAGCAGGGGCAGGCGGATGGATTGCGCCGGACGCATTGGTTGTCTGGGAAGAAAACGCGCCAATGGACGCGCCTGCGGGCTTTGAGCGTACCGATGCGCGAAAGTACGGCGACACGCATATCTCGTTGTTACGGCGCTCAGGGGAATGAGATGCACGATCTGGTTATCTTCGATTGCGATGGTGTTCTGGTCGATAGCGAGCCGCTGTCCAACCAGGTGATGATCGACAGTCTGGCGCAGTACGGGCTGCGTATGACGATGGCAGAGTGCATGAATCTGTTCGTTGGCACCACCATGCCCCGCGCACAGGAGATTGCGGTCGAGATGGGCGCCACGCTGCCCCAGAACTGGATTGACGAGGTCTACGACGAAACCTACGCCCGACTGCGCAACGGCGTGCCACTGGTCAACGGGATACCGGAACTGCTCGCGACCTTTGATGCGAAGGGCATACCTATCTGTGTCGCCTCAAATGGTCATATAGAGAAGATGAAGATCACGCTGGGACAACATGGTCTATGGGATCGGTTCAAGGATGTGATGTTTTCGGCCTATACCATCGGCATTGGAAAACCTGACCCGACCATGTTTCGAACGGCGGCACAGCACTTTAAAGCCAAATCGCCGGTTGTGATCGAAGACAGCGCCAGCGGTGTGACTGCCGCCGTTCGGGCCAATATGCGGTGTTTGGCTTATGCGCCCCACGGGGATAGTGCGGCCCTCTCAGACCTCGGGGCAGAGGTGTTTTTCGATATGGCAGACGTTCCGAAGCTTTTGGGGATTTGACCAGATCGTGCTAAGGTCCATGGCATGGACCGCGCCTTATCTCCGCCGTTCTGGGGTAGTGCCCCGGAAACAGTCACAGCGACGAACCCACCGCCGAAGCCTCGGCGCGCGCCGGTTCTCATTCACGACGCCATCACGCCGTGGGGGTCCGAAACGATGCTTCTGAAACTGCTACGGGATCAGGCGGTCGATCAGGACGAATAGGTCGGGTGGAACTTGCCACCGGGTGACAAGGTGAAGATTTCGACCCCATCCGCCGTGACGCCGACCGAGTGTTCGAACTGTGCAGACAGCGACTTGTCGCGGGTGACGGCGGTCCAGTCATCGGCCAGCGTCTTGGTTTCCGGGCGGCCCAGATTGACCATTGGTTCGATGGTGAAGAACATGCCTTCTTCCAGAACGGCCCCGGTGCCAGGACGGCCATAGTGCAGAACGTTGGGCGGAGCGTGAAACACGCGGCCCAGCCCGTGGCCGCAGAAATCACGGACAACACTCATCCGGTGCGCCTCGACATAAGCCTGAATCGCGTGACCGATGTCGCCGAACGTGTTGCCCGGCTTGACCATCTCGATGCCCTTGAACAGTGCATCATGAGTAACCTGGATCAGACGCTCGGCCTTACGCGGCAGTTTGCCCGCCACATACATGCGAGAGGTATCACCAAACCATCCGTCCACGATGACCGTGACGTCGATGTTCAGGATGTCACCATCCTTCAGCTTTTTATCACCCGGAATGCCATGACAAACCACGTGATTCACGCTAATACAACTAGCGTGCTCATAGCCCTTGTAGCCGATCGTTGCCGAGGTTGCGCCCGCATCCTCGACCATTTGGGTTATGATCCCGTCTATTGCACCGGTCGTTTGACCGGGGAACACTTGTTCCGCAATGTCGTCCAATATCCGCGCGGCCAAGGCCCCTGCCGTGTGCATTCCGGCAAAGTCACCCTGTTCGTAGATGCGGATACCGTCCTTGGTCAGACGGCCACGATGCTCTTTCATCGATGCTCAGCTCCAAATGTTGCGCAGCACTCCTTTTACGCTGCTTGTGCAGAAAGTACCAGAGGGCGCAGGGTCGCAAAGTCAAGGGCAGAGCCCGCAAATGCCTTATCTCAGGTGGACGCTTGCGCCGATATCAACTAGCACGGGGCAGATTTCACCCCCATGCGGACAGAAGGGAAGGGCGGCCAGATGCAGAAAGCCGATCAGTTGAGGGCCGAGATTGCCAGTATTGGTGAGTTGCTCAGGAACGGCCGCGCAGATCGTGCTTTGAAGCGGGTAACCAAAGCGGCGAAGAAATGGCCAAATGTATCGGCCCTGCCACGTCTGGCGGGCCTGTGCTATATCCAGCAGGGTGAATTCAAACAGGCGCAAACGCATCTGGAACGCGCCTGGCGTATGGAGCCCGCGAACCCCGAACTGATCCAGAACTACGGGCTCAGCCTGGTTCAAGGGGGCGACCCGGACAAGGCTCTGACCTTCATCGATCAAATCGGGCGCAAGGCGCCGTTGACCCCTCCACAGCAGTTCATTCGTGCCATGGCCTTGCTGCAGGAACGGCAACCGGGAAAGGCGTTGGTAGCCGTCGATCAAGTGATCAGCCGACAACCTGGGAACCTACAGGCGCATTGTCTGAAGGCCGATATTCTGGATGAATTGCACAAATGGGACCGCGCAATCGACGTGTTGTCGGGACTCGTAAAGAAACACCCCAAGTTCCACTATGGTCAGTTGCGTCTGGCAAAGGGTCTGGTTGGGCTGGGTCGCATGCCCGAGGCCCTGACGCATGGCCGCGCCGCCTTTGCGTTGGCTCCTGCCCACGCCGAAACGCTGGAGTTTATGGCCACTTTGCCGAACCTGTCGCCCGAGGATCACACGGCCTTGCGCACCCAGCTGTCAAAATCGCTTGAGGCGGGGGACCCGAACCGCGAATCCGGCGCGATGGTGCATTTCGCAGCCGCCAGTCTTGCCAGACGCGCGGGCGACACAGCGCAAGAGATGGACCATCTGGGCAAGGCGCACGGACTGTTGCGACAGGGTTTCACGGGTTGGGACGCGCGCAGCGAAAAGACCTGCAACACGCATCTGTCCGCCCCGTTGCCCAAGGCTGCGACCAACCCACGCACGGATATCCCGCGTCCGGTGTTTGTTGTGGGCCTGCCCCGTTCAGGCACAACGTTGATTGAGCGGATTTTGTCCTCTCATTCCGGCGTGCAGGGGTTGGGAGAGCTGGCCAGTGTGCATTTCATGGCCCGACGGACCGAAGATCAGCACTCGGAGTGGCAACAGGCGCAGAATCTGGCCGAGTTTTATGCCGACGCCCTGCCGGAAATTGCTGACGGAACGCGTGCCTTTGTCGACAAGGCACCGGGCAACTATGCCTATCTTGGGGCTATTGCGCAGGCTTTCCCGAATGCCGTGATCGTGAATGTCGAGCGTGACCCAAGGGATGTCGCACTGTCCATGTGGCGCACGCATTTTGGGGCCGGAGGGATGTTCTATACCCATGATCAGTCGTGGATGGCAGCCGAGGCCAACCGCTACCGCCGCTACATGCAGCACTGGCATGCCGTGCTTCCGGGCCGCATCCATGACGTGCGGTATGAGCATCTGGTGAATAACCTTGAAGAGGTCGCCAAAGAACTGGCGCAGCTATGTGATCTGCCGTTCGAAGAGGCGATGTTGTCGCCCGACAAATCCTCGGACGCGATCCGAACGGCCAGCAACCTGCAAGCCCGAAAGCCGGTCAGCACCACATCGGTCGGCGGCTGGCAGGCGGTGGCCGATTCCTTGGAGTCCTTTGTTAAGGGTTTGGACGCTGAACTTTGGCCGGAGGTTCGGGCGTAGGATCACCAACCTGATCTACATTTGGCTTCGAATCGTATGCTCTGAGGCCCGCTAGTTGGAAGCTAAGGTGCAGGAGCGGAACCCCAGCCAGCGCGTGTTCATGCCAGAGGCTTTGATCGCCTTCTTGAGACGGTCAGAAAAGAACAAGCTGTTGCTAAGGTGAAAATCCTGCCAGAGATCAAGATTTTCCGCAGCGGACGGATCGACCACAACCTCATACTCGCTTCCATCCCAAGTTTGCCAGACGTCTTTGTCTGGCCAAATGCGATCCAGACCCGTCGACTTTTCCGAGACCAGGGTCGGGTGGTCTTCCCACTGATACATCAGGAACCATCGCCCACGAAACCGGGTTGTCCGGTCATATTCATAGAATGGCACCTCGTGAAACCGGGCGCGGCCCAGATCGAACTGCTGCAACAGATCGTGCATCCGCTTGGTGACAATCACCAGACCCAGAGTGATCAGGAACATATCGGGCAGATTGTCTTTTTTCTTCTGCGGTGTATTCCAAGATTTGAAACAAATACCTGTGGGCAGTTCTTCACATGGTATCTCATCCAATGCCTCATACTTGTCCTGAAACGCAACATATCCAGATGGTCGCGGCGCATTCAGCATCACATCAATATGCTTGACGTTGCGCGGATCAGAAAACAGTCGTGAATTCCAGATTTTCTTATGTACCACCGTGCCCTCAATACGTTTTTGATATCAATGTATTGCGCAAAAGATTTACGGAGACACTAGCGTAAGCCGTCTCCAACCCAAACCCCTTCTGGCGAAATCCGCGTGCCATAGACCAACCGCTCAACCCCCTGCGCCTGCGCGACATCAAACGCTGCCGCATAGGCCGGGTCGATATCGGCGGCCAGCGCAAAGCGGTCACAATCGGTGCGTTGCACCAGATAAAACATGATCGCGCGGTGGCCCTGTTCGGCCATGGTTGCCAACTCTTCCAGATGTTTGGTGCCGCGCGCGGTGACGCTGTCGGGGAACTCGACCAGACCGGGTCGACGGGACAGGGTGACGCTTTTGACCTCGACATAGGCATCCGGCAGGCCCGGCTGGGTCAGAAGGAAATCGATGCGGCTGTTCTGGCCGTATTTCACCTCGGCCCTGACGGTTTCATAGGCGGCCAGTTCGGGAATGTCTCCAGCCTCCAGCGCCGCGCGCAGCGCCCGGTTCGGGACCGAGGTATCGACGCCGGTGAAATGGCCGTTGTCGTGATCGACCAGCCGCCAGCCATATTTCAGCTTTTTCTTTGGATCATCATTGGGTTCCAGCCAGATTTTCTCACCCGGTTCGGCCAGCCCCATCATTGAGCCGGGATTGGCGCAATGGGCCGTCACCTCGCGCCCGTCGTCCAACGTGCAATCGGCCAGAAAGCGTTTGTAGCGACGGATCAGACGGGCGGGGACAAGGGGGGTTTCAAATCTCATGCCCCACGGCCTATACCTGCCCCAACAGCCGATCAAGAGGGGGCGCGCGCCATGGCCAATCCAACCGCTGCAATGCTTGTCATCGGGGATGAGATTCTGTCGGGTCGCACCCGTGATGCGAACATGCATTATCTGGCGGGTGAACTGACAAAGCACGGGATTGATCTGAAAGAAGTACGCATCGTCAGCGATGATGCCCCGGCTATCGAGGCGGCGGTCAAAACGCTGTCGCAAAGTTATGACAGTGTTTTCACCAGCGGCGGCATTGGTCCGACTCATGACGATATCACCGCCGATTGCATCGCCCGCGCCTTTGACACGCCAATTGATGTGCGCCCCGACGCACGGGCGCTGTTGCAGGCACATTACGACAAATCCGGTTTAGAGCTGAACGAGGCCCGGCTGCGCATGGCGCGCATTCCCGACGGGGCCACGCTGATCGACAATCCGGTCTCGACTGCGCCGGGATTTGCCATCGGAAACGTGTATGTGATGGCCGGGGTGCCTTTGGTGTTTCAGGCCATGGTTGCGAGTGTTTTGCCCGGCTTGACCGGCGGCAGCCCGCTTTTGTCCCAGACGTTGCGGGTGGATCGGGGCGAAGGGGATATCGCGGCAATCCTGTCGTCGGTCGCAGATGCGTTTTCGGACCTGTCGATCGGGTGCTATCCGTTTCAGATCAACGGTGCCTTTGGCGCAAACGTGGTTGTACGTGGCACCGATGGGGCCCGTATCGATGCCGCGACGACCCAACTGGCAAGAGAGTTGGGATTGTGAGCATCAATTGGGCCGATGTCGTCGACGGCACCTGGCCTGCCGCGCGCTATGACACTTTGGGTCCTTTCCGGTTGCGGCAAGGGCAGGGAGGTGGGTCGCGCGTTTCCGCGACCACTGCTTTGGGCAAGGCAAGTGAGGCTGATATCGACGCTGCCGAGACCGCCATGCAAGCTATGGGTCAGACGCGCCTCTTTTGCCTTCGCCCCGGAGATGAGGCGCTGGACGCACAGCTTGCCGCGCGCGGGTATGAGGTGCTGGACCCGGTCAACATATACGCCTGCCCGGTCGAGCGGTTGACGGATCAGCCGCTGCCCCGCGTCACTGCCTTTGACGTCTGGCCGCCGCTTGCGATCATGACTGAGATTTGGGCGAAAGGTGGCGTCGGACCGGAACGGTTGGCCGTGATGAAGCGCGCACCGGGCCCAAAGACCAGCCTTATGTTTCGACACGCGGACCATCCGGCAGGAACTGAGTTTGTCGCATTGCACGGCGATGTTGCCATGGTCCATGCGCTTGAGGTTCTGTCAAACCATCGTCGCCAGGGGCTGGGTCAGTGGGCGATGCGCGCGGCGGCCTTTTGGGCGCGGGATAACGGGGCGCAAACGCTCAGCGTGATCTGTACCAGGGCCAATGATGCGGCCAATGGACTGTATCGCGCGCTCGGGATGGAGATTGTTGGGGAATACCATTATCGTCAACGCGTATAAGGAGTTAAGTGAGCCCGTGACCCAGAAAGATATGCCCACCGCGCTGGACCTGCCCATGGTCGATCCCCTGCCACCTGAAACGCAGCAATATTTTGATATCTGTGTCGAAAAGCTGGGCATGGTTCCGAATGTGCTGAAAGCCTATGCGTTTGACATCGACAAGCTGAACGCCTTTACGGTCATGTATAACGATCTGATGCTGGCCCAAAGCGGGTTGTCCAAGCTGGAACGCGAAATGATCGCGGTTGTCGTGTCCTCGATCAACAAGTGCTTTTATTGTCTTGTCGCCCATGGGGCCGCTGTGCGGCAATTGTCGGGTGACCCGCAATTGGGCGAGAAGCTGGTGATGAACTATCGCACCGCGCCACTGGATACCCGCCAGAGGGCGATGCTGGATTTTGCCGCCAAGATGACCACCGCCAGCACCGAAATCGAAGAACCTGATCGGCGGCGCCTGCGCGATGTCGGGTTCAGTGATCGGGACATCTGGGACATCGCCAATGTCGCCGGGTTCTTCAACATGTCCAATCGGGTGGCCAGCGCCACGGCAATGGAGCCAAACCCCGAATACCACGCTCAATTCAGATGATGCGCGGTGTCGCCCTGCTCGTTTGCCTGCTGGCCGGTCCTGTGCTGGCGCAGGACCTGACCCTGCCCGCCAGCGCGCGGCAGATCAGCGAACGGACCTCGCCCCTGGACAGCTATGACCTGCCCACCGGCCCCTTCGCTGATGACACAGTTCCTGTTCAAACGGTCGAAGGCCGGGTCGAGCGGTTGACGTGGAGGTTACAGGCGGGTTCGAGCACCACACTGCAGCTACTGGCGCCGCTGCGCGACCAGATCACGGCGCAAGGCTATGACATCCTGTTCGAATGCGAGGCCCGCACCTGTGGCGGGTTCGATTTCCGCTTTGCGACCGAGGTTGTCCCGACCCCGGACATGTATGTTGCCATACAGGACTATCGCTTTCTTTCAGCCGTCAAAGGGGACGACGTGCTGAGCCTGCTGGTCAGCCGCAACCTGCCTGACGGCTATGTGCAACTGATCCGCGTCACGCCCGTGGATGCGCCGGACCCATCGCCAGTTGTCGTTGAACAGACGGTTGACGGGGCTGATGGACTACTCTCCGAACTGGAACAGAACGGCCATGTCATTCTGAATGACCTGCATTTTCCGACCGGTCAGGTGGCCCTGGGCGAGGGTCCCTTTGCGTCGCTGACTTTGTTGGCTGAGTTTCTGGCAAGCAATCCCGCGACCCGGCTGGCTTTGGTCGGTCATACAGACGATACCGGTGCTTTGCAGGCCAATATCTCGGTCAGCGCCGGTCGGGCGCAAGCGGTACGTGCACGCCTGATCGACGCACATGGCGTGGCCGCAGACCGGATAGAGGCGCAAGGCGTGGGGTATCTGGCGCCGCTGACCTCGAATGCGACCCCGGAAGGGCGCGATCTGAATCGCCGGGTCGAGGCCGTTTTGCTGGTCAACTGACGCGCGCGCGATAGGTTCAGGACCAACAGAAAGCTAAAGGACATCGCCATGACGGACCAGTCAACTACTGCAAACGCCCTGATCGTTGGCGCAGGGGCCGGGTTGTCAGCCTCGTTCGCCCGCGCGCTGGCTCAGGCCGGATATGCGCTACATCTGACGGCGCGCGATACCTCGGATCTTGGCGAACTGGCGTCCGAGACCGGCGCGACCTTGCATCAACTGGATGGAACGGATGCCGAGGGGATGGCGTCATTGGTTGCCGGGCTGCCGGGTGAGTTGCGTGTTGCGTGCTACAACCCGTCGGCGCGTCAACGGGGCTCGATAATTGAACTGGACCCTGAAGTTGTCCGAAAGGCAGTGGACGTGACCGCGCATGGTGCATTTTTACTGGGTCAAGCCGCTGCCCGCCGCATGCTAATGCAGGAGATGCGTGACAACCGCCGTGGCACAATCCTGTTCACCGGGGCTTCAGCCGGGGTCAAAGGGTTCCCGCTGTCGGCACCGTTTGCGATGGGGAAATTTGCCCAACGTGGTCTGGCACAATCCATGGCGCGAGAATTGCATCCCAAAGGCATCCATGTCGCCTGGATCAACATTGACGGGGGCATCCGCAACGCGCAGCGCCCGGACCGCGTCGCGACCACCGAAAATCCCGACAGCATGCTAGACCCCGACGCGATCGCACAAGAATACATGCATCTGATCAATCAGGACCGCTCGACCTGGAGCAATGAATTGACCGTGCGGCCCTGGGTCGAATCCTTCTGACCGAGGCCGACAAAAAAAGGCCCGCACGATATACGCACGGGCCGTTCAAGTTCACCGGGAGAAATTACCAGTCCATCGGTCCCTTTTCGGCAAAGGAATCAACGAGAAAATCAATGAAGGCCCTCACTTTGGGCTGTGTGAAGCGGCCCGGAGGATAGACCGCATAAACACCCTGCACTTCATCCGGCAGGGAAGGCATAGCGTCCAGCACCTCCTCGGATTTCAGCGCATCGGCGTAGAGATAGCTGGGCAGATAGGCGATCCCGAGGCCCGAGATAGCCGCGTTCAACAGGGATTGACCGTCATTCACGCTAAGCCATCCGGCGGTGCGCACCTGACGCTTTTCACCCGAAGGCGCCGTCAGACGCCAGACATTGCCAGACGATTGGCTGGAATAGTGCAGCAGCTTGTGTTCGTTCAGATCGTCAATCTTCTGCGGCCTGCCGAATTTCTCAATATAGCTGGGGGCTGCCACCATGCGTTTGACGGTGTCGGTCAGCTTGCGGGCGCGCAATGTGCTGTCTTCCAGTTCACCAATGCGCACGGCCACGTCAAAGCCTTCGGAAATCAGTTCCACATAGCGGTTGTTGAGCACCATGTTCACGGTGATATCGGGATAGGTGGCCAGAAAGTCCGACAGCACGGGCGAGAGATGATTGACGCCAAAATCCGTCGCCACGCTGATCCGCAGCAGGCCCGATGGTGCCGATTGCATCGCGGTGACGAGCGAATCCGCTTCCCCTGCGTCATTCAAGACCCGACGGGCGCGGTCATAGTAGGCCAGTCCGATCTCGGTGGGTGAAACCCGCCGTGTTGTCCGGTTCAGCAGTCGAGCGCCCAGCCGCGACTCGAGGCTGGACACATGTTTGGACACAGCCGATTTGGAGATGCCCATTTTCTTGGCCGCATCGGTGAAGCCACCCTGGTCCACCACGTTGGCAAAGGCTTCCATTTCGGTCAGTCGGTCCATACTCGTACCCCAGGTCTTGGTTTGTGATCCGACTTTGGCCTGCAATCTGGGCGGAATCGGGGCATACATGGGATAATATCAGGGTTTTGAAACGGATCGTTTGCGTATCAGAAACGCGGAAACAGTAGTTTCCCGATTTGGTAACGGCGTTATCATTGCGCGTTTTCTGGACTTTTTCCCAAATGTGCTATGGTGAGAATGGCAATTTTGTGACCAGGGAGGAGATCATGAAAGCCATCTTTACTGTCATCGCGATGGTTCTGTCAGCCACTGTTGCTTTGGCGCAGGAACAGACCTCGTCGAACCCCGACGCCGAGGTCTATTTCGTCAACCTTGCGGACGGAGACGCTGTGCAATCCCCTGTCACTGTGGTGTTTGGCCTGAACGGTATGGGCGTCGCACCCGCTGGGACCGAAGCCGAGAACACCGGCCATCACCATCTGCTTCTCAATCGACCGCCCTTGGGTGAGGGTGAAGACGGTGCGGATGAACTGATGTATGGCCTGCCCGCAGACGACAACCATATTCATTTCGGCGGGGGCCAAACCGAAGTCACGTTGGATCTGCCTG
Organism: Ruegeria sp. AB5; assembly: GCF_056542645.1. Classification (NCBI taxonomy): domain Bacteria; kingdom Pseudomonadati; phylum Pseudomonadota; class Alphaproteobacteria; order Rhodobacterales; family Roseobacteraceae; genus Ruegeria; species Ruegeria sp. AB5. The sequence goes on from NZ_JBQGAE010000013.1 coordinate 54,282, forward strand.
CGGGTCAGCACACGCTGCAGCTGGTTCTGGGGGATGCAGGTCATGTGCCCCACAATCCGCCAATCGTATCCGAGGTCATAACGATTTCGGTAGAATAACGACACCCGAACATTTTGCGGAACCCACATGCGATCTGTCTTGCAGGGTGCTAAGGGTTTGAAGCAGTTGCCCTTCGCTGATAAGCCTCCGTTCGAGTTCATGTGATCGGAGGGAATCGCGATGCAGGTGGTCTATGGCGTGAACAGATCCTTTCTGTTCCCGGCTCTGCTGTCCGCATATTCCGCTGTCAAGAACGCCAGCAAACCGATCGTCGTGACGATCTTTGGCCAGGATTTTACAGCCGAAGACATTGCGACAGTAGAACAGGTGAATCGCTCCCTCGACCAGGGAACACTTTCGTATCAGAAATTCGATCTGGATCACCTGGCACGGTTCTCTGAGTACAAAACCAAATTCCCCGAAATCACTTTGCTGCCGTTGTTTCTGCCGCAACTGTGTGATGAACGATGTGTTTTTATTGATGCCGATACTTTGGTCGTGTCCGACATCTGGGAATTGTTGGACATGGACCTTGAAGGGCAGGCCTTTGCCGCTTGTGTGGATATGGGTTTGGCGACCCTGGGTGAAGGGCGGTTCCTGCGTCCATCCTTGCAGCACATGTTCAACCCCTCCCGAGAGCACAAGAAATCCCTGAGCCGGGTTACCAAAAGCATTCGATTGGGTTTCATCCCCGGCGAAAGGTACTTCAACGCGGGTATTTTGGTGATGGATTGCCCGGCCATTCGCGACAATCCAGAGCTTCGCGAATTGGGAAACTTCGAGAAGTTGATTCCCCACATCCACGATCTGCCGGAACAGGACAGGATGAACGAGCTTTTCTGTGGCCGGTGGTTCCGCCTTCCCATTCAATGGAACACCCGACCCCAGATCTGGTTTGATACTTTCAGCCCGAAGTTCCGGAATATGTCCGAGACGTTCCGTCGGCATCTGGTCGAGGCAAGCCAAACCCCAAAAATCTGGCACTATGTCGGCGGCAAGAAACCTTGGCGGGCACCGCCGATGTCACGGTTCCTGTTCCGCCGTTCCTATCGGGCCTACCAGACCTACATGAAACGCTTTGAAAAGGAGACGGGTTTGACATTCACCATGTAAGGCGACGCGACCTTACATGGCGGCAGCCAAACGCGTCCCCTGGTTGATCGCCCGTTTTGCGTCCAACTCGGCCGCAACGTCCGCGCCGCCGATCACATGCGGGGTGATGCCGCGTTCGATCAAAGCATCTGCAAGGCTGCGCTCGGGCACCTGACCGGAACACAGAACAATTGTATCCGCTGCAATCACTGTCGGGTCAGCGCGCTCTTCGCCAAAGCTGATATGCAGGCCGTCCTCATCAATGCGCTCATAGTTCACGCCGCCCACGAAACTGACGTCTTTCATCTTCAGCGTCGCGCGGTGAATCCATCCAGTTGTTTTGCCCAGACCCTTGCCATGCGCCTGTTTCTTGCGCTGCAGCAACGTGACCTGACGGGCCGGAGCCGCAGGTTGAGGACCCTCGGGTGCCAGGCCCGAGCGATGTTCACCCGGATCGGTCACACCCCATTCCTTCATCCACGCCGGGAGATCGGTGGTGGTGCTGTGGCCGTCCTCCAACAGGAACTCGGACACGTCAAAGCCAATACCGCCCGCGCCGATCACGGCCACGGATTTTCCAACCTCGGCCTTTTCGCGCAGCACGTCGATATAGCTGAGGACATTTTCGCGATCCTGCCCCGGTATCTGAGGATCACGCGGCGAGACTCCTGTGGCGATGACAACCTCGTCGAACCCGGTCAGGTCATCGGCGCCGACGTCCCGGTTCAGTTCCACCCTGACGCCCAGATCATCCATCATGGTGCGGTACCAATCGACCAGCCCCCAGAACTCTTCTTTTCCCGGCACCTGTTTTGCCATGTTCAGCTGGCCGCCAATCTCGGCAGCGCGGTCGAACAGGGTAACGTTGTGGCCGCGCTGGGCAGCGGTCATTGCGGTAGACAGACCCGCCGGTCCCGCTCCGACGATAGCAACGGTCTTTGGTGTTTCGGCTTTGCCAATGATCAATTCGGTTTCACTGCAGGCGCGCGGGTTGACCAGGCAGGATGTCAGCTTGCCGCTGAAGGTGTGATCCAGACAGGCCTGATTGCAGGCAATACAGGGCGCGATCTGTTCAGACCGACCGGCATTGGCCTTGTTGACGAAATCCGCATCGGCCAGCATCGGACGGGCCAGTGAGACCATGTCGGCGCAGCCGGTCGACAGGACCTCTTCTGCCACTTCAGGTGTGTTGATCCGGTTCGAGGTGATCACCGGGATGCCGACCTTGCCCATCAGCTTTTTCGTCACCCATGCAAAGGCCGCGCGGGGTACGCTGGTGGCGATCGTCGGAATCCGAGCCTCGTGCCATCCGATACCGGTGTTTATGATCGTGGCGCCGGCCCTTTCGATCTCTTGCGCCAGTTGCACGACCTCGTCATGGGTCGAGCCGTTGGGGATCAGATCAATCATCGACAGGCGGTAGATGATAATGAAATCGGTGCCGGTCGCCTCGCGCGTGCGGCGCACGACCTCGATGGGCAATCGCATCCGGTTCTCGTAGGACCCGCCCCAGCGGTCAGTGCGCTTGTTGGTATGCGTCACTAGGAACTGGTTCAGAAAATACCCCTCGGATCCCATGATCTCGACCCCGTCATAGCCCGCCTTCCGGGCCAGAACGGCGGCATTCACGATGTCGCTGATCTGCTTTTCGATCCCGTCCTCATCCAGCTCGTGCGGCGGAAAAGGCGAAATAGGGGATTTCACCGGGCTGGGGGCCACGCATTTCGGACCATACGCATAACGCCCCGCATGCAGGATCTGCATCGCGATCTTGCCGCCCGCCTCATGCACCCGTTTGGTGACGATAGAGTGGTTCGCTACTTCTGTGTCATTGGTCATCATCGATGCGCCTGGCAGCACCGAGCCTTCAAGGTTCGGGCCGATCCCGCCCGTCACCATCAGCGCCACACCACCGCGTGCCCGGTCGGCATAAAACTCGGCCACACGGTTCCAGTCACCGGTCTCTTCCAACCCGGTATGCATCGAGCCCATCAGAACGCGGTTGTTAAGCGTCGTGAAGCCCAGATCCAGCGGTGCCAGCATGTTTGGGTACGCAGTCATGGCGAACTCTCCCTCCCGAATTTGGGGTGTAGATTGACGTTCGCGTCACCTTTGTCACGCGAAACCTAACGTCATCCCCTTTGCGCCTGCCTTGGCGCTTGGTAGAGAGGGCCCGAAGCATTTTCACGAGGCTGCGCATGACCCCCGAAGAAATCGCCAAACTGCCCTATCGCCCTTGTGTCGGGCTGATGCTGATGAATGTTGAAGGCAAGATTTTTGTCGGCCAGCGCAATGACCGCCACAAAGAGGCCTGGCAGATGCCGCAAGGCGGCGTGGACAAGGGAGAAGACCCCCGCGACGCGGCGATGCGCGAGCTGTGGGAAGAGACCGGCGTGACCTCTGATCTGGTCGAATTCCTTGCCGAGACCGAGGGCTGGCTGTCCTATGACCTGCCCCATGACATCGTGCCGAAGATCTGGAAAGGCCGCTATCGCGGGCAAAAGCAGAAATGGTTCCTGATGCGTTTCCTCGGCCGGGATGACCAGATTGACATCAAGACCGAGCATCCCGAATTCACCCAATGGAAATGGCAGAAGCCCGAGCAGCTGACCGCCGAAATCGTTCCTTTCAAACGCGATGTGTACCTGCAGGTGACGGAGGCGTTTCGAGGGTATTTATTTGAAGTTTGACTTTTGGCCATATGGTCGAGTTTTGGCCGCTATGCGGACAAAGCAGACATTGACTAGTTAGACGAAGGCCTTTGTACTGGTCAAAACGATGAGGGATACTTTGACCGAGATAGTCCTAACAGATTTGCCTGACGTCGATGACCGCGAAGCCATTCGGGCATTCGCCGCAGATTTCAACGGCTATGAGTATTTTGGCTCGTTCCAAGCTTGTACCGCAGCCGCCAAAACAAGAGCCCGCGACAGCATCATTAGCCTTCGCAACGAACTCTTCTTCTCTTATCGTGCTTCAAATCATCAAGGTACCGACGACTTTGTTGAGACCTACGCTGAGCTATTACCGTATTTGCGTCGGCAGTTGGCAAAGTAGGGCACTTTGGGCTCAAAGCAGTCCTGCTGCACGCAGCAAGTCCAGCATGTTCGTTTCTGGTCTCGGGCCGATATGGCTGATCACCTCGCGGGCGCAGACATTGCCGATCCGGGCGCAGGTCTCATAGTCGCGGCCCGTGGCCATACCGAACAGGAAACCGGCGGCGAACTGATCGCCAGCACCCGTGGCATCCACCGGCACCACCTTTTCGACCGGCACATCGACCCGCTGCCCCTCGTGCAGAACTGTCACCCCATCCCCGGACCGTGTGCAGACGACCAGAGGGCAGATTGCGGCGGTTTTGGCCAGTGCTTCTTCCAGATCTCCCGTCTCGAACAGCGATTTGATTTCGGCCTCATTGCCGATCACAAAATCCAGCTCATTCTCGATCAGCAGCAGGAAATCCACACGGTGTCGTTCCACGCAGAACGGATCGGAAATGGCGATCCCCGCCTTGCCGCCACCCTTGTGGCAGTTCCGCGCCGCCTCAAGAAACGCGGCTTTGCCCTTTTCCTTGTCGAACAGATAGCCTTCGAGGAACATGATCTGGCTGCCGCCCGCAACCTCTGCCGGAACATCCTTGGAGGACAGCTCGGACGAAATCCCCAGATAGGTGTTCATTGATCGCTCGCCATCGGGTGAGACAAAAATCATCGACCGCGAGGTCGGCAGCTCTCCGCCCGGGACCGGCGGGTTGACGAAATCCACCCCATCTTCATTCATCGCATCCGCGTAGAACCGTCCCAATGCATCATCATGCACTCGCCCAATGAACGCGGCGTCCAGACCCAGCGCGCCCGCACCCGCGATTGTATTGGCGACCGAACCGCCCGGTGTCTGCACCCGGCTTTCCATCGAGGCATAGAGCAGCTCACCCCGCTCTTGCTCGATCAGCTGCATGATGCCTTTCTCGATGCCCATCAGTTCCAGAAAACTGTCATCGGCCTGGGAAATGACATCCACAACGGCATTTCCGATACCGGTGAGCTGGTAAGTCTTCATTGGGTTTTGTCCTCGAATTGACAGAGATCACGGATGATACAGGTCGGGCATTGCGGCTTGCGCGCCTTGCAGTGATAGCGCCCATGCAGGATCAGCCAGTGATGCGCATGGAGTTGAAAGTCGGCTGGGATATTGTCTTCGATGGCGCGTTCGACGGCGTCTACGTCTTTGCCGGGGCAAATACCGGTGCGATTGCCGACGCGGAAGATATGTGTATCCACCGCTTGTGCCGGTTGCCGCCACCACATGTTCAGCACCACATTGGCGGTCTTGCGCCCGACACCGGGCAAAGATTGCAGCGCGGCGCGGGAATTGGGCACCTCGCCACCATAGTCTTCGACCAGAATACGGCTCAGCTTGATCACGTTCTTTGCCTTCTGGCGAAACAGTCCGATGGTCTTGATGTGTTGGATCAGACCTTCTTCACCCAGATCCAGCATCTTTTGCGGCGTATCAGCGATCTTGAACAGCGCGCGCGTGGCCTTGTTGACGCCCGCATCGGTCGCCTGCGCCGAAAGCGCCACGGCGACGACCAGAGTATAGACGTTCACATGCTCCAACTCGCCCTTGGGTTCGGGGTCGGCGTCCTGAAAACGCGTAAATATCTCGCGGATCGTATGGTAGTCGAGTTGCTTTGCCATGGCGCGACGGTATGCACGGTTTTTGAGACAGGGCAACCCGATGTTGAAATCACTTCACGGGCGAGAATCTGCCCACCCGCCGCCAAAGCTGCCCGAAGCCCCGGCATCTATGATATGATAAGTCTGCGCATATTTCATTTTTTAGCGCCGTTTTTGACCGCTTTTGCGGAGAATTTTTATTGTTTTGAAAGGAATAACCATGGCCGATTCAGAGCTCGCCCAGAAAATGCAACGCCGTTACCGGTCTGTCGAACTGGCCCATCAAGGGGACGAGGACCTTGGCCCTCTGATGCTTTTGCCCGGCGTATGGAAGAACGCCGAGCGTACGCAAGGGCGCGGCTGGAACATGATCGCTCTGCCTTTCGCAACCGAACCGGACAGCCGGATCAACTATCGGTTGCTGGTCAACCAGTTTGAAGAAACCCTGCAATTCACCACGGTGGACAAGGCCGTGCCGAACCGGGGCATTCAGCGGCCCAATCCGGCCACGGGTGATCCCACCATCAATACCGATCAGTTTGTCGTGACATTGGACTATCAGCAATCCATCGCCCAACTGGTGGCTGAGGATCGCCCTGAAAGTGGCCTGGCCGGGCCAGCAGACCTTGCCATCCATCATGAGCCCGGGTTGTTCCTGCATATGACCAATTTCACCACCGATGATCTGGATGTGGCGCGTCTTGGCACGGTTCCACATGGGGATTCCCTGTTGGGGCTGGGTCAGTCAGCGATCATTGACGGGCCGCCTTCGATTCCAGCGGTTGATGGTCTACCGGAGGGTGCGACCAAGGACCTCGACAGTGGATATCTGTCGCCCTATCGCCACTATCACGACAACCCGTTCATGGGGAATCTCGCCCCGCCATTTCCCGGATTTGATCCCGTACACCCCCAACTTCTGTTGGAGGCCGGAATGCCGGGCAACGTGAAGCGGACAACCGTGCTGCCTTTCAACACTCAGCTTCAGGACGCAGGCATCGTCAATATCCCCTTCATCGTTCAACAGGCCAATGCAGCTGTGATGGATTCGATCTTCTGGATCCTCGAGCTGGATGAACCGGGCATCGGGAGCGAGCCGAAACTGATGTTGATGTATTTGCAGAATGTCGGGCTGGATTTCTTCCCCCGGTTCGACGGTCTACCCGGCCTGATCCGCTGGCCGCATGTCAGCATCAACCTGATGGAAAAGGTCGCGCCGCCTGAGGAGGCGAACCCTTACACCATCATTCCTGCGGTTTGACGGTGTAGTTAGCGCAAGAAACGGGTCGCACTCTTTTGCGGATCGGCTAGATTCAGTTTAGCAAAGGAGTGTGACCATGAACGTCCAGACCCCCGAAAGCGGATACCACTACAACGTCATGCGTCGCGCGATCGATCTGATCGATCAGGGTGGCGAAGCGCTTGGGCTTGAAGATCTGTCGCGTCAGATGGACATGAGCCCGGCCCATTTCCAACGTCTGTTTTCGCGATGGACCGGCGTGTCACCGAAGCGATACCAGCAGTATCTGACGCTGGGCCATGCAAAGGCGTTGCTGCGTGAGCGGTTCACGACGCTGGAAACTGCGCACAATGTGGGCCTGTCCGGCAGTGGCCGTCTGCATGATCTGTTTCTGAAGTGGGAATCGATGAGCCCCGGTGAGTATGCGCGCAAGGGTGCTGGGCTGACGATCTATTGGGGCTGGTTCGAATGCCCCTTTGGCCCCGCGCTGGTCATGGGCACCGACAAGGGTATCTGTGGCATCGCCTTTGGTGCCGAGACCGGCGAAGAACACGCGATGGAAGACATGATCTCGCGCTGGCCCAAAGCTGCGTTCATCGAAGATCCGATGCGGTTGCGCCCTTGGGTTCTGAGTGCCTTTGGCGTTGCCAGCGACAAACTTGAACCAACGCCGCTGTACCTGATCGGTTCACCCCTGCAGATCAAAGTCTGGGAGGCGTTGATGCATATTCCATCGGGTCAGGTCACCACCTATTCCGAGATTGCGCAGCGTGTAGGGTCCCCTCAGGCGGTGCGCGCGGTTGGTACCGCGGTCGGGCGCAACCCGGTCAGTTGGTTGATCCCCTGTCATAGGGCCTTACGCAAATCCGGCGGCTTGGGTGGTTATCACTGGGGCCTGCCGGTCAAACGCGCCATGCTGGCCTATGAGGCGGCGCAGGCCGACGCCTGATTGACAGAACGACCCGAGGCTGCCAAAAGGCGCGGCAGGTTCGGGTCCCCTGCCGTTCGCGGCCTTCTGGCTTTGGTGAAACCCGGTTGATATCACATCTGTTGCCCTTTCCCGGCGCGCGGATGGCAATGCGAACCCCGTCCAGATTTCGCGCCCGTTTCAGGAAACGAGGCACAGTATGACATTGCCAAAAGATATCGCTCCGGTAGAGGAGTTGAAAGAGCAGGCCAAACGCTTGCGAAAACGGCTGCACGATATCGGCGTTCAGCTCTCCCACAGCAAAGCGCTTGAACTGTTGGCGCATCAGCACGGGTTCCGCGACTGGAATACGTTGCACGCAAGGGCGGGCAACCGCCTGCACCTGCGCGTGGGCGATCGGGTCGAGGGTCGCTATCTCGGTCAACATTTCACGGCCGAAATTCGGGGCCTCACGGTATTGGGTGACGGGGCGCATCGACGGGTGACTCTGCAGTTCGATATACCCGTGGATGTGGTGCGCTTCGACAGCTTTTCGGCCTTTCGCCAGCGCGTCACCGGAGTGATCGGCTGGGATGGCCGCTCAACCCGTCACACTTCAGATGGCGCGCCGCAGCTCGTGGTTCGGCCTGTCTGAAAGACAAAGCGAGGCACCCTTGGGGTGCCTCACATTTTAATAGCAGAAAACCGGGGCTACTCGGCAGCCCAGCCGCCAACAGCCTTCACTTCCAGGAAGTCTTCCAACCCCCAGATGCCGCCTTCGCGCCCATTGCCGGATTGCTTCATCCCGCCAAACGGGGACCCGGCGCTGCGCGACTGGCCGTTCATCTCAACCATACCTGACCGCAACACGCGCGCCATACGGTTGGCCCGCGCCCCGTCCTGAGTCTGGACATAGTTGGTCAGGCCATAAGGTGTGTCATTGGCGATCTCGATGGCCTCTTCTTCAGTATCGAAAGGGATCATGGTCAGGACCGGGCCAAAAATCTCCTCGCGCGCGATGGTCATCTGATTGTTGGCATCGGCAAAGACCGTCGGGCGCACATAATAGCCCTTGTTCAGACCTTCTGGCCGTCCGGTGCCGCCGGCAACCAGACGCGCGCCTTCGTCGATCCCTTTCTGGATCAGGTCCTGAATCTTGGTCCACTGCAGCTCGTTCACCACCGGGCCGATGTGGCGTCCTTCTTGCAACGCGGGGCCAACCGAAACCGTATTGGCGACCTCGGCGGCAGTCTCAACCGCCTGATCATAGACCGGTCGCTGCACCAGCATGCGGCTGGGCGCATTGCAGCTTTGGCCGGTGTTGTTCATCATGTGCAGAACGCCGCGTTTGACAGCCTTTTCATCCGCATCTGCGAAGACCACGTTTGCACCTTTGCCGCCCAGCTCAAGATGAACCTTTTTCAGTGTATCGGCGGCGCTTTTGGAAATTGCCGTGCCCGCACGGGTCGATCCGGTGAAGCTGATCATATCCACATCCGGGTGGGCAGAAAGGTGCGAGCCCACGCCCACGCCGTCACCGTTCACCAGATTGAAAACGCCGGGTGGGAAGCCGGCCTCATCCATCAACTCGGCAAAGATCATTGCGTTCAGCGGGCTCTGTTCCGAAGGTTTCAGCACCATCGTGCAGCCCGCAATTGCTGCGGCCCCTACCTTGAGCGTGACCTGGTTCATCGGCCAGTTCCATGGCGTGATCAAACCGGTGACGCCCACGGCCTCGTAGATGATCCGGTCATTGGGGGCGTGATCGCCCAGTGGGCGTTCGAACTGAAAGGCTTTGGCCGCGCCAACGAAGTTCTTCAGGTGATAGATACCGGCACCGGATTGCTGTGTGCGCGCCATATCGATCGGGGCACCCATCTCAAGTGACATGGCCTGCGCCAGATCTTCCGAGCGGGTCATGTAGATTTCGGCCAGTTTTTCGACCAATGCGATGCGTTCTTCGACCGGAGTTGCCATCCAGCCGGGCAGCGCGGCTTTTGCGGCGGCAACGGCGGCATCCGTATCCGCCTGAGACCCAAGGGAAATAACCGCGCAGGGGTCTTCGGTGGAGGGATTTATTACCTCGAAATCGCGGGCCTCCGACGGGGCAACCCACTGGCCGTTGATGTAGAAATTGCGTTTTTCGATCATGGCGAATCCTCCGGGCCGTGATGTCCGAAACTGGTGTTTCGGCACACTCTGTCACCCACCCCAGTGCGCGGCAAGAGGAGAATTTGATCAAACCCATCCCAAGAATATCACAGAAAATGAGCCTGCCGGATTTGCGGATGGTTTAACTCTGGCGCAAAGTGTTTAGGTTCACAGCAATCGACTCGGTTAGTAACCAAAAAAGGAGATGCACCATGGGTTTGCGCATCAACGATACGGTCCCGAATTTCACCGCAGAAACGGATCAGGGCACCATTCAGTTCCACGACTGGATTGGTGACAGCTGGGCGATCCTGTTCTCGCACCCCAAGGACTTTACCCCGGTCTGCACAACCGAGTTTTCGGCTGTGGCCCAGTTGAACGATGAGTGGGCGTCGCGCAATACCAAGGTGATCGGTGTTTCGGTCGATGGGGTCGAGGACCACAGGAAATGGAAAAAAGACATCGAGGAATATGGCAAGGCCAATCCGGGCTTTCCGATCATTGCCGATGACGGTCTGGCCGTGTCGAAAGCGTTCGACATGCTGCCTGCCGAAGCTTACCTGCCCGATGGCCGCACACCGGCCGACAGCGCCACGGTGCGCTCGGTCTTTATCATCGGGCCGGACAAGCAGCTGAAGCTGTCGATGACCTATCCGATGACCGTGGGCCGCAACTTTGCGGAAATCCTGCGCGCGCTGGACGGGTTGCAGATGTCGGCCAAGGGCGTGGCGACACCTGCGAATTGGGTGCCGGGGGAAGATGTGATCATCCCGCCGACCGTGTCGAACGAAGATGCCAAGGCGAAGTTTGGCGAGTTTGAAACGATCTTCCCGTATTTGCGCAAGACCAAGGCACCGTCGTAAGGCGGATGCCGGGTCAGGGGGGCTGTCTGCCCCCCATCGCGCCTTTTGGCGCGATTCCCCCCGAGGATATTGTTAGCCAGATGAAGCAGGTGCGCCTTGTGGGCGCAGATGCAGCTGTGCCCGATAAGTCGCGCGTTTGAATTCTCGGGAAAGCTTGTCGGTGAGGGGCGGTTTTGTCTGGATGGTCGAGCCGCCGATCTCTCTGGCCACTTCCTGATTGCCACTGCCCAACAGTGAATGGATCGGCTGACCTGTGAGCCAATGCATTTGCAGGAATGTATCCACAGGGCGGTCGATTTGATCTGTCGCGGCGAGCAGGCGTTTGGCGGCGTTGCGCCCCACCATCTGACAGACGCATTGCAGGCCGATGATCTTGGGCAGGATCAGACGCAGGTCGCCCTGTTCTGCAAGGGTGCTGACGGCCACTTCGCGCTGTTTCACGGGTATGCGGATGTAGTGATCGGGGGTTGCGATGGGGCGCACCATCCCGAGCGCCTCGGCCATGATCTTGGGATCCACGCGTAGATCATCCTCGGCGATGATGGCAAGGTCGATCTCTTCCTCCACCAGTTTTTGCCAAAGGCGACGATGGCTTTGGAAAACCCCGATTTCTGCAGGGCGAAGAGTAAAAGGGTAGTGGGGTTTGTGCAAAGTGCCGGGATGCAGGCTGACATCCGCAATCTGTTCCGGATCCCGCCCGTTTACCGCTTCGAACAGCTCGGCATTTGGCAGGTCCTGACCCAGTTGGCCAGCATTGGCGCGACGCGCCGTGCTTGCGGACATATGAATGATGAAGGAGCGCATGCCCCGTGCATAGAACAGGTGGACATAGGGGGGAAGCGAAACCGGTGACAAACGTGCGTTCATTGCGGTCAAAAGGTCTCGCCAGGGCCGAAATTGACGTCGAATGCTGTGGGTGCGTCGAAGGGTTTTTGGTCTCAGGCGGTCGACTTAAGTGGCCTTGAACAACAAAGCCGGCAGATTGCTAGTCCTAGTTTTAGGACCGTTCCGTCAGGGGGGCTGACAGCAGTTCCTCGACAAAGAAACTGAGCAGTTGCAGCCGACCTGAAACGCCCGACTTGCGGTAGACGGCGGCGCTTTGGGCTTTGATTGTTCCTTCCTTGGTGTGTCGCAGTTCAGCGATCTCGGAAATCGAAAAACCCTTGAGAGAGAGCATTGCAACGTCGCGCTCGGCTTTGCTGAGCTTCCACTCGTCAAACTGGGTGTCTATGATTTCGGCAAACGCACCCTGCGCCACGCCAAGCTGGCGCTGGATGTCATGGATGCGCTGGGTCTGGGTACGGATCAGAGAAACCGTTGCGACCAAACCACCCAAAAGTGCCAGAGAGAGCAAAAGCTCAAAACTGTGCAAGTATCGGAAGCCGGCGTTTTCGCCCCCGGTCCAATCCAGCAGGGCGTCTGTCAGGAAAAAGGTGGCGCAGAGGGCCTGCACCACCAACAAGAGCCACAACAAAGACGTTTGCGATATCTTCATGACGCTCCTTCGGGGTTGTGCGGTCAGTCGTCATCCTCTTCAAGTTCAATGGCAGTCACGGTGCCATTGGCTTTGTTCAGGACCAGTTCAGTTTCCACGCCATCCTTGCTGAGTTCAACCTCGATCTCATCATCTTCGATCTCGATCTCTTCAACCACATAGCCCTGCGCTTCCAGCGCTGCGCGGATAACAGTCTCTTCCGTTCCCAGCGTCTCGCCCAGCCCGACATTGGCCAAAGCCAGAACCGGTGCGGTTGCAATCAATCCGGCGAGGGCAAGAATTTTCAGGTTTTCCATATCGCATCTCCTGTTTGTGCGTTTCGATGCGATGGAGTTGGGAAGATGGCCGCGTTGTTTCGATTGGGTTTTGGTTGAAATGGGTGCAATTGGACCAAGGTTTATGTGGTCTATCAGGCCTTTTCAAAGTCACAAAGACAGGGGTTTGAGGGCCTCGCGGCACAAAAAAAGGCCCCGGCGGATCACCGGGGCCTTGATCACTTGAATAAAGAGCAGCTTATTCTGCGTCTTCTTTCTTGTCTTTCTTCTCGGGTACGACCTCTTCGCCGGTTTCCTGATCGACCACTTTCATCGACAGGCGTACCTTGCCGCGGTCGTCAAAGCCCAGCAGCTTGACCTTTACTTCCTGACCTTCCTTCAGAACATCCGAAGGGTGGTTCAGGCGGCGGTTTTCGATCTGGGACACGTGGACCAGACCGTCGCGCTTGCCAAAGAAGTTCACGAAAGCACCGAAGTCGACGATCTTGACCACTTTACCGGTGTAGATCTGACCTTCTTCGGGCTCAGCGACGATCGAGTGGATCATCTCATAGGCCTTCTTGATCGATTCCCCATCGGGCGAGGCGATCTTGATCACGCCGTCGTCGTTGATGTCGACCTTGGCGCCCGACACTTCGACGATTTCACGGATGACCTTGCCGCCGGAACCGATCACTTCACGAATCTTGTCGGTCGGAATGTTCATGGTTTCGATGCGCGGCGCGTGGACCGAGAAATCATTGGTCTCGGACAGGGCTTTGCCCATTTCACCCAGGATGTGCATCCGGCCGTCCTTGGCTTGTGCCAGGGCTTTCTCCATGATCTCGGGCGTGATGCCCGCGACCTTGATGTCCATCTGCAGCGAGGTGATGCCGTTTTCGGTACCTGCAACCTTGAAGTCCATGTCGCCCAGGTGATCTTCGTCACCCAGAATGTCGGACAGGATCGCGTAATCGCCATCATCTTCCAGGATCAGACCCATGGCCACACCGGCAACCGGTGCTTTCAGCGGAACGCCCGCATCCATCATCGACAGCGAACCACCGCAGACCGACGCCATCGAGGATGAGCCATTGGATTCGGTGATCTCGGACACGATGCGGATCGTGTAGGGGAAGTCGGTTGCCGCAGGCAGAACCGCCTGCAACGCGCGCCATGCCAGTTTGCCGTGACCGATCTCGCGACGGCCCGGAGGGCCCACGCGACCCGCTTCACCAACCGAATACGGAGGGAAGTTGTAATGCAGCAGGAAGTTCGATTTGAAGTTGCCGTGCAAGGCGTCGATGAACTGCTCATCATCACCGGTGCCCAGCGTGGTCACCGCCAGCGCCTGTGTTTCGCCACGGGTGAACAGGGCCGAGCCGTGTGTTCGCGGCAGCATCGAAGTTTCCGCAACGATCGAACGGATATCGGTGGTCGAGCGACCGTCGATCCGCTTGCCGCCTTTGACGACGTCGCCGCGCAGGATGCCTGCTTCCAGCTTTTTCATCGCCGAGCCAAGGTTCGCGTCTTCCAGCTGTTCCTCGGTCAAGGCTTCTTTGATCGCGTCGCGGGCAGCGGCAACAGCGGCGGTGCGCTCTTGCTTGTCGGTGATCGCGAAGGCTGCGCGCATCTGCTCTTCACCAGCGGCCTTAATGGCAGCGTAGAGGTCCGAGTAGTCCGGCGCCTGGAAATCGAACGGCTCTTTCGCGGCTTCTTCGGCCAGCGAGATGATCAGGTCGATGACGGGCTGAATCTGTGCATGGGCAAAATTCACCGCGCCCAGCATTTCGTCTTCGGACAACTCGTAAGCTTCGGATTCAACCATCATCACGGCGTCTTTGGTACCGGCAACGACCAGATCCAGACGCTGTTCAGGGTTCAGGCGCAGGTCCTGCATGTCGTCTACGGTCGGGTTCAGGATGTATTCGCCATCTTCGAAACCAACGCGGCAACCGGCGATCGGGCCCATGAACGGCGCGCCAGAAATGGTCAGCGCGGCAGAGGCTGCGATCATCGCGACGATGTCGGGATCGTTGACCAGATCGTGGGACAGCACGGTGCACATCACCAGAACTTCGTTCTTGAAACCGTCAACAAACAGCGGGCGGATCGGGCGGTCGATCAGACGCGCGGTCAGCGTCTCTTTCTCGGTCGGGCGCGCCTCGCGCTTGAAGAAGCCACCCGGAACCTTACCGGCGGCATAGTATTTTTCTTGGTAGTGTACGGTCAGCGGAAAAAAGTCCTGACCGGGTTTTTGTTGCTTGGCAAAGGTCACGTTCGCCATGACGCTGGTCTCACCCAGCGTGGCAATCACGCTGCCGTCAGCCTGACGGGCAACCTTGCCGGTTTCCAGTGTCAGCGTCTCTTCGCCCCACTGAACTGATTTCTTTGTTACATCAAACATATGCGTATCCTAGAAGGGAGCACTCCCGCCCCTGCGGGTCTCCCGTTTTGCATGGCGGCCCCATTGCCGCCGACCCCACTTTATCTTCCATTCGAGTGCCGGGGTCAGGGCACAACGTCTCAGATACCGCGCGCATACAGGAGAATGCGCGCAAAGAAAAGAGCAACCGGACAGACTGGGCAAGGTGCCGCCCTGCCGGTATCGTGATCAATGGTGCAGGAATGGACCTGCCAAATTGTGCTGAACCGCCTATATGTTTCCCAGCGACGTGTGATGGTGAAGGTCATGGCCTCGTTTTTGCAGTATTTGATTGTGTTGGGGGTTGCCGTTTGGGGTGTGACCGCATCGGCCACGCCGACCTTGTTGCGCTGGTCCGATTTACCTGACCCGTCGGCGCAGGAATTCGATGACCCTTTTCGCGATCTCAGCGCCGAGCAATTTGACGATTTTCTGTTTGCTGTCCGTTTGCGTGGGCGCTTGCAGCAGGATATCGGAAGCCCGCAGGAGCGGCAGAAATGGCAAGACCTGCTGACAGAAACCGAAGAGGCTTTGGTCGCGGACCAGATTGATGTTGACTGGCTATTGTCCCAGCGCGAAATCGTCAGCCAACGTCGTCAGGTCGCCGCTTCGGCCGGCAATCCCGCGGTTGAGGATCAGATCGTCACACTGGAGGGGTTTGCGCTGCCCGCGCCACCGGATGAAACAGGGCGGGCAGTGGTTTATCTGGTGCCTGCACCCGGCATGTGCAGCCATCTGCCGCCCCCGCCGCCGAACCAGATGATCCGTGTGCTGCTGACCGGGGATTGGACTCCGGGCTACAATCACGAACCAGTGCGGCTGACCGGCAAATTGTCCATCGCCCCAACGCATTACGACATGCATGTTGTGGATGGTCTGGTGCCTATGCACGCCACATTCCAGTTGGATGCCGAGACTGCCGAGCCTCTGGACGATGATCCGCAAAGCCGAGCAAACATTCAAACCCTGGCCGATCGTCTGCGCGCTGCTGTCCACCGCAAAACTGGCGGCGCAGACCTGCAGGACTGATGTCAAAGCCGCCCTATCAAATTCATAAATTTGAATGATTTTGTGAAAATATGATGCCCGTGTAACCTGTTACCACTGACACCCGCGGTCGAAGAGACGGGAGCACGCCAAGGGGGTAACAATCTCACATCCGTCAGCCGACCGAATACCTTGGCGTTTGCACCCAGCAGACAGAGGGGCACTCGAATGGCTCAAACTAAGAAAATGCTGGATCCGGATCCACGGATTTACGATTTCGAAACCGAATACGAACTGGGACAGGATAATGTCCGACCGTTCGGTCTTGATATCCACAATCCGGTCTTCCTGATCTCAAGTATCCTGATCTTTGCGTTCGTTTTGATCGCATTGGCCAATCAAGAGGCGGCGGCTTCGTTCTTCGGATGGCTACGGCCTTGGCTGACCAGCACGTTTGACTGGTTTCTGGTCATGTCCGTCAACGCGATTACCCTGTTTTGCCTCGTATTGATCGTGCTGCCGGTTGGCAGTGTTCGGATCGGCGGCAAAGATGCCAAGCCTGACTATTCCTATGCCGGATGGATTGCGATGATGTTCGCCGCCGGTATTGGTATCGGTCTGCTGTTTTTCGGTGTGATGGAGCCGGTCTACTACAACTTTGCCGAGGGCGGAAACGCCGTGCCGTTGGGGATCGACATTGCGGTTCCGGGCAATGAATACGCTGGCATTGTTGGCACGATCCACCATTGGGGTCTTGAAGGCTGGGCGGTGTACGCCGCCGTGGGTCTGAGCCTTGCGATCTTTGCCTATAATCTGGACCTTCCGCTGACTCTGCGGTCGGCTTTCTACCCGATCCTGGGCGAACGTGTCTGGGGCTGGTGGGGTCACATCATCGACACGCTTGCGGTGTTCGCCACACTGTTCGGCCTGACCACTTCGCTGGGTCTGGGCGCACAACAGGTTGCGGCTGGCCTGAACGAAGTGTTCGGCATTGAACCCAGCCCGACCGTGGTTGTTCTGCTGATCATCGGTATCACGCTGATCGCGCTGGGCTCGGTCCTGATGGGTATGGATGCGGGCGTCAAACGGCTGAGCGAGATCAACATGATCATGGCCGTGGGCCTGTTTATCTTTGTGATCGTCGTCACCGGTGTTGGAACCGCCATCGCGCGGTATTTCAATGTCATGGTGGATTACGTGACGCACCTACCGGCCTTGTCCAACCCGTTCGGGCGCGAGGATACCAGCTATTTCCACGGCTGGACGACCTTCTACTGGGCCTGGTGGATCGCGTGGTCGCCCTTTGTGGGCATGTTCATCGCCCGTATCTCCAAGGGCCGTACGGTGCGTGAGTTCATTCTCTGCGCGCTTCTGGCCCCCACCGCCGTCTGCGCGCTGTGGATGTCGACCTTTGGCGGTGCCGCCATCGACATGCTGAACGCAGGCGGAGCCGAAGGCGTTCGCGCCACGGTGATCGACAGCTACGCTCCTGAAGGTGCGTTGTTCGGCTTCCTCAAGGAACTGCCGCTTTACAGCATCGTTGCCCCGATCTCGCTGGTTCTGATCGTGATCTTCTTTGTCACCTCGTCGGACTCGGGTTCGCTGGTGATTGATACGATCACGGCAGGCGGCAAGATGGACGCGCCGGTTGTGCAGCGCGTGTTCTGGTGCACGCTTGAGGGTCTGGTTGCTATCGCATTGTTGCTTGGGGGCGGGTTGTCCGCGCTCCAGGGTGCTGCGGTGTCGACGGGTATACCGTTTACGCTGGTGGTATTGATGATGTGCTACTGCCTGTGGCTGGCGCTGAAATCAGAGAAGGCCAAGATGTAGTTCTGGCTCTGCGGAAACGCCTGCAAATCTGGCAGGCGTTTCCGACACGCACGGCGCATCGGGACGTGCAGCTGACCTTTGCGCCCGACCTTTCAACACAGCCAACAGATCCGGCGCTGACGCAAGGAGTCAGTCATGTCCGATCCCTATTCAAACCTTGCCGCGCAGGATGCGGACATACAGAAGCGTATCGCAGATGCGATGGAGGCGCGCTGCCTTGAACCGGCGCAGGTCGATATCCGACGCAGGTATCTGGAACCGATTGACCTGCCATCCGGTGCGTTTGCCGTAGAGCTGGGCTCTGGCACAGGTCATGTGACCCAGGAGCTTTTGACCCATACCGGTGCCGAGCGCGCCCTTGGGGTGGAACCCTCGCCGGTCATGATTGAACGGGCCCGAAAAAGCTTTGATGGTCTCGGTCAGCTCAGCTTTGAAGTCGGAGATGCAAAACGGACGGGCTTGCAGGACAACACGGTCGACCTTGTGCTTGCGCATACGCTTTTGTGCCATGTTCCCGATCCGCAGGATGTGATCACCGAGGTGTTTCGTATTCTGAAACCGGGCGGGGTCTTTGCGATTTGTGATGGCGACTACGACACCGCGACAACGCAGATCGGCAACTATGATCCTTTGGATCAGCTTGTTCGTTTCATGATCAATCAGAATGTGACCAACCTGTGGATCATGCGTCAGATTACCGAGATGCTGACAGTCGCAGGGTTCCAGCTCGGTCAACGCCAAGGCCATGGATATGTAGCCGAGGGGGAAGCCACATACTTTCTTACAGTCATAGACCGGGGCGCGGACCGTATGGTCGAGACAGGTTTGTTGGCACGCGCAACAGCAGACGCCCTGAAAGCCGAGGCAAAATTGCGCGTCAAAGCCAAAAAGTTTTTTGGCTACATGTCGTATGTCAGTCAGATTGCATACAAACCCGCCGCAGCCATGTGAACGGCTGAAGACTTGCCGCGTCACAAAACTCGATCCGCACTCCGCATCGGTGGATGCCAGCTATCCGAGTCGCGGCGGGAAATCGGGATTGTACTGAGCAGGGCGCATAGCGGGACCGTTCCCCTTTGAACCGCGCCACCCAATCACGGGCGAACAATAGCAAAGAGACCTGTGGGTATCCTTGCATTGACGATCCGGTCGGCGCATATCCAGAGAGCTTGAAGTGATTGAGGTTTCTCATGCGTCGTTGGATTTTGTTAGCCGTTTCGGTTGCCCTTGCGTCTACTGCCGGTGCCGAAACCCGTGTACCGCAATCCCAAGCCGAGATTTCGCTGGGATTTGCGCCCGTGGTGAAACAGGCGTCGCCTGCGGTCGTGAACATTTATGCCAAGATCGTCCGTCAGGGGCGGGCGCGGCCTTTGTTCACGGACCCCTTCTTTCAGGACTTTTTCGGGCGTGGTTTCGGAGAACCGCAACAGCGGGTTCAGAACTCGTTGGGATCGGGAGTAATTTTATCGGAAAACGGCTATGTGGTGTCAAACTATCACGTGGTCGGTTCGGCGACTGAAATTCGCGTGGTCACGACGGACCGGCGGGAGTTTTCTGCGCAAGTGGTGCTTGGCAATGAGGAAAGCGATATCGCGATCTTGCGTCTGGACGAGGCGCAAGGGTTGCCGTTTCTCAGTTTGCGCGACTCGGATCATGTCGAAGTTGGAGAGCTTGCACTGGCAATTGGTAATCCTTTCGGGATCGGTCAGACGGTTTCGTCGGGTATCATTTCGGGGCTGGCTCGGACCGGGACGGCAACAGGAAATGCGCGCGGGTACTTCATTCAGACCGACGCCGCGATCAACCCGGGGAACTCGGGCGGGGCGTTGATCGATGTGAATGGTGATCTGATCGGGATCAACACGTCGATCCTGACCCGGTCGGGCGGATCGAACGGGATCGGCTTTGCCATTCCGGCCAATCTGGTGGCAGAGTTCCTGCGTCAGGCGCAGGCAGGAAATGACACATTCGTCAGCCCTTGGGCGGGCATGGCAGGCCAACACATGAGCGCAGACATAGCCGAGTCCCTGGGTTTGGCTATTCCTCTGGGTGTGGTGATTTCAGATTTGCACGCGCTCAGCCCGTTGGCCGATGCGGGTCTCAGGGTTGGGGACGTCGTAACGCATGTGGATGGGGATGAAGTCAACTCGCCCGCCGAAATGAAGTTTCGCATGTCTGTTGCAGGTGTGGGCGGAACGTCAGTTCTGACCCGTTTGCGCGGAGACCAGAAGGACGACATTGAAGTCGCCTTGATCAAGGCGCCTGAAACGCCGGCTGCCGACGAAACGACCCTGGATGACCGCACCGTATTGCCCGAGCTAACGGTTTCAGGCGTCAACCCTTCGGTGATCACAAAACTTGGCCTGCTCTTGTCGCAGACCGGCGTGGTTGTCGTCGATCCCGGACCCTATGGCGCGCGCGCCGGTCTGCGGGTTGGGGATGTATTCCTGAGTATCAACGGTTCCGATATCCAACACCCGCGCGACGTGGCGCGCGCGCTGACAGATCCGGGCCGCCGGGTGCAGATGACGCTTCAGCGCGGTGGCCGCTCTGTGTCTTTGCGATTCAGGTTGTAAGCATGAGTGACCTGTTCGACACAGACGCGACCGAGCCCGCACCCTCGCCGCATCGCCCCTTGGCGGATCGGCTGAGACCTCGGACGCTGGCCGAGGTGATCGGTCAGGAACAGGTGCTGGGTCCAGATGCGCCATTGGGTGTCATGCTTGCCTCTGGCAGCCTCTCCAGCCTGATCTTCTGGGGACCTCCCGGTGTTGGAAAGACAACGATTGCGCGCTTGCTGGCACAGGAAACCGATCTGCATTTTGTGCAGATCAGCGCGATTTTCACTGGTGTGCCGGATCTGAAAAAAGTGTTCGAGGCCGCAAAGATACGGCGTCAGAACGGACAAGGCACGCTGCTTTTCGTGGACGAGATACACCGCTTCAACAAGGCCCAGCAGGATGGATTTCTGCCCCATATGGAGGATGGCACCATTCTTCTGGTGGGCGCGACGACCGAGAACCCCTCATTCGAATTGAACGCAGCTGTCCTGAGCCGATCTCAGGTTCTGGTGCTGGAGCGGTTGGGCCTTGGCGATCTGGAACACCTGACACAGAGAGCCGAAAAAGAGCTGGACAGAACCTTGCCATTGACAGCCTCCGCGCGCGCTGCGCTGCACCAGATGGCGGATGGCGACGGGCGCGCGCTGCTGAACCTGATCGAACAAGTGGTCGCGTGGAAGGTGGACGCAGCGCTGGACCCGGATGCGTTGGCGACGCGGCTGATGCGCCGTGCGGCGAAATACGACAAGTCCGGCGATGAGCATTACAACCTGATTTCGGCTTTGCATAAATCGGTGCGCGGCTCGGACCCGGATGCGGCGCTTTATTGGTTTGCCCGGATGCTGACCGGGGGGGAAGACCCGCGCTATCTGGCCCGCCGCATCACCCGAATGGCGGTCGAGGATATCGGGCTGGCCGATCCGCAGGCACAGGCGATCTGCCTGCAATCGTGGGAGACCTACGAACGATTGGGTTCACCCGAAGGGGAATTGGCGTTGGCACAGGCGCTGGTCTATCTGGCGCTGGCCCCGAAGTCGAACGGGGCTTATGTGGGCTACAAGGCCGCGATGCGCCTGGCCAAGCAGTCCGGCAGTGAGCCACCACCCAAGCACATCCTGAACGCGCCCACGTCACTGATGAAGGATCAGGGCTATGGCGCGGGCTACGCCTATGATCACGACGCCGAGGATGGGTTTTCAGGGCAGAACTACTTTCCGGAAACGATGCCGCGGCCTGTGCTCTACCAGCCGGTCGAACGCGGGTTCGAGCGCGAGTTGAAAAAGCGGTTGGACTATTTTGCCAAACTGCGCACGCAGCGCAACGGGTAGCGGACCGATCCTTGACTCTTGCCCCGTTGCAGGTCACAGACGCGCATGTTTTCTAGGGCAATGGCAATAGCACAATCCGGGCGGTCAAACTGCGCGGTGCAAGGGGCAATGGCATGAGTGGCGTGCAGATGATTTCGGTCGCAGAAGGTGATGGCGATCAGCGGGTAGACCGCTGGCTGCGCCGTCTGTTTCCGCATGTCAGCCAGGGGCGCATCGAAAAGATGTGTCGCAAAGGTGAGCTGCGTGTGGATGGCAGCCGCGCCAAGGCCTCGACCCGGCTGGAGGTGGGACAGGTCGTCCGCGTACCACCGTTGCCCGATGCGGATCACAAACCGGCCGAGGTGAAACGGCGCGTGTCCGAGGCGGATGCCAAGATGATCCAATCCTGCGTGATATACCGTGACGATCACGTTCTGGCGCTGAACAAGCCGCACGGCCTGCCCGTACAAGGCGGCAGCGGGCAGACGCGCCACGTGGACAACCTGTCCGAGGCATTGCGTTTCGATCATGACGAAAATCCGCGTTTGGTCCACCGTCTGGACAAGGACACGTCCGGCGTACTGCTGATGGCCCGCACCCGCGAGGCCGCAAAGGGGCTGACGGCCGCATTCCGTCACCGCGACACGCGCAAGATTTACTGGGCCTTGGTGGCTGGTGTACCGACGCCTTATCTCGGTGAGATAAAGACCGGACTGGTCAAGGCCGCAGGGCATGGCACGCAAGGCGAAGGCGAGAAGATGATCCCTGTGCATATGGGCGACATCGACAGCACGCCGGGGGCGAAACGGGCCCATACGCTCTATGCAACGCTATACCGTGTCGCAGGTCGCGCCGCTTGGGTGGCGATGGAGCCTGTCACGGGCCGCACCCATCAGTTGCGCGCGCATATGGCTGCCATTGGACATCCAATCATCGGGGATGGGAAATACGGCGGATCGGGTCAGGAAAACCTCGGCGATGGTTGGGGGGCGCAACTGGGCGGGATCATCAGCAAAAATCTGCACCTGCATGCGCGGCGTCTGTCTTTCAAGCATCCGATGACCGGAAAATCGATCAGCATCCAAGCGCCCCTGCCCGAACATATGAAACACAGCTGGGACACCTTCGGCTGGACCGAAGATCTTGCCGCTGACGATCCGTTTGAGGCGCTGCAATGAGCGCACCCTTGCGGTTGGTCCTGTTCGACGTCGACGGTACGCTGGTCGACAGCCAGGGCAGCATAGTTCATTCGATGACGACCAGTTTTCACGCCGCTTCGGTCGCGGTTCCAAGCCGTGACGATATCCTGTCGATTGTCGGTCTGTCGCTGCCCCACGCGATCGAACGATTGGCTCCGGATCAGCCTGTCGGGGTTCAGGCGGACTTGGTCGATGGCTATAAACAGGCGTACCATGCACACCGGTTGGAAGTTGGGGCAGCCAGTTCTCCGCTCTACCCGGGGGCGCTTGAGGCGCTTGAAGCGCTTCATGCAGTTCCCGAAATCCTGCTGGGCGTTGCCACAGGCAAATCGCAACGCGGTTTGGATGCTTTGATCGAAGCGCATGCGCTGGAGCGCTATTTCGTGACCCGGCAGGTGGCCGACCATCACCCGTCAAAGCCCCATCCCTCGATGGTTCATACGGCGTTGGCGGAAACCGGCGTCGATGCCGCGCATGCGGTCATGATCGGCGATACCAGTTTTGACATGGATATGGCGGCTGCCGCTGGCGTCGCCGGGATCGGCGTGTCCTGGGGCTATCACGCATCCGAAACACTGACTGCCGCAGCCTGTGTGATCGAGACATTCGACCAGCTGCCGGATGCGCTGACCACTCTTTGGGACTGAATAAATGAGCGACTGGAAACCGAAACGCTTCTGGACAAACAGTGCCGTTGTCGAGGTCGAGGGCGGCTACACAGTGGAACTGGACGGTCGCCGGGTCAAAACCCCGGCAAAGGCTGCGTTGATCCTGCCGTCGCCGGCCATGGCGCAGGCCGTGGCCGCAGAATGGGACGCGCAGGAGAAAGAGGTGGACCCGACCACCATGCCCTTTACCCGATCCGCAAATGCGGCGATCGACAAGGTGGGTGTCCAGCACAAAGAAGTCGCGGATATGCTTGCCGATTATGGCGATTCCGACCTGCTTTGCTATCGCGCGACCTATCCGCAGGAACTGCAGGACCGTCAGGTTGCCGATTGGGATCCGGCGTTGGATTGGGCAGCGGATGCCCTGGATGCGCGCTTGGTTCCGATTGCCGGTGTTTTGCACCAGCCACAATCCTCGGATGCGCTGTCAAAACTGCGCCAGCGGGTCCATGCACTGGATTCGTTTCAGCTGGCTGCGTTTCACGATCTGGTCAGCTTGTCAGGCTCGTTGATTCTGGGCTTCGCAGCAGCAATGGATTGGCGCAATCCGAACGAGATATGGCGCATTTCAAGGCTGGATGAAAACTGGCAGGTTGAGCAATGGGGCCATGATGACGAAGCCCATGCCGTGGCCGAAACAAAGAAAGCGGCATTTCTGCACGCCAAACGCTTCTTCGATCTATCGGTTTGATCCTTCCTGTCCCTATTTTTGTGCGATTGTTCAAAAACCTGCTGCGCTGACCTATCGTTTTCACTGATCCAACACTTGACGTTTGTTCATGATTGCGCCCAAACTCATGCGCACTAAAGGGGAGACACCTTTGGACATCCTTTCCGGCATCCACTTGCCGGGCAGAACCGTTCCTTTCGGGATGGATAATCAGGAAGAGGTAAAAATGAAAAAATCCGTAATCTTGGGCGCGGCAACGGTTGCCGGTCTGGCCGCGAGCGCTGCTGTGGCGGGGACTGTAGACGACGTTAAAGCGCGCGGGAAACTGAACTGTGGCGTGAACGTCGGTCTGGTGGGCTTTGCTGCGCCGGATGCCAACGGCGAATGGCAGGGCTTTGACGTTGCAATTTGCCGCGCTGTTGCCGCAGCTGTTCTGAATGACGTAAACGCGATCGAGTTCGTTCCCACCACCGGCAAGACCCGCTTTACCGCTCTGGCCTCCGGCGAAATCGACATGCTGGCTCGTAACACCACGTGGACCTTCAGCCGCGACGTCGACCTGAAGTTCGAATTCACCGGTGTGAACTACTATGATGGTCAGGGTTTCATGGTTCCCAAGTCGCTGGGCGTAAGCTCGGCCAAGGAACTGGACGGCGCGACCGTCTGCATCCAGACCGGCACCACCACCGAGCTGAACCTGGCCGATTTCTTCCGTGCCAACAACATCAGCTACGAGCCGGTTCCGATTGAAACCGACGCCGAAGCGCAGCAACAGTACCTGGCCGGTGCGTGTGATGCGTACACCACCGATGCATCGGGTCTGGCCGCATCCCGCGCCACCTTCGAAAACCCCGATGAGCACATCCTGCTGCCCGAAATCATCTCGAAAGAGCCGCTGGGCCCGCTGGTCCGCCACGGCGATCACGAGTGGGGCGACGTTGTGCGCTGGACTCTGAACGCGCTGATCACGGCTGAAGAGCTGGGTGTGACCTCGGCCAATATCGAAGAACTGTCCGGCGGTACCGACAACCCGGAAATCAATCGTCTGCTGGGCACCGAAGGTACCCTGGGCGAGATGCTGGGTCTGGACGCCGACTGGGCGGCCCGTGTCATCAAGGCGGGTGGTAACTATGGCGAGCTGTTTGCCAAGAACATCGGTGAAGAAACACCGATCGGTCTGGCGCGCGGTCTGAACGCGCAGTGGACCGAAGGCGGCCTGCTGTACTCGCCGCCGTTCCGGTAAGTCATCCACGGAAAAGGGCGCAGGACATCCTGCGCCCTTTTTCACTAAATAATTGCTGCGAGCGGACGCAGAGCGGGGACAACCTCGCCAGAGAACAATAGGTCCGCAAGCTACGGGGATTCCATAACATGTCGACTATGACTGACCCACCGAAAGCTGATTTTCGGTTGTCGATGCTCATAAACGATACGCGGTACAGATCACTGACGTTCCAGGTGATCGCCGCAATCGTGATTGCGCTTTCCATTTGGTATCTGGGCAACAACCTGATCCAGAACCTGCGGGCCGCAGGGCTCAACATTTCCTACACATTCCTTGGCGATGCCGCCGGGTATGACATCAACCAGCGTCTCGTTGAATATGACAGCCAGTCCTCGCACGGTCGGGCCGCTGTGGTCGGTATTCTCAACACGCTACTGGTTGCGGTTCTGGCCTGTATCACGGCAACCGTGTTCGGCGTGATTGCCGGTGTGTTGCGACTGTCGAACAACTGGCTCGTGTCGAAACTGATGGCGGTTTACGTCGAGATCTTCCGCAATATTCCGGTACTGATCTGGATCATCATCATCTTCACGATCATGACGGCTGTTTTGCCGGGGCCGCGGGCGTTCCGAGGCGAAGACCCGTCATCAACGATGCTGTTTGATGCAATGGCCTTCACCAACCGCGGAGTCTACATTCCGCGCCCCGAATTCACCAACGGGCTGTTTGGCGCAACCGTGTTGAATTGGCTGCTGGTTGTTGCGGTCCTGATCGGGTCATGGTTCGTGTCGCGTGAAGTCGACAAACGTGCGAGCAAGAAACAAGAAGAAACCGGTGAACGCCCAAATACTCTGGTCGTGAAACTGGCTGTCTGGTTCGTGCCTGTTGCTCTGCTGATGCTGCTGATGGGGCTGACATGGGATGTTCCCGCCCTGAAAGGTTTCAACTTCAGCGGCGGTATCAAGATTGGCGGCCCGCTGATCGCCTTGTGGTTCGCACTGTCGATCTACACCGGCGCCTTCATCGCGGAAAACGTCCGGGCCGGTATTCAGGCAATCTCGAAAGGCCAGACCGAGGCTGCGGCCGCTCTGGGTCTGCGTCAGGGCCGGATCATGAATCTGGTGATCCTGCCGCAAGCGCTGCGGGTGATCATTCCGCCGCTGATTTCGCAATATCTGAACATCACCAAGAACTCGTCGCTCGCGATCGCCGTGGGCTATGCAGATATCACTGCAACGCTGGGTGGTATCACGCTGAACCAGACGGGGCGCGCAATCGAGTGCGTGCTGCTGCTGATGCTGTTCTATCTGACGGCTTCGCTGCTGATTTCGATGGTGATGAACCTGTACAACGCATCCGTCAAGTTGAAGGAGCGCTGAGCCATGACCGATCAAACGACCAATCCGATCGCTTTCGTGGCCGAAGGCACCATCCCGCCCTCACCGCCACCGGCAAATGAGACGGGTATCGTCAAATGGCTGCGGGACAACCTGTTTTCGGGTGTATCCAACACCATCCTCACGGTGCTGTCCCTGATCCTGATTTATCTGCTGCTGAAAAACACTCTGCCGTGGATTCTGAACGGGGTATGGAACGCAAACTCACTGGCCGAGTGCCGTGAAATTCTGGATGGCACAAAAGGCGCGTGTTTCGCCGTTCTGGCAGAGCGTTGGCCGCAGCTGATCTACGGGTTCAAATACCCGGCTGATGCCTATTGGCGTCCCAACCTGGCTTTTGTGCTGATGCTTGTGGCGTTTGCGCCGGTGCTGTTCTTCGATTTGCCGCGCAAGATGTTGCTGTTCACTGCAATCTACCCGTTCCTGGCGTTCTGGCTGATCTGGGGTGGCACCATCCTTGGGCCGCTTGTCGCTCTGCTGGGCTGTGTGGCTGCATTTGCCGTGTTCCAGAAGCTGGGCAAGAACAGCTTTGCAGTCGGCTTTTTCGGGGGCATCGCCGTCGCGCTGATCGTGTGGAACGTCGGGGCCGCCTTGATCCCCGAGGGAGCATCGGAAAACGCGCTGTTGCCAGCTGTTCCCAGCCGCGATCTGGGTGGCTTCATGTTGAACATGATGCTGGGTGTGACCTGCGTCTCGCTCTCGGTGCCTTTGGGCATTGCGCTGGCTCTGGGTCGTCAATCCGACATGCCGCTGATCAAATGGGTGAGCGTCATCTTCATCGAGTTTATCCGAGGCGTTCCTCTGATTACGCTGCTGTTTGTGGCGTCGGTGATGCTGGCGTTCTTCTTTCCGCCCGAAAGCACGGTCGATCTGTTCCTGCGCGTGGTGATCATGATCACCATGTTCTCGGCTGCCTATATCGCCGAGGTGATCCGCGGCGGTCTGGCAGCGCTTCCGCGCGGGCAGTATGAAGCAGCAGACAGCCTTGGCTTGGATTATCCGCAGGCGATGCGCCTGATCATCCTGCCGCAGGCTCTGAAGATCTCAATCCCTGGGATCGTGAACGTGGCCGTTGGCCTGTTCAAGGATACCACGCTGGTGTCGGTCATTTCGATGTTCGATCTGGTGGGCATGATCCGGGGTCCCATCTCAGCGTCTACCGAATGGAACGGCGTATATTGGGAACTCTGGGGCTTTGCCGCACTTTTGTTCTTCGTCGTCTGCTACGGCATCTCTCAATATTCACAGTGGCTCGAGCGTCGCCTTGCCACCGATCATCGTTAAGGAGTTCAACACATGTCTGAACTTGCAGTAGAACGCGAAATCGACCGCTCCAAAATGCAGGTGAGCGACGAGGTCGCCATCGAAATCAACGGCATGAACAAGTGGTACGGCTCGTTCCACGTGTTGCGCGACATCAATCTGACCGTCAACCAAGGCGAACGGATTGTTATCGCGGGCCCGTCGGGCTCGGGTAAATCCACCCTGATCCGCTGCCTGAACGCGCTGGAGGAACACCAGCAGGGCAAGATCGTCGTGGACGGGATCGAGCTGTCGAATGACCTGAAAAACATCGACAAGATCCGGTCCGAGGTTGGCATGGTGTTCCAGCACTTCAACCTGTTTCCGCATCTGACCATTCTGGAAAACTGCACGCTGGCCCCGATCTGGGTGCGCAAAACGCCGAAGAAAGAGGCCGAAGAGCGCGCGATGCATTTCCTGGAAAAGGTGAAAATCCCGGATCAGGCTCTGAAGTATCCGGGCCAGTTGTCGGGCGGTCAGCAGCAACGTGTGGCGATTGCCCGCTCGCTGTGCATGATGCCGCGGATCATGTTGTTCGATGAACCAACATCGGCGCTGGACCCCGAGATGATCAAAGAGGTGCTCGACACCATGATCGAGCTGGCCGAAGAAGGCATGACCATGCTCTGTGTGACCCACGAGATGGGCTTTGCCCGTCAGGTCGCCAACCGCGTGATCTTTATGGATGCCGGTCAGATCGTGGAACAGAACGAACCGGAAGAGTTCTTCAACAACCCCAAAAGCGAACGCACCAAGCTGTTCCTCAGCCAGATTCTCGGCCACTGAGCGGAAGCAAAATCTGGAAAAGGCGGGGTTTTGCCCCGCCTTTTTCTATTCCAGCAACTCACGTGGAATGGTGAAACCCAGAACCTGCCCGCTGTGCCACACGATGTCGGGCCACCGGTCGATGTCAAATTGGACCACCGTGGTGGCACAGGTCGGGTAGTCGTGAAACCGCGCGTGGTCGGGCGCAGACGCGACGATCTGATTGGTAAAATGCGCGATGCCGGGGTTGTGGCCCAGCATCATCACCGTCCGGCCTGTGGCCGTCTTCAGTTCCGCCATCATCTCATCAGGACCAGCCAAATAGAGGTCGCGGGCGAAATAAGCGTTTTCGGCGTGAAGGCCCATACGCTCCCAGGTTTCCCGCGTTCGGACCGCGTTCGAACTGAGAAGTTCGTCGGGTATCCAGCCATTCTGTCTAAGCCAGTCCCCTATCGCCGGGGCCGAGGCCCGCCCGCGTTTGTTCAGTGGTCGATCGTGATCGTCCAGCTTTGGATCATCCCAGCTGGATTTCGCATGTCGGGTCAGAATCAGAGTGTGGGTCATGATGGATGAAAAGCCCTCATATGGTGAGCGGATTGTTCAGGGTCACGCCCTGAGCGCGCGGTAACGGGACAGGCGAGGCGTGCCAGGCAGCCGCCTGTCATACAGGTCTGCCCCTCGGGCGTGGACAGATGGCCGTGGCAGGCCTCCACATTGTAAAAGCTCTGATCGTTCAAGGCTCCAACCGGGCAGGCCTGTGCGCACGGGGCCGCGCAAGAGAGACATGGAGAGGGTGCTTTGGCCTCGGGGATATCGAATTCCTCGGCGAAATGCAGTGCACCCCGGAATGAGATCATCATACCGACCGTATCATGCACCAAGGCGCCTACCGGACTACTGAACGTGCGCCCGGATTTCAGCGCCCAATCGATGAAAGGTGCGTAAGGGGGGCCACCGAACGGAAAATGGGCCTCTGCCGCCAGCTGCTTTGCCATCTCTCCGATCACGCGCAATGACCAGCGGTCTACCGGATCATCACCCTGCCATTCGGGCGCCGTCTTTAGCGTAGGCCAGAACGCAGATCCGGCCCCCAAAAGCATCAGGGTACCACCGTCCAGCTGCTTGGCTTCGGTCACGCGCGGATGCAGCGCGCCCATGACAATCAGCCCAGCCTTTCGCGCCACCTGTTCAACGTGATCATACCTAGTGCCAGAGGAGTTTTGCCGTTCCGTCATGTCTCCTCCGTTGCGGGCTCAGTCGGGGCGGATCAGAGATCCGGCACCATGTTCGGTGAACAGCTCAAGCAGAACTGCATTAGGAGCCCGCCCGTCCAGAATAACCACCGCCCGCACGCCGCTGTGCAGCGCGTCCAGAGCGGTTTCTGTTTTCGGGATCATACCACCCGCAATCGTCCCTTCGAGAGTCATTTCGCGGATTTGACCGGCTTTCAGCTCGGTTACCACGTCACCAGCGGCGTTCTTGACACCCGAGACATCCGTCAGCAGCAACAGGCGATCCGCTTTCAGCGCCGAGGCTATGGCGCCGGCGGCGGTGTCGCCATTGACGTTGAAGGTCTCGCCATTTGTGCCAGCGCCCAGTGGCGCGATGACCGGGATGACGTCGTGCGCGAACAGGTCGTGCAAAACTTTGGGGTTCATCTCTGACGGCGACCCCACAAAGCCCAACGAGGGGTCCGTCTGCTCGCAGGTCATCAGGTTGGCATCCTTGCCAGACAGGCCGACCGCTGTGCCGCCCTGACGGTTGATTGCCTGCACGATGCGTTTGTTCACGAGCCCCGAAAGGACCATCTCGACCACTTCGACCGTGGCCTTGTCGGTGACGCGTTTGCCGCCCACAAACTCGGACTGGATATTCAGCTGATCCAGCATGGCGTTGATCATCGGGCCGCCACCATGCACGATCACCGGATTCACACCGACCTGACGCATCAGAACCACGTCGCGGGCGAAACTGTCCATCGCTTCGTCGCTGCCCATGGCGTGACCGCCCAGCTTGATGACGACTATCGCCCCGTCATAGCGCTGCAGGTAGGGCAGTGCGCTGTTCAATGTGGCGGCGGTGGCAATCCAATCCCGGTTCATGTCTCTTGTCTTCATGGCTAAGGTCCCTCTGGCCCTCCCTGTTAGGGCCTTTGAACGATGCTGCCAAGGACCAAGCTATTCCAGATGCGCAATGATCGAGCGCAGTGTTGGAATACCGTCGCCTTTTTCGGATGAGGTCAAAACGATCTCGGGGAAGGCGGCGGGGTGTTTGGACAGCGCGGCGCGGACCTGATCCAAAACCTTGTCCCGGTCTTTGGCTTTTACCTTGTCGGCCTTGGTCATGACGCATTGAAAGGTCACCGCACTGGTGTCCAGCAGTTTCATGATTTCGTCGTCCACAGGCTTTACCCCATGGCGCGAGTCGATCAGGACAAAGGCCCGGCGCAGGGTTTGGCGCCCGCTGAGATATTGCTTGAGCAGCCGTTGCCATTTTTCGACCACTTTGACCGGCGCATTGGCATAGCCATAGCCGGGCAGGTCGACCAGATACAACTCTGGTCCCTGAGTGAAGAAATTGATCTCTTGCGTGCGGCCCGGCGTGTTTGATGCGCGTGCCAGCCCCTTGGTTCCGGTCAATGCGTTGATCAGACTGGATTTTCCGACGTTGGAGCGTCCGGCAAAACACACCTCCAACCGATCAGGTTCTGGCAGACCATTCATGGCCACAACCCCTTTGACGAATTCGGACGGGCCTGCGAACAGCTTGCGCCCCCGCTCAAACGCGAACTCATCCGGATCTTCGACAAGTGGAAACGGCAATGCGGTCATAGTACGCGAACCTCGTCGTCAACGCTGATCATGCCGCCCTGAATCACCTCGGCGTAGACGCCAAAGTCCTGGTGGTCCCAATTGCTCAGCGCACCCAATGTGTCTGCATCCCGCACGCCCGTTTCAGGGTTGGCGGTGGTCGCCAGACAGCGGGTGATGCGCTCGCGCACGTTCAGGACAGTCTCTCCGATCTGAATGTCGCGCCCCAGCCAGTCGAACTCTTCCCATAGGGGTAGGCCGTCAAACCAGATGTTTCCACGCCAGCGATTGATCGACAGATCCTGGCCCAGCGTCTGTTCGACAGCGCGATGCGAGGCCATGTTGCACAGGCTGATTGATGGAAAATCACTATCGGTCATGCCGCGACCGGGCACGCGGATGATGCGGGCCGAGGCCGCCCGGTCTGCGGGCATCAATGGGGCTACCCACGTCAGAAAGGTTTCCTGATCGCGATCCGGCTCAAAGCGCAAGTCTGGTCTGCCCGGATGGCTGAGGGTAACGGTCTCGCCCTCCAGCCGTGCCGAGATCGCCATCAAGCTGGGCGCTTTGGATCCCCGGCTGAAATTGGCGCAGGGAACCCATTGCGATCCGTCCGCCTTGGATGCCTCATGCGCGACCGCCCAAACGCGATCCCCGGGCATGGTCTGCCCGGGGGTCAATGCAACGTCGTTTAGCGCTTCGCGCCCATGACTTTTGATGGGATGGCGCCAGAGGCTGGTAATCACACCGGTCATTTGTCATCCGTCTTCGGGGTCCGCTTGAAGCCGGACCTGATATTGCCGAACACATCTGGCTTATAGCCCTGGCTGCGCATGATCAGATATTGCTGAACGAACGTGATCGTGTTGTTGGCGATCCAGTATACCACCAGACCACTGGCGAACCCGCCCAGCATGAACATGAAGACCCATGGCATCCAGGCAAAGATCATCGCCTGAGTTGCATCGGTTGGTGCCGGATTTAGTTTCTGTTGCAGCCACATCGAGATACCCAACAGCAATGGCAGGATGCCAATGAATATCAGCGCCATGAGACTTTCGGGTGCAGGCGCGGCCCAGGGCAGCAGGCCGAAGAAGTTGAAGATCGAGGTCGGGTCTGGTGCGCTCAGATCCTGGAAGGGTCCGAACCACGGGGCCTGACGCAATTCGATGGTGACAAAGATCACCTTATAAAGAGAGAAGAAGATGGGAATCTGCATAAGGATCGGCAAACAACCCGCGGCGGGGTTCACTTTTTCCTTCTTGTACAGCTCCATCATACCCTGCTGCATCTTCTGACGATCATCGCCGGCGGCTTCTTTCAGGGCTTCCATCTGTGGCTGCAATTCCTTCATCTTCGCCATAGAGACGTAGGATTTGAAGGCCAACGGCAGCAGGATCGCCTTGATGATCAATGTCAGGCCAATGATCGACCAACCCATGTTGCCGATCAGGGCATTGATGTTGTGCAGCAGCCAGAAGATCGGCTTGGTCAGGAAGTAAAACCAGCCCCAGTCGATGCTGTCGATGAACTTCTGAACACCTTCTGCCTGATACTCGCGGATGGTTTCCCATTCTTTCGCGCCGGCAAACAGTTGGGTTGTGACCTCTTCGGTGGCTCCGGGCGCAACCAGCAGGGTCGGCAGAACGGTTTCCGTTTGATAAATCTTGCGCCTTGCATCGTATTTTGCAGCTGCCTTGAATGTCGCGCCTTCGGCGGGGATCAGGGTGGTCATCCAGTAGTGATCGGTAAAGCCGACCCAGCCCCCCTCTTTGACCTGAAACACCTCGGCTTGGGCGCGTTCGTTTTGGTCGATGTCAAAGTCGCGCACATCACCATAGTCGATTTCATCCAGCACACCGTCGGCCATGACCATCACGCCTTCATGCAGGATGAAGAAATTCTTGAGGCCGGGCAGGTCGCCATCTTCACCGATACCGTGGCGGGCGAGGATGCCGTAAGGTGCCATCCCAACCTCGGCCTGCGTGTTGTTCTCTACGGCTTGTGTGACTTCGAACATATAGTTCTCGTCCACTGATATTGTGCGGCGGAAGGTCAGGCCATTGTCGTTGTTCCACACCAGGGTAATGGGTGTGTCCACGCTCAATTCTTCGCCGCTTTCCAGTGACCACAAGGTATTGGGACCAGGCACATCGGCTCCGCTCAGGCCTGTACCCGGGGCCCAACCATAGAGCGCGTAATAGGCAGACTCCGACCCGACCGGGGACAGAAGTTCGACAATGGGTGCGCCTTCGTCGATCGAAACCTTATAGTCTTTCAGGAACAGCTCATCGATGCGACCACCCGACAGCGACAGACTGCCTTTCAAGCGGGGTGTGTCGATTTCGACGCGCGGAGCTTGTTCGTCAGGCTGCGTTTCTTCAGCTGACGCCGTCGCCTCGCCCACTGTACCGGTATCTGCGGCGCTGGGTGTCTGAACCTCGGTCCCGTCAGATGTAGAAATCTCGGTCTGCTCGGTGCTGGGTGCAGGTTCCGGCGGGGGGAACAATACGAACCAGACCAGGATCACGAGAAAGCTGAGCGCGGTTGCTAGGATGAGGTTCTTGTTCTGATCGTCCATCGGGGACAGCCACCTTGAGCAGTGAAAGACACCCGCAGGGTTCAACAGAGTGCAGGCCCAAAGGTCAAGCGGAATCGGCCTTCATTTCGTTACGTAGAGGTATTCATGGCCGCTCGTTTGCTGAATTTAACCCGTTTGCCCCCCGATTTTGGGAACGCCCTTCATCTTGCTTTTGTGAGACGCGATCCAATCCAGCGTTTTTTCGAACGGCATCGGCTTTGCGATACCAAACCCTTGAACATGGTCGCATCCAAGCTGGGCCATCAACGCATGTTCGCCCGGAGTTTCGACGCCTTCGGCCAACGTCTCCAAATTCAGACGTTCGGCCATGGTCAGGATTGCGCTTGCCATCTGTTGCTGGCCGGGGTCTTGATCGGACTTGGCCACAAACGTGCGGTCAATCTTGATCCGCGAAACATTGAACCGTTTGATTGATGCGATTGAGGCATGACCGGTGCCGAAATCGTCGAGATCGATACAACACCCCAGTGCGGCCAGCCCGGTGACATTGCGGGTTATTACATCATCGGGACGACGGGAAAACACGGTTTCCAGAACTTCGACCGTCAGTCGATCCGGGGTCAGGTCGAACTGATCCAACTCCCACTTTAGACGGTCGATCAGATTGGGCGCGCGCAGCTCATCTGATGAGAAATTCACCCCGATGCGCGGAACGATCACGCCAGCTTTGTCCCAGGTCTGCATGGCGGCGAAGGCGTGGTGTCGGATGGCCTGTCCCAAACGTTCCATCAATTCGGCCTGCTCGGCGAAGGGCAGGAAGACCTGAGGACCCAGCACGCCCTTATTTGGATGCTCCCAGCGCGCCAGTGCTTCGAACCCCGTGATGCGCCCGGTGTCGGTGGATATCTGGGGCTGAAACCATGGGCGAATATCCCCATTGTCCAACGCTGTTTCGAATTCCCTGCGCAGATTGCTGCGAACCAGCGACCGACGCCGAGTCTCGGTCGAATAGGCGCGAATCGTCGATGGCCCATTTCGTTGGGCTTCGACAAGGGCATCGTGGCTGGCGGTCACCCAGTCTGCGGGCGCGTCGCCCGGCACGGATTTGTTCAAGCTGAATCCGATCGAACAGGACAAGTAGACTCCGGTTCCATTGAGCATGATCGGGTCTTCCACAACGGATTGTATGCGCCCGGACATCTGTATGCAGGCCTCAAGGTCCAAGTGCTGAGAAGGGTTCAAGCCGATCATGATGCCGTCATTCGCCGTGCGCCCGGCAATGTCGTCGTCGCGGATCATCGACAGCACCCGGCTGCAGAACTGTTCGGAAATGTGGGTTGCGGCTGCTTGGCCGTGAATGTCGACAATCTCGGTATAGTCATCGATTTCGACGGATATGCAGGCCGTAATGCTTCCTTGCCGTCGGGCGGTTTCGAATATGTCTGTCAGTGCAGCATCGAACTGATCATTCGGTAGCAGTCCACGGCTTTTTTGATGCGCCTTTTCGCTTGTGCGCGCTTCCAAAATTCCGGCGATGGCAAACATGAGCGGCACGCCCAGTGCGACGCACACCAATGCACGCTCTCCGCCCAGCCAAAATGCCCCGAGGCTGAGCGCGGGAAGAAAGGCCAGCGCGGATGGTCCGCTGAAAGCGGCGGCTACGGGTTTCAAGAAACGATCAAAGACAGGAGATTTCCGCATCAGTATTCCGGGCCTTGGGCATCAAACGCTCAAGAGGAACCGTAAGAGACCAGTCTGAGTCAGACGTTAACGGAGCTGCGGAATTTCATCTGAATTTTCGTCTTTTTTGCCGGCAGTCACGGAAAGCCCTGCAAAATCGAACAGTTTCGGGTCCAGCAAATGAGAAGGCCGCGCATTGGTCAGGGCGCGGAACATGACCTGACGACGCCCCGGACTGTTCTTTTCCCATTGGTCGAGAATCTGTTTGACCTGCTGGCGTTGCAAACCGTCCTGGCTGCCGCACAGATCACATGGAATGATGGGATACTTCATCGCTTTGGCGAATTTTTCGCAATCGGCCTCGGCTACATGGGCCAACGGGCGATAGACAAACAGGTCGCCCTCTTCGTTGACCAGCTTTGGCGGCATTGTGGCCAGACGACCGCCGTGGAAGAGGTTCATGAAGAAGGTTTCCAGAATATCGTCCCGGTGATGGCCCAGTACCACGGCCGAGCAGCCTTCTTCCCGTGCGATGCGATACAGGTTGCCGCGACGCAGGCGTGAACACAGGGCGCAATAGGTGCGGCCTTGGGGAACTTTGTCCATCACGACGGAATAGGTGTCCTGATACTCGATCCGGTGTGGGACACCCATGCGTTTTAGAAACTCGGGCAGGACAGTGGCCGGAAAGCCCGGTTGACCCTGATCCAGATTGCAGGCCAGCAGATCGACGGGCAGCAGACCACGCCATTTCAACTCGTGCAGAACAGCCAGCAAGGTATAGCTGTCCTTGCCGCCAGACAGGCAGACCAGCCAGCGAGGTGGTTTGGCGTCCTTGTCATGGGCCGCCGCATCGACCATCCCGTAATGCTCGATAGCTTCGCGCGTCTGACGCACGATGCGCTTGCGCAGCTTTTTGAACTCGGTCGTCGAGGGCGCGCCCGCAAACAGCGGATGGATATCGTCTGCATCATCAAACATGGGCGTGCCCTACAGCTTTTGAGGCAACCGGGCAAGACGTTCGGCGGATGTCGCAGATTAGCCTTGGTCTTGGCCATTCTCGCAGTCGGGCACCGGATCGTATCCGTCGCCGCCCCACGGATGACACCGCCCGATCCTGCGTGCAGCCAGCCATGCGCCTTTGATCGCGCCGTGCTTTTCCAAAGCCTCAAGCGCATAGGCCGAGCATGTGGGCTGATAGCGGCAATTGAACCCAACCCAAGGGCTGAAGACCAACCGATAGGCCCGCACGGGCAGGGCGAGGATATGCGCGAGCAGGGTCACGTCTTGGAGCCGTGGATTTTGCGAAGCGCGTAGCGCAGGTCTTCCAGCAACGCCTTGTAGTCGCGCGTGGCGGTAACCTCGGCACGTCCGATCAGCACGTAGTCCCAACCTGGATGGCCCTGTACAGGCAAAATAGCGCGCGCGGCTTCACGCAGACGGCGTTTGGCACGGTTGCGGGCCACAGCATTGCCAACCTTCTTGGAACAGGTGAACCCCACCCGAATCCCGGATGCTTCGTCCGGCGCGCGTTTGCGGGCCTGTACCATCATAGAAGACGTGCCCTGCCGACGCGCGCGTGCAGCTTTCAGGAAATCGGACCGTTTCTTTAGAACGGTCAAAGAGCAAGGCGCGCAAACGGACGCCGCCGGGGGCGTCACCCTCGGTTGGTTACTACCATCCTCAGGGGCCTCCGGCGGCGTCATGTTCATAACCTGATCGGTGAGCGGTTTACGCGCTCAGCGACTTGCGGCCACGTGCGCGGCGCGCGTTCAGGATCTTGCGGCCGGCCTTGGTGGCCATGCGCGCGCGGAAACCGTGGCGGCGTTTGCGAACCAGGTTCGAAGGCTGATAGGTGCGTTTCATCGCTCCGTCTCCAATCTATAGCGGTGGGTGCGGCGCGGATTCGCCTGGCCCGAGTGTTCGAAGCCCGTCCTCTACTGCCAAGCGGGGGGTAAGTCAAACCCCAAGGCACGGGTTTTCGTGGCTTTTGCAACAATTCTGTAACCTGACCCGCGCAAAGGTTTCAGAATCCGGGTTTTCTGCTTCAAACCCTCACATTCCCTGCCACATAGTTCAAGGCCGCGTGAGGACCCTGTTGCCGGCGCGGCAGAGGGCGCATGTTGGGGCCAGAATGAAACAGCCAAAACCGGACAGCCAGATGAGCGAAACGACCCAGGCACCGCGCAGCGGGTTTGCACGTCACATTCCCTTGCTTGTGATTCTTGCCGTCGCCACGGCGGGGTTCTTTACGCTTGGGGACTTTCTGACTTTCGAGACCTTGCGGGACAATCGCGAGGCCCTTTTGGCGTGGCGAGACGGTCACTATTGGGTCATGGCCGCGGCGTTTGTGGCGATCTACATCCTCATCGTGGCCTTTTCGCTTCCCGGCGCGGCGGTTGCGTCCATGACCGGAGGTTTCCTGTTCGGCCTGTTCGCAGGCACGGTGTTCAACGTTTTTGCGGCAACAATCGGCGCATCAGCAATCTTCCTCGCCGCGCGCTGGGGTCTGGGTGAAACGCTGACTGCACGGTTGGAATCGTCTGAGGGCTCAATCAAAAAGCTGAAAGATGGCCTGCGGGAAAATGAGATTTCGGTCTTGTTCCTATTGCGGTTGGTGCCGGTGGTGCCATTCTTCGTGGCCAATCTGGTGCCTGCCCTCGTCGGAGTGAAGTTCCGCAACTTTCTGATCACCACGGCGTTGGGCATTATCCCGGGCGGGATTGTCTACACCTGGATCGGCGTCGGTCTGGGCGGTGTTTTTGATCGCGGTGAGACCCCGGATGTCTCATTGTTATGGGAGCCTTTTGTAATCGGCCCGATTGTCGGCTTGTGCGTACTGGCGGCTTTGCCAATTCTCATCAAGGCCCTGCGTGGCAAAAAGGACGCCTGACCAATGAATCAATTGAAAACGGATATCCTGGTTGTCGGCGCCGGGTCAGGAGGTCTGTCCGTCGCAGCCGGTGCGGCGCAGATGGGTACCGATGTGATCCTGCTGGAGGGTCACAAGATGGGCGGCGACTGTCTGAATTTCGGCTGTGTTCCGTCCAAAGCGCTGATCGCCAGCGGCAAGATGGCATACGGGCAGGCCCATTCGGCAGCCTTTGGCGTAGCTGATGTCGCCCCTCAGGTGGACTATGCAGCCGCCAAGGATCACGTCCACGACGTCATTGCCCAGATCGAGCCGATGGACAGCCAGGAGCGGTTCGAAGGGTTCGGCGTCAAGGTGATCCGCGAGTTCGGCACTTTCCTGTCTCCAACACAGGTACAGGCGGGCGAAAACGTCATCACCGCGCGGCGGGTTGTTTTGGCAACCGGATCGTCGCCGCTTGTGCCGCCGATCCCGGGGCTGGACACGGTGCCCTACTACACCAACGAAACCATCTTTGATCTGCGCGACAAACCGGATCATCTGTTGATTGTCGGAGGTGGCCCTATCGGCATGGAGATGGCGCAGGCCCATATTCGGCTGGGCTGCAAGGTTACTGTGATCGAAGGTGCAAAAGCACTGGGCAAGGACGACCCCGAAGCCGCCACCATCGTGCTGGACAGTCTGCGTGCCGAAGGCGTCGACATTCAGGAACAGGCAATGGTCGCTCAGGTCCGAGGCTCGGATGGCGGGGTCGAGGTCGTGACCCAGACCGGGGATATCTTTTCGGGCACGCATCTTCTGATGGCCGTTGGACGCAAAGCCAACGTCGAACGCCTGAATCTGGACGCCGCAGGGATCGAGCGAACGCGCTCAGGCATCAAAGTGGACAACACCCTGCGCACGACCAACCGCAAAGTATATGCCATCGGCGATGTAGCAGGTGGTCTGCAATTCACGCATGTGGCCGGGTATCACGCAGGGATCATCATCCGTTCCGCTCTGTTTGGCCTGCCCTCTAAGGTCAAAACGGCCCACATTCCATGGGCCACCTATACCGACCCCGAACTGGCACAAGTCGGCCAGACCGAGGCGCAGGCGCGCGACCAGTATGGCGGAGCGATGGAGATTGCGCGGTTCGACTATCACCACAACGACCGTGCGATATCGGAACGCAAGACGAAAGGCTTCATCAAGGTAATGGTCGTCAAGGGCCGTCCTGTAGGGGCTACAATTGTCGGGCATCAGGCGGGTGAATTGATCAACTTGTGGTCCCTTGCGCTGGCCAATAATCTGAAGATGGCGCAGATCGCCGCGATGGTTTCACCCTATCCGACGATCGGAGAGCTTAACAAACGCGTCGCGGGGGCTTATTTCTCGCCAAGGCTGTTTGAGAATCAAACAGTTAAACGGGTGGTCCGCTTCGTCCAACGCTGGATTCCCTGATCCGAGGAGGAGCGCAAAGTGAATTCGCTGTCGGGCAGATTTCTGATCCTGACGACGGTCTTCGTGATGTTGGCCGAGGTCTTGATCTTTGTGCCTTCGATTGCGCGCTTTCGTGAAGATTTTCTGTTGAACCGTTTAGAGCGTGCCCAGATCGCATCGCTGGCATTGCTGGCCGATGATATGCTGGCCGACGAGCTTGAGGCAGAGCTACTTGCCAATGCCGGGGTCTACAACGTCGTCTTGCGGCGCGACGAAGTGCGGCAGCTCATGCTTTCCTCACCCATCCCCGAGCAGATCACCAATACTTTTGATCTGCGGGACGCTGGCCCGTGGAGTCTGATCCGGGACGCGATGAACCGGATATTCACTGTCGAGAACGAGGTCATCCGCGTGATCGGTGAACCGGTCAAAGGTGCCGGTCTGCTCATTGAAGTCACCATCGACAGCATGCCCTTGCGCATGGCGATGGTGGATTACGGGCTGCGTATCCTCGGCCTGTCCTTCGTGATTTCAATCATCACCGCCTCACTTCTATTTCTCGCCGTCCGGGTGGTGCTTGTGCGACCGATCAAGAGCGTTGTCGGCTATATGCAGCGCTATGCCAGCGCACCGGAAGATGCCCGCGGCATCATCTCGCCCAACTCCAAGGTGACTGAACTGCGCGAAGCGGAAGAAGCTCTGAAAATGCTGCAAACCGACTTGACGCAAGCGCTGAAGCAGCGCGAGCGCCTGGCGCAGCTGGGCGGCGCCGTGGCCAAGGTCAGCCATGACCTGCGCAACATTCTGACCTCGGCCCAGCTGTTCACGGACCGGATCGAGGCCAGCGACGATCCGTTGGTCAGTCGTATGGCCCCCAAGCTGGTCAATTCGATCACGCGCGCAGTCTCGCTGTGTGAAAGCACCTTGGCCTTTGGTCGTGCAGAAGAGCCCGCCCCCACCCTAACCATGGTGGGTGTCCGCGACATCGCCGCCGATGTCGCCGCAAGTGAACAACTTGCAGTGGCAGATGCCTGTGTCGAAATCCTCAACGAAGTCCCCGAGGAACTGGTCGTGCGGGCTGATCCCGAGCAGTTGTTCAGGGTACTCATGAATCTTGTGCGCAATGCACGCCAGGCTCTTGTTGCCTCCGGCAAACCCGGACGCGTGACCATCGCGGGCTCTGAGCTGGATACGAGCTGGTGCATAGAAGTGCGCGACACGGGCCCCGGCCTGCCGCCAAAAGCCCGCGAGAACCTGTTCACGCCGTTCCAGGGCGGAGTGCGCAAAGGCGGGTCGGGCTTAGGTCTTGCAATATCGCAAGAACTGGTGCGCGGGCATGGTGGCGATCTGGTTTTGAAAGACACGGGATCAGAAGGCACAACCTTCGAATTGACGCTTCCACGCGGGGACGTGACTTTTTG
The DNA here is from genome assembly GCF_056542645.1 of Ruegeria sp. AB5. Classification (NCBI taxonomy): domain Bacteria; kingdom Pseudomonadati; phylum Pseudomonadota; class Alphaproteobacteria; order Rhodobacterales; family Roseobacteraceae; genus Ruegeria; species Ruegeria sp. AB5. The sequence goes on from NZ_JBQGAE010000013.1 coordinate 96,085, forward strand.
AAGATTTTTTGCAGAATCGGCTTGCGCGTCCCCCGCCCGAGGTCTAAACAGCGCCTCACCAACGCGGACCGATAGCTCAGCTGGATAGAGTACTTGACTACGAATCAAGGGGTCGGGGGTTCGAATCCTCCTCGGTCCGCCACTGGCCTCCTGTTGAACGTCACACGAACCTGACCCAACCGTCATAGTTGGACCAGAAACTAGGTGAACGTTCGACATCAGAAGGCACCCTAACGTTGGACATCAGTTGAATTTGACCTTTGCGTAGTCAACTAACACGCCGCTGCAATTTTCAGACTCCCGTAGACAGTTTCGTTTGATCTGACTTCCCTTCCGGAAATCAGGGCTGATTTGCAGATCAGACGGCGAACCCGCCTGTTCCTGCTGATCTGCTACGTGGCGAACGCGGGAGGGGGCGAGGCAATACTATTCGACAGGGGTGGTGCGGCCCGCAGGCGCAGCCGAGGACACGGCCCTGTCTAATGGGGTTGCCCGAGGGGGAGGGCCGCGCCCTCTCCCTGACGGCCAAGAGCGTTTGGCTTGTCCAAATCCCTCTGGCCCACGAAGGGAAAGTAAGGGGAAAGAGGACCCGCCGCCATTTGCGATTGTACCATTCTGTCAAACTGCAAAAAGCAATAGGGCCACACTGCTGCCGTTCGCTGCATGCGAGAAAAATCCTCTGCTTGTGCAAAGCACTCCGCCGGGCGGGCGGAAAGTGTGAATTCGCCGCTTTGCAGCGCGATTTAGAGTCAACCGTGAAAGCGGACCTTGGTCACCGGGATCTCAGGATTGTCTTGCTTCAGGACAGTTCATTCAGGAAAGCCGACCTTCGCTGCGTTTTCAAGCATGAACGTCACAAAAGGCCAAAAGCAGACTTCCGAACCCGGATCTCCCACATTCTTGCTGCACGGGTTTGCGGCAAATGCTAGCTTCGAGAAAAACGATAGGGAAAACGTGATTTGAGCAGGGCTCTGTTGCAAAGTTTTGGCTGTTGACGCGCTAGGGTTTAGCGCGTGGATGGCATTCGGTCCCAACTAGTCGAAAGCCAGCTCATGATCTCCTGCAATGGCGCACAATATCCCAAGGATGTAGTCCTCTTTGCTGTGTTCTTCTACCTTCGATACGGCGTGTCGTACCGTGACCTTGAAGAAATCATGTCCGAGCGTGACGTTGCGGTAAATTACTCGACGCTGAACCGTTGGGTGACAAAATACGCTAGTACAATTGCTGATGTCGCGCGCAAGCGAAAGGGACCGTGCTACCGTTACTGGAGAATGGACGAGACTTACATCAAGGTAAAAGGAGCGTGGGTTTATCTCTGTCGAGCCGTCGACAAGCACGGCAAGACACTTGATTTCATGCTTTCGCAGCGTCGAAACAAACCCGCAGCCACCAAATTCTTCGGCGGATGCTGAAAGTTTTAGGCCTTCCGAGAAAGATCGTCATCGACAAAAGCGGAGCTAACACGGCCGGTATCAAAGCCATCAACAAAATGCTGAAAGGCTTTGGCTGTCCGATCCCGATCGAGATGGTGAGGCGGAAGTACCTAAATAACAACGTGGAACAAGATCACAGGTTTATCAAAAGACGAACCCGCCCGATGCTTGGCTTCAAGGCCTTCGCTTCCGCGACGGCTACACTGGACAGGATCGAAGTGGCGCACATGATCCGCAAAGGTCAGCTTACGCCCGGAATCTGTCCGTTACGTCAATTTGCAGAACTGGCGGCATGAGCCGGGGGTTCGGTGCCAACTATTTGGCCAGTAAGAAACTTTGCAATAGATCCCGATCAGGTCCAAATATTTGAATAATATGATCGAGCAGGATCACAGATTCATCAAACGACGGGTGCAGCACATGTGTGGGTTCAAGTCGTTCAGATCGGCTTCAGCCAAACTGGATAGCGTTGAGGTAGCCAACATGATCCGGAGGAATCAATTCTCCTTTGAAACGACCTCTGGCTTTCGGATGTTTGCTGAGATTGCGGGATAACTGCATCTAGCATAACGCTGACTTTGGTCTATCGATAAGTTTGCAACACAACCATTTCTTTTCAGTTTCCTGGCAGTGTGAAACGCGCGTTGTGCATCGGCCCGTTTGGGCGACGCCGATGCGTGAGACTTGCGTTCTCGACCCGTTAGTTTAGCTTTCCGCGATCTCTATCAACCAGGTCGTCTTCGATTGTGCGCACGCGCCGTGTCGTTTCGTCATGGGGATCAAAACCCTCGTTGACCACCGCTTCGACCCGGCAGTCTTCGCAGAGTTCTAGGATCTTCAAACGCTGCTCGCCGCTTTCTCCGGTAAACATCCAGTGGTCGGACAGGCGGTCCTGGATGCGCTCGATGCCAGTGGGTGTGGCGAAGGGCTTGCCACAGGTGTTGCAACAAAAGGGGTGCTCTTCCTTGAGAATGCGGCGGGGATTGTCCCAGGCCTTGAAATCGATCTGCGGCTTCAGCGTTATGGCGTTTTCGGGACAGGTCTGTTCGCACAAGCCGCATTGGACGCAGGCCGTTTCGGTGAACCGCAGCATGGGTGTCTCGGGATTGTCGATCAGTGCGTTGGCCGGACACGCACCCGTGCAGGCCATGCAGAGCGTGCATGACTCGCTGTTCAGATGAACTGCACCAAATGGTGCGCCCGGTGTCAGCGACACGGTGTCGGCGGGTCGCGGCGCGCTGCGGTTCATTTCGCTGAAGGCCATCACGAGCAGACCCCGCTTGTCTTCCGGCGGAAGGAACCCGGCGGGGCTTTGGAACCGAGCTGTTTTCGGGAAACTGGACAACGCGTCTTCCAGAACATCCGGATCATCGGTCTCGATAAGCTTGACGGGACCGTGTCCGATTTCAGAGGACACTGTGTTGACGAGCGCGAGACTATCGTGAAGTCCAGTCAGGTCGTGCAAGGGGCGGGCACGGCCCAGCAACGCGACCGCGCCTGCTCCATAGGCCAGCGCTGTGGCCATCACCTCGGGTCCGACCTGCGAGATTTCGTTGACGGCAAATGGGATGACATGTGCTGGAAGCCCACTGCCAAAACGCGCCGAGGCGTCAATAAGCGGTTCGCCGTGGTCGGTGTCATGGAACAGAACCATCGGCGCCCACTTTCCGCCCGCCTGGTGCCATGTGCGTAGACCTGCTCGGAGTTGGTTGGCCAACGTGGCGACGTTCGGCAGGGCATAGGAGGCCGCACCTGTCGGACAGGCTGCTGCGCATTGTCCGCAGCCCGCGCAGATGTTTGGGTCAATCTTCACACTGTCGCCATCCGTTTCTATGGCTCCGGTGGGGCATAGGTTCAGGCATTTTGTACAGCCGGTGATTTCATTGCGGGAATGCGCACAGATGTCAGCGGTGAAATCAATGAACACTGGTTTGTCAAACGTACCGACCATCTGCGCCGCCCTATGCACAAGTCGAGCAACGGCAGTCGGGTCTCGCGGATCGGCCCGGAAATAGCCGGGCCGCAGATCCGCAGCTGGGAACAGCGGGGTCTTGCCGGTCAGGTCGATCACCAGATCGGCCTGTGAAACCGCACCATGCTTAGGGTTTTCAAATTGCAGGAACTGGCGCGACGACGGAGAAGGAGCGGCATAGTTGTCAATGGTTAGCTTGAAGGCTCCAAGATACCCTTCGGCCTTGCCAACTTCGCCTTGCAGGACCGGAAAAATCGTTTGGCGGGGGGGCGCTACCATGGCTCCGGGGGTCAAAAGAACGGTGATGTCGAGCGTCTCAGCCAGATCCAGCGCCGCGGTCACGGCCACGTCGTCGCGGCCAAGTACCAGCGCCACGCCGTTGCTTTCCATGGCCGTGTAGGAAAACGCCGAAGGTGCCACTTCGGCCGCAGCGATCATCGCCGCCATCTTTGGCCCGCTATCAGACGCTTCCGCCGTCCAGCCAGCGGTTTCACGGATGTTGACGAAACTCAGATCGACCTCAGGTGCATCGGCCTCGGCAATCTCGCGAAACAGCGGCGCCTCTTGTGTGCAGGTGACCGTAACCGGATCACCTATCGCCAATGCGGCGCGGAACCGATCAAGATTGGTACGGCAAAGCTGGTTTGCCGCCGGATCACCGCCGCAACCGGATTTGTTCAGTGCCGTTTCGTCCAGGGACATGGTCCCCTCGCATGTACAGGTCAGAACGGTCCGTTTGCGATCAGGGTACATATTGTCGTTGCCTTGTGGTCGGTTGTCGATATCGGCCCTTTGGGGCCAGCACTTGAGGTTAAGGAAAGATGTTCTATGTCTCTCGCAGATCAACCCATGATGTCAGGACCCCGTTGTGCTGGATGAGATTCCGCCGCCCAGAGAGCTTACCCTTCCGCCCCCCTACACCGCGCACTGGCTGCCGCTTGGTTGCGCATTTGACGACGCGTGCCGTCGCGCGCCGGAAGAGGGTGCGGGGTGTTTGACCTGGCATCACAGCGTCGGTGGCGATGGGCCTGGTCGCTTTGAATTTGCTGTTGTTCTGGAACCTGAGATGCCGGTTGAGGAGGCGCGCAAGGCTGTCATCGTCGGAATGGTCGCGCTTGGCGAAGCGGTGGCGGCGCATTGCCCGCCCGAACGCGATGTCAAGTTTGGCTGGCCGACAGAATTGGTTCTCGATGCCGGTCGATTGGGGGGCATGCGGCTTGCTGTCGCGCCAGACACAAAAGATGGGGAAACGCCCGAATGGATGGTTTTGGGCGTCGAATTGATCGGTGATCGAAACCATCTGGATCATGCCGGTGATTGCCCCAACTCGGTCTCGCTGCAGGAAGAGGATTTTGCGGATCCCGCAGCAATTCTGGAAAGCTTTGCCTCCTATCTCATGCTGAATTTTGACCGCTGGACGCATTCGGGATTCGCGTCCGTTGCCGAGCTTTATGCCGGCAGGCTGGCCGAGGCGGGACAATTGGGTGAGGCAGGCGAATTGGTTCGCGACGGTCGGGTGATTAGCCTGACCAAAGGTCTCGCAAACGCCTCTTGGCGGGGTGCCGAGGGTCCGTCTTTGTGACCCGATTGTTGCGAACCATTCGTTTGGACAAGTCTGATGGGGTCATATTTGCTCCGGCAGCCGAGCCCGGTGAATGGGCGGTGCCCGGCACATTTGTCTTCGCTGGACGGCCCCTGGATAGCATGAGCCGCAAAGAGCAGATCGCGTTTCGTTCAGGTCTGTTAGGGATTACCAGTTTCGGCTGGTCGACGCTGGTTGTCGTGAGCGAAGCGCGCGGCGATGACCGCGCCGAGGCGGTTGCAGGGTTGGCTCATCAACTGGTTTCGCATTTGGGGGCGCCCGGGCTGCAGGTCGCGCTGCCGGCTGCTGAAGAAGAGATTGCGTTGTCAGAAGAGCTGTGTCGCGGGCATGACGAGGGCACGCTGATCGCGATTCATCGTCGTGTTGACGAAACAGGAGCGGTGCGTGAGCAATTTCGCACCCTGAAGCCAAGGGATGAAACGGCATTCTCAGCGGGGTATTTGCAAGGTCATGATCGTGCCTTTCACTTTGTCGAAACAGATGAGGACGACGAAGGCATGGATATTGATCTGGCCACCTTGAGCCAGGAGGAGAAGAAACAATGAGAGAGTTCTGGGTCGCCTCCGGGCACCAATTGACGCGGCTTGACGGGTCTGCGCGCATGCAGGTCACAGACGAGTTGATCTTGGCTTGGCTGGCTCGGCCGGAAATTCTGCCGCCACAGGAGGCATGTGACGCGGAACTTGCGCTGCACACCAAGCTGCTGGCTGCGCCCAAGGCTCCGGTTGCCGCAGGAGAAATTGATGCGATTGAGGACGCGGATGCTCGGGAAAACTGGCGTTTCCTTTTGCGGCTGCGCGATATCTTGCTGGCAGAAGGTAGCATCGAGGCCGGGTATCTAAGGCTAGTCCGTGAAGCTGTTGCGTTGCCTGTCCTCTTCTATAACCAATTGGTCCAGCTGATCCTCAGAAACGCTCTGGAAGGGTGCGAGGACACCCGTGTTCTGCGGGCAGCAGAGCTGTTCTTTCGGTCCCAGCGCGCCTATGTCACCGATGGCGCGTTGATGCTTGCAGATGATGAACTTGTGGCGGAAATCGAGGCGGACAAACACGCCAACCCGCTTGGTGCAATGATGACAGGCGGTGTCGAGGCGCTTGATGTTCTTGGCGACAATAACGGATGGACGTATTGGAGCCGCTCTGACGCCCATTCCATGGTGCTGCCATTTGGGGCCGATCCAAAGGCCAGGAATGCCTTGGGACGTGTGATCGGAATATGGGTTGAGCACCTTCTGGGTCGCAAGGTCAGGGTCACGGCCCTGAATGAAGTGCCAAATGCAGACCTGCGATGGTTCGTCGGTCTCGATCCGGTCGGTACTGAAATCGGAAATGCGCTCTGGAATGGTGCTGTGCCAAAAAACAGTCTGGTGGGCATCTACGCGCTTACATTTGCAAGTTATGATGGGATCGAACCCGGTATCGAGGGACATCCGGTTTACCTCTTGCTTGGAATGGGCAGCGACAATGTGATCCGGTGCAAGCCACAAAACCTCTTGACCAATCTACCGATTGTGGAGACGGGCGCGCGGCAATCGGTGCCCGCGCCCGTCGAAGGCGCCTAATGCCTCAGAAGGTCATTCGAGTAGGCATTGTTGCCGCGTCACATCCGCCCGCCAACCAATGGAGCACCCGTGTGCCGCGGCCGGTCGCAGCGATCGCCGAGCTGCCGATGATGGCGGCAGGTACGCTGATGTCCGAACGGGACGGCGTACAAACGACGTACATGGGCGATCATGCACTGGCATTGCACTCCGGCGAGACGCGGCACTACATCGACAATCTCACCGCACAGCGCCCCTCGATCTGGGTGGCGTTGGACGGGGGTCGGGTCAGCGTGATCACTGTTGATCCCTATGAAGGCGAAGCGTTGGCCAGTGATCCGGAGCGTCTGGTCGAAGCATTGCCAATGCCGCCATCTCTGGCGGCGCAACTCGACGCTTTCATAGCGGACCATCATGTCGAGGAAGTGTTTCACAAGCGCAAGCGGGTGCCGGCGACGTCCGCAGATGATCCGCGCGCGCCGCGCGTATTGCAGCCCGACGAGAACTGGGTGAAGACTCGCGGGCGCTCGGGTCGCGGACCACGTGGGAAGGGCTGACATGGCGGAGGACGATCAGCGCAGGGATGGCGAGGGTGTGTTCAGCGCCTGGTCACGTCGAAAACGGGCCGCGCGAAAGACCGACGAAGCAAGAGAGGTCGAAACCGCAGAGCAGAACGCTCAAGAAATCAAAACTGGCGCAGCGGCAGAGCCAGAAGGCGTGGAAGTTGATGAGCAGTATCTGGCTTCGCTTCCCACAATTGACGAAGTTACGGGCCAGACAGATCTGCAACCCTTCCTCAAACATGGTGTCCCCAGCGCATTGCGCAATGCTGCCATGCGCAAAGTGTGGCTGGCAAATGCGCTGATCAGGGATCACGACGATCCAGCGGTTGACTACGCTTGGGACTGGAACGCGCCCGAAGGCGTGCCTGGCGCAGGCGGGACGCTCAACCGCGATGGCGTGACAAAGATGGTCAAAGATTTGGTCAATCGTGAGCGTCCGGACCAACCCGAACAATCCGCGCAGGCTGAGGCGCTATCTGTCGAGGGTGTGACAGACGAAGAATGCGACGCGCCAATCGCCGAAGATAGGGCCGAAGCAGATCAAAAGGATGAAGAGGCTGTACTGCAGACATCGTCCGTTCGAGGCACCGACCCAGCCGCCCCAGCGGCAACAGCCTCTGCCGAAGACTTAGGTGATCCAATAGAGGATGGGGCAAGCGTCTCGACGAATACCGATAACCGTGCGCAGATACGTTCGGCTCGACATGGTGGTGCAATTCCAAAGACATAGCTTCGTTCGAGAAATCTGATAGGATTTGTCTATCAGCTACTTTGCCCGTGGCAGACACATACCCAAGCGACTACCTTCAACTCACCAAAATCTGAGATACTCAGGCCGAATGCCAATTGGGGAGTTGAGTGGCATTGACCCAGGTCGTCAGCGCACAAACGCGCGAATTTGCAGAAATAGATTCGCTTCGGGCTCAGCAGTGGTCCCTTCTGGCGCGGTTGCTGGATTCCCCACCCGACGCTGAGATGCTGAGCTCTTTGTCGCGTCTCGACGGCGATCAGACGCCACTTGGCCAAGCCTATCGGATGCTTGCCAGAAATACAGCCAAGGTGAGCGTGAAAGACGTCGAAGACGAGTTCTTTGAACTGTTTGTGGGCGTTGGCCGGGGTGAATTGCTGCCTTATGCCTCGTTCTACATTACCGGGTTCCTGAACGAACGACCGCTTGCCGATTTGCGGCGCGATTTGGCCGTAATGGGGATCGAACGCGTCAAGGGCCGGTTCGAACCCGAGGACCATATAGCCAGTTTGTCTGAAGTGATGGCTGGACTTGCCGCAGGTGAGTTTGATGCTGCCCCATTGGGATGCGGCGGTGCCGGTGAGGCCGGGTTTTTTGCCCGACATCTGCAGCCCTGGGTAACGCAGTTCTTTGATGATCTGGCGGTAGCCCCCAGCGCAAAATTCTACCGTGCTGTGGCCGAGATCGGCAGAACATTCACCGATGTTGAGATGCGCGCCTTTGAATTGGCGCGGAAAGAGGCCGGTGGCTAGTCAAAAGCCAGTGGCTCAAAACCATGCTTCAGCGGTTTTGGGGACTATCGCGGCGCGAAGCCGTCGGACGAGGTTTAAGGAGGTACGTATGCGCGACAAGAAAACAAAAACCGGAGAGATGGGCCGGCGAGGCTTTTTTGGAGCAATTGCCGGGGCATCCGTCGGTGTTGTCGCGGCAGGTTCAGCGCGTCCGGCCTTCGCCGAAGAGTTGGGCGATGAACGTACCAAGGCACGGTATCAGGAAACCGATCACGTGCGCGCCTTTTACCGCACCAACCGCTACTACAAGAAGGATTGATCATCGATGCTTGTGAAACGCAGATCCTCTGTTGCCGCGCGTGGTGGCCTCCAAACCTTTGCCAAGAACGTAGCCGCGCGCCCCGTGGACCGCCGCTCTTTCCTTCGTGGGTCAGGTCTTGCAGTTGGTGGTTTGGCGGCTGTCGCCACGATAGGTAGCGGTACGATGCGGCGGGCCGAAGCCGGCCCGACCGATCACAGCAAGCCAATCGAGGTCAAGACCAATATCTGTACCCATTGCTCGGTGGGGTGCACCGTGAAAGCAGAAGTTCAGGACGGCGTCTGGGTCGGGCAGGAACCGGCCTGGGAAAGCCCGATCAACCGTGGCACCCATTGCGCCAAGGGCGCATCCGTACGTGAGCTTGTTCATGGCGACCGCCGCCTGAAATACCCGATGAAAAAAGAGAACGGAAAATGGGTCCGTATCTCGTGGGATCAGGCCATCGACGAGATTGGTAGCAAGATGCTGGAGGTTCGCGAGAAAAGCGGCGCCGACTCTGCCTACCTTTTGGGCTCGGCCAAGTTCTCCAACGAAGGCGCGTATCTTTTCCGCAAGTTTGCAGCGTTCTGGGGTACCAACAACGTGGACCATCAGGCCCGTATCTGCCACTCGACCACCGTTGCGGGTGTTGCGAACACATGGGGCTACGGCGCCATGACCAACAGCTACAACGACATACGCAACTCGAAGACGATCGTCTTTATGGGATCAAACGCGGCCGAAGCGCACCCGGTATCCCTGCAGCACATTCTGACCGGCAAAGAGACCAACCGGGCCAACGTGATCGTACTGGATCCACGCTTCACGCGAACTGCGGCACATGCAACGGACTATATCCGGATGCGCCCCGGCACCGACATTGCGGTGATCTGGGGCATTATGTGGCACATCTTTGAAAACGGTTGGGAAGATACCGAATTCATCGACCAGCGCGTCTGGGGAATGGATCAAATTCGTGAGGCCGTGCAGGCCTATCCGCCAGAAGAGGTGGAGCGCATCACCGGCATTCCGGGCGAGACGCTGCAACGTGTGGCTCAGACCTTTGCCACCCAGAAACCCGCCACCTTCATCTGGTGCATGGGCGGCACCCAGCACACGGTTGGCACCGCAAACGTGCGCACCTACTGCAACCTGCTTCTGGCGACTGGCAATGTCGGCAACACCGGCAATGGCGCCAATATTTTCCGCGGTCACTGCAACGTGCAGGGCGCGACGGATTTCGGCCTCGATATCGGTTCGCTGCCTTGCTACTATGGCCTGTCCGAGGGCGGATGGAGGCATTGGTCCCGGGTCTGGGACGTCCCCTATGATTTCTTGGAAAGCCGGTTTGACGAAGTTCCGGCCAAGGGTGGCCGCGACGCTCGTACCCGCAAAGAGAACATGAGCGTTCCAGGCATTCCGTCGACGCGCTGGTTCGACGCCGCCACGCTTGATGCCGAAGAAGTCGATCAGCGCGATAACATCAAGGCGATGATTGTCTTTGGCCATGGCGGCAACACCGTGCCGCGGATGGGCGCGTCGCTGCAGGGTATGAACGCGCTGGACCTGCTTGTTGTGGCCGACCCGCATCCGACGACCTTCGCCGCGCTGCATGACCGGACAGACAACACGTACCTGTTGCCGATCTCGACACAGTTCGAATGCGATGGCAGTCGGACGGCGTCGAACCGCTCGGTGCAATGGGGCGAAAAGGTTGTCGACCCGATCTTTGAAAGCGACAATGACTATGCCGTGATCTACCGTCTGGCACAGAGCCTTGGCTTCGCAGACGAGATGGTCAAGAACTACGAACTCGTCGATGGCAAGTTCGGTCCAGAGCCGACCGCGGAATCCATTTTGGAAGAGATCAACCGGGGCGGCTGGTCGACCGGCTATACCGGGCAGTCGCCGGAACGGCTCAAGGCGCATATGCAAAACCAGGGCGCATTCGACCTGGTCACATTGCGCGCCTTTGACGATGCACCGGATGAGGTCAAGGGCGACTACTATGGCCTGCCCTGGCCGTGCTGGGGAACGCCGGAACTGCGGCATCCCGGAACGCATATCCTGTACAATCCCAACATTCCGGTGGCCGAGGGCGGCGGTGCATTCCGTCCCCGGTTTGGGCTGGATCGCGAAGGTCAGACCCTACTGGCCGAAGGCAGCTACCCTGTTGGCTCGGATATTCAGGACGGTTATCCGCAATTCACTTATGGCGTGCTGCAAAGCCTCGGCTGGGATGGCGAACTGACCCCGGAAGAGCTGGCGACCATTCAGCGGATTGGCGGGAACGATCCTGAGCGCATGGCCTCGGTCAGTTGGTCCCTTGATCTGTCCGGTGGTATTCAACGGGTGGCAATCTCGCATGGCTGTGTCCCCTTCGGCAACGGCAAGGCCCGGGCGGTTGCCTGGAACCTACCCGATCCGATCCCGGTCCATCGCGAACCGATCTATAGCCCGCGCCCCGATCTGGTGGCTGACTACCCGACCCGCGAAGACGGACGTCAGTTCCGCGTGCCGAATATCGGTCGGACCGTGCAGGACTCGGCGGTTGAGCGGAACGTTGCGACCGATTTCCCGATCGTGCTGACATCGGGCCGTCTGGTGGAATTCGAAGGCGGCGGCGAAGAGACCCGGTCGAACCCGTGGCTGGCAGAGCTTCAGCAGGACATGTTCGTCGAGATCAATCCGGCCGACGCCGAGGCCCGTGGGATCACCGACGGCGGCTGGGTCTGGGTCCGCGGCGCCGAAATGGACAGTAAAGCGCGAGTCAAGGCGCTGGTGACCGAGCGCGTCGCGCCCGGAGTGGCCTTCATGCCATTCCATTTTGCTGGCTGGTTCCAGGGCGAAGATCAGCGCGGCAAGTATCCCGAGGGCACCGACCCGATTGTTCTGGGCGAGAGCGTAAACACCGTCACGACCTATGGGTATGACCCGGTGACAGGCATGCATGAAGGCAAGGTGACCCTTTGCCAGATCGCTGCGGCGTAAAGGAGGAAGACGAAAAATGGCAAGGATGAAGTTTCTTTGCGACGCGGACCGCTGCATCGAGTGCAACGCCTGTGTTACGGCCTGCAAGAACGAACACGAAGTGCCGTGGGGCATCAACCGTCGCCGTGTTGTCACCATCAATGACGGCTTGCCGGGCGAGCGCTCGGTCTCGATGGCGTGCATGCACTGTACCGACGCGCCCTGCGCGGCCGTGTGCCCGGTGGACTGCTTTTACACCACCGATGACGGTGTGGTGCTGCACTCCAAGGACACCTGCATCGGCTGTGGCTATTGCTTCTTTGCCTGCCCTTTCGGAGCGCCGCAATATCCCAAGGTTGGCAACTTCGGTACTCGCGGAAAGATGGACAAATGCACGTATTGCGCAGGTGGTCCGGAGGCGGACATGACCGAGGCCGAATACATCAAATACGGCGCCAATCGATTGGCGGAAGGCAAACTGCCGATCTGCGCCGAGATGTGTTCGACCAAGTCTCTTTTGGCCGGTGACGGAGATATCATTGCCGACATCTATCGTGAGCGTGTTGTGACCCGCGGCTATGGCTCGGGCGCATGGGGCTGGCGCAGTGCCTACGGTGAAACCGTCAATGTGTAAGAGGGAAGGAAGCGAAACGATGAAACCATCATCACTCACGGCTCGTATCGTCGCCATCCTCTGTTTCGGTCTGGTCGCGCTCTTTGCGTTTCCACAGTTGGCCGAAGCGCAGCAGGTTAACCCGACGGCGCAATCTGTGACCGAAGAAACGCTGATGCAGGCGTTGAACCCGGACGGGCAGGTCGCAGGGCGGGTTTCGATTCCCGATGGCCTTTCGGCCGGGCTGATCAAACCTGGCAACAAGGACTGGGCCTCAACCCACGGAGGCCCGGTCCGTGTTGTGACAATCCTTTCGTTTGTCGGGATTCTTGCAGTTCTCATGGCGTTCTACATGATCCGCGGTAAGATTCGCATTGATGCCGGACGATCGGCCGAGAAAATTCTGCGTTTCAACAGTTTTGAGCGTTTTGCCCACTGGCTGATGGGCGTGTCGTTCATCGTGTTGGCTTTGACGGGCCTGAACCTGATTTTTGGTCGGGCGGTTATCTTGCCGCTGTTTGGCGAAAACGCGTTTGGCACCCTGTCGGCCTGGGGCAAAGTTGCGCACAATTATATGGGATTTGCCTTTATGCTGGGTCTGCTGATGGTTTTCCTGACCTGGGTGGCACACAACATTCCCAACAAGCTGGACGTTCAATGGATCAAACAGGCGGGCGGTTTGTTTTCTAAAGGAGTCCATCCACCAGCGAAGAAGTTCAATGCCGGGCAGAAAGTCATTTTCTGGTCGGTCGTGTTGGGCGGAGCCGCCTTGTCTTTCACAGGTGTGATGCTGCTGTTCCCCGATTGGGCAGGCGGCGAAGGGACGTGGCAGCTGTACCAGATTTTGCATGGTATCATTGCAGCGCTTCTGACAGCCATCGTCATTGCGCATATCTACATCGGCTCGGTCGGTATGGAAGGCGCCTTCGACGCGATGGGATCTGGCGAGGTGGATTTGAACTGGGCCAAGGAACACCACTCGCTCTGGGTCGAAGAAGTCCAGGGGCAGAGTGAACAGCCCGCCACTGACAAAAAGCTTCACCCCGCAGAGTGACGCCCATCAAGGATGTGGTCGGCGGGAGACCCTTGCCGACCCTCTGCTCAGGTTGGCGCTTTGATTGGCAAGACCGGCAAACGCGCGCTTTCAGAGATATCAGATGAAAATGACCGAAGATGATCAGCTATCCGCTGCCCGCGCGGCACTTGAGGGAGTTTCTCTTCCTGACGGGTCACCGGTTTTGGGTGCGGAGAGAGTTTCAGGCCCGGTTTTAGCGGCTGGCAGAGTCAATCTGGCAATTTCAATTCAGGCGAGGGAGGCCGCGGCCTATGCCGAAACCCGTGCTCGCGTGGAAGCGGCCTTAAGATCAGTGCCGGACTGCGAAGATGCGGTCGTCGTACTGACTGGCGAAAAACCCGCATCAACCCCGCCACCAAAACTAAGAACACCTGACGCCAATCAGAAGGTCCCACCACCGGTCCTCTCAGGTGTACGTCACGTGATCGCTGTGGCCTCGGGCAAGGGCGGGGTCGGCAAATCGACGACATCCGTCAATCTGGCGCTTGGTCTGCGCGCGTTGGGCCTAAAGGTCGGGATCATGGACGCCGACATCCACGGGCCGTCCCTTCCGACCTTGCTGTCCCTCTACGGTCGTCCACGCGTCGGATCCGATCGTCGCATGCAGCCAATGCAATCACACGGGCTTCTTGCCATGTCGATGGGCATGCTGGTTGATGCGGAAACGGCGATGATCTGGCGGGGACCGATGGTTATGTCGGCAATTACGCAGATGCTGGCCGAGGTGAATTGGGGTGAGTTGGACGTCTTGGTTATCGACATGCCGCCGGGCACCGGAGATGCGCAGCTGGCAATCGCGCAGGGCACCGAATTATCCGGTGCAGTCATAGTATCGACGCCTCAGGATCTGGCCTTGATCGACGCCCGCCGCGGTATCGCAATGTTTCGAAAAGTTGAAGTGCCGATCCTTGGTGTCATCGAAAACATGGCACATTTCATTTGTCCCGATTGTGGATCGACACATGAGATATTTGGCGCTGGTGGTGCGGCGGCAGAAGCCAACCGGATGGGCGTGCCCTATCTGGGTGCCGTGCCCTTGACGATGGAATTGCGAACCGCCTCGGACAATGGTCAACCGATCGTGGCTCGGGACCCGGACAGTGTTCTGGGCGAGATTTACATCGATATGGCCAAAACGCTGTGGAGCGCTCTGGCGGCGGCTCCCGGCGAAACCCCAAAAATTCAAGTAGGAGTGTAACTCATGAAAGCTTTCGTCGCGTCTCTGGCCGTTTGCCTCGTGGTGGCAATTGGAGCGTCCTTTGTCCTGAACGGGAACTTTCAGGCTGATGCCCACAGCGTGTTCACAACCGAAGGCGCCCGGGTCGACAAGCCAGGTAACAATCTCATCAATTATTGAGCCGGTCGTCGCCTGAAATGGCGGACCGTTTCACGCTGGCTCTTGTCCTTGGAACTTGCGCCCTGCCTCTGCCCTCAGTCGGGCAGGACCTTCGCGGGCATGGCGGCCCGGTACGAGCCCTGGCTCACCAAGACGGGATGATCTATTCGGGGTCTTTTGACACCCGTGCCATCGTTTGGGAAGGACCTGTCGCGCGGCAAGTCACCCGTGTACATTCGGGTGGCGTGACAGCGGTGCTTCCCCTGCCTGACGGGTCGTTCGTCTCAGGCGGACAGGATGGTCATATTGCTATTTGGGATGGCGGGGTTGAGCCTGTTCGGTTCGAACAATGGCATGAAATGCCTGTTGCTGACCTTGCAGCGTGGTCTGGCGGTTTCGCATCTGCCTCGTGGGATGGTCAGATTGCGCTTTGGTCGGGATCAGATGCACCTGAGTATCTAGACGGTCACAGTGGTCAGATCACCGGAATGGTGGCTTACGGAGATGGGTTGGCAAGTGTAGGGTCGGACTTTCGTCTTCGAATTTGGGGCAGTGACGGTTCGGCACGTTCAATGCTCGACTTGGAGGCTTTGCCCGCAGATCTAGCGACCGATGGCCTGTCTCTGTTCGTGGCCGGCTCAGACGGGTTTGTGGCACGCGTCGCACCTGATGTCCCAAACGTGAAGATCGAACTCACCACTCGGCCACTGACCAGTGTTACGGCGGATCGCAGCGCCGTTGTTGCTGCGGACATGACCGGTCAGGTCTGGGTGCTAGACCCGGAGACACTGGAAGTTCGGGCGCGCTTTGATACTGGTCAGGGCGCGGTCTGGGCTATCGCTCTGCTCAATTCAGAGATCCTGACAGGTGGCAACGACGGATTTATTCGGCGATGGTCCCTGGCGGGTGACCCAATGGGGGCTGGCCGCGGAGTACCTGAGCCGACCCTGACCAATCCAAGAGGGGCCGAAGTGTTCCGCGCCTGCGCGGTTTGTCACGCATTGACACCGGATGATGAGGGACGCGCGGGCCCGACACTCTATCGCGTCTTCGGTCGGATGATCGGAACGGCAGAAGGCTACGACTACTCTCCGGCGCTGCGCGAGATGGACATTACCTGGACACCGGAAACCGTGGCAGAGCTTTTTAAGTACGGTCCGACGGTATACACACCAGGTAGCCGAATGCCCGAACAGAAAATACCGAGTGCGTCAGACCGGCAGGCTCTTGTCGAGTTTCTCGCCCGGGCCGCGCGTTAGAGCGTGACCGGCATGGAAAACTTTTCGGCCACGAAGAACAGCCGTGACAGAGGCGACGGGTGGTAGAACCTTTCTTATGAACGTCTCATTTCGCTAAACCGCGGGATAGGGTGCGCAATACACCCTCACAATATTGCATCGCGTCCTTCAGACGCAGCTTCTCTCGTTTCAGTCTCTGTAGCACCAGCGGATCAGGAGAAGGCTGACGCTCGAATTTGGCGATCCGGTGTTCCAGCGCTTGATGGCGCTGTCCCAGGGCCGCGAGATGCGATCCCACTTTCGCCACTTTGCTTGTCACTTGCATGTTCATTTGCGTAACTCCTTTGTCGGACTGGCCGGAGTTTGCCGCATTATCCGGAGCGTCACTTGTGGTTTAGATTGACTGGACGGTGACTTGCCAACGCTGCGGCAAAGCGCGGTCTGCATCACTCTTGTGACAAACGGTCTGCAACGTTTGCTTGAACTGCGCGCACTCAACGACCGCCGTGTATTTGTGTTCAGCACCACCTAGATGGGCTTGCGTCAGGAGAATATCTAGCCTATTGAACTTGATAAATTGATTGGAAAAAACTATCGAATGAACGAGCAGCCGACCCTTAAGCAATTGCACTACTTCAAGGCACTCGCCGACACAGGCCACTACCGCAAAGCCGCAGAACGGGTCGGGATCAGCCAGCCGTCTCTGAGCCTTCAGATCAAGAATCTTGAAGACATACTGAGACTGCAGCTGGTGGAGCGGGGGCGCGCGGGTGCCATGCTGACACCTGAAGGAAGAGAGGTGTTGCAAAAGGCCAAGAGCATTCTGACCGATGTTGCCGCTTTGCAGGAAACCTCCGAACGAATGAAAGCCGGTTTGGCCGGGACAATTCGCTTGGGATCATCGCCAACACTGGGTCCTTATCTGTTGCCGAATGTATTGCGCCATCTGCATCAACTCTACCCCGATCTTCGGTTGGTCATCCGGGATGGTGCACCTGCCGATCTGCTTGATGAGTTGCTCAATGGATACCACGACCTGATCCTGACCCAATTGCCAGTGCAATCGACAGATGTCACGGTTGTTCGCCTACTGCGCGAACCGCTTCATTTGGCGGTGGCGCTTGACCATCCGCTTGCTGCTAAAAAGGTGGCGACAGACAAGGATCTGGCTAATGAAACCGTTCTTGCGATGTCCGAGCGGTACATATTGCACAGCCAGGTTGCTCAACTTGCGAACGAGATCGGCGCTAGACTGCAAGAGGACTATGCGGGAACCAGTCTCGATGCCTTGCGGCAGATGACGGCCATGAACATGGGGGTGACATTCCTGCCCGCGCTCTATGCCTTTTCAGAGATACAAGAGCCCGGTGGGGATGTTGCGCTGATCCCTTATCAACGCGGCGGCTTTTCGCGGTCCATCGGTCTTGCCTGGAGAAAATCAAGCGGAAATCACGCAGCTTTCGAAATTTTTGCGGACGTGATCCGAACAATAGCCAAAGGAGATTTCAAAGCTCTGGTGAATTTAGAATCCTAGTTGCAAACGCCTTTCATGTCTCCGCCCAAGACGCCCGTCGGTTGAACTACTAGATTGGGCACTACGGAATTCGTCCTCTATAGCCTGTCGCGCCACTCCGTTCGCTAGGGCGGAGAAAAGTGCCAATGCCATCCTTGCGATGTGCAGCGTAGGCCACCCCTTGCCTCAATGCGAAGCTAATAGTCGAGCGTTCTTTCCAGAAGGCTTGGACGAGCAAGCGCGCCAACTGCCAAGATGGTGGCGAGGTTCGCGGTGTCTGACGTCAGCGCTTATGGGTCCAACTAGGGCAATTTGATAAGAGAGTGTTCTTGGCTCATCGTAACCATTGAGGAGTGGACGATGAGAAAGACAACGAAAAGAGCCGCATGACGATCAAATGAAGGATCGTCTAAAAGCTGCGTTATCTCATCCAATGCGAGACCAAGCGTGCGATAGGTCAGGATCTGCTGAAGCCTTAGTACGCTGTCTTTGTCGTATAACCGTCGGCCTGATCCACCGCGCATGGCTGGTTTGAGCAATCCGATCTCGTCGTAGTGATGCAGCGTGCGCACCGTGACACCGGATTGCTCGGCTAACTGTCCAACTTTTAAGAGTTTGATTCGTGAAATGGTTCAATTGATACGACCTCACGCCACGTGAGGTTCAAGACTTATTTCGCCATTGAAGAGCAATAGAATGGAACAAAGTTATTAACCTGACCACCAATTGCCTTGCTTCCGTCCGTCGTCGATCTGTTTACAATGCCGTGCTCCAGCTTCACTAGTCGAAAACCACGCACTTGAATGGTCACTGCCGCGAGGCTCTCGCTGGCGCACTGCGGATAGCCTCGGTAGAGCGAACTACGGTGAGTACAAAGACGGAAACGCCAAACGGGAAGCCAGAATTGAATGAGGATATAGTATCCTTGGCGATTTGGCCGGAATTAACGGCGCAATGGATGTGGGCGAAAGCTTAAGTAATGGCGACTCCGCGGGTGTTGCCCAAGGTCTAGGCGAAACCGTGCTTAGAAAAGTAAAGGCCGTAACAAAAGTTTTTGCTTGGGGTAAAAAAGGGCTTCTAGGAAGAAAAAAAGCCTTGCAAAGCACGGTCGCCACACAGAGCGTAGCTGGGACTGGTGCAAAAAGTGTAAATGCAGGTGCAGCATTACGTTCAAAATTGTCAGCTCTCCAAAGTGCAAAACAAGACGCTGCTAGAACGAGAACTCTACCGGATGGAAGATTCCGTTATTATGGCCCAGAAACTCCTGCAACAAATCCAGGAGCTAAACGTGGAGCTTCCTATGTAACTGAACATAATCCGCAAACAGTACAGGTGCGTTCATGGATGGAATCATACAATCAAGCGGGTAATGTAAATCGAGTGCATCCTAAAATGATCAATGGGAGACAAGTCCAGTCGCAGCACTATCCTCCAACAGCTAGAGAGCTTGGCCGATGAATTACACAAAGAAACAATTCGTAGAGGCTCTCAAATCTGAGTGTGAGCAAAACTACGAGATAGTGAAAGTTGCAAGATGGGCACATCAAATCTTTCTTGAACATTGCCGTGATCTTGAAGAGGGGCTTCAACCTTTCATAATGAAAGTTGTGGCAATGGAAGAAGGTGAAGAATTTGAGTTAACTAGAGAGCAATTGTTAAGCGTAGCAGAGAGGCTTTTAGTAGAGTCGAACTCCTGAGGCCGTCGCAGAATCGGAGTCGAATGACCCAAAGCTGTCCTGCAAACACCGTTCTGTCACGTCTTGTGCTAGTGGGGTGCTGCCTGCGGCTTCGCCGTTGTAAAAGAAAAAGCAGCCCGCACAAGTCGCGTCATCACTCGCGCGGTGGTTGTTCGAAGGCGATTCGCTGATCTGCATGGCTTAGTCTAGCGGTTCGTTCCTCACCACATCACTCCGGAACTCGGCCTGTTCACCCAGCCAGATTGGTTCGAGGTCACTCAGCTAGGCGTCGGAACAAATCGATACAGCTATTCATTCAATGATCCCGTAAAACTCTCAGACCTGTCAGTCTCTTGACGACCGCCGTTAGGTCCAGAAGTTTCCCAACAAGCCCGTGGGTTTCCGTTGCGCTGACAGTTGTGGATGCAAGCGTTGCAGCGCTTGCCAGTATTCTGAGTAGCAAAATGAGAAACCTCTCTTGAGTTGTTCAACGGTGGTTATGGCGAATGAAAACTCTTCCTCGCCCGATCTTCTTCTGTTGGCAATTAGGAGCGAAGGTTGGAAAATATGTCAGTTCTGCAAGCATAGTTTTGTCTTGCAGATTGTGAGTCCATTTGGCCTTTCATCTCGCTCTGGCAGCGAGCGTCAGCATTGCGGGCTGCGTCGCAGCATCGGGTGGCGCCGCTCAAGGTCGGTCTGGGCGGTCCGTGCTCAATAAGCCTTATTTCAGCAGCTTAAGGGATAACGAATGTATTCTCCAACTTGGTACGCAGACTAACGCACAGGGACAGAGTATAGTATGTATCCGCCTTTGCGACCTACCTCGACAGCGCCAGTGTCGATGATGAATACGCCCAGATTCTCCATGTCTTCGGGGCAACCGACCAAGTCGGCAGCGTCATCAAGGAACTGGGTGGTGAAATCATCTTCACCGATCCGGCGGCACTGGTCGCCTTCATCGCGATAACCGTCACCAAAAAACGGCAAGTCAGTATCCGCGACAGTTTGGTTTGACACGCAGGCGGACAACGAGAGGGCGGTTGCGGTGAGGATAACACAGCGCACAAGAAAACTCCTTTGATAGTAATGCGAGGAATGTAGCATTTTGTTCGAAATGTAAGAATACCCTAAGCAGCCGCTTGGTTGCCCGTTGGCGAGGAAATTATTGAACCCATGATTCAAGGTCCTCTTTCGGTAATAAGACAACACCGTTGCACGAACTCAACTAGTAAACGGCAAGTTTGGGCCGAGGATGTGTGAAAACTTCGACCCGGCATCTCTCTCGTCGCGCTCGTTTTCAACACCTGTGCAAAAAGCTCTCTCAGCAGCGCGAGAGAACGCACATAGAGGGTGTTTTCGGCCTATTTCGCCGGACGGCCAGAGTTTTCACACAGCCTCGGCCGCGTGCGACCAGATCAAGCCGACTTGAGCATCGTCTCACTCAGCTGCCATAAGCGTTCGGCGCCGTCGTCATCGCAGGCATGGGGATCTATACCGACATACCGAGCCATCGGGCTGTCGGGGTCGGTTACTTCGGCCACATCAGCGTTTTCGCAATAGACACCGGGTTTGCTCAATAGTTGCGGTGATGTTGCTGCCCAAAGTGTCGTGGACGCGCCCTGCTCGGGACTTTTGAACCCTGCCTTGGCCAGGTCGGACGGATCACCATTTTCATTGAGCCAGCCCAGGGCAATCATTTCCTCTTGCGGCAGGTGGCGCTGCAGCGGGGTGAATATACCGCCTGGATGCACCGAGAACGCAAGCCCGCCGGTTGGTTTCAACCGCCTCGACAGGGCATTGGCAAATAGTGCGTTGGCCGTCTTGGCTTGGCCATAGGCGCGCCATTTGTCGTAAGCACTGCGCTCGAAGTGGATGTCATCCCAGATGATGTTCGATATTTTGTGCGCCGTTGACGAGAGGGACACGACGCGAGCGTCGCCAGCCGATTTCAGCAACGGCATAAGCTCGGCTGTCAGTGCAAAGTGACCCATGTGACAAATGCCAAACTGGGATTCCCAACCGGGGCCGACATGGGCTTCCGGGCTGGCCATTACACCTGCGTTGTTGATCAGCAGATCCAGTTTTTCGAGGCTGCCTGTCATTTCCGAAGCGAAACGGCTGATGGATCCCAGGTCGGCCAGGTCCATAGGAGCGGTTCTGATATCACCCGAAAGCCCTGCCATTGTTTCTTTGGCTTTTTCGGCCGAGCGCACAGGTACAATCACTGCGGCCCCCTTGCCAGCCAGAGCCTTGACTGTTTCTATGCCGATGCCGCTGTAGCCGCCGGTGACTATGGCGGTCTTGCCGGACAGATCGATATCCGCAAGCACCTCGGCTGCGGTGCTTTTTGCATGAAACCCGGATTGAACGGGGATTTGCTCAGATTGTGCCATGAGGTCACCTTTCGGGATTCAGGTTTGAAGACCAGAGTTACTGGCTTTGAAGCAGGTCAATCGTCTGCACGAGGTATAAGGAGTTCGTGTATTCCGTGAATTTCTCGACGAATCCTTCTGTATCGAAATCAACCCTGAAAATATATCCGTTGTTGTGGGGTTTTCCGCTCCCTGCCAATGTCATATCGCCCATTGTCTCGATAAACACGGAACGGCCATCGGCTGATACAGTGTAGGTTGTTCCAGTATAGCCAATGGTCTCAATCAGGGCAAAAATTCCCTCCATACCTTGCCTGATCTCCCTGGTGCCCCGATAGGCAAAATCGGGGCCGGACGGATGGAACCGTTGGGCAAAGACAGCCGTTTCGCTGAAGCCGTCCATCAATGTGTCCAGGTTCTTGGCCTCAACTGCAGCAAATAGCGTTTTGGTTGTCTCAAGACTGCGTGCTCGGATGTCCTCAATGGTTGGGTCGTTGGTTTGCGCCCGTGTGGCGATCGGGAACCAGAGCCCGGCTATCGCAATCGAAAATGCTAAGAAGTCACGTTTCTTCATTGATGTTTTTCTTTCCTCAGAATGTCCATTCCGCGGCCTCCAGGGCCTCGTTCATCTTGCGGATGGTCACCTCTGTTTCTGCCTTGGGACGCTGGCGCGAGATCAGAAGGAACACATCCTCCGTATCCACGGTCCAGGTTTCAAAGCTTCCTCCGGCGCGCACGAACAGGAGAGCAGTTTCGATGCGACTAGCGTCATTGGGTGTGACACCCATATTGCCCGCTACCCATTCCTTGAGCTCAACGAGGTTTTGAAGAGTCAACGTCCCGTCGATGGCCATGTCATCTGCGATGGGGCGCAGTTCGTTCCGGTACACCCAATACTTGTCTTCATGCGAGATGCCAGGCACTTCATGTAGCCGGTAGATATCAGGCGCTTCATGTCGAAGAACGGCCAGCAAACCCTTTTGGAAATAGGTCACCTGCATCGATACAAAAATGGCCATGGAGTAGCTCATGCCATTGGCTTCACAGCCTCGGACGAAGCTCCACAAATTGGTAGTATCGGGCGGATCCATGGCCAGGAAAGGGCAGGACACTGGTTCGTCTTCATCGCGCGCCGCGCCTGGCGTTGTGACATAGCCAAGTGCTATTCCTCCGCCAACGGTGGCAAGCCCGGTCAGGAAGGCACGTCGTGAGAAAGTGCGAAGTCGAGACATATATTCTGGCCTTAATAATAGAATTAGAATTCTAATTATGTTTTGACGGCAGTTTCGTAATATGTCAAGAAGCCGAACAAAGATTCTAATATGGATTGCGGATGGACAAGGACCGATGGCTATCAGACCTGCACTGGCGACGAGAAAGCCAGCAGACGCGTGGTGAGAAAACCCAGGCAGCGCTGCTTGACGCTGCAGAAGAACTGATCATCGAGAAGGGGATGGAAGGGACATCGATTGCCGATGTTGCCAAACGGGCCGGAAGTTCCGTCGGTTCCGTCTATCACCACTTCAAGGATAAAAGGGCGCTCTTTTATGCGCTGTTTCACCGCATGACCCAGACCATGATGGATCAGAGCAAACAAGCTGCAGACCCTGCACTATGGGTAGGCGCGTCAGTCAGGGACTTGATCGAGGGTTATGTTGATTTTCGGTTGCAACAGCGCCAGGAGGCGGGCAATTCGAAGATCGCGACCGCCTTGGTGATGGCGGATGATCCTGAGTTGAAAGCTCACATGGCCGAGATAAAGCTGGAAGGGGGCAAAGCATTGTTGAAGCTGATCCTCGAGCGACGATCTGAAATCAACCACCCTGATCCTAGGTCAGCCGTTTCGTTTGTGATCGATCAGATCAACGCAATGCTTTATGCACTGTCTGATCCCTATCAGCAAAGGTCCGCACTGGCTGAAGTTGATGATGCGGCGTTCAAAGCTGAGGTCGTTCGATGGGCGGCATCGACGCTTGACTTAAGGGAGCGCTGACCAACCATTTCAACCTGTCTCGAATGCTAGGTCCAAAAGTTCCCTTCAGTCGAACACAAATGTTTGTTGTGGCGACGCTGCAGCGCAGCGCCGATAGACCTAGTCAATGATTTGATTGGGCCGTGTTCGAGGTTCACAAGTTTGAAGGGCAGGGGCCATGCCACGCTGCATCAGACGCCCAAAAGAGCCAAGTGCGATCACAATGGCAATGTGACTGCGGAATGGAGTGCTTGCCAAGTGAAATTGTTGGCTGAAACTTCAGTCTGTTACGCACCCAACAAAGCCCGACGGAAGCTGGGCCGAGCCACGATCAGCAAAACCTCGTCTAATCCTCGCTATCTGGTAGGATGCTGAAAGGGAGACTCGAATGGTGGAAGATCTCAAACAGTGGCTGCAGCGGCTTGAACTTGGAAAATATGCCGATTTGCTGGCGGAGAACGAGGTCGCCCTGCTGGATCTTCCCCACGTCACCGAACAGGATTTGAAAGACCTAGGCCTGCCGCTTGGCCCCCGTCGCCGTTTGCTGGCGAATGCTGCTAAGTTGGTACAACAAGACACTGAAACGTCCGCAGATGAAAGCGGCCCCCCGGTTCCCACATCCGATCAATCCGCAGAGCGACGTCAGCTGACCGTGATGTTCGTGGATTTGGTCGGCTCAACATCCCTTTCAGCAGGGCTCGACCCCGAGGAAATGCGGGAGGTGATCCGGGGATTCCAGAATGCTGTTGCTGGCGAGATCACGCGCCTTGACGGCCACGTTGCCAAGTTCATGGGGGACGGTGCGCTGGCCTATTTCGGCTGGCCAAGGGCACACGAAAACGAGGCTGAGCGAGCGGTTCGTGCCGGCATGGCATTGCTTGAGGCCATTGAGCGTCTAAGCGCGCCGGACGGAACGCCGCTGGCAGCAAGGATGGGTATCGCGACCGGGTTGGTTGTGGTCGGCGATCTAGTCGGCGAGGGGTCGGCGCGCGAAGAAGCAGTGGTGGGCGACACGCCGAACCTCGCAGCGCGCCTTCAAGCGCTGGCGAGACCAGGTCAAATCGTATTGGCCGAAACAACAAGTCGGTTGCTGGGTGGCCTGTTTGAACTCGACGATCTGGGCCAGCACGATGTAAAGGGCCTGGCTGCCCCAGTCGCCGCCTACTCGGTGGTCGGTGAGCGGACATTGGAGAGCCGGTTTGCGGGGCGAGATTCCGCGATTGTGTCAGAGATCGTTGGTCGGGACCAGGAACTGGCGTTGCTGATGGAGCGATGGGGGCAAGCTATAAAAAGCGAAGGCCAGATGGTCTTGCTGACGGGAGAGGCCGGGATTGGCAAATCGCGTATTACGCAAGCCCTGTTCGACGAGGTGCGAGACCAAGATCACACGAAAATCCGCTATCAGTGTTCGCCCTACCACACCGATAGCGCCCTCTATCCAACGATCCAGCAATTACGCCTGTCTGCCGGGTTCGCTGCGCAAGACGACAACGACGCGAGACTCGACAAGCTCGAAGCGTTGCTGGGGCAAGGCACGTCAAACACCACTGCCCACGCACCGTTGATTGCACCTTTGTTGGCACTTGACGCGGAAACACGCTACGGCGCGTCCGACCTCAGCCCGGAACAATTGCGTTCACGGCTGCTCCAGGCATTAATCGATCAACTCGTGGGTTTGGCTGAGGCTCGGCCTGTTTGCTTCGTGATCGAAGATGCGCACTGGATTGATCCAACGACGCTGGAACTCGTTGAGCTGGCTTTGAATTCGGTCGCGAGTTCGCGCATCTTGGTTCTCATGACCGCTCGCCCTACGTTCGAGCATGGCTTTGGCGGTCATCCGGTTGTTACCCGCCTGATGCTAAATCGACTGGGTCGTTCGCAGGTTGCCGACATTGTGGCGCGCGTCGGAGGGGGCAAGTCTCTGCCCGATCCAGTTCTCGACGAGATCGCTGCCAAAACTGACGGTGTGCCGTTGTTCGTCGAAGAAGTTGCCAAAGTGGTTCTGGAGTCCGGCGCGTTGCGTGAAGAGGGCGGTGCCTATGTGCTGACGGGACCGCTCAGCGCACTGTCCATTCCGGCAACTTTGCACGACAGTTTGATGGCGCGCCTGGATCGTTTGCATCCGGTCAAGGAAATCGCTCAGATCGCATCTGTGATCGGCAGGACCTTCGACTACCAAACGCTTGCTGCTATCACTTCCCACTCGGGTGATGACCTCGCGGCGGCGCTGGATCGCCTGGTGGAAGCGGAACTGTTGTTCCGTCGCGGGACACCCCCAGAAGCCAGCTATCTTTTCAAGCATGCGCTGGTGCGTGATGCAGCCTATGAGAGCCTTCTGAAGTCACGACGCCAAACAATTCATGCCGACCTGCTCACGGCGCTTGAAGCAAAAGGGGACGCACAGCCAGAGATCCTCGCCTACCATGCCGAGCAGGCCGGCGAGACGGAAAAGGCGATCCGGTATTGGGCACGGGCCGGTGACGATGCGTTTGCACGTCCAGCCCACCGCGAAGCCGTAAGCCACTTTGAGAGCGCCTTGCGCCTGGTGCGCGGTGCAAAGGAAGGCGAGTGCGACAGAGAACGTGAATTAGAGCTACTGCTGCGGCTCAACCATACAAACATGGCAGGGCGCGGCTATGCACATCCCGTTACGGTTGACGGTTTTGCCGAGGCGCGACGCTTGGTCAACTCTATCGGCGAGTCACCACACCGGTTCCCGATCTACTATGGCAATTGGGTCATCTCTCATGTCAGTGGTCAACAGGCGAACGCACTCGAAATTGCCGAGGAAATGTTCGATGCCGCTTCAGGCGACCACAACCCGGATCACTCGTTCATGTCCGCCCGATCCTTTTATCTCAGCCGAACGATGACCGGTGCCTTAGAAACGGCAGAGAGAGACTACGAACGGGTGCTTAAGCTGTACGACCCGGAACGCGAGCCGGATCTCACGCGGCAATACGGCCAGAGTCCCCATCTGGGCCTGCGATGTTACCGCGCGATTGGCCTGGCCTGTCGTGGATTTCCAAGCAGCGCATGGGACGAGATGATCGGCGTTCCGGAGCATTCCGAACAGCTGGGTCATTCAAACACCATCGGCTACGCCTATACCCACTACGGCATGCTGGCTTGGCTGCTTGGCAAGCACGAAACGGCCGAAGAATTCAGCCGTCGAGCGATCCAGGTGGCGGAAGAGCATGGGTTAGTGATGTGGAAGGGGATCGCAATGCTGGTTCTTGCAGCTGTATTGCCGTCAAGGGGCCAACCGGAAGAAGCCGTCGATCTGATGGAAGAGGGCATGGCACGATGCGAAGAATCAAACACGCATATTTATGTGCCTTACCTCTATTCCCATCATGTCGCTAATCTGTTGGCGGTAAACCAATATGAGCGCGCGGCAGAAGCGCGGGACAAAGTCATTACCATGATCGATCAAGGTTCAGAGCGGTGGGCCAACGCCGAGATTTTACGGATGCTCGGAGACTCTGAACGGGCTGGTCTAGATGGAAACACCGGTGCCAGGAAGTTGTATCTCCAGGCACTCGGTATTGCCCGCAAGCAGAATGCCAAATTGTGGGAGTTGCGCACCTCGGTTGGGCTTGCACGCCTAATGCGAGACGAGGGTGAAACCAGCCAGGCTCAGGAGTTGTTGGCCCCGATTTATGCCTGGTTCAGCAGGGGGCAAGACATCCCGGATCTCATCAAGGCAAAACGGCTTCTGGATGAGTTCTCCTAACTCCGTAGCAACGGCAACATAGCCGTTGGCGCACCCCGCATAGATCCATTGCAGGAGTGGGAAGTATCTCTGTGATGGTTTAACCATTATTCGCACACACGGCGAAGGTCTGGAATGCGGGCTGCAGAGGCGGCATTTCGACCCTTGGTCAAGTGACCGCTTCGGGCCGCTAATGAAAGCGACCCAACCGATGCAAATGCATCTTCCAACTCAACACCGAGGTATCGAACCGTGCTATCCATCTTGGTGTGTCCGAGCAAGTGCTGGACGGCGCGAAGGTTCCCAGTCTTCTTGTAGATCTGTGTTACCTTTGTTCGACGCATTGAGTGGGTGCCTTAGGCGCTTGCTTCTAAACCAATTGATGTCATCCAGTCGCAGACGATCCGCGCATATTGGCGAGTTGAGATGTGAAGTCGCTCGTGGAAGCGGCCAGGCCAAAGGTAGTCTGAGCCAACCACAAACTCATCTTCCATCCACTTCTCAACAGAGGCTCGCGTACTTTCGGATATTTCGAAGCGCACAGGTTTCTGTGTCTTGCTTTGAAGGACCGACGCTCGTTCCTTAATCTGACCTGATGCAATAACGTCGACAACTTTCAGCTTCACCAGGTCGCAGCCACGAAGCTTATTGTCTATGGCCATGTTGAACAGCGCGAGATCGCGGTGGTTTTCTGCTAGTTCAAGTCTGACTCTGATCGCTCAAACGTGTTTTGGCTTCAGAGGCCGTTTCTGTCCGACAATGCGGCCCTCGTTCCACGCCGGACGAAGCGCGAATGGCTGGTAAGTTTGGTGTAGTTTCCATGGCTGATCCTCCGATCCACCATGCCCTTCCCAGCAGCAACCCAATGTTGCTGATGGACGGTATCACAGATTTTAGTTGATCCTACTGGTGTCAGCTCCGCATCGGAGTGCTCTTCTAGGCGTTCATTAACTTGACTGACCGACGGTCAGTCAATAAGAAGATCGCAAAGTGGAGACTCACCTTGGCCCGGATCGTCAAAGCCCCAGAGGAGCGACGCGCGGAGATCGTCGAGACAGCGGATCGACTGTTTCGTCAGCATGGGTATGCGAAGTGCTCGGTGGAGATGATCATTCGTGAAATCGGCGTCGCGAAGGGGACGTTCTATTACTACTTCAAGTCGAAGCCCGACATTCTCGAAGCCATTGTCGACAAGACGCTCAGCCAGATCGTTAAAATGGCGAAAGGCGTTGCAGATGAGCCGTCGCTCACCGCGATGCAAAAGATGACGGCGCTGCTCGGCAACAGCCACATCGGCGACGACGACAGCCTTGAAGTCGCCGAGATGCTGCATCTTCCGGAGAACCGGGAACTGCACGAACTCACCAATATTCAGACTGTTCTCCAACTCTCGCCAATCCTTGCCCGGATCGTCGAGCAAGGGATTGGCGAAGGCGTCTTTGAGGTCGAGAGACCCTTGGAAACTATCCAGTTTCTTTTCACCGGCGCCCAGTTCCTGACGGATGGCGATATGTTCGGTTTCAGTGAGGCTGAACTTCGTACGCGACGCTTGGTAACGCAAACAATCATAGAGAAAGCACTCGGCGCTCCGCCGAGAAGCTTTGACTTCATGAACCCCATCCGGGCTGTGGAGTAGAGGCATGAGCAGGGAAACACATCTCAAACTTTGGGGGATTTTCCCATGGCAGATATTGCTGCACCAACACGGGCCTTCTCGGTCCCATCCTATGCTCTGATAGGTTTTTTACTTCTGACGTTCGCCATCACTTGGGGCGTCATCGGTATATACATTGTGGCGCCCGACTGGTCGTCATCGACGTTTGGGGAGATCAGCGGATCGCACCCGTTCTTCTTTGTCGCGACATGGGCACCGGCGATCTCGGCTTTTGTGCTTGTGCTTTACTTTGGCGGTGTCGCTGGCCTGAAAGGCTTTCTTTCCCGGCTTTTCGTGTGGCGGTTGTCTTCGCTCTGGGTGGCCTTCATCCTGATCGGCATCCCTGTTGTCTTCATGATCGGGTCGTATCTCAAGTCGGGCCCGCTCCTCGCTCCAATTCCGCCCGAAGGTGTCGGCGCAATGATCGCCATCACCTTCATGATGCTCTTCTTGGGTCCAATTGAAGAGTTTGGCTGGCGCGGTGTGGCGCAGCCCATTCTGCAACGGCATGTCGCACCACTTTGGGCGGGCATGATTATTGGGACCATTTGGGGCGTCTGGCATCTTCCGGCGTTCTTCCTGTCCGGCACGGTCTTTGCCGGGTGGAACTTTTTTCCATTTCTTCTCGGCAACATCACGCTGGCAGTCCTTGTAACACCCATCTTCAATTCAGGGCGGGGCAGCCTGTTTTGGCCGATGGTATTCCACTGGCAGTTGATCCTTCCGATCTGGTCGGACGCTCAGCCTTACGATACGTGGATTCTGCTCGTCGTCGCGTGTGTTGTTGTCTGGTGGAACCGAGAGACCATGCTGTCGCTGAACAGCGCTGCAACCGAGGTTATTCCCGGAGACGGGCCGTTAGGCCAATGATACCGCTCCTTCGTGCAATTGCGGTCTTCGCAGCATGCTTCTTGTTGATTGCCCAAGCCACGAGTGCAGGCCCGCCTGACCCAGACGCCGACGTGCAGGCACTGCTGGAAACCTTTCATGAGGCCTACGGATTTCCAGGTGCAACAGTCGCCTATGTCTCTTCTGACCGAGAAGTTCGTAGCTTTGCCGTGGGTCACTCGGATGTCGAAGCAAGCATTCCGATGACGCCTGAAACTGTGATGTTGGCCGCCAGTATCGGCAAAACCATCTGGGGCGCCCTCGTACTTTCACTTGAGGCAGATGGGCTGATCAGACGATCCGACTTGGTGACGGAATATCTCGGAGACGAACCGTGGTTTGTTCGAGTCCCGAACGCCGACGAGATAACTGTAGCTCACCTACTCACCCATACATCGGGGCTGCCCGACCACGTTCACATGGATGGAGTTGCTACGGAGTTGATCACAATGGGTCGCGTGACCCCCTTCAATCCATCGGACTTGGTTGCGTTTGTATTGGACGAGCCCGCGCTCTTTGAGGCCGGGGCAGCATGGAGCTACACCGACACCGGCTACATTCTGTTGGGCTTGGTCATGGAGGCTGCGACGGACGCAAGTGTGTTCGAACTTGCCACTGAACGCCTGCTTCTGCCGTTGGGCCTCAAGGCTACCGTTCCATCCGACAATACAGCGTTCGAGGGCCTTGCCGTTGGATACACCGTCGACGACAATCCATTTGGCCTTGCGCCGCGTACGGTGGATGAGGGTGGTCGCCTGACGTGGAACCCCTTGGTCGAATGGACAGGAGGTGGATTTGCATCCACCTCAACCGACCTTGCTCGATGGGGGCATGCGTTGTTTTCAGGTGCTGCTATGAACACTGAGTATTTGGGCTCCTTGCTGGACGGGGTGGCGGTCCATCCAGATGCACCGGGCGTGTTCTACGGCGCTGGTGTTGCGATCTACCACGAAACCCCGCACGGCACCGTATTCGGTCACGGCGGCTGGATTCCCGGTTACGTCTCAAGCCTGAGGCATTATGCGGACCACGACCTCACAATTGCGTTCCAGATCAATAGCGACGTGGGTGTAGTAGACGATAGCACTGATCTGGTTCCAGCCTTAGAGGAGGCGCTTGCACGCTCGCTCATTCGAGCCCTACAGCACTAAGAGACTATTAGGGTTGCAATGTCCGTTTCTCCAATTGGGTGTTTGGGTCAAGCTCGTTTTCTTTCATTGTATCGGATCACTGTCGCTCATCCGGGTCACGCTTCTCTTCGC
>NZ_JBQGAE010000014.1:0-126348 GCF_056542645.1 Ruegeria sp. AB5
CGGTGTAAGTGGCTTTGTCCCGGTTGCCCTGCTGAAGGGCGTCCGCAACCTGGCCGGAACCGAAGCAGATATGGAAGCCAATGGCCAGTTGATTGCCATCGATCCACCGCCGATCGCAGGTGACGATTACGTCAGCGTCGAAAGCTCGGGATCTTCGACAATTGACGTGCTGGCCAATGATGTCGATCCGGACGCCGACTATTTGACGACGCTGGACGTTAGCGGCATCTCCAGCCAGCCGGGGCATGGATCTGTAGCAATAGTGAACGGTGAAGTCGTCTATACGCCGAATGCCGGTTATGTTGGATCTGACAGTTTCGAATACTCGATCAGCGACGGCAAAAGCACCGATAGCGCAACAGTATTCCTGTCCGTTGGTCAGCGTGATTTCTCCGGGGAAAGTCGGGCACTGACCGTTGACCTGTCGCAAGGCTCTTACGCTTTTGCGGCAACTATCATGGCCTTTGGCGACTCGCTGACGCAAGGCTATAAGTTCGGAAATCCTGAAGTCGAAGGCGGATTCCGCGACGATCTGTTCGACATTTTATCCGCAAGTAATATCTGGATCGACTATGTTGGCCGGTTCAACAGCGGACCTGAGGGTATGCCAGACAGGGATCACTCTGGCCTTCCGGGGCACTCATTGTCGGAATCACTGACAGATGATCCGAACGACCTAATGAATTTTTCATTGGCCGTTGACGAGATACGCCCCGATGTCACTTGGTTCATGATGGGAACGAATGATCTGAACGGATCGGCAACAAAAGTTGATGAAGTTACCAATGGAATACAGGTCCTGATCGACCAGTTCTATGCGTTGGAAATTGCACAAAACCGTCATCTAGTTATCTCACTGGTTCCGGTTAAGCCCGATGTTGGCAGTTTAGTTGCAGCTACCAACGAAGGCTACAGCACCGTTGATGGAGAAATGGTTATTGGAGACGCGGGTAACGGCACGTTTGTCCCGGGCATTCGACAGATCGTGACGACCGCGTCAGCCGAACATACAACGCTTCACCTATTTGAACCTCCGATCACCGAGAGTGAGCTTCTGCCGGATCAGGTACATTTTACCGATGCCGGTGACGCACTTTATGCTCAGGCCGCAGCCAACTTTCTGGAAACCGAAATCGGCTTTTCTGCCGGAACAATCGACGGGTCAGTGGTTTCCATGGATGCAGTCAATGTGATTGGTGGCGACGCGGGCGACTTGCTGCTTGGAGATGCACAGGACAATCTTCTGAACGGTGGGGGCGGCAATGACGTTATTCGTGGTCGCGCCGGGGATGACAACCTGCTGGGTGGCGCAGGTACTGATCGCCTAACTGGTGGAGCAGGCGCTGATACCCTTGCTGGCGGAGAGGGTAACGACAGCTTTATCTTTGCTACGGATTTCGCCATGAATGCCGCTTCAGCAGATATCATTTTAGATTTCGGTTTAGGGTCTGACCGATTGGTTTTTGATCAGTCGCTGGGTGCGGCAATTGTGACGGACCAAACCGATGGATCTGGTGTTATCGTAACTGTCAATGGTGCCAATATTAAAGTTGACGGTGCGGATGCGCAACTACTCAAAGGAACCTCATCTGGAGAGGGCGCATTTGATATCACCTCCGACACTTCGCTGGTTCTGTTTGTTCAGGATCCCGATATTTTGTTGGCCTAACCAGGAACATGGACTTAAAAAGTAGCCTTCGCACCCAAACAACTTGGAACGATGGGCTTGAAAATTCACCCATCGTACTCTTCAGAACCGGTAGCTATTTCACCTAAAGGACTTTGCAATGACACAGCCGATCTATCTCGTTACAGGTGCAGCTGGATTCGTTGGCCAACACTTGGTTAGCTTTCTTCTCAATCAAGGCATCCAAGTTCGCGCCATGGTCCGAAAGGTGCAACAAGCAGAGACGCTGGAAAAAATGGGGGCTGAAGTTGTAATTGCGGATCTGCAACAACCACAGACGCTTAAAGCCGCCGTTCAAAATGTGGCCGGAGTATATCATATCGGTGCGGTATTTCGGCAGGATAGCTTATCGGATTCCGAGTTCTTTGATATAAATGCCGAAGGTGTGCGCCGGATTCTGGACGCCGCCATCTCAGCGGGTGTCCCGCGAGTTGTGCATTGTTCTACCAACGGTGTACACAGCCACATCCAAAATCCACCTGCCGATGAAACCGCACCTTTCAATCCGGGGGACATATATCAAGAAAGTAAACTGGCCGGTGAAGAGATTGCGATGGAATATTTTCGCAATGGTAAGATACGCGGCGTCGTAATTCGCCCGACGATGATTTATGGTCCTGGCGACGATCGAACGCTGAAGCTCTTCCGGATGATCGAAAAGCGTAAGTTCTTTTATGTAGGTGATGGCCAAGCCTATCAGCACTGGGTGGATGTGCGTGATCTAGCCAATGCTTTTTTTCTGGCCATGAACAACGACGATGTGAATGCAGAAGCCTTTCTGATAGGCGGCGCTGATTATCTGACTTTGAGAGAGGTTGTAAGAGAAATTTCTCAGCAACTCGGTGTCCCAGAACCTAGGCTGCAACTACCAGTTGCACCGGTCATGGCACTAGCGCACGTCGTTGAGACTATATGCAAGCCTGTAGGCATTGAACCGCCCCTATTCCCACGTCGAGTGTCATTTTTTTTAAAGAGCCGGGCCTACGATATTTCGAAGGCAAAGAAGATATTGGGGTACGAACCTCGTTCGAAATTTCCCAAAGAGATCAACGAGATTATAAGCGCGTATCGTGAGATCGGTGCATTATCAGGCGCGCGACCAACAACTCCCTAGCGTATGAGCTTCGGTAACGAAAGAATCCCGATTAAGCCGTTTTCGTAAAATACTTGATCCGCTGAATAGGCTATTTTTAAGCTCTATTACTGTCCGCTCTGGTTTCGATCGTGGTTTTCAGTTGAGATCCGTAAGCGTAACACCGTCCCCACTGCGATTTAGTGCTTTGCCTTTCTGGGAGTCCACCACTTTGCAAGAATCAGGACTTCGAGCCGAAGTTCATCGGCTGGGGGTGCATTTGAACCGAAATCGCCGGGAAACCAAGCACCCGCAGAAGCGCGACGGGCGCTTGATCAATTTAAGAGCTCCGCGACCGGCGCGCTTGGCCAAAACGAAACCGATGAATATGAAAACCAGATCTGTCAACCCTCGTTGTGAATGAGGGAGCATTGGGGAGCAGGTCACCCATATTGCTTCGGTGCGTCGCCCTAGCGCAAACCATACATTTGATGGAGACAATGCCAATCAAAACGCACCGATCGCCAACCCGAGACCTACCAGGAGATTTCAGGAAGAAAGGCCCAAGACGCATAATTTGCTCGTCGCTTTGCCAGAAATAGGTTGGTCACGCTGCCCGATAAATACAGTTGCCAATAGCATCGCTCCAACAGAAATCTGGTTAATTTGGTTAAGCTTTCTCTTTGGGACAGATTTAGTATTATCGGTTTTGATCAAACATACTTCTCTTGTTATGAGGAGCTGATGCGCTCAGAATACTAGTCAGCCCACCCGTCAAAAACAGTATTGTTAATATAGAAAACGGGGCCAATAAACTTGATTCCGTTACACTCTTCGCTAGTGTAATAGAGCTAACGCAAAGAAAAAAAACTGTGGAAATTGGCTCTGATTTTCTGTGAAAAATCAAAATGCTGCCAACCGTCCAAACCACGGTTAAAACACAAAATACCAATCCAATCAGACCTTGGTGCACTGCAATTTCGAAGTATGAATTGTGAAATGAAAAAGTAGCATATGTGGCTTTATGAAATTCCTCATAAATGCGACTAGCCTCAGACAATTTGTCATATGGGGTCCAGAACCCTCCGGCACCGACACCAAGAAACGGAGTCTGCTGAATCTGTTGGTTCGCATATTGCCACAGCAAAGTTCGACCGGTGAGTGTAGCATCCTTACCAAATGCTTCGAGAACCAAGGTAATCGGGTTTATTGATTGGGAAGAAAAAAATGATGAGGCTAGAAAAAAAATAAGGCCCAGAAATATGAAGACAACAACATAGAACCAAGAGCGTTTCAACAGTCCACAGCGAGGTATTATCGCCACCAAGAGAACAAGTCCAAAGATACCGATTGCAAGCAATATCGCCGTAGCTGAATCCGCTCTAAGCATCTGTATTATAGCCAACATAGCGGCAGCCACTGCCATCAGCCTCACCTTTATAAGAAAACCGGAATCCGTAATGATACATAGCGATGAAAGCCAAAGGATGACCATGGCAGCCCCCATCGCATTCTTGCTTGAAAATACCCCTCGCGCGGCGGTTCCGGTTCCTAAATAAGGCGCCAGAAAGCTCTGCACGCCATAGTAAGCAGATGTCAGCAACAGGGAAATCAGAATATCCCGCGCGGTCAGACGTGTCGCAATGAAATAGCAGATCATGACAGTAAGTGTCAGTTGTAGGCCTGACCTCACGATCAAACCCGTTTGATCCCCCCACAAAGCGGACAGCAGCCACCAGGCCGGAAAGACGAACAGGATAGCACTGCGTGCAATCAGCGGAAAGTTTCTGTTGAAATCCCGGACAAAGGCCCAGGCAAAATATAGCGCCAGCGGGTACAGGATCAGTTCATCATACCGGAACTGCTTGAACGTGACGAAGAACCACAAGGTCACCAGCACGTGGTCGCGCCGATGCTCGAACGCCTCGCGTTTGGAAGAATATGTCTCCGTCACAGTCATGCCGCCAAACCTGCCCGGTACGTTGCCACTATATGATCGGCCAGACGCAGTGCCATGGCAACCACGGACAAGGTCGGGTTGGCCTGCCCGGACACGGGAAACACAGAAGCGGAGGCGATAAACAGATTGTCAGCGCCATGAACGCGGCAATTGGAATCGACAACGCCATCTTTCGGATCTACCGACATGCGTGTCAGGCCGATCTGATGGTAGCCATCGCGGGACTTTCGGATGATGGTTTCGGCAAGGGTCTCATCATTTGGCAACGTCAGTTCAGCCGCACCTGCCGACTGCAACCTTTGGGACAGCAGCTTGTGTGCGTTGACCAGGGCCAGAACAGTACGCTGCCCATAGCGAAAATCAATCTTCAGCCTGTACCGTCCTGTCTGATCCATAGTGTCCGACAGTATGACCCGGCTGTCGTATTCCGGGAAATGTTCGGCATGATAGGCCAGCGCATACGGTCCTGCACCCCGAGTCACCAGGCGCTGAGGACGCCGAGCGATTTCCGCGGAAAACCGCTTTGCTCCAGAGCGTACAGCATCGAGCACTCCGACCGGATCCCGCAGTATATTGGCAATATGCGCACCTGATCGTTCCACGCCACCCGGACGTTTCAGCAGGTGCTTCATCGAAATCTCACCCGATTGGTTGCGGGGATCGGAGGAATCGAGATTCTCGACCCAGAACGCAATATTGGATGGTGCATCACCCGTCAGGGTAAAGCGCCGGCGGTAAGGGCTGTGGCTGCTCTCGCTCTGATAACCAAAGCCAGTACAAACCCCGGGGTTGCGGAACGTGATTTCGGCTGCGGCTCCGGTCAGATGGCCCATGTAGTACCGGCCAAGCGTACCCGATGATCCACCGAATGCCTCGGGCCGCACAGCCTGATCCAGTAACAGAAGACGGGTCGTTTCAAGCCCGCCACAGGCAAGAACGACCTGCCGGCAGGGCAGGGTGGCGGTCTGCCCGTCATGCAGTATTTCAAGCCTCTGCACCTGCGGCCGCGGACCTTCGCTCCAGCGCATTGAAAGGAGTTGTGCCTGTTTGAGCAGATCGACCGGCTCACGGCCCTGTTTTAACCGCTCCTGCAGGGCATCTGCCTGTCCCAGAGCGTTCAGCAATTCGACTCGCTCGACACTTACACCCTCAACCAAGGGCCAACCGGCAGGCGCGGGTTTTTGAAATTCAGTATCCGAGTCCAGAAATTCTGCAGCCGGCGCGATCCATCTTGCGTAATCTTCAAAAGAAATTGGCCAGGGATGCATATGCCGTCCGGATTGCGCCGAAAAATCTTCGGGGTCGAATGGTACACAGCGCCCGCCCCAACCCAAAAGCGTACCGCCCACGGCCTCGCGGTTGGTGCGCTGGCGGGGGTCGTGGGTGTCACGCGACACAATCTCATCCCGGTCAATTGTTCCGTCGATTTCGCCGGAATTGAAACCGCCCTGTTCGATGACCAGCACTTTCAGCCCGGCGCGGCCCAGGGCAAATGCCAAAGCCAGTCCAGCCGCCCCGGCCCCAATGACGCAGGTGTCATAGTCTTTTGCCTGAGCTTCTGAGAGGCTGATCTGGGTCATTGCGGTTTCACCTGTTGTGCGGCGCTGCGTTCCCGACGTGCAAGCCCGGCCAGCTTGCGCAGGGTGACCACAGGAGACGCTTGAACCGGGCCAATACGCGCGGTCGTCCCCTGATCTTGCTGCAGGGCGTGCAGGCGGTCTGGAATCGCAGCGCTCGAATAACGATTGACCGCGATGCTGCGCACTTCAGAGCAGCGCTTTCGTGTGCCAGCCGGATCATTGCGCAGCGCCGTCAGAATGTCCGGTACTTCGGCGGGTGAGGCATATTGTGCCAGCGGTCCAAAGGTTTCGCGCAGCCTGCGATCCAGGATGCAGGGGCGTTCCATCAGCATCGCCTCCAGCACGGTACGCCCAAAAGCTTCGACCCATCTGTCGCTGTGGAAATAGGAAAAAACATCCAGGCTATCCAGAAAACGCTCGACCGGTTCGCCGTTAAACGGAACGATCTCCCACCCGCTCAAGTCGACGCCTGTTTTTTCCAGTTCATGAACTGGACATCCCATGACACGGGTTTTCCAACCCGGTCCGGGCGGCACCAGCGAAGTGGTCACATCCGATGCCAGATCGGGCCATTTCAATATGTCGTCGCGGCTGTGCCGCCCGATCGTTGCAACTGGCTGATCAAAAACCCGCCGGGTGGGTTCCCAATGGGTTATATCAAAGGCATTCACCCAATCCGCGCTGGTCAGGCGCACAAAGGGCGCAAAGCTGCGCAGATGCTTGCGGATCACGCCCGAAACGGGTGCCCACATCGGGCTGATCCCGAAGGCCCCTTTGATCAACCGGGTCGTGGCGATCGGATCGTATTCCAGCGACCCATCCCCGCGGAACGGCGGGTGATGCGCCACCAGAACCGATGTCTTCGCACGGATATCCGCGCTTTCGGCCACTTTGTGAAAAAAGGTCAGCGGATGATGGAAAAAAACGGTATCGGCGATCACCGCGCTGCCCCGTGGCATCATCTGAAACCCATCCAGATCGGCGAGCCCGGTCACAGCGGCGTTGAACTTGTCCCCGGTGCCTTTGAAAAAACCCGACGTGACCGGCAGCAATCCCACCGTGGCGCCGACCCCATGAAACGCCTTTGCGTCGGCCAGCATCGCGGCGGCTGTCCCACCCGAGAACCGGGGGTCGTAAACCAATGCGATATCCACCCGTCGGGTGCTCATCCCCGGAACCCGGACCAGATGGCCGACAGGTCGCGGTCCAGAAGATCAGACAGCCCAGCGTTCCGGTCCGACAGGTGATGCGCCAGATAAGCCGCCGTATCCGGTCGCATGGCGGGCGGTTTCTCCGCCTTCAGCAAGATCGGATTGATGCGTCGGAACCAATGATAATGCAGCTTGTTGCGTATCTTTTCCGACAACCCCGTCTCTTGCCCCATATGGTTGCGATACCGTCCCGCTACGATCCGGCCGCCGATCCGGTTCAGCCATTGCTGACCTTTGGGCATCGTCGGATAATAGGTCCGATTGAACCAGGTCTGCAGCGTCTCCACATCCATCTCGGGCGCCCCGATATGGGCGGTGACACGGTTGAGAAACATCTGCTTGTCGGTCAGAAAATCCTCGAAGACGGCGACATGCACGGCATCATGCCCGAACACATCGAAATACCCGGCAATATGGGGGGCGTAGGTCGAACCCAGAATGATTGAACTGTGCCGGCTCAGAGCCTGCTCAAAGCTGCAACTCAGCCGTCCGCTGCAGATCAGATGCCAATATTGCGAATACGCACGTTTGACCGGATCGCGCAGCAGAAAGATCAGCCGCACATCGGGCAACAGCTCTTTGATGCGCCGCGCGGCCACCGCCGAAAACAGATAGGTGGTGGAATCCTCACCGATCAGCAACTTGTCCTGAAATCTGGCGAACCGGGACGTGTACCAATCCAGATTGGCGGCATGCTCCTGGCGGGTATCAAACCACTTCAACTCGGGCCCATTTGCATTCAGGAAATCAGGATGGGTAATCGGATCATCCGCATCGAAATAGTGGATCTCTTCGTCGGGTATTCCAATCTGCGGGCTTTGCCCAAGGATGAAATGCAACGAGGTCGTGCCGCATTTGGGTGCGCCGCCGATAATGAAATCAGGTAATCTTGTCAAAGTCCTGAGCTCTTGGGTCATTAGAGGATCTCAATAAAAATTTACTGCGGTAAACGCGGTCAGAGAATAAACCGCTCCCGGTAGGGAATCCAGATTGCAGAGACCGCCCAACCGCAAGCGCCGCTGACATGTTGCAGGAGCCAGCCCGTTTTACCATCCCAAAGCCCGCCCTTAGGCTGCCATAGGGTGTGTGCATGCTCAAACAGGGGGCACTCCGGCCGCCTGAAGAAGTTCCGCCGTTGTTTCCGAACCCTCAACAAACGTACTTTTGGGGAGTGAAAGAAGCTGTTTTCGCAACGCCGCAATCGGTGAGCGATCCAACAGCAACCCGGCGATTTCAGCCTCAAGCATACGCTCCACCGGCTGCTCCAGAAGGATACCGCTGCCATGTTCCTGCAGCCAGCGTGCGGTTTCGGTTCCGGCAGGGGCCAGCGACGGTGTGGCAAAATACCCCCCCTCGTAGATCCGATTGGGCAGCAGCCAGACGGAATTCGCCCCGGCCTCGTACCAGTCTCCGGCCCAGACAAGATCAACCGAACCATACAGCTCGGCCAGATCTCCCGGTGCGGAATACCGCCCGCCGAACGCAACATTTTTATACGGCTTCAATTCCCCTTCGAAATCCGTGAACACACCGGGCGCGGGATAGCCGCGCAGGCTGAGCGTCACGTCGTTGGGAAACCGGCGCGCCAGACCCAGTAACAGATCCAATGAACGTCGGCAGCGCAGATTGCCAAACCATCCGATCCGCAGCGGCCCATCAGATGCGTTTTCGGCCGCTTCCAGCGATGGGCGAGGGGGGAAGTCATCCCCTTCAATCATGAGATTTTCCAACAGGAACGCCCGGTAGGCCCCCGGGTAGTGCACCGCAAAATGCTCGGTTTCGAACCGCGGCGAGGAAATGACCACGAGGGCGCACTGCGTCAGCAGGCTTTTTTCAACGCGCCGCAATGCGCGCGCAACCGCACCTTGCCCTGTCAGCTTGTGATGCACATCCAGGCATTCATAGATCAGCGGTGTATTCAGGCCCAGTTTGCTGCGGGTGCGGACCGCCATCGCCAGCATATCCAGATTACGGGCATAGATGGCATCACAACTCTCCAGCAGGGCGCGTTCGCGCGCCGCGATGCCAGCTCCCCGGAAAATCGACATGATCCGTTGCCCATAGGCGTTGTCACGCGTCTCTCCGAGGTCGACAACCGGCCAGTCTGTCGCCTGCTTTGCCCCCCGGTGCGGCATGAACCCGACCACCTCGTGCCCTGCGCTCTGAAAAGCTCGGGCCCGTCGACGGATGGCGGGTTCATTCGAGTTATGGCCAAAAAATGCGATCTTGGACATGTCGGTTCAGGATCTTTCGCTGGCTAGTGGAGGGGGTTCGGTCTTGTGCCTGCCTCGCAGCACGCGCAGCAGAAAGCCCAGCCCCCAGGCCAGATGCATCGTGGCAAGCGCAAGACTGGCCGTCAGCCCGCACAGGGATCTGTGGCGCAGGGCAATCTGCAGACCCACGCCCAGAATGACAACGCCGTAGAACAGCGGCCAGAGCAAAAGCAGACGGGTCACCGGCAAAGCCAGCACGCTGAGCACAACAAGACCCGTATGAATGGCCGGTATAAGCTGCCTGAGACCTGGTCGGACCTTGTGTTTCAGACAGGTCTGGGCGCGCCCGGTGCCATAGTTCCAATATTGCTTCCATAGACGTCTGGCCGAGCGCCTTGGGAAATAGCCGATGCGCAGATCGGCATTCAGCCAGATCTTTCCGCCTCCACGGGTCAGCCGCAGGTCATATTCGGCATCTTCATTGGCAACGAAACTTACATCATACCCACCCAAAGCCCGAAAGCCGGATAGGCGAAAGGCGGCGTGATGCCCGTGATCGTAGTAGCCCGACTTGCTGCCACCGCGATGCGGGGATCCCCCGGCCCCTAACTTGCTGTCCGCCACCCAGACAAGACCACGCTGAAAACACCCGCCGCTATCGGCCATGGCATCCATAGGCACGACGACCGAGTCGACCTCTTTTGCAACAAGACACTGCGCAAGGTTGCTGACATATCCTACAGGGTAGGCCGCATGTGCATCACATCGGATGGCAATGCCGAATTCGTCAAATTCCCCCTGAAGCAGAAGGTTCATGGCCGCTGCCTGCGTTTTTCCGGGATTATGGATCAGGCGCAAATTATCGAAACGGTCCGTCAGTTTCGACACGATGGCGCAGGTGTCATCCGTGCTGCCGCCATCAGCCACGATAACCGGGCAATGTGAGGCGACCGGATCGCCGACAATAATGTCGGACAGGACGTTTTCGATATGCGCCGTC
Source organism: Ruegeria sp. AB5 (assembly GCF_056542645.1). Taxonomy (NCBI): domain Bacteria; kingdom Pseudomonadati; phylum Pseudomonadota; class Alphaproteobacteria; order Rhodobacterales; family Roseobacteraceae; genus Ruegeria; species Ruegeria sp. AB5. Next base: position 10,724 of record NZ_JBQGAE010000014.1, read on the forward strand.
TCGTTCAGAGTGGGGATCAGAACGACAACACGGGCCGGGTCGATATCATGCGAGGTATTGGTCACCACTTGTATGCCTCATCCGCAAGGTGATCGACTTCGGACACCTCTCCAATATGTGACGAGGGTCGGGGGCGAAATCCAGCTCGGGCGCAAAAGCTCGCGACACTGGCAAACTGCCCGAACGCATGCCCGGACAAAGCTTCCCGCGCGCGCCAGACAGAGCCGCGCCCCAAGGCGTTGACGATGGTCTTGCCTGTCGCCCCCCTGCGTGCCAGTGCCAGAAGTTGGTCACGCATCGGCGAAAGATAAGCCTCGCGGTTACCATGCTTTCCGGCCATGGCCCGGATGACGATATCGATTTCGGTCGCCGACAGCCCTTTCGAAGGTTCCATGTCTGCCGCCGTCTGAAAATCTTCGAGTGCAGCCGCCCAGTCGCAGCGCCGTGCATAGACGCAACCGCGTTGCAGATAGCCCGCCCGCAGCGCCAGTTCCGGCGACCCCGCGCGAAACAGCGCAGCATAAAACGTAATCGGCAGCCGGTCGCGCAAAGCTGCAAAGATTTCCCTGTCACTCTGCAGCCATACCGTATCCGATTGAGCCGCTGAATGCTGCTGAGCCGCCGGACCACGTGCACCGTCATGCTTGCGCTGGAAAAACAGGGCATCATCAACCAGCGCGATCGGAAATCGCGTCCCCAAACGGACAAACATCTCATAGTCTATGGATCGACTAAGATCTTCGCGAAATGGCCCTATTGTTTCGTAACATGATCGCCTGACCAGACAGGCATTCTGGAAAAAGAAGATATCTTCCAGCAGATGGCGAATGACACTGCCCGAAGACAAATCGGGCCAATATCCCGTCCCGAAGAAGGCTTTTTGCCCGCTGCGTTCATCCACGGAAAATCGGGTATGCGCCCCGGCCACTAGCCCCGCATCGCCGCTGTCCAGAACCTGCGCCAGCTTTTCGGCCGCATCCGGGCAGGCGATATCGTCGTCGTCGCATATCCATATATAATCACCTCGAACCTCTTTCAGCGCAGCATTCAGCGCGGCGGATTTTCCCTGATTTTCCGCCCGGAAATACTGCAATGAGCCGGTTTTGTCCGCCTCAAGCGCCCTGCGCGCGATCTCGGGTGTGTCGTCGGTCGATCCATCGTCCCAAATGACAATCTGACTGAGCCGCCGGCTCTGGTTCAGCAGCGCATCAATGGCCTCACCTAGGTAGCCACTCCTGTTGAAGGTCGGGATGACCGCCGAAATAGAACCTTGCAAAGAAAAGTTCCTTAAGTGAAAATTTGCTGTGCAGCCCCAAATGGGAACATGGGCCATTTTCTTATGTCTGGCACCATATGGAGGGGCAAGTCTTTGTTTGTCACTACAACATTGCCGCACGGTGCGGAAGGAACGGAACTATGCTTCGACTGCTGGTCTTTTGCCTTGCAACTTTGATTGGCGCCTCGCTGGGATATGCCCAATCTCTTGACGCGTCGGACACGTACCGCCTGTCGCCCGGGGACAGGATCAGCCTGCGCGTAGTGACCTGGAACGAAGATGAGCGCGACTATGTCATCTGGCAGGCGGTCAGCGGCGAGTTCCTGGTGCAGAACGAAGGGCGCATCATGGTGCCTCTTGCAGGTCGCATTCAGGCCGCAGGTTACACGCCTGAAGAACTTGCCGACAACGTTGCCGACGCATTGAAAACACAGGTCCGCAGCAACAGTTTGCCCTCGACAGCTGTCGAGGTGGTGGAATACGGTCCCTTCTTCATCATGGGCGATGTCGCCAACCCCGGCGCTTTCCCAACCCGCCCCGGGCTGACTACCATACAGGCATTTGCCTTGGCCGGCGGCCAGCGACGCGCGGGCGAATTGAGTCTCGACACATTGGGTATTCTGCGCGACTCCGGCTCGTTGGAACAAATTCAGGCCGAACTGCTGCGCGCCAAAATCGCCTCGATTCGACTAAAAGCCGAGATTGAAGAACAAGCCGAGCTACACTTCCCCGAGGATCTGCTCCAGTCTGACAACCCGGTGGATCTGAACGTTATGCTGGATGAAGAAAGACGAATTTTTACCGCACGTAAAACTGCGCTGGAACGGGAACAGGCCTCTCTGACCGAGTTGATTTCGTTGCTGACAACGGAAAGCAAATCTCTTGAACAGAAGATCGAAAGCCAGCAGGAACAGCTGAGTCTGGCAGAAGAGCAAATGCGGAATATAGAATCCCTGGTCGAAAAGGGCCTGGCCAGAACACCACAGCTGACACAAGCAAAGCGGGCGGTTTTCGATCTCGAGACACAGTCGCTTGATCTGCAGAACAGCTTTTTCCGGGCAAGCCAAAGTATCAAGGAAGCCGAACGCGATATTCTGGCCCTGATCGCGAACCGAACTACACAAGCTGCTGTGGAACTGCAGACCGTGAACGCGCGTATTGAACTGCTGAACAGCCGTCAGGACACGGCGCGCAGATTGCTGCTAGAGCGGGGATCGGTCGGGTTTGAGGATGAAACCCGCCAATATGACACCCTCTTCAGCCTGCAGCGTGGTCGCGGCGACGCACGCAAAGTTATTCAGGGACCCGATACAATTGTCATACCCGGAGATGTTATCACCATCGAACGGGTTTTGGTTGACCCCGGCAGCGCCGCCCCTCCTGGCTAGGCCCGGTGGTCAGCCCGCGAATTTCAGGTAATCCAAAAGTTCGTCGTTGTGCATCCGCGCCTGTAGCTTGGACATCACATTTTGTCGGCATTCCTTTGTGCGCCCCTGATCTGAAATCATGTCTATCAGCGTGGAAACAAACTCATCGGTCGTGGATACTTCTGTCACAAGCCCGTCTAGCGTATCGCCATAGGCTTCAAGCGTTTGCTTGAATGTTAGAACCCGCATGCCAAGCTCCAGATAAGTACCGATCTTGATACTGATCCCGCTGGCAACCAGCATCGGTGCGATACCGATTACATTTCCGTTGCCCAATTCGCGCAGGTCTTCGATGAAACCCAGGCACCGGACACCCTCGGGCTTGTCCTTAACCCAATCCGAGATTTCACCAACGATCCACAGCTCGCACTCCACCTTGGATCGGACGCGCGGCCAGATCTCATTCAGGATCAGATCCAGCGCAGCTCGGTTGCCACCATGACTGACGCCAATGAAAACAACACGCGGCGTATCACCAGCGACACCGGTATTCTCGGCAATGACCGGGCGCATCCAGATATGATTGATCTGCGGAAGCCGCTGCTGCAATTCAACAGCCTCGATCTGCGAAGCGTGAATACACAGGTCTGCCTGCCCCAGACGTTCACATTCCTGCTCGAGAGTGATCGGAATGTGATCCGGTGCCCGGCCTGCCTGTTGAAAGGCCTCGGCGCGGCTGGAAAACAGGTCATGCATCAGGACCGCGCGTTTCTGAGCTTCGCAACCGCCAAGTAAGGGGGCAAGCGACGAGTATTCAGCAACAACGATGTCGTTGGAGCATGTGTTTACCACATTCTGAACCGTACGTGCTTCTGATGGCTCCAGTGTTTTGCTCAAATCACTGGGATAGGGCTGACGCGCCCCACCAAACCAGCGGGATGGCAGGGAACTGGCCTGATAGGCCGCGCGGCGCAGGGCTTTTATCCAGACGGCGAGGCGGGTTGAAAAACAGACCCCCCCAATCCGAACCGTTCCGGGCCACTCTACCGTGATCCCGCGATCGGCAAGAATACGATCAGGTCTGCAGAACGGAATACGCCCAAAGCTGGTGACTGGCGCCATCACAATCCGAATACCGTACCCCGCATCTGCAAGGCAGGTACATAGACACATCAGATGCACCCCGCTGCCCGATTGCAGGTTGTTGATCCGGCGATGTACCAGGATCGTCGCCCGTCGATCAGCGCCCGGAGTTTTCGAAATACCTTCTGAAGGAAGCAAGATCCCGGTCACCTTAATGATGTATCATTTACGGACTCCGTCGGGACCCGGCTAATCCAAACTTAGTTTTGTTTTGTCGTTATATTCAATAAGGATGTTAAAACTCTAGGTCAGCTTTTTGGCACCAAACCAAGTTTCTTGCCAACGCTCTCTGCCAACTGGCGTCCCACTCTGGGCAAAGCAGAGGGGTGACGACTCGCCAGTCGTATCGCATCGCCCAGGCGCACTGACTTCAGCGCCTGCAATATCCGCTCCGACACCATCATTTTACGCAATGCAGTTTCACGGGTTTGGAACAATCGAACGGATTGGACATCAATAATTTCTGAGTTCTTCTCAAGAAATTCGCGATCCGCCCCAATAAGGGCGTCGATGTGGTCAGGATTGGCCCGATAAGATATCGATCCGTCCCGAACTGTATAAAGATAATCCGGTTTGGGCCATATGAGCACTTTTGCACCGCTAGCAAGTGCGTTGAAGATCAAATGGCAGTCTTCGCCGTTTCGCAGTGCGGGCTTATAGGCCACTCCGGTGTGCTCAAGAAACGAACGTCGAATAATCGGTTTCAGGTAACCTATGCTCTTTGAATGGCGAGAAACCTGATTGCGTCCAACATATTCCTTGAGGGTCATCAGCTGCGAGGGCTTTATTTCATCACCTGACAAAAATGGCGTCCTGTCGATGGATCTACCTTCGCTGTCAACCCGGGCAAAATTTCCCAAGACTATGTCGGCGTCGTACCGCTCTGCTTCGGCAATCATCTCAACCAATCTATTCGGCAACATCGTATCATCTGCATCCAGAACGCACACCCAGGCTCCAGTAGCGATTTCCAAAGCAGCGTTACGAGCTTGAGCAGGCCCTCCGTTTCTCGCCAGTCGAAGAAAGGTTACATCGTCACGCTCGGGAATTGCCTCTGCTATGTGATCATCAGATGCGTCGTCCACAACGACGACCTGGATCGATACTGAATGCTGCGCCAGCGCGCTGTCGACGGATCGCCCTATCGTCTCAGCAGCATTCCAGGCCGCGATTATTACCGTTGCATCGGTCATATGGCTCAACTACGCTTTGGGCGATTTCAATACGTTATATAGCGGGTCCGAATGATACACGGTTTGTGCCTTGCTGATGCAGGGTATGCAACAGTTTATGGTGTTTCGGTTTTTTCGAACTCTTCCCGGTTCAGCAAGGCCCTAGAAAATGGATCAGTAGCCCAACCATGACGAACTCCGGGGCTCACGCCCAGATTGCCGTGATCATCCCCGCTTGGAACGCACAATCGACCCTGCGCAGGGCGGTCTGTTCGGTTCTGACCCAGCAGGAAGTAGCGCTTGAAGTGTTGATCGTCGATGACGCATCACCGGATGACACACTGGAATGCGCCCACGCTCTGGCCACCGAAGATGATCGGGTGCGGGTTCTGGCCCAACCCAGCAACCAGGGGCCAGCCGCCGCACGCAATCTGGCGCTAAACAACACCTCGGCGCGATACGTGACCCCACTGGACTCGGATGATTTCATGGATCAGGGGCGTCTGGCGCAATTGCTGCGCATTGCGGGGCAGGGGGATTGGGACTTTGTGGCGGATGACCTGTTCAAGGTACCTGAAACCGACGTCGGCGGGCCACGTACGCGGTTGTGGTCAAATGATGCGATTGGCATCCAGCCTCTCGACTTTGCCGGTTTCGTACGGGGGAACCTGTCCAGTCAACGGGGTGGGCGCCGCGAGTTGGGGTTCCTCAAACCCCTGATCTCCACAGCGTTCCTGAACCGGGTGAAGCTTCGCTATGATGCCAATATGCGCTTGGGCGAAGATTACATGCTATATGCCACGGCCCTGACGCAGGGTGCACGCTTTTGCCTGACCGATCCGGCAGGATATGTCGCCGTGACGCGCCCCACCTCGCTCAGCGGGCATCACTCGACACGTGATCTTGGGGCAATGGTCCGGGCGGACCAGAGCCTGATGAAAATAGCCAGGCTTTCCTCGGAAGACCGGGCTGCGCTGAACGCACATTATCTTGAAACGCTGAAAACATGGCACTGGTTGCGGATGATTGACGCAGTCAAAGCGCGCAACTTCGCCGAAGTGCTGCGCTGTTTCCGCGCGCCACCCGCCGTGATCGGCGATTTGCTTGGCAAACTGGGCGAACAGGCCATTATTCGCGGATCTGCAAAACTGCCCTTCCGAACAGCTGGCGCGACCGACACCAAGGGCACGAACAAGAAAGGCAGGAACCCGTGACAGCGGCAAAAACTCGATGGGGCATTTTCGGATCCGGCGGTATCGCCCGGCGGTTTGCCGGAGATATGCAGTTCAGCAAGACCGGAACGCTGGTCGCAGTCGCCTCGCGCAACCCGGAAAACGCGCAAAGTTTTGCGCAGCACTTTCCCGGCACGCAGGTTTTTGACGATTATCAGGCCTTGGCTACATCCGATGCGGTCGACGCGATTTATGTTGCAACCCCCAATGCCTTGCACAAACAGCACAGCCTGATCGCGATCAGCGCAGGCAAGGCGGTCCTGTGCGAGAAACCCTTTGCCTGCAACCCGGCCGAGGCGCGCGAAGTGGCCGAAGCCGCCGCTGCTGCCAACGTGTTCTGCATGGAGGCCATGTGGACCCGCTTTCTGCCGATTATGACTGACCTGCGCCGCCGCATCGCCAATGGCGAACTGGGAGACGCGGTTCATCTTGAAGCCACCTTGGGCTTTGCCCGCACGGAAACCCCCGGCGATCCGATCACGGATCCGTCACTGGGCGGCGGGGCGCTGCACGATCTGGGCTGTTACGGGGTATCGGTTGCCGAATTCCTTCTGGGGCCATTTCAGCTGAAAGGCGGTACGGTCACGAGATCGCAAACAGGCACCTCCAGAACCGCGTCATTTGTACTACGTCACGCCGGGCAGGCCGAAGCGGCAATTTCAACCATCAGTGTCAGCCATGCCACACAGATGAGCAACACGCTTGTCCTGTCTGGGTCGAAATCTCGGATCTTGCTGGACGCCCCCTTTATTCAGGGCAGATATGGCACAGAAACCCCTGTCCATTTTGCGCAGGCCGGGGCAGCGCCCAATTCGTTCAAGTCGCGTCTCTCAAACTCTTTGTACGGACAAAAGCTGAAACGCCTGCTTCAGATGGTTGTGCCCCGCCACAAGAAGATTGCGATCCCATTCCCCGGCAGCGGCATGCAATTCGAAATAGACGAAGTCGGCGCATGTATTCATAATGGCAGAACAACCAGTGAGATCATGCCTCCAGAAACCACGATATCCGTATTGGAGGTTCTGGAGGAACTGAATGGATCAAACGCTTCAGGCCCCTGATTCCAGCCGCGCAGAACCGGTATGTACCGCTCTGCCATCAGTGACACAGTTTTGCCATTCTCCTCTTTCTGAAACACAGTTTTGCCAATGTCCGGGCGACAATATGCCATTTTGGCACTTTATCCCCAAGCATAACAGGTCGTTGCAAGCAATGATCGGCGGGATCTCGGGGACGGTTAGTTCTGTGTTTGGACTCGGGGTCTGAATATGTCGGACATCTGCTTTTCCTCGGCCGGACAAGGAACGCAGATAGGCGGAATATGGAACGGCACCGATCAGTTTCACGCAGGAATTTGCCGATCTTTGTATCGCTGTTTGCGCGCTATGGTTCTTGTCATTTGGGCGCGGTACGCCAGCATTGCAGACCCGGAGCGACACACTCACCCGCTTCGGCACCACAAAAACACCGAATTCAGGACGGTTAGGGCCGTTCTGACCTTGTGCATCGGCCTTTGGGCCGGGCTTTCGGTATGCGAGGCGACTGGAACAGTTATGAACGACATGAATCATACGATGGGGATGGAAGATCATTCCGGGGATGGAACGGGTGGGGCCGTTCAAGATCTGACCGGATCCGGCAGCACCACACGTGCCGAAGCCATCATATCGCAGCAAGAAATTCTGTCAGGTGCGGATCACTCTGCACATATGGACGACACCGCAAAGCGGGGCGAACATCTCGAGTTGCTTAGCCTGTTCCCGGATGCCAGCGATCCTAATACAGCCGTAGCGATCAATGGCGGATCCTGGTTCGATGGCTCGACTTGGGCCGGTGGATCAGTTCCGGGCGCTGGCCAGGATGTCTACATCCCGAAGGGTATTTCTGTTGTTTATGATGGTGTCAGTACTGATCACCTAGATACCGTCGGCGTTGATGGGGAACTGCACTTCGCGGTCGACACCGATACGCGGATGGAGGTCGATTCCCTATTTACAGGTGCGTCTTCCACTTTGACGATCGGTGTTGAAGGCAACCCGGTACAACAAGACGTCAAGGCGGAAATCGTAATCCACCGCGATGGCGGCTCTATTAGCAACGCTGACGATCCTCTCGAGCTGTCGACTGGTGTGGTTACACATGGTGCGGTCAGGATCGCGGGTCAGGACAAAGCAGATCACCTCAAAGCCTCTGTCGATCCTGAACAGGGCGATACATTCCTGATCTTCGACGAAGCTCCTATTGGCTGGCAGCCCGGAGACAAGCTCGTAGTAGCCGGCACCCGTTTGCTGGGCGAAAATAGTTTCGAGGACGAAATTGTTGAGGTCCGTAGCGTTGTCGAACAAGCCAACGGCACCTACCGCGTAAACCTAGAGCAGGCACTGGCCTATGATCACATTCCGCCAGAGAACTCAGCGGGTCTGGATTTCCAGGTACCGGTGGCAAATTACACACGCAATGTCTTCATCGGGGGTGAGACCGAAGAAGCAGCTTACTGGGATGACGGCAAGACCATTCCGATCGACGAACGCGGCCACGTTATGTTCATGCATAATGGCGACGTCAGCGTCCAGAATGCAGAGTTCTACGAGCTTGGTCGCACAGACAAATCCCAAATCCTGAGCGATGACAATGTCGCCGGACGGTATGCCGCCCACTTCCATCGCACGGGTGGTTCAGCAGATGAAGAACCCGCTCTCATTGAAGGCAGCGCGGTTTGGGGTAGCCCCGGTTGGGGCATTGTGCATCACGATTCCAATCTGGATGTCATCTCCAACGCGGTATTTGGCGTCAACGGCGGAGCGATCATCGCCGAAGCCGGCAACGAGACCGGTGCCTGGAAAGACAACATCACCATCCAGACAACCGGCGAGTATGTCACTCACAATTCTGAGCATAGTGGGAAACAGGGCCATCCTGCGGAGCGGCAGCAAGTGCTCGATGATTCGTTCGCCCAAGGCATCGGTTTCGGCTTCAAATCAAGGATGATCGAAACGACGGACAACATCGCAGTCAGCTCCAACGGAGCAGCCTATTCTTTCTGGCCTATGGGCAAGGAGGGTGGTTCGCCGTCGCATATCAACCCTGAGGTCAGCGACTATGAAACACTACACGGATATGATCCTTTCTTTGGCCAGGACAACACCGGAGTCTCGCAAATCCCGAATCGGATTTTCGAAGACAACGAAGCTATCGTAACCCATGTCGCACTCAACACCAGCGCCGACAAGCGTCCTTCAGGCACCGATGTACCAACGATAATAGAAGGGCTAGTAGCCTGGGAAGTCGGAGCCGGTGTGCTAGGCTTTTACCAGCGTGACTATCTTATCAAAGATAGCGTGTTTGTCGGGTTGCAGGATGGAATGAACTCGAAACACCAGTCAACGGCCGCTGGTTATGCCACAACAGGAGTTTTGGCACGCGAATTTCACGAGCTCAAATTGGTCAATAATCATTTTGAGAATTTTGACTTTGGTATCTGGGAGAAAAACCACGAAGACGGTCAGCTCTGGACTCACGTGATTCTAGGCAACACCTATGTCGGTGTAGGTCAGGAAACTCTGCTAGGCATCGATGGGTCAAGCCCCAGCAACTATACCATCCATGACGACTCGACAAACTGGCAAAATAGCGTCGATCTTGGTCAGCTTGACGCAACAGTGAATTTGGCAGAGTCGGATTTGGTCATGACCGCATGGTATGATCGCTTCTCCGTTGTTGTTGATAAGACGGATTCTCTGGGCAGCCAGCAGCTTGCAATGGGATCAGAAAAAACACGTTATAAGGGTGCCTCACAAAAAGAATGGTGGGGAGAAAACGCTGAAAACCATGGTTATTATGTCCAAGATGGGAAGTACTATCTCATCGTACAGGCTGCGGTCGGTGATCGTGTCACCGGAACGGTGGGGACTATGGATGTTGCCATCGAATTGGCCTTCATTGAATCGCCTGCTGACTTACCAGATGGCGCAGTGAACAATGGTGCGTTGCCCGCCCATCTCGATGCAAATGGAATTGGTGCTTTCGAAATTGTCGATCAGCGCGAAATCGGCAAAAGCGGAAATCAACTCATTAACCCTGACAGTGATGACAACGATGGTGACATGGATCACGGTGGTACCGATGGTGGCACAGATCACGGTGGTACCGATGGTGGCACAGATCACGGCGGGCACGATCAAGGTATCGTTCTGCAAGGCACGAATGGCAACGATACCCTTGATGGAACTGCAGGCAATGACAGCATCATGACCGGGTCCGGCAACAATCTGGTCTTTGCCGGTAACGGCGACGACTATATTGAGGCCGAAGGAGGACAAGACAAACTCTACGGAGGTCAAGGTTCCGATGAAATCGTTGCCGGGGCAGGTTCGGATACAGTCATGGGCGCAGACGGCGCCGATAGTATCGATGGCGGCGCGGGGAACGATAATCTGTGGGGAGGACTTGACAACGATACGATCCTCGGAGGAACCGGTCATGATCGGATCGGCGGTGGTGCGCAAGACGACGACATCAGTGCTGGCGGTGGAAACGACACAATCTGGGCTGGAAACGGTAATGACCTGATAAACGCCGGCACAGAGGATGATGAGGTCAGAGCAGGTGCCGGAAATGACACAGTTTATGGTGGCGAAGGTAACGATCTTCTCATCGGGAAATCCGGTAGTGACGAGCTTTGGGGCGGAGACGGCTTTGATGTTCTGAATGGTGGCAAGGGCGATGACACACTGCGCGGTGGAGCAGACTCCGACATTATAGTCTTCTCTAAAGGTGCCGATGTTGTGATAGACTTCGGTGAAGGCGACCAGATCGACTTCTCGGAGGTGTTCGGAATTAATGACTTTGACGATGTGCTAGAGCATCTTTCGGGCATTGAGGATGCAGAGATCGACGATGGGAATGGCAACAGTATAACGTTAATCGGCATCAGAGCTGACGAGCTAGAGAATAACGACTTCCTTTTTTGAAGTAGCCTGTAGCGCTTCGTTACAAAAAAGTCCCTAGGGTCAGGATGCATTGATTTTCAAAGCGCTGCATGATTCACGGTTCGAAAAACGGAGCGGTGATATGAGCGACCTTTTCTGGCTGACTAACGAGCGGATGGCCAAACTTTCCTCTTTCTTCCCGCGGTCGCATGGCAAGTCACGGGTCGACGGCATTCAGCATTGGGCTGGAAAAGCCCCGTCGCTTTCGAACGGAAAGTGGCCTAAACGAGCATCTGGGGCGGCACTAAAACGGGACAGGTCCAGCCAAACAAATGTCAAGTTCGCCCAGCTTGCAGCGTGCATACTCATCCGACCGACGCTTTCAAGCCAGCCCAAATCGAAGTGTTGATAACTGAAGCTGATTAAACTGGATGCAGAATTAGGGTTACTATTCCTAGTAGGAGAGGGAGTGCACCGATATTGAAGAAACGATTTAGAAATGAACAGATGGTCTTTGTGATGAGACAAGCGGAATCGGCAACAATTGTTGGTAAAACCCATCATAAGATGGGGATCCACGAAACATCCACGTTACTTGGCTACATCCTGTGGCAACCTTTCTGCCTCGCGCAACGCTATTGCAGTCACTATATTCATCGTCTTGCAATTTAGAACCGCTACGACATCCTTTGTATTCGCTTGGGCAAGCTTGCCTAAGCGCCTATTTTCTAAAGCCATATCGGGACCGAACAAGATCAAGCGAACTCAGCCCAAATACAGCGTAGTTAGTCCAACTTTTAGTCTTGTAGAAAGTGGGGACCCAGATTCACGTTTCGCCCGAGATAACATGATAAACGCGTCACTTGGCTCAATTATATGAGTTTTTGAAAGGCTTATGCAGCAACTCATAGTGTTTATTATTCCGATATCACAGAGGTCTCGGGAAGTATTCTTCCATGTTTCTTGCTAAATAAAAGCCAATCGTTGGTCAGGTCTCTTGAAATCATTTCGCGCAGGCTTGGATCCCAAGAGATTTCAACGGAAACAGGTCGCCTAAGAAAATACTTGCCAATGGACAGAATGCTCTTGGGGATACGTTCCTTGGTGGAATTGAACCAAACTTGACCGCGAAGCTTGGCCAAAAGTGGAGAGTCCATGGCCTGATCACCCCGTGTGTTCTCCTGCTTTGTTTCAGCCATCAAATTGAGCACGTCCGAGGTCGCATCCAACCCCAGAAAGCCTAATACATCCTTGTGTACGCTCCGAGGCGCAATTTGATAGTCCTCAAGAAACACAACGTGGACTCTATCGCTTGGCACTCTCCGCAAGATACGTTCGTAGATGTCCGTATAGCGGCTGGTTTTGATGATCTCTGGCCACTCCTGCACAGCCTGGTTTATCCCGATCGCAGGTTTCCCATTCGCTATCGCTTGTGAATAATGAGACTCTATACGCTTAATTGGATCACGCACCATATATATCAGCTTTACATCGGGTATCTCTTGTGAAATCCGCGCAATTGTTGAATCCACCCAGTTAGACATGGAGTAGTCTGGGGTACCTTCAAGTAAATGTGCTCCTTGTGGTGCATTCTTGAATAGTGATTCGTACCATCGCAGACCTCGGCTTTCATAATACCAGTTAAAAAAGTGCGTCTCTTTCCCCGGAACAAGAAAGATGTTGGGATGGCAAGAAAGGGCGGCGCATAGAGTCGTCGTTCCACATTTTGGTGCGCCTACAATAATACTGTGCGGCAGTTTTCGCACTTACCCTAAACCTTCTATGTCGCGCCTGAGTTGAGGCGCCATTCAATCATTACACAAGGACGCATGACCTTAAATTCTGGGACCGCCTCCTACAGCGCTCAGTTTAGAGCGAAGTGGCATGTTACGGCAAGCGACGGTTGTTCTTTCCGCTGGAAATCTTGGAGGCTCTGGCTAGGCTGATCACGTCTATCTGAAGTGTAAAATGGCATAGAGGTCAGCGGTTTAATAGATGATTGTGGAAAACTTCCATCGAAGCCGGGTATCTCAAGTAACAATGAAACCGATTGAGAGAACTCTGTAGCAAGAATGCTCGAATGAAGAAATCTGTTCCGAACCGAGATGAACGTCACAAATGATGTTTCGAACATGACCTGTACCTGTCGCCAACGAGCAACAAGAAAACATCTCCCGAGACTTATAGCCTTTCATTCACAATGATATGATACAATTCAGCGCCCCTTTGACGCATTGTCCCCAAATCATGAGTGCCGGTCAAAAAATAAAACTTTAGACCAAAACTATCGTTTTGTTCACCTTGCACCAATTATCGCCTATCTACAAAGCCACTTGAGCAATCACCTAGCTAAATTTTCCTTCCAACTGCGTGCCCATCATGATTTAGAATTCCTTTCGGGTTTATAGTTCTTTTATGTTTGTAACGATTTAGATTTGGAACGATATAGTGTCGACCTTTGCAGCGCAGCGTGAACCGGCGGAAACTCGGGATTTGACTAGCCCCGATCACACAAATGTGCCTCTGATTGTCGATCTCGATGGCACCCTGACCAAGTCCGATACCATGCATGAGGCGCTTTTGCTCTTCATCGCGCGGCATCCGGCTAAGCTGCCGCAGGCTGTGGCTTGGCTGTTCTCGGGAAAAGCCCGTTTCAAAGACAAACTTGCCTCGGAAATCGTGGTAGATGCAGCATCTGTTCCTCTGCGCGACGAAGTTCTCGCACTTGTCAACGCGGCCAAGGCGGAAGGGCGCAAGGTGCTGTTGGTGTCGGCCTCAAACCAGCGACAAGTCGACCGGATTGCGGAGCAACTGGGCCTGTTTGACGAGGCCGTGGGCTCGGATGCGGCGCATAATCTGTCCGGCAAGGCAAAGGCGGATTGGCTGGTTAATCGCTTTGGCGAGAAGGGTTTTGACTATATAGGAGATTCTAGCGCGGACCTTAGCGTGTGGCCCTGGGCGCGCAAGGCAATCACAGTCGGCTCTAACACGGCACTGCGCCAGAACGTAGACAACATGAGCGTCGACAGCATCCATCTAACCGGTGGCGAAGCGGACAGCACCCTTGATCGTGCTCGGCATTACCTCAAAGCCATGCGTCCTCATCAATGGCTCAAGAACCTGTTGGTTTTTGTGCCCGCCCTTGCCGCGCATGACATGTCCGCATTGCTGCCGTCGCTTTTTGCCTTTGTCGCCTTCTCGCTTGCGGCCTCCAGCATCTACCTGATCAATGACATGCTGGATCTTCACGTAGACCGCCAGCACCCGCGCAAATGCAAACGCCCCTTTGCGGCCGGCACCATTCCGGTATCGCATGGCGTGGTGCATTCTGCATTGCTGTTTCTGGTCGCGATGACCATAGCAGCTTTCCTGACACCGGCCTTTGTCGCGGTTCTGTTTGGATATGTGGCTCTGACGTTTGCGTATTCGCTGATACTGAAACGCAAACTAATGATCGATATCTGGACCCTTGGGGCACTCTATACCATTCGGATCATTGCCGGAGGGGCCGCTGCCGGTATCCCCCTGACGGAATGGTTGCTGGCGTTTTCCATGTTCGTGTTCTTGTCTCTGGCTGCAGTCAAACGGATTTCCGAACTGAAAGATCTTGAGGCCCGGAATTTGACCAGCACGGACGGGCGGGGCTATCGTGTCGCGGACCTGCCGGTCGTGTTGGGCGCAATGCTGGCATCCGGGTATTGCTCGGTTGTTATTCTGGCGCTTTATGTTTCAAATTCCAACGTTGCCAGTCTGTATTCCGAACCCAAACTGCTATGGCTGGTCTGCATGATGCTGCTGTATTGGATCAACCGCGTAGCGATTATCTCTTACCGGGGCGAGATGGATGACGATCCCATCGTCTTCGCCCTGCGCGACAGGGTCAGCCTCATCGTGTTTGCACTTTGTACCGCAATTTTCGTGGCGAGTGCGCAGCTATGACACTGGCCCAACTTGTCTTTCGCTACAGCGCGTTTGCGGTTGTGGCCACAATCATCAATCTGCTGACACAGCGCCTGTCCCTAGCGCTCTACGACGGCGGCTTCGCAGTCCCGCTGGCGATTTTTGCCGGTACAATCACAGGCCTAGTGGTCAAATTCCACCTCGACAAACGTTGGATCTTCTTTGATGTGTCCCAAGATACGCAAACCCGGAAATTCGGCCTCTATACGCTTATGGGTGTGGTGACGACCCTGATCTTCTGGGGCACTGAATACGGGTTCTGGCTGATCTGGCAAACTGACCTGATGCGCGAGGTGGGGGCGGTGCTTGGCCTGACCGTCGGGTATTGCACCAAGTATCACCTGGACAAACGGTTCGTCTTTGTTGCGCATCCTGGGTTTGGACATAAGGCATGACCAAGGTTCAATCCCTGTCCGGCTGGGCCCGCTGGCCCCGGCGAGAGTGCCGAACCGCGCCTCTGGACCCAGCATCCCTTGCGGATCTGGCCCCACTGCCGGATCGGGGCATGATTGCCCGCGGGCTGGGGCGGTCATATGGCGATATCGCGATGAACCCTGATCTGACGCTCATGGGGGCACAGAGAAACCGCATTCTGTCCTTTGACACCGAAAGCGGAAAACTGGTCGCCGAGGCGGGTCTGAGCATTGCCGATATCCTGCAGGTTTTTGTCCCGCGCGGCTGGTTTCCGGCCGTTACACCCGGCACCAAATTTGTGTCACTTGCGGGCCTGATTGCGGTCGATGCCCATGGCAAAAACCACCACAAGGTCGGCAGTTTCGGAGATCACGTGGACTGGTTCGACCTCTATTGCGCGGATGGTCAGATACGCCGTTGTTCACGCGCTGAAAACACCGATCTGTTCAATGCCACGATCGGCGGGAACGGTCTGACCGGGCATATCCTGACAGTCTGCATCAAACTGCTGTCAATTTCGTCAGGCTGGGTCGCGCAGAAGACCCTGCTGGCGCAGGATCTGGATCAGGCCATCGAGATTTTCGAGGAACATGACGACGTGACCTATTCCGTCGCATGGATCGATTGTCTGGCCAAGGGGCCCGCGCGCGGGCGGTCTCTGGTGTTTCTGGGCGAACACGCAACACCCGACCAGTTGGATAGCACCAAAGCGCAACACCCTTTCGATATCCCCCTTCACCGCAAGCTGCGCATGCCGATGGATGCCCCATCCTGGGCGCTGAACTCGTACACGCTGCGCGCCTTCAATCGGATGTATTACAAGGTTAATTCCGGTAAACCTGAAACGCAGCTGATAGACTACGACAAGTATTTCTACCCGCTGGATGCCATACTGGAGTGGAACCGGATGTATGGCCGCGCTGGATTTGCCCAGTATCAATGCGCGCTGCCACTGGGAGAATCCCGCGAAGGCCTGCTTAAGCTGCTGGCGGCCATTTCCGAGGCTGGTTTGGGCTCATTCCTCGCCGTTCTCAAACGGTTCGGACCGGGATCTCCGGAACGACCACTGTCCTTCCCGATGGAAGGCTATACCCTGGCGCTTGATTTTCAGATGTCGCCGGACTCGCTGACGCTGATGACGGCCCTGGATGAAATCACCTGTCAGCACGGCGGTCGGCTTTATATGGCCAAGGACAGCCGTATGACCCAATCCACACTTGAATCGGGCTATACTGACGGGGTGCCTGCGTTTCGTGCGCTGCGCACAGCAACAGGATCGCGCCCCTTGTTTCAATCCCTGCTATCCCAGAGGTTAAATCTGTGACACCTGCCAATGCTCCCGCCCTCATCCTCGGTGCCCGATCCGATATCGCACGCGGCATCGCCATCGCGCTGGCCAAACGCGGCCATCCTCTGATGCTGGCAGCGCGCAGGGCAGGGGAGCTGGACCGCGATGTCTCTGACCTGTCGATCCGGTACAATTGCGAGGTCACCGCACACGAGTTCGATGTGCTGGATCTGGACGGGCATGAAGCCTTTCTCGACAGCCTGCCTGTGGCCCCGTCCATCATCGTCTGCGCCATCGGCGTTCTGGGGGATCAGGACAAGGATGCCGGAGATGCGACAGCCACCAGATTGATCGTGGATAGCAATTATCTGGCACCCTGCCTGTTTTTGGAGCAGGCCGCCACCCGCATGGTCGAAACCGGTGGCGCGATCATCGCAATCGGCTCGGTCGCTGGTGATCGCGGGCGGGCGAAGAACTATGTCTATGGCTCGGCAAAGGCCGGGTTCGCGGCCTATATCTCGGGGTTGCGCCAGAAATACGCCAATACCGACCTGCATGTGATGACGGTAAAGCCGGGCTTTGTCAGGACCGCAATGACCGAAGGCATGGATCTGCCAGAGCCACTAACCACCGATGCCGAACCGTTCGCCGAGCGGATCGTAACCGCTATGGAGCGGGGCAGGCAGGTCTATTTGGACCTGCGGTGGCGCGCCCTGATGTCGGTAATCACACATCTACCTGAGCGTATATTCATGAAAACAAAATTCTGAAGAGGCTGGATCGGACAATGGCACAAGGATACCATTCCCAAGATTTCCTTCTGGCACTGGGTCTGACATTTGTCGGGGCAGCACTGGCCTGGCTGCTTGCGGGCGGATTGCCTGCCATCGGGATCGACGATGCCGCCATCACACGCTCTTACGCCGAAAACGTCGCCAATGGTGCAGGCTATGTCTACAATGTCGGCGGAGAACGGGTTGAAGGGTCCACTGCGTTTCTGTGGATGAGCATCCTGACCGTTGCCTACAGCCTGACCCCAACGCCTGAATTTCTTATCATCGCGCTCTGTGCCGGTTTTGCCCTGACGGCAGTCTATCTCACCCTAAGGCTGGTGCGCGCGCTGGCAGACTGGCTGGATATCGAACCTGCACCGGCCATCTGGACTCTGTCAGTCTGCCTGATCGCAAGCCCCGGCTATTTCATGTGGTCGATCTGGACGATGATGGAGTTGGCGCTGTGGTCGATGCTGCTGCTCTGGATGGTGTTCCTTTTGGCCCGGCTGGTCGAAGATGACAGGGGACCGGGTAATACAATCTGCCTTCTTCTCGCAGCCGTTCTGGTGCCTCTGGTCCGCCCCGAGGGGATTGCCGCCGCTATCGGCCTGCTGGCCCTCAGCCTGATCCTGGCACCCCGGTTCTGGCGCGCTTTGGGTGGGGCCATTCTTGCTGCCTGCGCCTCCTTTGTCGCGATTACATCCTTTCGTCTGTCCTATTTCGGCCAACCCTTTCCCAATACGTTTTACGCCAAAGTGTCCTCGGACAAAGTACAGGGCCTCAAGGACGGGCTGAAATACTTGGTGGATTTCCTGCTGAGCGGCCCGTTCATCGAAATCTTCGTCATACTCTGGCTGGCTGGCACCATCTGGGCCATCATAAGTGTTACACAGTCGCGACCTGGTGCCCGGGCGCTGCTGGTTACCGCAGCCACCGTATTCGGGATGCTATCAGTCTATGCGGGCCTTGGCGGCGATCACTTTGTTCTGTGGCGTTTCTACCAGCCCGTAGTGCCACTGCTGCCGGTCTGTCTGGCACTGCTGGTCGCTGCAGCTGTCCCTGCAGTCGCGTTCTATGCGCCTAAAGGCTCGGCCACACTCGCCGCAACAGTTGCTGCAATCGGCATCTTCTTGGTCGGATGGATACACTATTACCAATCCCGTTTCGACATCCGGAAAGAATACACGCTGGTCGAGCAGGGGTTGAACTTCGGGAATTTCCTGAACGGGATTGAGCCCCGACCATCGATCGGGGTCGGCCCCGCCGGTGGCATCGCGCTGGCCTATAACGGTAAGATTCTCGACCTGCTGGGTCTGAACTGGGTCGAGATGGCCCATGCCAACCCGGTCAAGGTCGGCATGCGCAACCATGCCAGCTTTGATAAGAATACATTCTGGAATCACGCCCCAGATGTTCTGGCTGCCTTCAACCGGGCCTGTGCAGCGGACAACTCTTTGGCATTCTGGTCGCATGCCGACGCAGCGTTTGACGGGCTCTTTTCGGACGAAAGATTCCAAGATGCCTATGTTCCAGTTGCCTTCGTGCAAGGGCCAGAGTGCTGGCCCGGCTTCGCGAAACCGGACTGGCTGGCTCAGACGAAGCCGGGCGAGGCTATCAAATCCTTTGACTGGGCGGCCGTGAAGAAATTGGACTAGGCAGCGATGTCCACACAACACTCTTCCGCCGCGCATTCCGTCAAAGGATTTTTTGTGAGCGTCAGCTCACTGGTATCGGCACGCCTGTTTCTTGCACTGTCCCAGATTCTAGTTCTGCCGATCGTCGCCCGACACCTGACTGTCGACGAATTCGCTCTGATGGCAATGGCCATGTCAGTGGTGATTTTCTGCAGCGTGCTGAGCGACGCGGGTCTCGGACGCTCGTTGATCCGCACGCCGACCTATGACCATGAAGAATGGGTCAGCGTGTTTTGGTTGCTGGTCGCAGTCGGGATTGGCCTCGCCCTCATCATCTTGGGAATCGGACCAATTTGGGCTGCGTTCTTTGATCAACCAGCCCTAGTGCCTATCCTCAGCGCACTGGCTGTAGTGCCGTTATGTCAGGCAATCTCAGCGACCCCGAATGCCGAAATTGAGCGGCGCGAAAACTATACCGGCATCGCCAAAGTACAGACGATCACAACGGTTATCAGCCTTGGCCTTGCCGTTATCCTGGCCATTCTGGGTGCCGGAGTTTGGGCGCTTGTTGCTCAGCAGATTTCTCTGGCGGCAATCCGGCTGGTGGGAATTGCCTACCTATCCAAATTCCGCCCCAACCTGCTGTTCAAGCCGCACCTGATCGGGACACATCTTGTTTTTGCTCGAAACACCCTGACCATTTCGGCGATTTCAGCGCTCAAGACCCAGTCTGCAATCGTCGCTATTGGCAAGTTCAATGGCGAAGCACCTCTGGGTCTATTCTCAATGAGCGCACGGTTCTCCCGGCTGCCAAAATTCGGCCTGGTTGGACCTGTGTCAACTGTCGTTTACGTCCGCATGGCCAAGGCACAAGATAATCCGGAACGTTTGGTGGAAATCTATCTCAGCGCAATGAAGATAATGGCCACCCTTCTTTTTCCTATCCTTTCAATGATGGCAGTTGCCGGAACAGCGGTTTTTACATTGATGCTGTCTGCAGAATGGGCGCAAGTCGCACCAATCTTTGCCTTGTCCATATCTGGTCTCACTTTCGAGGCGATTGCCGTCACTCTGCTCGCATGTATCTTTCGCGCCACTAACCGTACAGATCTACAAGTAAAACTGAGCACACAGTCCGCGCTTCTCTATATCACTCTTGTCGTCGCGGCCGCTTCAATTTCAGATGTAAAAGCAGTTGCAACCGCCATTTCCGCTTGGGGTATAATAATCGTACCCCGCGGTTGGATTTTGGCTAAACAGATCGTACCAATCACTATTCGCACTTGCCTACACACGCTTATTACACCTGTTTTATTGTCTCTTGCGATGGCATCCTGTCATTCCGCATTGAAAGTGTTTCTGTCTCCCGGGTATGTGGCCGAGGTCGGTATCGCCTGCTGTATTCTTACCTTCGGATTGGGGCTGATGATATTACTCCAACGTAGTGAGCTGCGCAAATCCATTGAAGTGTTCCGATCAGATTAATTAAAGAGGCCGCTGTGCCACCAACTGCATCAGCCCTCAAAATCCGGCCAGACGGCTTTCAAATTCCGACCCAGGAAATCTGAAAGCCCTTTATTGCGAAGGGACAGGTGATCCGTCAGATATGATCGGGTGCTTTCTTGCATGGGCAAAGGATGCATAGCCTTGAGTAACGTTTTATTCACTCGGGAAAACCAGAGATGGTGAAGCTTTTGACGCGCTTGCACCCCTAAACCTCGACGGCTACCGAGATGATTTCCATATCGCCATGCGGCCACTTTCCGGCCAATCTGATTAAGTGCGAGCTGACCTTTCAGACTTGCCGGATAGTAGGTTTTATTGAACCAGGAAGCCTCCTCGTACACCTCCATCCTATCAGTACCCAAAAAATCAGTAACGCTGTCAATCCAGATCTGCTTATCAGATATAAAATCTTCAAGCAGGACAATCTTGATCTGGTCTGACCCAAAGATATCATAATAGAGTTTGAGATGCGGCAGATAGGTAGATCCAAGAATAATACCTGGATGCCTGTGAAGAGCCTTCTCGAAGGTACAAGTTGTTCTTCCACTTTTAACCATGTGCCAATACTGCGAATAAGCGCGATTCACCGGATCTCGCAGCATGAAAATAAGACGAACATCCGGCAAGAACGCGCGAATACGCGCAGGCGCAACTTCAGAAAGAAGATAGGTGGTCGAATCTTCCCCAACCAATGGCAGATCGGCAAACGGTGCAAAGCACGCGGCGTAACTGGAACGGAATTCGACATTCTCAATCCGGCTGTCGTAGTAGATAAGCTCGCCATTTTTGTGGGAGAAGAAATCCGGATGCGTAACTGGATCGTCTGCGTCGAAGTAATGAATCTCTTCGTCTGGCAAGCCAATTTCAGGGTGTTGATTCAAAATGAAATGTAACGAAGTAGTGCCACATTTTGGCGCGCCGCCGATGATGAAATCAGGAAATCTCTCCTTCACAGCACCACCTCTTTTATCTGTATTATCCCCTAGCGAAGCTAATACCACAGGGCAAGCCGTCTTTTTATTAAATGGGATTGATTGTTGAATACTCTGTTGGTGAAGTGATCTTGTGATGACAAGGTAATACCGTACAACTGAGAGACCTTATGAACATTCGAAATGCGGCCGAATTGGATAACCGTACCATTCTTGACCGAACGGGTCTGGCATATGGCCAGAAAATGGTTGACCGTTTACGATCTCGTGGCACACTACATTTATATTGTCGCGTGGGCGATGTGCGGCTTGGCTATTGCTATATCCGGAAGAATGCGTGCTCAAGCTTCAAGCGTTTGTTTCTCGATATGGCTGAAACAGATTTCGATCCGTCCTCCGGGGAACGCCCTATCGATTTCATGATCAAACACCAAATGATGCGCTCGACCGATGCTGCGCTCTGCGACCGGATTGTGTTTGTGTATCGTGATCCTGTCGCTCGGGTCATCTCGCTGTTCAAAAATAAATTCATTATGCGCGACGGGCACGAGGATCTGTTCCGAAACTATTTCACCGTTGTCGGCGAAGATCCTGATCATGCAACATTTAGGCAGTTTGTCACGAATTACCTTCGAACGGACTTTACCATGCTTGACCGGCATGTCTTACCACAAGCTTGGCATCTAAAGCGTTTTCGCTACACCGATGCTATACCAATCGGAACATTACACGAGAGGATGAAAGCAATTGTGGGACCATCCTTGGCAGATAAATATTTTTCACGGCCAGTGAATGCGACTAAGAGCAAAAAGGTCAACCTCCCAAATGCGATGGATTTCTCCAGCGCAATTCTGTCCCGTCGCTATGCGGATACCGGGGCTATGCCGCAGGATATAGATTTTTTAGACTCCACTCTGAGGACGTGCCTCGAAACACTCTATTCGATGGACATTAATATGATCCGAGCAATCGAACTGCGTATTTCATAAATAATTCATTGATTATCATGGGAGTTAGCACCAGTTTTTTGGATCAAATATGCAAACCGACCTACGCTTGTTTCTACGCCAAAGCAATTCCTTGTCTGAACTTCGTTTTTTTTTGAATTGATACAAGCTTCTCGCCCCGCCATACTGTTCGCGAATTGGCTTAGACCGGGTTAAAAAATTTCACTTTGTAAACCTTTGATTGCCGTGCGCTGTGCTATTATATATTTTGCGGCCGAAGCCTCAAGCGTCATCTCCCCAGCAATGAATTCTCGCGGACGGAACGTGTTTATATCCGACCAGAAATGCGCCCATCGAGAGCGCATATTTTCTATCTGAAACCGAATTCCACACCGGTCATCGAAATACGGAACCGATGTGCAGGCTATTGGATCTCTGCTGATCTCCTTCCACTTGGGATCAGGCCAATAGCCTTCGTCCCAGGCAAATACTGGCACCCCAAACGCCAAGCATTCCTGATAGGCCATACCTTGGGTTTCAGATTCACAGAAGAACGCCATTGACCGGCAGCGTTTGAGCAACTTCAGATAGTCTTCGTTAATGTAATCACCGTATCTTATCATCCGGTAGCTCAGTCCGACTGCATCAAGCTGTTCGAGAAAAGGTGCAACGGTCAGGGAGTACGCCTCATCACGATTGAAACGCACCTTGTCATAGACGAGAACATCAAATTCCTTTTCAGATAGCCGTGGCAGCTCAAAACGCGAAATATCAAAGCCGCCAAACCATGGCATTAGGCGTTCTCCGTAGAATGGAGCAAACATATCTGTATGCCACTGGCATGTAGACAGAAATAAACGGTTGCGTGCGTCTTCGAAAAGATTTGGCTTGTCCAGCGGTGATGAAAACAGGCCAGGACCAATCACGCGCGGATTTGGCAGATATTCGACCTTTTTTAGGACGCTCGGATATCCAACAACACCGATTGGATTGTTTGGCATACGTTGCGCGGATTTAAAATCGTTGATCCTTATTGTGTGACCAACACTTTCCAGCGCTTCAACCAACATATTAAACCAAGTATAGTAACCCGAGTTGATCTGCTTGCCACGTAGTCTGTTTACTGCGACCCGAGCATTTCTGCGTAAGTCTGACATCAATCGTGGCATAGGCTGATATTCAGCGCGACGCTCATGACCATCATAAAAAAGCAGCATGGTCTGTGGCTCCGACAAGCTTCCATCATTCATGGGCGCCTCTCCACCAGGTCCAGAAGGCCCTCATTTGTAAGCAATTCATCAAAGTAGGCGACCGTTTTACCAACACCTTCCTCAAATGAAACCATCGGCGTCCATCCAAGTTCATCGCCGGCCTTTTCGATATTCGGTTGACGCTGCACAGGATCGTCTTGCGGCAGTGGACGGAAATCTAGTTTAGAGCGCGAACCTACAATTTCAATAATGCGTTCAGCAAGCTCCCGGATTGACATCTCGTGTGGGTTTCCCAGATTAATGGGGCCGGTCACAGAGGCATCGCTCTCCATAAGCGCGACAATACCTGACACCAAATCATCAACATAGCAAAAAGACCGCGTCTGCTGGCCATCTCCGTAAATCGTTATTGGCTTATTCTGCAGAGCTTGAATAATAAAATTCGAAACAACCCGACCGTCATTAATATGCATACGCGGTCCATAAGTATTAAAGATTCTCGCTATCTTTATCTGCAACCCGTGCTGACGATGATAGTCGAAGAACAGTGTCTCAGCGGCGCGCTTACCTTCATCATAACAGGACCGGACGCCGATGGGATTTACGTTCCCCCAATATGTCTCTTCTTGCGGATGAACATGCGGATCTCCGTAGACTTCAGAAGTCGACGCCTGAAAAATCGGGATCTTCAATCGCTTCGCAAGACCCAGCAAATTGATCGACCCGTGAACTGAGGTCTTCAGGGTCTGAACCGGATCCAACTGATAGTGGATCGGCGCTGCGGGGCAAGCTAGGTGAAATATCCGATCTGCTTCTACGTAAAGCGGAAAAGTAACATCATGCCTTAGCAACTCAAACAATGGGTTGTCCAATACATGTAAGATATTACGTTTGCTCCCGGTGTAAAAATTGTCAACACAGATGACCTCATCACCAGCCGCCAATAAACGGTCAACAAGATGGGAACCTACAAAGCCAGCCCCGCCTGTGATGATTGTTCTTTTCTCCAGCATAGTCCCTCTTCTTCCAATCCCATATTAATCCTCATACTCGACATGGCTGTTCTTCACCCCAAACATGTCAAGTCGAGCAGTACTAAACAAAGACTGTTACCAGATGACATCCTAACAGTGTTGTTTTCAGGAAACGCTTCATTCTTGGCCATAGAATTCATGATTTGGTTTCACGAAGCACCCTTTCAGAACACCATAGTGGAACCCCCCCCGAAGCAACCAAAAGGCGCATCTGCCCTTGCTGGCAACAGATGCTGCAGCACAAAGCCCACAGTAGGACGCTTTGGCGATGCTCTTAATAAACAGCAACGGTGTCTTTCGAGTTTGTCCCTGTCGAGCGCAAAACCCATAAATCATACCCGTCGCTAAACTCTTTGACCAAAGCCATCTAAATGAAAGGCGCGAAGAATCCACAGGCTCCCGAACAACAGCAGATTTACTGATTGCCATAAGGACTCCACATCTGTGTAACCGAAAGAAAAAATCGATATCCTCTCCGCCCGTCCGCCCAAAATCGAGACAGAAACGAGCTTCCCGAATATGCGGGTTCTGCAAATCCATAAGAACATTACACGAGAAACCTGTCTCAACAGTCCCATTCAGCGCTGAAGGTACGTTTGAGTGGAATTTATTGGCACACATCCAGTCTGGTGCATCAGCCGGGTAAACTGCATGAGACGGTCCGAATACAACAGCCGCTTGGCTTTGCATTGCGGCTTCTAAAAGGCTGACGATCCAGCCCGGATCCGCTATCTCATCATCGTCGATAAACAGAAAATAGTCCGCATCAGAGTATTCAAGACAAGCGTTTCGCGCAATTGAGATGTTACGGGCCGGGGCGTGCAAATAACTCAGATTCAGTCTTAGCTTGCCTGCCAGTGCTTCGATCTCTGATTTCTTAACCGGCAGTTCATCATTGTCCGCAACGATGATCCGGACTTTCATGTCCGCTGGGATATCCTGCTTGGCCAGACTATCCAATGTCCCACGCAAGCTCTCGCGGCGAAATGTGCAGATGCCAATATCAATTTTCATGTCCCGCCACCAACATGGCCATATTTTGCCAATACGCTTGCAAAGTAAAATTGGAGTTCCATTTATAGATGAAATCCCGCAACATTACTGCATTCGACTCCGCACGAGAACGGATGCGATTTCGCTTTAGATGACAGGCAGGATCCAGATTAGCAATGATCATATCCAGATTGTTCTGCTCCCTGACCATCTCCTTTGGGTTGTGTTTTGCTGGTTATCTGGTGTTCGGAGGGTCTTTCCTCATGTGGCTCCTGGTGGGCTGGCTTTTGTCGGCACCCCTGGTTCTGCTCATTCTTCTCGTTGAACACAGCGCCCACTTCAAAGCCTGGCGGGCGGATCAAAGCCCGCGTTACGCCGCTCCGGACAGACGCCCGGTCACAAACAAAAGCACTGTTTTCAAGAAAATCTGAAGATCAAGCTGCAAGCTGGAATTGCGGACATACCACACATCAAGCGAGACGCGCTCTTCGTAGGATGTGTCCGAACGACCACCAATCTGCCATGCACCGGTGATGCCTGGCTTGACCGCCACGTAGTAAGCTTCATCCTGCCCATAATGCGCCAATTCTTCACGCGTCACCGGACGAGGACCAACAATGCTCATGTGTCCGAAGAACACATTGAAGATTTGCGGCAGCTCATCCAGGCTGGATTGGCGCATCAGGTTTCCGAGGCCCGGAAAGACTCTTGGGTCATTCTTCAGCTTCTTCGTTTCTTCCCACTCACGGCGCAGAACCGGATCCTCGGACAGGATATTTTCAAGAACCTCTGCAGCGTTGGGAACCATTGTGCGGAATTTCAGACAAGGGAATATCTTGCCATCCAAGCCAACCCGGTCGTGCCGAAAAATCGGTGATACGCGGTAAACGAAGATTATATACAGCGACAGCAAGGCCATGATCGGTGCAAACAGCACAATCATCATCAGCGACAGAACGATATCGCAGGCCCGTTTGACAATTTTTCCTGAGAGCCGATATCCGCTGGTCACATGGGTCTTGCTAGAAGGGCAAACAAGCCGGCGGGCTTCACTTCTCTGAATGTCAAAAACACTGTCTTCCCCCGACACGGTGGTCACGGAATCCAAAGACATCACTTTTACCCCCACACACACAACACGCAAAAAATTTTACCAATTAGTCGTCTTACACACCTCACTAACAAAACCATGTGAGGAGGCAGTACAGTCAGAGTTTACCAATCCTTAACGTGACGGCAACCTCCAAAAATCTAGTAGGTCAGATTTTGCCCTGCTTTCACCCACCTTATGCCGCGAATTGCGAAGTTTATATGTGATCTAGATAACAATCGCCCAAAATTTCGGACATTTGACAACGATTGGATCCGAATCGTGGCCTGATTGTGACCTCCCGAGCATGTGCTATTACAGGATGATGGCTACCATTCTCATCAGTGGAGAAGCAGTATCACTCGGAAGGGTTCTTCCTAATTTTACCATAATAAAGCTTATATATATAAAATTTGAAGCCGCAAAACTAAAATGGCACCCGTAAGCAATTCAAAATTTTTACTCTTCTCATATCACAGTTTCGATCTTCGTCCGTGCCAGTTTTAGATTGGAAAAGTTCGCAACCCGTTTATTGAGAACCCGTCAAAAAAAGATCATTTGGAACACAAGTGTCGCCTCATTCTAAACTGTGTATTGGTAACTTATTGGGACTGGCGTAGAGCCTTTTTAACCCTTGCATGCAGGGCAGGTCATCATCCGCCAGAGACTTCTGGAGGTGAGCCGAAAACGCGCATATCAGGTATTTTTTCCCAAGATGTGCTAAACATGACACCATTAATGAGTGCCATGGCCAATTAAAAAAGGACATTCATGAGTCGCGAAATGAGTGGAGAGAGGCTGACCCAAACCGGGGACAGCGCCCTGCAAAGTTACAAGAAACGGATTGTCGGCAGTACCCGGCTGTGGGACCTGATCAAATACGAGGTCAGCACCTTATTCCTAATGAACCTACCTGGTGCATTGGGGCTGATTTTGAGGCAGAAACTCTATCCCGCCCTTATCGGCCACTACGGCAAAGGGGTTGCGATGTCGCAGGCGGTCACCCTACGCTGCCCTTCGCGGCTGTCACTGGGGGCCGGAACTCTGATTGACGAAGGCGCGTTTTTCGACATCAAAAGCAGCGCCGCATCGGTCACGCTGGGTGCGCGCAACCAGATCATGCAGGGGGCGCGGTTCGAAACCGGGTATGAGGGCCATATCACCCTGGGCGATGACTGCTTCATCGGCGCCTTCACCATCCTGAACGGGTTTGGCGGGCTGACCATCGGTGAAAATGTACTGATCGGCGGCCAGTGCCACCTTGTTGCAGGCAACCACAATTTCGGCGACCCGAGCCGCCCTATGAACGCACAAGGTATAAACAGCGCGGGCATCGTGATCGAAGACGATGTCTGGCTGGGCGGCGGCGTCACCGTGCTGGACGGAGTGCGCATCGGGCGCGGCAGTATCATCTCGGCGGGTGCCGTGGTGACCCAGGATGTGGACCCTTTCAGCATTATGGGTGGGGTACCGGCAAAACTGATCCGCAATCGGGTGCCGGATGATGAGTGAATCCGCCAAAACGGACCCTAGTAAAATGTCCAAGAAAATATCAAAAAGCCGCTGGCGCCCGATCATTTCACTGGTAATCAAGGCGGCGATCAGTGCCGGGCTGCTGGGTTGGCTGCTCTATACCCAGATCGACAACATGGACGAAATCTGGGGCGCTATCGGACAGGCCGATCTCTGGATGTTGCTCCTGTCGTTCTCGCTGAACGTGATGGGGTATCTGCTGTGTTCCTGGCGCTGGCAGATCCTATTGCGGGCGCAAGGCTTCATGGTGCGGCTGATCGAACTGATCCGGGCCTATACGATCGGTATTTTCTTCAACGCATTTCTGCCCGGCCTGATGAGTGGCGATTTCATGCGCGCCTATGATATTTCCGACAGGGTGCCGTCCTACACCCGCTCCTTCACAATCCTGTTCGTCGAGCGGCTAACCGGCATGTTCGGCCTGCTCACGCTCGCATTCCTGGCCCTGCCAATCATCGGCTGGGAGGTCGCCGGACAGACCGGTATTGTCTGGATTCTCGCTGCGGTCGCCGGCCTGCTACTGGCGGCCTGCCTGGGTCTGGTGGCGATGCGGCACCAGCGCGATGGGCGATTATGGTCCCTGCCCGGTTTCCGCAAGCTGGGTCAGATCAGCGCGCACATCACCGAAACCTCGCACATGTTCGCCACGCGCATGGGGGCGGTCTATGGCTGCATGGCGATCTCGGTCATCTTTCAGGCCAATGTGGTGCTGCACTACTACCTGATCGGTCTGGCCGTCGGGATCGACCTGCCACCGCTGATCTATTTTGGGATCATCCCGGTTTCTCTGTTCGTGATGATGATCCCGGCCTCGGTAAACGGGATTGGCATACGCGAGCAAATCTTTGTCTACCTGTTCGGGGCTTTCGGCGTTGGCGCGGCTCAGGCCATCTCGCTGGCATGGATTGCGCTGGCCATGGTGCTTCTCCAAGCCGCGGCAGGCGGCGTACTGTTTGCGCTGCGCAAGCGCGACCGGACAACACCGGCCGAAACCTGGGCCGAGACCGGAAACAGCAGATGACTCGCTACCCCCCTGCCCGTTTGCGCACCCAGCCCAGAAACGCGGCGTCAGGTTTCCTGAGCCGTGGCGCGCCCGAGCGGATCCAGACGCCGCGCCATTCGGCCTCAAGCCCGTAAACATCCGCCCCCGGCATCAGTTCACGCGCGGCCTCAAGCGTCTCGGTGCGCAGGTTGGGCAATGGCACGTCCGGTTCGATCAGCCCGGCGCGCGGGGCAAAGCGGATCAGATCGCCCGGCTCCTCGCGCATCTCGTAGTCGGGCAGATGGTCGGCATCGATCATGTCGCGCAGCATCTTGCGGAACACCCGGCGTGGTGAGGCCGAGCCCGATTTCTTCAACAGTGTGTCAACCGAGACCGTCCATCCCGGTTGCCGTCCGCAATGTTTGCGCGCCAACTCATAGATGCGGCGTTCAAGCGGTTTGCGCAGGCGGAAGTAATCGCGGCTGAGCGTCAGAACCGCCTTCGACACTACTGCACGATAGAGCCAGTCGGACAGGGTGACGGCCACGCTGACCATCCGCCCGCCACGGGTCTTGCGCACGATTTCCCATTTCTCGATCAAACCAAAGCCGGTGGTGGTCTCGTCCTCGCCGGTGACGATGTTGGTGGTGATACGGGTCCCCGCCAGCCGTTCAAACGCTTCGCGCAAACGACGATAGGCATCACCGCTGGTTTCACGATTGGTCGCCACCAGAAGATCATGTGCCTTCAGCTGCAGAGTCCGGCTGACCTGCCGCCCCGCATTGATCGCCGCCATCAGCTGGCTGATGCAAAAAATCAGGATGTCTTTGTCATGGATTGTCGCCAGCCCCTTGACCGAAGGGGTCACCGTGATCTGCACGCCATTATGTTCATATTCCAGGATCCGCCGGTCGGGACGAGTCGCCAAAGAAAAGAGCGGATGCTCCATGCTGGCGATGTCATCCTTGGGGATTGCATCGAAGATATCGCAGACGAAGAAATCGCCCTGCTGCCGACGATCGGGCAAAAGCCCCGCCGGTCTGCCTGTAACTGTCCTGCCCATGGCCCTCTTTCGGTGCCTTGTTATCGGTCGGTATCCGACTCGTTTTATTTCGTGGTTTTAGTGACACCCACCGTAGAGTTATCCACAAGCCCGCACAACGATTTTCAAACGGGGGTTCGGAGTCACTTTATCGGGGGTTCAGAGTCGTTTCATCGGGGTTTCAGAGTCACTAAAAGATATAAAAAAGCACACAAGGCATTAAAATAAAAAGACAATCTATCATCGTAAATTTTGCTGTAACTAAAGATAACACAAATCTAACACTTAAAAAAAACGCAATGGATCGGATCCTGCGCTATATTGGCAGCGCCATCTCCTTTATTTTCTGAGAAAAATCATCTGTTGTGCCGCTTTTACTTCCATGTGATACGTTTTTCGGTATCATGGAGAAAACACAACACATCGAGCGGGTTTATCATGGCCAAGGACAGCACTCCCCTGCCCCCCTATTTCAACATCGATCCCAATGCTGCATTGGCGGATCTGGATTTACCCACAGGTACGGACGGCTTTGCCACCATTGCCGAAGCCTGTACCCGGGGACGCGGCGATCTGTCCAGCCGGGGCCTGGATGAGGCTGGCCGCAAGGCGCTGCGTCTGTTTTCGACCTGGGAAATCACTCGCTATCTGATCCCGGTGGCTCAGGCCCATTTCCGCCGCGTGCTGAAACAGAACCCGGACCTGCCGCAGGGTCAGTCCGAGACCGAAGGCGGCGCCAAGTGGTTCACCCTGGATGAAGTGCTGCGCCTGCGGGCCTTTTTCGGAGCTCAAGGATCCAAGGCCAAGAACTACCTGCCCTACCGCCCCGCAGGTCTGCCTGCCAAGATGGTGGCCGTGGCCAATTTCAAGGGCGGGGTCGGCAAGACCAGCACTGCCGCGCATCTGGCCATGTCCGCTGCCCTGGACGGCTATCGGGTGCTGGTGATTGATCTGGACAGCCAGGGGTCGATGACTTCGATCTTCGGCGGCCGTGTCGACGATGAATGGCAAACCGCCTTCCCTCTGTTGGCCCGCCACTACGGAGAATATCTACGCATCGAAAATCAACGCCGTCTGGACCGGGGTGATCCACCCCAGCCTTTGGACGAGTCGCTAAGTGCTGCGCTGGAGATGACCGCGAGTGATCTGATTCAGACCACGCATTGGCCCAATATCGATCTGATCGGGGCGCAGTTGAACCTTTACTGGGCGGAATTCCAGATCCCAGTCTGGCGCATGCAGGCCCGCGGCTGGAAGCTTTGGGATGCGCTGACCGACCGGCTCGAGGCGGATGGGGTGCTGGACAGCTATGACCTGATCTTCATCGACACACCCCCCGCCCTGGGCTATCTGACGATCAACGGACTGGCGGCGGCAGATATTCTGCTGGTGCCCATGGGGGCATCTTTTCTGGAGTTTGATTCGACCGGACGCTTCTTTGACATGCTGCATTCTACCTTCCAATCCATCGAAGAAGGCGAGAATACCGCCGCCCGCGCTCTGGGCCGCCCAGAGATGGCTTTTGAATGGGATGCGGTGCGCGCCGTAATCACTCGCTACGATGGGGCACAGCAAGGTGAACTGGCAGCCTTGATGCAGGCTTACCTGGGCAAAACCCTATCCCCGCACCGGCAGGATTTTACCGCGCTGATCGGACAGGCAGGCGAACAGGTCAGCGGTATCTACGAGGCCGATTATCGCAATTTCAACCGCGAAACCTACGCCCGGGGGCGTGAAACCTTCGACGCGACCTATGCCGCCTTCAAGCGTCTGTTGTTGGGTGTTTGGCGTCGCGAGGAGCTGGCAGCGCAGCAGGCAGCAGAATAATCCCACAAAGAGGAGAGCAGAGATGGCGAAACGTAAGCGACTGACCCCGGCTCAACCCACCTATCTGGATGGACCCGCCGTAAACCAGCGCGCGCCCGAGACCAAGGCAATGCCGTTCAGTTCGGCGCCGATTGCACAGGTGGCGGGCGAGGCAGCAGCCACCGCGGCCCTGACCGAGGTGGCGCAGGAATTGCACAGCGCCCGGGCTGAGGGGCGGATGATCGAATTGCTGCCGCTGGACGCCATCGATGATCGTCATCTGGTCCGCGACCGTCTGGAGCAGAATGAAGACGAAATGACGGCCCTTGTGGACAGTCTGCGCGCTCGGGGCCAACAGATGCCGATCGAGGTGGTTGCCCTGCCTGCGCCAGCCGGTGGACGATCCTACGGTCTGATTTCCGGCTGGCGGCGCCTGACCGCGCTGCGTCGGCTGTTCCGGGAAACGGGGGATGCGAAATTCGCCACCGTTCGCGCCATGACGATCACGCCGGATACGGCCCAGGATGCCTATGTGGCGATGGTCGAGGAAAACGAGATCCGGGTGAACCTGTCGCATTATGAGCGCGCCCGGATCGCAGTGCGGGCGATGAAAGAAGGGGTGTATCCCACGCAGAAAGCCGCACTTCAGGGTCTGTTTGGCAATGCAACCCGGTCGAAGCGGTCTAAGATCGGCACCTTTATTCAACTGGTCGAGGCATTTGATGCGGTGCTGTATTTCCCCTCGGCAATCAGTGAGAAGCTGGGGCTGGCGCTGGCTCGTGAGATGGGGCGTGATGCGGGGTATGCTGATGCTCTGAAATCCCGATTGCAAAACACCTCCCGTGACAGTGCCGAGGCTGAGATGCAGATTCTGTCTGATAGTCTCGCCAAGCTGGCGCGGCCCCCTGCCCCGCCAGCCGATCCGTCCATTCCATCTCGCCCTCGGTTGCGTCAGGCTTCGCCGGAAACAGCGACAGGAGAGCGGATAGTAACCCGCGTAACCACTGGCATCGAAATGCGGTTCACTCCCGATCAGGGTCGTTTAGAGCTTGTTGGAGACGGGGTTTCGGAGCGATTGGCCGAGGCGCTGCAGGACTGGTTGCGCTCGCTGTGATCCTTAACAGAGTGTTTCGCGCGCGAAACATTTGAGCCCGGCCCCTCAGAGGAGGTTTATTTATGACCACCGCCCCGCATAAACGCCTTGTGGCCGTGGTTGTGACCCATAATCGCCTGAACCAGCTCCGACTTACGCTGCAGCGCCTGCTTGAGGCTGACGCAACGCATTTGCAGGCCATAGTGGTAGTAAATAACGCATCAATCGATGACACGGCAGTATGGCTGGCCTCGGTGCGAGATTCCCGGGTAGATGTGATCACAAGCACAAAAAACCTAGGAGGTGCAGGCGGGTTTGAGTTGGGTATGCGGCATGCCACCGCGCGGTTTGATCCGGATTGGATGGTGGTAATGGATGACGACGCCCGCCCTCTGCCCGATGCATTGGCCACCTTCCACGCCCAGCCCCGCCCCGAGGATACGGCCTATGCCGCCGCGGTCTATTTCCCCGACGGGCGCATCTGCGAGATGAACCGCCCGTCGGTCAACCCGTTCTGGAGCGCGAGACTGTTTCTGCGATCCTTGCTCCGGGGGCGTGACGGCTATCACATACCGCGTGCAGCATATCAGGCCGATGCCCCCTGCCCTATTGATCTGACCTCATTTGTAGGTCTGTTTATGTCCCGTGGGATCATCGCCGAAACCGGCTATCCCGACCCCGGACTGTTCCTCTACGGCGATGACGTGATCTATACGCTGACCCTGCGTCGGCGAGGGCTGAAAATCCTGTTCGATCCCGCGCTGCGCTTTGAACATGACTTCAGCACTTTTCAGGATCAAGGATCTCAGGTCATCCGACCCATGTGGAAGGTCTATTATTTCTGCCGCAACCGACTGCTGATGTACCGCAAGGCGGCGCCGTTCCTATTCTGGCCTCTTCTGCCTGTGATGGCGCTGAAATGGGGGGCAGCCTTCAGGCATTATGGGGCGCACAAAGCCCTTTATCTGCGTTTGCTGCGCCGAGCCCTGCGAGACGCAGTGCTGCGGAACACGGGCCTCAGCCATGAAGACGTTCTGACTCTGGCCGGCGATACCGTCACTGGTTCAGGATATCCCGGTGATAGCGACCCAGCAGAATCAGACCCATCAGCAGAGTCGACAAGCTGACAAGCAGAACGAAGACCTCGCTGATATATTGCGGGTGATAGGTGGGATATATTCCCTCCCGCATCAGGCCGGTGATATGGATCAGCGGATTGAACCACAATACGTTCTGGACGCTCTGCGGCATATCCTCGTAGATGTAGAAAATGCCGGAAACCAGAAACAGGGGGCGTGTCGCGATCGACCAGATCAGATCATAGGTCGGGAAGAGACCTCCAATGGCGCAATTCAGAGTGCCGATGCCCAGCCCAAGCAAAGCGGCCAACCCCAGCGCCTCGGCAATAGGTCCGATTTCAAGAACAGCCCGGCTGTCGACAGTGGCCAGAATCCCGGTCAGCAGGATATATGTGACCAGCAGCCCGGTCAGAAGATTGAGGGTGAACCGGGCCAGGATGGCGTCCACCCATGTCACGACGGGATACATCAGCAGAGGCCGTGAAAAGCTGATCGCCCTGGCCACCGTCAAAGACAGACTCTGATACAGGTTGAAGGCCAGATAGGCCGAGGCATAAAACAGCAGGAAACTGTTGCCCAGCGATGGATTGCGCATCAGCAGCGAAAAACCAAAGCTGAGGATGATGATAACGCCTAGAGGCTCAACCACAGCCCAGACATAGCCACCGGGGTTGCGTCCGTAACGGGTCGACATCTCTCGCAGGATCAAAGCCGTGATCGTGCGTGGCCCGATCCAGTGGCGGGTTGTACCACCCCCCGGCTGCATTGCATGAGATCCTGTGTCCAAGGGGGCCGGCATATGCGCATCATCTCGTTTTGGTCTGTGCGTGCCGGTCTGATTATGTAAGAATCAGTTATGGAATTCAAATGCCTTCGGGGCGGAACAGAGCGCACATGACAGAAAAATCAGAGGCGGATAAACCGACGGCCAAGGTTGTCGACAGCACCCGAAAGAAAACTGATCCTCTGAGTAAACAAGGGGCGCAAAAACAAGCTGCAACTGCGGGACAGCCACAGCTGGCGGCCGTGCCTAATAGAGGGCCGGGCAAGCCTGCTGGCCAACAAGGTGGCAAGCAGGGTGGTCCTGGACGCCAAGGCAGGCCCGCCGGGCAGGGGCCCGGTCAGCGGAAAGGGCAGGGGTCTAAGCAAGGCCAGCAGCAGGGTCGGAACCCGGCCCGCAAACCGGGGCCGCCGCCCCCGCCAACCGTCACCGTACAACCGCTGGCGCAGCCGGCCAGCATGAAACGCCGTCATTGGGGGCTGTTGCTGAGCTTTGTGCTGATCGTGACGCTGCCTCTGGCTGGGCTGGCCTATTACCTCTGGACACAGGCCAAGGATCAATATTCCTCGACCGCTGCGTTCACCGTGCGATCGGAGGAAGGCGGATCGGCCTCGGAACTTCTGGGTGGGTTGGCGCAGTTTGCTAATTCCGGCACGGGTGTCGACAGCGACATCCTGTATGAATTCATCCAAAGCCAGGAAATTGTTGAGACTATCGAAGCCAAGCTGGCCCTACGCGCGCACTACGAAACCCACTGGCCCAAGGACTGGATGTTCTCGATCTGGCCGAACGCCACACTCGAGGATCTGGTCTGGTTCTGGCAGCGTATTGTGCGAATTTCCTATGATCAGTCGACGGGGCTGATAGAGATCAGGGTTCTGGCCTTTGATCCCGACTATGCGCAAGACGTGGCGCAGCAGATCGTGAGTGAAAGTCAGGACCGGATCAATGCGCTGAACATACAGGCGCGCGAAGACGCAATGCGCTATGCCCGTGAAGACTTGGAAGAGGCCGTCGTGCAACTCAAGACCGCGCGCGAGGCCCTGACCAGTTTTCGCACTCGGACCCGCATCGTCGATCCCGAGGCCGACATTCAGGGCCGTATGGGGGTGATGAACAACTTGCAGCAGGCTCTGGCTGAAGCGCTGATCGAATTTGACCTTCTCAGTGAAACGGTATCCACCAGCGACCCCCGCCTGACCAACGCACAGCGCCGCATTGACGTGATCCGCGAGCGTATCGCGGCGGAACGGCAGACATTCGCATCGGATAGCACCGAATTGGGTGCCGTGGGCGAGGATTACCCCTCGTTGATTGCGGAATATGAAAGCCTCAGCGTCGATCGGCAGTTCGCGGAAGAGACCTATCGCGTGGCACTGACCGCGCTGGATGTGGCGCGGGACAACGCTGCCCGCCAAAGCCGGTATCTGGCCACCTATATCCGCCCAACCATGGCGCAAAGCTCGGAATTCCCGCGCCGTTATATTCTGATGGGGCTGGCTATGCTGTTCTTGCTGATGCTGTGGTCGATCCTTGCGCTGATCTATTACAGCATCCGGGATCGGGGCTGAGGGCAGGGACCTGCAATGATCCGCTTTGAAAACCTGACCAAAAGCTTCCGCGTGCGGGGTGAGCGCCGGGTTGTCATAGACAACCTCACCGCCACTCTGCCCACCGGCAAGTCACTGGCGCTTCT
This sequence comes from Ruegeria sp. AB5, assembly GCF_056542645.1. Taxonomy (NCBI): domain Bacteria; kingdom Pseudomonadati; phylum Pseudomonadota; class Alphaproteobacteria; order Rhodobacterales; family Roseobacteraceae; genus Ruegeria; species Ruegeria sp. AB5. The sequence goes on from NZ_JBQGAE010000014.1 coordinate 47,636, forward strand.
GGGACGCAACGGAGCAGGAAAATCCACCCTGCTGCGGCTGCTGGCGGGTACGATGCGCCCCGATAGCGGTCAGATCATCAGCGATGGGCGGATTTCCTGGCCTGTGGGGTTTGGGGGGTCTTTCCACGGCGACCTGACCGGCGCACAGAATGTCAGCTTCATCGCACGTATCTACGGCGTGGACACCGACAGTCTGATGTCGTTTGTCGAGGATTTTGCCGAGCTGGGGAAATACTTCCACATGCCGGTGCGCAGCTATTCCAGCGGCATGCGGTCGCGGCTGACCTTTGGCGCATCGATGGGCATCCGGTTCGATACCTATCTGGTGGATGAGGTGACTGCGGTGGGCGATGCTGCATTTCGCCGCAAAAGTCGGGCCGTCTTTGCCGAACGCATGCGTCATTCCAGCGCCATTCTGGTCAGCCACGAGTTGAACCAACTGCGCCAGTTCTGTGACGCTGGGATCGTGTTGGCCGATGGTCGGATTACTTATTTTGACGATTTGGAAGAGGCCATTGCACTGCATTTGGAATTGATGCAATGAAATAGAGTTACCTGCAGTTTTAGTGCCGAAACACGGACCCGAACATAGTATGGAATCTTCTTCCGAGCCGCAGCGGTTTTTGATTGTTGGTCTCCCACGTAGTGGGACTACTTATCTGATGACCTTATTGAATGCGCATCGCGATATTCTGTGCGCCGGAGAGCAGTTTAACCCTTATGCGATCATAGGCGCAGAAGATAGCTCTGAAGAGTTTTCCGAAATAGCTCAGAGAGATGCTGACCCAAGGGCGCATTCGGATGCGTTTTTTGATGCGCATGCCGGGAGCGGGAACAAATATGTAGGGTACAAGCTGATGATCGGGCATAATATCCGCATGTTGCGGTATCTGCCTGACCTCACGGATTACAAACTGATCTATGTACACCGAGAAAACAAGCTGGCGCAGATGGCCTCGTGGATCAAGGCAAACCGGTCAAAACGCTGGGCACAGTCTCAGGTGGATGATCATATCGAGGAAAAGATCACTGCGGGGCCGCTTCAGATTAGCCAAAAGTGGCATGAGTTCGCCACGTTTGATTTTCTGTTCACGCAGTGGTTCCGCACCTTGCCACAGGAGAAAATGAAGCTTGAATATCGTCAGATGTTCGAAGATGGGTTCGAAGAACGCCTGTGCGATTTTCTGGGCGTCGAATATGATCCAAAGATGAAAAGCCCGCTGGTCAAGCAGGGTGCGAATTCTATCCTGGAGCGGTTTGAAAAGCCGGGACCGATTCAGGCCTATTTCAGGAAATTGGGACGCGGGAAGTGGTTGAATAAAGAGATCTGATATTCCGCTGCATTTGGTTTGATATGCGTATTCTTTTTTACAACTGGGTCGACTACCTAGACGACGAAAAGCGCGGGGGTGGTGTCTCGGTCTATTTGCGCAACCTGATGACCGAATTGCAGGCGCAACCGGAAGTCACTCAGGTGTTTCTGTCCTCGGGGATTTCTTATGATCTGATTTCACGCAGGCCTCGCTGGGAAAGAGTGCGCCATGGGCCCAAGGAGAACCGCGAGAACCGATATGAAATTGTCAACTCCGGCGTGTTGTCACCGTCGCACCATTCGTTCGGTGCGCCTGAGCAGGTCTCGCACATCCCGACTCGTGATGCGTTTTTCGACTTTGTAGAAGAAACCGGCCCCTACGACGTGATCCATTTCCACAATTTGGAGGGGCTGCCGGCGGATGTGCTTGAGATCAAGGCGCGCTGTCCGGACACCAAGGTGATTCTGTCACTGCATAATTACTACCCGGTCTGCCCTCAGGTGAACCTGTGGCATCAGGAAATGCGCGCATGCACGGATTTTCAGGCTGGGGCCAAATGCGTGGATTGTCTGGTGCACAAGCATGATGAACGTTTGGTGCGTATCGCCAACGCGGTGGCGTATCGGTTGAAATGCGCGGGTGTACGACCGGGCTCGCGCGGGTTTGACCTTTTGTTCGGGAACATGTTGCGTATTGCACACCGGACAAGCCGGGCATTCGGGCGACTGAGGGGCCGCTCCAAATCAGGATCGGCGCAGCCCGCCGCCTCTGTTGCCGCAGGTTTCGCAACGCGACGTCAGTCCTTTGTCAACCAGATCAATGCCGGATGCGATCTGGTGTTGTGCGTGTCTGAACGCGTGCGCGAAATCGCACAGGGCTATGGGATCTCTCCTGGGATATTGCGCACCAGCTATATTGGTACCCAGCAAGCGGCTCTGTTCTCGGAATCCGAGCCGGCAAAGGCTCTGCCAAAGGCAAAAACGGCTCTGACACTGGGTTTTTTGGGCTATATGCGTCGGGACAAGGGGTTCTTTTTCCTGTTGGATGCGCTTGAGGCGCTGCCATCGGAATTGGCCGTGAAAGTTCGGCTGGTGGTTGCCGCGCGCTCTGGCGAGGCTGAGGCGATGCGCCGCTTAGAGCTGTTGAGGGTGCGACTCGGGGGGGTCGCGCATCTGGATGGCTATAGCCATGACGGGCTGGACGATCTGCTGCGTGATGTGGATGTGGGTGTGATCCCCGTGTTGTGGGAGGATAACCTTCCGCAGGTCGCAATTGAGATGCATGCCCGCCATATTCCGTTGTTGACAAGTGATATGGGCGGGGCGCAGGAACTGGCCGGTGATGCGGATATGGTATTTGCCGCCGGCGACATCGACAGCTTTACCGACCGCATCCGGGCGTTACTGGCAGGCAAAATTGATATGCAGCGCTATTGGCAGAATGCACAGGCGCCGCAGACGATGACAAGGCATTTGGATGAATTGAACAGGCTCTATAAAGGCCAAAAAGGGGTTGAAGTGGGAAAGCCCACCATCATCCCAACCGCGCTTTGACGAAGTCGCTGTCGGTCCATGGTATCGACAGGTCTGCATCATAGATGCGGTCGCGCCCTTCCGAGATCAGGGCCAGATATTTGCGGTATTCTTCAGCATTATTGAAGTGCTGGCGGCGGGCCACCTCGGTTTGCGCCTTGCGACGGAAATCGGCATTGTATTTGAAATGCCCAAACAACAGCTCCCGCTCGGCAAGCGTTGTTCCTGCCACATAGTGCAGCCCCGCTGACAACCGCATGAAGGGCGAGTATTTCAACAGCGCTATTTTTTGCGCCACAAACAGTTCCCGGCGAGACCCGGGGATCAGGCGGTGGCGCAGCGCCGACGTCCATGTCGGTGCGTTGGAGTAGGGGCCTCGCCCGAACGAGTCGAGTTGGAAGGGATCGCGATCGGTGAACCCGGCCTCGGCAAAGGGGTCGCCACTGGTAAAGCCAGCCTCTTCCAGCGGCCCTTGTGGGTACATGTCGAGCATGAAGATGCGCACGCCGTCGGCCGCATCAAATTCCGGGCGGCGCAACAGATCAGGCAGGGTTTCCCGCTGTGGCACCTGCCAGGTCAGCAGTTCATCCGCATCGGCAACCAATGACCAACGCCCAAGGCGGAAATGCCCCATCAGAGCCTGCTGCCAGGCCACACCGTATTGCGATCTGCTATAATCCGTGTCGACCGAGAACAGCGCCACATCGGGCTGGTCTGCCAGAAATTCCAATGTGCCGTCATCCGAGCAGTTATCGGCGATCAGAAAGCTCTCGACCCCCAGCTTGCGGTAATGGTCCAGGAAGTGTGGCAGCATGAACATTTCGTTGCGCATGACCGCGACCACAGCCACTGGCGCTTCGCGTGCGGCGAACAGGCGGCTGGTATCCGTCACCATCTCAAGCGCATTGGTCTGTTCGCCCAGTTTGGCGCGCTGATAGCTGGGCCAGATCTTTTTGGGGAACAGGCCCGGTGTATCCAGTCGGCTGTTTGCATCGGCTTGTGTGGCTGAATCGTCCAGATGCACCAGCTTGACTGGTGCGGTCTGGCTGGCGTCGAACCCGTTCAACCAGCGCGACACCGCGATGCCCTCGGGCTGGGCCCGGCGGCGGACCGAAATGTGATAATCCTCGTTCGCGGGTGAGATGCCACCCAGGGCCAGCAGGTCGCCCACCAGCTTGTCTTCCATGAAAGACACCTGAATCAGAGCCTGACCTGTTGCGCTTGCGGCAGTGTCCAGCAGTGTTCCCATGGCGTGTCGGCTAAGCGCATAGCCCGACCCGCCATCGCAATAGGTTGAGGGTTCGGGCGATTTGTCAAATTCAAGCCGCCCGCGTTCCGAGGTGGATTTGGCGCAGTGCCAGGCCCGGTCCATCTGGCCGGGCACCCGGGTCAATGCGCGGCCATAGTAGTCGAATTTCCGATAACTGAGCGAATGGAAATACTCCTCGGGGTTGAGGAAACAATCATCGTCGATCTTCAGCATATGGGCGAAGGGGGTGTTGTCATGCACCCAGCGGATCGTGGCCAGCGTTTTTTGCGGCAGTCCTTCATAATCGTCGGGGGCGTCCAGATGCAGGACACCGCCATCCAGGGTGCCGTCCCCATCGCCAGTGACAATCAGATAGGGCACGCCAAGTGCGGCGAGACGGCTCAGCCATCCGTCGCGCAGGGCCTGGACGCGACGGCCGAGATTGGCGCGGCAGGAGGTGACCATGACCACCGTGTCAAAAAGCGAATTGACTGGGCCGGGCAGGGAGTTTGGAACCTGCACTGCGGGCGGGGTTGTGGTTTCGAGTACCTTCAGGTTGGCTGCTGCACCGGTCTTGCCTGCAGCAGCGCGGCGGCGAAGGGCCTGCAATGGCTGTGCCAGAGCGGGCGTCCTGAGCGGGTCAGCAGGATCACTTTCCGCTGCTTTTGCCCTTTTTAGAGCCTGATTTAGCCATTCGGTCAGGATTGTTTTGGCCGCCGCCGCACCACCGCTGTCGATCAACCCATTCAGCAACCCCAATGCAGCACCAAGGCCGATCCACTTGTCCATCGCATCGGTCAACCTGTCGAGGTCAGCGAGCAGTGCACGACAGTCGTCTTGTGGGTCGATCCCATTCCGGGCCGCCGCGAGCAGATCCGCAGCACGGTGGCTAACAGAGCATTGCAGTGCGTAACGGGGCGCGCGGTCAACCATATCAGGTAGGCTGGCACCTCTTGAGCGAACGAGTTCCTCTAGAGCCGGTTCCGTTGGGGCGCTGTCTGGGGTCGCCATGTGGCGCATCGCGGCTTCTGCCGAGTCGAGACCCGCAAGCAGCAGTGCCGATACGGTCGGGGCCTCGGGGCCGGGCAGACCAGCCGGGCCGAACATGTCGCGCCGGATACGTCCGCAATCGGGACAGCCAAACCGTTCGAATAATACAAGTGCATCCGCCTTTTTTGCAGGTGTTGTTTCCGGGTCGTACAGGACTGCGAAGGCGTCCTGAGCGGCGACCATGCGCGGTGAAAGCGCGGCGTCGCTTGCAGCAATCCGGGTCCAGAACAGAGGAGACATACCAAAGGCCTGCAGCAAGCTTGTTTCAATCCATTGGTATTGGCGCGGATGCAGGCGTGGGCCATCCGCGATCAGTGCGACAGCGGTTTCTGTCAGCTGTGTGCAATGGGTTCGCTGCCAATAATCTGCGGTGCGTCGTTCTAAGAATCTCAGGAAGGCGGTGATGATCTCGTCCTTCGCCGCATTGTTGATCCTTGGGTCGTTCAGTGCGGTGCGGACTGTCCAGGCCAACGGAGGGGTCATGATCCATCGCTCTGGCCGTTCCGCCAGTTGTTTCAAAACTATGCAAAGCCGCGAGATACGGCGATCCCGTAGAAGATGGGGCAGCAAACCGGAATTGAACCAGCTGTTTTCCTGGGCTGGTGATATCGATTTAATACCATGGGCTTGGGCATGCGCATAGAGCAGATCAAAGTCATCACGCTGGCAAAAGGCCTCAGACAGCGCGATATAGAACGAGGACTGCATTTCGCCCAGCGTTGGGGCCAACTCGTCCAGAATCTCGAGCAGGGAGTCCGGCGTTTTACCTTTGTGTAGAGCCTGTGCAACGCGCGCTAGCGCATTTTGAAGGATGGTTCGTTCGGGCTGCACTGCCTCTGGTGCATCCGGTGCTTCCGGCACGTCGAGGAACTGCTCAAGGCCCAACCCGTTAGCCAGTTTTACCAGCTGACCACGCAGTGGCGGGTCAAGCTCGGCTGTGATGCCAGAAAACCGGGCGTGCTCGATGATTTGGGTTGCCAGAACCGGGTCGCCGGCAAGATCGCCACCTGTCAGCGCTGTCTGTATCTGCTCGATAAGATCGGACCGGTGCAGCTTGTACTGAGCCAGCACCGCGTCTTTGTGCATGATCCATAGCTGCAATGCGTCATTCTCAGTGCGTCCTTGCCAGATCCTACCGGGCAGGACCGATCGCAGAATTGTGGCCGAATCTTTGATGGACACGATGAGTTTCGGGGCGTGATGGACGCCATCGATCTCCAGACGCAGGTCTTCCGGTCGATAGAGCCCGTCCAGCCGCCCGCGCAGGTCCAACCGCGGGGACAGGGTCAGGCCGGTATCATCGACGCCTTTGTAATCCATATGGATGGTACTGGCCTGAATACCGCCCTGATAGTCGATGAAGGCAATGTCTCCCAGATTTGGGAAGCGCTGCCGCCCTATCATGGAGCCAAAGCTGAAAACCTTTTTCCCATTAATCCATACGCTGACCCGCGGAGGAGCAAAACGGATCTCGATATCGTTGTCTTTGGCATTCAGGGCAATCGGACGTTGCTGTTCACGCGCCCAGTCCTCAGGGGTCTTCCCGCGACGGTTGCAGACCGCAAGCGCTGCGTCAGCGCGCAAGGACAGGTGAAACAGGATATTACTGCGCTCTGCGTCAAAGAAAGAAATATTTGCAAAGGAGTGCCTGGCAAAGTCGGCGCGATAAGACAGGCTAGAAAAACGCGTTGTGGAAAAAACCAACATTCCGGAGGCGACCTGAAGCAAGGGGGTTGTGGGCTGTTAGCCCGGCTGACGGGATGGATGCAACCAGTATTAGAGCGTTCCGTTGAGTTGACCCACCAACCTAGGTATAGGGGGATTGAAATAAGGGTCCAGCGGGCCGGTCAATTGATGCCAACCTCGGGTTCGCGCAGCCCGAATTGCCTCGAACCGAAAGCGGCTGCGGGCGGCGGAGGACAGGCCTGAAAAATTCCAGACCTCCCATAAAGCCCTTGCATAGAGCCTTCTTGGCCAATCAGCGGGCAGGTTGGCACGTATGTTGGTGGACCAGGACGCGGCGGCCGCCTCGATCGCCTGCGCCAGGGCTTCGGGTGTGTCCGCTGCGATCCAGAGTTGTCGGCACTCAGGGGCTTCGGCACTCTCTGCTCCTGGCCACGCGAAATAGAGCGTCCGGCGCGCGGACAGCGCGGCACCAATGCCGATTTGCCAGTCGGCCCGGGGGCCCGTGCCAAAAGACAGATTGTTCTCGGTCAGAAAATCGCGGCGAAAGATTTTTGCCGTTGGGTGGCAGTGCAGCGCAAGCGCCCGATCTGCGTCGAGGCGCAGAAGACTGGTTTCAACCGGCTCCGTTTCCAGCAATGTCATGTCATGAAAGCTCCGGTGCACAGGGCTTGTCTGGGTCAGGCCAATGCGGAACTGGGATATACCAAAATCCGCGTTTTCCCTCAGCATAGTGTCTGTCCAATGTGCGAGTGCAGCTGGCATCAGCCTGTCGCCCGCATCGGCGAACACCACCATTGCGCCCTGAGCCTGTTTAAGCCCCGTGTTGCGCGCTGGCCCCGGTCCGGGGTGATCGCTGGTCAGCGCCCGCGCGTCCAAAAGCCCCAGGCGGTCTGTAAACGCCGCTGCCCGCCTGTCCGTGGAAGGATCATCGGTGACGATCAGGGTTTCGAAACCCCTCTGGGTTTGTCCGGCCAACGCGGTGAGTGTCACATGTAGTGCTTCTTCCTGTCCGTCCCACGGGACAATCACGCTGAGCGGGCAGGTGCCGTCCAGTTCCAGCCTCCAGCTGGGGGGCAGCTGGGGGCCGGGCAGGGGGGGCAAACCCATTGCGTGCAGCCAGCCCCGCGCTGCAGAAATGAATTGAGCCCTGCGCGTGGGGCTACGCAGCGCGGTGCTGCGTTCGTGAAACAGCCGGTGGGCCAACCTGGACAGCGCAGGCTGCCGACCGGGCTTTTCAGGACCTGCCATGATCTCTGACAGCGCGTCGAGCACTGTCAGTTGTTCGAACACCCGGTCGGAATCGGTGGCGGTAATCTGTTCCGGCCGCCCCCGCGTCTGCAGATAGAGCGGTTGCGGCAGGTGCAAAATCGCTTTTGTTCGTGCAGCAGCTCGCAGAAAAAACGCGTGATCCTCGAACCAGGTTCCCACGTCAAAGCGCAATCCTTCGATGAGGTCGCGGCGATACAGCTTGTTCCAGGCAGAGGGAAAATGCCTGATCGCGTCTTCCCAACTGTCCAGGGGCCAGAGTTGTGGTTCGGCACCTTTTTCCAATACCGGTTTGTCATGGATGGCCGAGTGGGTGTCGCTGTGGCCATCGGAATGTATGTTACGCAGCCCGCACGCGACCCATTCGGCATCGCTGTTTGTCAGTGCGGCATGCATCTGCCCAAGGAATTCGGGGTCATATCGGTCGTCACCGTCGAGAAATGCAATGAACCTGCCACGTGCAACATCCAGCCCTGTATTACGCGCCCCAGACAGACCAAGATTGTTTTGTCGGATCAGCCGGAAGCGCGGGTCGTCACCGATCGCCTCGCGCAGCCGGGCCGGGCTGTCATCGGTCGAGCCATCATCGACGACAATCGCTTCGAAATCGGTAAACTGCTGGTTGCACAGGCTGGTCAGGCAGGCTGCGATGTGATCCTGAACATTGTGGACCGGTACGATGATGGAGATTTCTGGCAATGACATGAGCGTTCTGTGATGTGGTTAGCCAAGAGTCAGGCGCTGCACAACAGGTCAGGGATTTCAGCCAGTCGTGCTTTTACCAGATCAATCCCCTTGAACAGGTTGTAACTATTGCGTGTATTCTGTCTGCCGCTTGATCTGATCATCTTTTGGAATTCGGTTATTTGGGCGGTGTTCAATCTTTGCTCAAGCCCCATGAAGACCCGCGTTAGGCTCTTTTTTATTACTGCCTCGTCCGCTGCATACAGTTCTTCGAATGAGATCGTAATAGGGGTGATGCGGGCTGTTTGGAGTGCAGTCCAGGTTCGGTTTAGGCGGGTGTGTGCCTGCATAGCGCGGCGGATTATTCCATCAGCGTCCAGAGGAACTTCCATGGCTGCGGTCACGCATCCTTTGTTTGCCGTTTCCACGTGTTCGGGGCCCCAAATCGCTGTTCTGGTTGCATATTCCAGAGACAGGATGCGTTCCAGGAAGTTGCGCCTATACAAAAAGATATGCCGATACCCATGGGCAATCGTGCAGTCGACTAGAAACGTGTTAAGCCGTTTCGGAACCGGTTCGACACAATGTTTGAAATTGGGTCGTGCTGAGCAAATTTCATCGAGTCCCTGCTGCAGTGCTATTTTGTTCTTCGTGCACCTCCAGTCTTTTGCGAGATGGCCGTGAATACGTCGAGGATTAAAGGGTTCATCCCTTAGCTGAGGTCGGTCCGAAATGGTGTTGAGGCAATAGCTAAGGTTTGTTCCGCCGGTGCGTTGCAACGTCCAAATCACAAAAGGAACCTGTATTCTCGGTAGTGTCATTCCTAATTTTGCCCCGACTTGCTTTTGTGGCCTCGGAGTTAGGAGACGGTTATTTAGGATTTGTTGTCAATTCACGTGATTGAGCGGTTTGGAGAAGATCGCCTCGACCGTATCACTGCTATAGTCGTGCCCGACAAAGGTGAAAAGCCGTTCGATCTGCGAATGGTCTGCGACGTAATCGTCATAGTGCATCAGGATGGTACGGTCGGACGATGTGTTGTAATCATTAAACCTTTGATTACATTTTGTTATCCTCTCTTCGACCATTTGCGTGTTCAGCTCGGCAAACCAGCCTGACTTGGCCACATCGCTTGCATTTCTGGTGTTGAAAACAATCCGGGCATTGGGAAAACTCTCTAGCAGGAAATCCATATAGGCCTTGAACTGTGCCGGCCCCATGACGTTCGGCATGTATCTGATTTCTTTGAACCCCAGCCGTTTTGTGTCGCCCTCCGGGCGCAGCACGTGCGTCACAAAGGCGTCAAGCAGCGCGTGACGGAACATGAATGGCTGCATCGCTTCGGCGCCGAACCAGGGCTCGTCCGGGTTCTGCGTTTTTCTTTTACGTCCCAGTATTTTGGTTTCGTTGATGGTTTGAAACGCTTGGTAGAGGTGGAACAACGCGTTGTAATTCTCACCCCGAATGAGCGTGCCATCCAAGGAATTCAGCAAACTTTGCAACAGAGTTGAGCCGGACCGACCGTAGGTCACAACAAAAATATACTCGTACTCTTTAAACGCCATGCGACCTCGGTGAGAAGAAGACTGAACAGCTTTATTGGTAAATTACCGCACACAAAAGAATTTTTCCAGCAGGCACTGATTTGATGAGGTCGCGATTAAAGTGGTGAGGCAGCAAAGGCCGGCATCGTTGTGCCTTTGGCGACATGGTTCAGGAACATCTGTGCGGTGTCCAAGGCCTCGCGGATCGTCACATCCATATCCAGATATCGATAGGTGCCCAATCGACCTACGAAGGTGACGCGGGGGGTCTGTTCGGCCAGGGTCACGTACTCGCTCAGTAAAGCTTTTTCCTTGACCAGACGGATCGGGTAATAGGGGATATCGTCAGGGCCGCAAGCGCGCGAAAACTCGCGATAGCAGACAGTGCCGTCGTGGCTTTCCCAAGGGCTGAAATGCTTGTGTTCGGTGATCCGGGTCCAGGGGGTGTCGCGGTCGCCATAGTTCATCACCGCACAGCCTTGATAGTCGCCCTGATCGCTGAACCGTTCGAAATCCAGCGTGCGGTAGCCCAACCGCCCCAGCCGGTAGTCAAAATAGCCATCCAGTGGACCGGACCAGAAGACGTGGTCGAATTCGGCCCCATCCCCCGGCGCGAACAGCGTGTCCAGATGCACGGTTATCTTTGGATGATCCAGAATACGCTCGATCATCGGGGTGTAGCCGTCTTCGGGCATCCCTTGGAAGCGGTGGAAAAAGTAGTTGTCGTCGTAGTTGAATCGCAGCGGCAGGCGCTTGAGGATTGAGGCGGGTAATTCAGTGGGCGAGCACCCCCACTGCTTTTCCGTGTAGCCCCGGAAGAACGCCTCATAGAGGCCGGGTCCGACGAAGCGCAGCGCCTGATCCTCGAAGGTTTGGGGGTCGGTGATCGATGTGTCGGCCTGCTCTTCAATGAAGGCACGTGCTTCGGCGGGGCGCAGAGTACGCCCATAAAACTGGTTGATCGTATGCAGGTTGATCGGCAGTGAGTAGATCGCCTCCTGCGAGGTGGTCATGACCCGGTGCTTGTAAGGCCGGAATTGGGTGAATGAATTAACGTAGTCCCAGACCTCTTCGTCGTCGGTATGGAAGATATGCGGACCGTAGACATGGACCATCACCCCGGTGTCATCATCGCGTTCCGTGTGGCAGTTGCCGCCGACATGTGCGCGTCTGTCTACGATGGTGATCTGATGTCCCTGCTCGGCCAGGCGGCGCCCGATCACTGCCCCGGACAGCCCGGCTCCGACGAGAAGAATTTTCATAAAATACGACCGTTTGCTGCTTAAAAGACGGGACTTGACCAAGTCTTTGCAGACCGTCCCTGAGATTACAACATTGGAGTTGTAGGGCCATCGCCGCTCTGCGGCTCCGTTGCTCATCTGCGAGAGCAACAGAGCCATAAAGTCAGGTCAGAACCAGTGCCCCGTCGCAGTGGCATGTACCACTGCCGGAGCCGCAGCGCCGGAGCTGTCCCAGACATTGAGCGTCACGCTGGTTGCGCTCAGGATGGGTGTTTGACCCGATGCGAAGGGGATCGGAAAGGTCCGGATGTCGCTGGCTGCCTAGAGGTCGTAGAGTTTTGTGCAGATTTGGGGAGCCTTGCGCGAATGCAATGAAACCAGGCCTAACCAATCGCCCGGTCCGGTCATCATTCAATTGCCGCGGCTGGAAAGAGTGGGTGCCGAGTCGCGGCTGTTCAACCGCTGTTCGTGGGGCTATGAAGCAGAAAGTCGGAATGAGCGGAATTGATTTGGGATGCTGATAGGGTTTGAAAAACGGTTCTTGTTCGTGGCCAGCACAAAGACGGCTTCGACTTCATTGGAACAGGTTTTGAGGCCGCATACAGATATTGTTCGTGCCGGGACTGCGCAGCGGAAGCATATTGCATTGCGCGACATCTTCCCGACTTACGATTTCCTGTTTTCGCAACCGGGTTACCAACCAGAGAGTTTTTTCAAGTTTGGTGTGATGCGCGACCCGTTAGACTGGATCCGTTCGTGGTATCGTTATCGGTTGGGTAACAAGGTCGAAAGCCCGCTACCCGAGGGCATGAGTTTTGCCGAATTTTGGGCGCGGCAAGACTGGAATATTTTGCAAGGCGACGGGCGCAGGAACCTGCAGCGCAATATGTTTGTGGATCATGACGGTCAGGTATTGGCTGATGTGATCATCCCCTATGACCGTCTGGACAGCATGTTTCACGAAATATGCACGGCATTTGGTATTTCCCGGAATCTTCCGCACGCGAATGCCAGTCGCATTCAGGAGATCGAACATTTGCCTGCCGGGTTGGAAGAAGAGATACGGGATTTCTACGCAGAAGATTATGCGCTTTATGCCGAGCTGGATGCGATCAATGCCGAAGGTATGTCCCGGCTGCGCTCGGGGCAGGGGAAGTTCCGATCCGTCGGAGAGCGTGCCGAGGCTGTGCCTTCGGCGGAGGCACCGGAACGGCATGTATTTGTGTTCAGCTACTGCTCCGAGGCTGGGGCTGCAGTACAGGGCGCGCTGAACGATCTGCCCGGCTACTGCATTCGGGGTGAAAACAACGACACTGCCTTGCATCTGATGCGCGCGCAAAGGGCCGTTGCGGCTGATCCCCGTTATGGCGCAGAGCAGGTACGCCCCTGGGATTACGGGCGTGCCCTGGCCCAGATTTTCACGGAGAAAGTTCTGACCCCACCGGAAGGAGCACGGGTTGCGGGATGCCGATCCACGCTGATTCCAGACAAAACGGCCATCCTGGATCGCTATGTGACTTTCCTGTCCGAGCATTTCGACAACGCTCAAATCCTATTCGCGACGCGCAGACATGTCGATGTCGCCGCAGAAGGCAGTAATGATCCTGAGCGTTTTGAAGACATCGACGGGTTTTACCGGACTTACCACGATGAGCACCCTGATCGGTGCCACATGATCGACTATGACCGCTGGGTATCGGACCCGCAGTGCCGGTCCGACCTCTTTGCCTTTCTCGACAAGGACTGAGGGGCGACAATATCCGGCTCGCAGTACAAAGCCCGGGCGTTTGGCCCGGGCTTTTTAGTGTTCAGAGCCGTTTTGGGTGATTTAGAGCAGAAGATCTTCTGCGAAGATGAAGTCGCCTTCGACCAGTGATCCTTCTGCCACGTTCAGCAATGTCAGGGTGTTGCCCAGACCGTCGCTGATCACCGCATTCGCGCCACCGGACAGGTGGGTGGCCTGCAGGTCGGTGAAATCGGTGATGGCTGCCACGCTGCTCAGGTCGATCCGGTCGCTTGCGCCAAAGTCGGCCACCTGATCGACCCCGTCCGAGAAGACAAACGTGTCTCCATCGCCACCGCCGCGCAGGGTGTCGTTTCCGCTGCCGCCGTCCAGTGTGTCTGCACCAGAGCCCGCTGACAGGCTGTCATTGCCAGCTCCGCCAAGCAGCGTGTCATTGCCGGCCCCGCCGAAGAGCGTGTCGTTGCCACCACCGCCCAGCAGGCTGTCATTGTCGTTGCCGCCGCCCAGAACATCCTTGCCCTTGCCGCCGAAGAGCGTGTCGTTGCCATCTTCGCCGAAGATCCGGTCATTGCCCGCAGCCCCGCCGAGTACATCGTCGCCCAGCCGGCCAAACACGGTGTCGTCACCGGCACCGGCAAAGAACTGATCATTGCCTTCACCGCCATCCATAAAGTCATTGCCCTGACCGCCATAGGCGATGTCATTGCCCAGCTGGCCAAAGATCTGGTCTTCACCGTCGCTGCCGCCCAGAGTGTCGTTGCCGTCACCGCCTTCCAGCGTATCGGCACCTTCACCGGCGAACAGCTCGTCCCGCCCGTCGTCACCGACCAGCGAGTCCGCCTGATCGCCGCCCAGAAGCGTGTCGCCGCCAAGACCGCCTATCAAGGTGTCGCGGCCCTCATCGCCACGCAGAACGTCCTTGCCGCCGTCGCCAGTGAGGAAGTCATTGCCACTGAGACCAGTCAGGCTGTCGTTTCCGTCACCGCCGTACAGCGAGTCGTTGCCGTTTTCGCCACCCTGGATCGTATCTTTGCCACCCTGACCGTCGATTTGGTTGTCTTGGCCGTCCTTGCCGGTCAGCGTGTCGCCGAAGTCGCGTGAGCCGCGGAGTTCCTCGAAGTTACTGAGCTGGTGGTTGAAGGCCTCACCGCGCCAGGTGCCGGTGGCAGTACCAGTGTTCAGGTTCACGTTCACCGCCTCAACGCCGGTCCGGTCATAGCGGATCAGGTCGATCCCGTCGCCGCCATCGGCGGTGTCATTGCCTGCCATCAGGATGATCTGATCGTTCCCGGCGCTGCCGATCACGCTGTCATCCAGCATCGTGGTGCGAACTTCGCGCAGGTTCTCAACCCCGTTGATCGTGTCCTGACCACCATACCCGTCTTCGCTGACAATGCCGGTGGACAGGTCTATATCCATACCGGTGGTCGCGTTCCACCATGACGATCCAAACCGGATGTATCCATCACCGTTCAGAATATTAAATACATCATTGCCGTACATGCCCATGACCAGCAAAAAGCCGTCGGTCACCGGGCTGATGTTGAAAACGTCGTCATGGTCGGATCCATAGATGCCAGCACCGCTGAGCTCGGACGTCATAGCCCGGTTTATGTCGATTATGGTCGTCGTGCCATTCGGCCCTTTGTCGATACCGGCTGTGTTCGTATCACCATCGATCGTAACGGTTACACCTGTAGAGAGCCCAAAATTATCTATTTCGACATAGGCATCCGGTGAGCTTAAGTCTCTGAGATCAATGGTGTCATCACCAGCTCCAGCCAGAATAAAGTCGTTCCCGGAGTTGTTGCCAGGGTTGAGATAATCGTCCCCATTTCCACCGAATAGCATGTCCGACCCAGCGCCACCCAGAAGGCTGTCATTGCCGTCTTCACCCCGCAGCGTGTCGTTCCCCGCGCTTCCTTCCAGCGTATCATTCCCAAACCAACCATACAGCGAGTCGTGCCCGGTTCCGCCGATGATCGAGTCGTCGCCAACATCACCATCAATGGTGTCGTTGCCAGCCTGACCATTCAGAAAGTCATTTCCGCCAAATCCATTGATCGAGTCATTGCCGTCACCGCCCCGAATTTCATCGTCAAGAAGGCCGCCGATGAGGGTATTGTCGAACTCGTCGCCGGTGATGTCCAAGGCCGCCGCGAGGATTTTACCTTGTATCGAGTGGCCGTCCGAATCCGCCAGTGCATCGGTCCAGGACACAACGATGCTGCCATTGTTCAGGGCGGCAATGCTTGAATCGTCGGCATCTGTCTCGCCACTGGACAACAGAAGTGCATCCGTCAGGGGTGTTCCATTGCTATCGAAAACACGCCCGCGAATATCTGTTCCGCCTTCTGCATTGGCTTCAGTCCAACTGACACCGACCCACCCGTTATTCAGGGCTGCGATGTCCACCGCGCTTTCAACCGCGGCCAGATTGGTATCCACACGAATTGCCGTTGGGTTCTCCAGGCTGTCCTGATCGCCGAAAATGTACAGGGTTATACCGTCTGTGCCGTCAACTTCACTGGCATATGCAATGGCAAAACCGCCATCTGATAGGGCTGCAAGCTTGATATCCGTGTCCGCATCAGAGGGGCCGACAGGATCGAATTCGAGCATCGGGCTAACGACAAGCCCTGTGGCACTGCGGATCTGAATATAGACGGGGTTTGTGGAACTGGTCCCTTCTTCCGTCGCCGCGATCAGCACGTTCCCGTTGGCAAGCGTGACGATGTCCACATTATCATAGTCATCAAGGGCGTCACCAATGCTGTATACCCCAACGTGGCTACCGTCTGCATCTTTCACATTGAGACGGAGATTTTCAAAAACGGATGACTGGTATAGCGTGTGCTGATACCCGTTGTCGGCCACCGTAAGCGCAAAATTCCCGATTTTGGTCGAGTTCTGAACAAGGGACTGCGTCCGGGTGATCGACCCGTCCGTGGGGCTAATTGAAGCGGTATATAAGTCTGTTCCGCCGCCGAATATGCCATCGTCACTGTTCCAGCGTAGCAGAATACTGCCATCCGCGTTTTCGGCGATAACCGGATCACCCAACATCTGCACGTCTGCGGCCGCCCCAGTATAAGGCAGCACATAGGTCCCCGTTGCGGTTTCGACCGGAATGCCATCAGCAGAATAGATCGATACGGCCAGCGTATCTGTGGTGTCAAAGTGGTTTCCATAAACAACCGCGAAACCGCCACCTGACAAAGCATGCACTGTTGATCCGAATTGCGCCCCGCTCTCAAATCCGTTTAGCTGAAATTCATTCGTAAGCTCGATTACCGTCAGTTGTGTGTCAATCGCCAACGTATTTTACCTTTAGTATTCCAATTTCCCCGATAGGCACTTCAATATGAATGCGGTATTTCGTCAATATCAAACATCTGAAATTAATATCACTTTTTTGGATTTGTATTGACTAAAGCGTATCATAGATACACTTTTGAGTTTGATAGTTTGCCAAAAGGCCCGGGTCAATCACCCGGGCCTTGTTTAATGTTCTGGAACCTTCTGGTGATCAATCAGAAGATGAAGTCGCCGTCGACCAATGATCCTTCAGCCACCCCGAGCAGGGTCAGGGTGTTGCCCAGACCGTCGCTGATCACCGCATTCGCGCCACCGGACAGGTGGGTGGCCTGCAGGTCGGTGAAATCGGTGATGGCTGCCACGCTGCTCAGGTCGATCCGGTCGCTTGCGCCAAAGTCGGCCACCTGATCGACCCCGTCCGAGAAGACAAACGTGTCTCCATCGCCACCGCCGCGCAGGGTGTCGTTTCCGCTGCCGCCGTCCAGTGTGTCTGCACCAGAGCCCGCTGACAGGCTGTCATTGCCTCCGCCGCCGCGCAGAACGTCGTTGTCTGCCCCACCGAAGAGCGTATCGTTGTCCGCTCCGCCCGCTAGGCTGTCATTGCCGATGCCGCCGCCCAGAACGTCTTCTCCCTTGCCGCCAAAGAGCGTGTCATTGCCATCTTCGCCGAAGATTTGGTCGTCGCCAGCAGCCCCGCCGAGCACGTCATCGCCCAACCGGCCATAGACTGTGTCGTTGCCTTTGCCGGCAAAGAACTGGTCATTCCCCTCGCCACCATCCATGACGTCATTGCCCTGACCGCCATATCCGATGTCATTACCCAACTGGCCAAAGATACGGTCGTTGCCACCACTGCCGCCCAGGGTGTCATTGCCATCACCGCCTTCCAGCGTATCGGCACCTTCACCGGCAAACAGCTCGTCCCGACCATCGTCACCGACCAGCGAGTCCGCCTGATCGCCGCCCAGAAGCGTGTCGCCGCCAAGACCGCCTATCAAGGTGTCGCGGCCCTCATCGCCACGCAGAACGTCCTTGCCGCCGTCGCCAGTGAGGAAGTCATTGCCACTGAGACCAGTCAGGCTGTCGTTTCCGTCACCGCCGTACAGCGAGTCGTTGCCGTTTTCGCCACCCTGGATCGTATCTTTGCCACCCTGACCGTCGATTTGGTTGTCTTGGCCGTCCTTGCCGGTCAGCGTGTCGCCGAAGTCGCGTGAGCCGCGGAGTTCCTCGAAATTGCTGAGCTGATGGTTGAACGCCTCACCACGCCAGGTGCCTGTTGCAGTGCCGGTGTTCAGGTTCACGTTCACCGCCTCAACGCCGGTCCGGTCATAGCGGATCAGGTCGATCCCGTCGCCGCCATCAGCGGTGTCGTTGCCGGCCATCAGGATGATCTGATCGTTCCCGGCGCTGCCGATCACGCTGTCATCCAGCATCGTCGTGCGCAGGCTTGTCAGATTCTCAACCCCGTTGATCGTGTCCTGACCACCATACCCGTCGTCAGCGACGGTACCGGTCGACAGGTTGACGTCGACACCGTTGAGCACATCGGACCGGCGGTAATCCAGCCGCACATGAGAGGCGCCGGCATTGATGTTGAACGTATCGTTCCCTCCCTCGCCGATGACGGCGATGAATGAGTCTGCGTTGGGGCCCGACGTGATGTTGATGATGTCGTCGTGATGGGTGCCGCTGATATCCAGCCCCCAATCATTGATTGCGTTGGAGATATTGATGATCTGAGTGGTGCCATTGATGCCCTTGTCAACCGAGGCGTTGTTGGTGGCCCCGTTCACTGTGATGGTCGCACCCGCATCCAGGTCCCAATGTTCCAGTCCAACACCGGCGTTGGAGCCCAGGTTCGAAAGGTCAATCGTGTCCTGTCCGGCCCCGGCGATGATGGCGTCATAGCCTTCGGTATTGCTGCCGGGGTTCAGCGAGTCATCGCCATCACCCCCTTCAAGCCGGTCGCTGCCGCCGCCACCCAGCAACGTATCATTACCTTCCTGGCCATAGAGAGTGTCTTCACCTCCGCCGCCACGGATGCTGTCATCACCACCACGGCCTTCGATATACTCACCCACGGCGTTGCTGCCGATGATCGTGTCGTCGCCATCGCGTGAGCCGCGCACTTCTTCGAAGTTGCTGATCGTGTGGTTGAAAGCTTCCCCGCGCCAGGTGCCGGTGGCTGTCCCGGTCTGCAGGTTTACATTCACCGCTTCGACCTGACTCCGGTCATAGCGCAGCAGGTCGAATCCGTCGCCTCCATCAGCGGTGTCGTTGCCTGCCATCAGGATGACTCGGTCGCGACCGTCGCTGCCAATGACGCTGTCATCCAGCATCGTCGTGCGGATCTCCGACAGGTTTTCGACACCGTTGATCGTGTCCTGATCACCGTATCCGTCATTGCTGACAATGCCGGTGTTGAGATTGATATTGACACCGCTGGTAACGTCGGATTGGCGATAGTTGAGCCTTACAAAACCGTCACCGGCAAAGAAGTTGAACGTGTCGTCTCCCTCGCGGCCGGTCACCCCCAGAAACGTGTCTTCATCATTAACCGGGGTAATGTTGAAGATATCGTTGTGGGAACTACCAAAGACGGAAAGACCCCATGTAAAGGTATTACCCACATTGATAATCTGGGTTGTTCCATTGGCACCCTTGTCGACAGAGGCCGTGTTTGTCTGACCATTTATCGTGACTGTCACGCCCGCATCCAGATCCCAATGTCCAAGACCCACAGAAGTAGTGCTGTCTACATCCGAGAAATCTACGGTGTCCTGACCTGATCCGGGAACGACCTCGTCATAGCCATCATCATTGGTGCCCGGATTCAGCGAGTCATTGCCATCCCCGCCGCGCAGCGTGTCGCTGCCTTCAAGGCCGAGAATGGTGTCGTTCCCGGCACCGCCCTCCAGTTCATTGTCCCCGGCATCGCCTACAATCGAGTCATTCTCTGTGCTGGAGCCGGTCAGAGATGTCAGAGGGATATCCTTGTCCGGGCCAAATGGGCTGGAGGCAGGGGGAATATCAAAAGTATCCAGATTGTTGTTGAGGAAGCTGTTGAAGTCGGCCAGCGTATTGAAAGTGGGCAGAGTGTCTCCGCCCAATAGGAAAATGTGTTGGCTGTCGACCGTACCGAACGGCGGTACAGTGACGTCGTTTTCTTCGAGGATCAGGATGGTTGAGACCCGCGCAACATTGCCGGCGTCTGTCCAGTTGAGCTGAAAAATTGACGTGTCAGGCTCGCTTTCCGATCCTTGAAACAATCCTCCGTCCACGCGGACATTATAAAGGTCCAACTCGACATCGACATACAGGTCGTCTGGTGCAGAATCGCCAGGTGCCAGCGGCAGAACGCTGTAGCGCATTGTCGTAATGTCGTCTCGTACGGTCAATTCCAGCGTTGTGCTGGACTTTACACCTACATCTGCATCGATGTTATTGTCGTAGTAGCTGCTAAAGCCGTTGAGCATATAGGTTGTCATCTGGAATATCCCCCTGAGATTATTTACTTTGGCTGCACACGCTCGGGTGTGCTTGGTCAAATTCGATTTTGTGCCCAAAATATGGGCCTATGATCTGCTGCTATCCCCCGTGGGGAATAAAAGCAGGCGGATTTTTACCGGTCAATCAAAATGATAGCTTACTAAGGAGTGACTTGTGGGCGTTGTAACAGATGGCGTGCAACACAAAGCCCGGACGCATGGCCCGGGCTTTTTTGTGCTTCGAAATTATCTGCTGCGGATCAGAAGATGAAATCCCCGGCATCCAGCGTACCTTCGCCCACGCCCAGCAGGGTTAGGGTGTTGCCCTGACCATCGCTGATCACGGCTTCGGTCCCGCCGGACAGGTGGTTGGATTGCAGGTCGGTGAAGCTGGTGATTTCATTCTCGCCCCTCAGGTCGATCCGATCACTTGCGTCAAAATCAATCACCTGATCGATGCCGTCCGAGAAGACAAATACATCGCTATCGGCTCCGCCGCGCAGCGTGTCGTTGCCGTTGTCGCCGTTCAGCGTATCGCTACCGGCCCCGCCATACAGCAAATCGTCGCCATTGCCGCCCCACAATGCATCCTGTCCAGCGCCTCCGCCAGCGGTGTCCTTGCCGCCGCCGCCGTAAATCTGGTCATTACCGCCTTGTCCCCACAGCGCGTCCCGACCACCGCCACCGCGGATTTCATCGTTCCCGTCATCGCCATGAACGGTGTCATTGCCGGTGCCACCCCAGATCAGGTCGTAGCCACTGCCGCCGCGGATGAGGTCGTTCCCGCCACCGCCGCCGATCTGGTCGCTGTCATCACCGCCATTGATCGTGTCGTCCCCGGTGCCGCCCCAGATCGTGTCTTGCCCGGCATTGCCGGTCAGCGAGTCATTGCCACCCCGTCCGGTTAGCGTGTCATCGCCACTATTGCCGATCAACGTGTTGGAACCACCGTTGCCATTCAACACCAGATCCGGTGGAGGGGCAGGGGGCAGAGGGGCAGGATCACTGCCGCTGCTGCCATTGTCGATCTGCAGCGGTGCGCTGGTGCGGGCAAAGTTCTGCGTGACCATCACCGCTTCGTACGTTCTGCCGCTAGTGGTGGTATAGTCGCCAACCTCGATGCCGATGCCGATCACTTCGAAATTCGGGTTGAGGATATTGGCGCGATGGCCGGAACTGTTCATCAGTGACTGGTGCAGGTTGGCCACGTCATCTTCAAACCCGGTCGCACCGCGTTCGCTTTGCCAGGCGATGTTCTCGCCCCATGTCCAGCTCCCGGAAAAAGCAAACCCGGCGTCCCGCATCCGGTCGCCGGGGTCCGAGCCGTCCAATCCGGTATGTGAGAAGAAGTCCTCCTCCAGCATATATTCGCTGTAGTCTTCCGCCGCATCGTTGAGACGCAGTTCAAGCTGCAGGGGGTTGTACCCACGCGAGGTCCGTTCTGCGTTGATCAACTCCAGCATCAAGCGTTCGAGTGAGTTTGCCTGTGACATTCAAATGCTCCTGTGCCTGTTCGGGGGATGGCACGGGTTACGCATTCGGTGCAATCGGCCTGACACAGCTTGGAAGTATCCCGCTCATATAGGGCGCAATCTTGGCGGGAATTTGCCGCTGATAGGGCAGGGCCTGCTCTATTGCGAAGAGCAGGCAGCTTTCAAAAGTCGATGTAAAAGGATGCAAAAAGAAACCCCCCTGCCAAACAGGGGGGGGCTTGATTGTAACTGGATGTTAAACGTCAGTCACTTGTCGTCGTCGAGGTCGTTGTGGAGCCACCGTCACCATCGCCACCTCCGGCGGCAATGGCGATGCCCCCAATCACGATGGCACCTGCGACAATTGCAGTGGTGGAGACGGTCGTTCCTGCCACAGCGCCTGCGGTGCCCGCGCCCTGCGTGACGACCCCGGCCTCGGGGACGGTTTGTGCACTCGCAACATGTGCCGTGGCCCATATGGCGATAAGAGAACTCGCTATTACTTTTTTCATAATCACAGAAACCTCTGTCGATGGAACTCCAACGCAGTTTAGTCGAAGACACAGCCTTTTTCAACGTAACCATACAAGTTTGAGACATGTAGGGTGTTTTGCTGCCGCGCTAAGCCTAGCGTGTAAGCCGCCGCAAGCGCAGGTAGCCGATATGGGGGCCGGCCCACTGCCGGGACTGCCATACCAGACCGGCGGACTCATCCACCCAAAAGTCGTTAACCACCACGCCACCGCCACCTTGGCAGCGCTGCTGCAGGTGCCGTGTGTTGTGTCTGTATTCGACGATTTCGATCACCTTCGGCCCGAGATCGACCAAATCACAGTCCAGCGCCAGTTGCACCTGCCGGTTGTCCAGGGAATGGATCATCTGAACATGCGTGCCACTCGACGCCGGACCGGGCTGGTTGCCTGCCACCCGTACCGTGCTGGACAGAAGATCGCCGCGCATACCGCGGGTTTCGATCAGAACGCCGTTGCGGGTGGCCAATGTCACATCGTCGTCGCTGCGCCAGACGATGATCCGGCCCGGAAACCGGTCCGTCCGTTGGGCATTGACATAAAGGTAGGCCAGCAGATCGGCGCGCTCGCGCGTGATCTCCATGAAGGATCCGTCAAGTACGTCCAGATCCGCCCGGCGCAAAGGTGGGCGTTCGGCCGGAGGGGCGGCCCTGCTCTGTACAATGACCTCTTGACCGGCCTCAATGATTTCCAGTTCCAGCGGGGGCTGCTCTGTGCCACCGGAGCAGCCGGTCAGGATCAGCAGAGCCAGGGTGAAGACTGTGCGCCGGGTCATTGCCAGAACCTCGGCCAGCCATCGCTGAGCGCCTTCTGATGGGCATCGCGGACCTGCCCGTAAAGCCGCCCCGGTACAAACACCCGTGCCCCGCCGTCGCGCTGAATTGGGCGGATGGTCAGGCCGACCCGCCGTTTGGTGGGTTTCCCCAGAAACCAGTTCAGCGGCATGCTGAAGCGGATGCCCTTGTCGAACGACCCTTCGCCGAATTCTTCTGAGGATACATTGGTCAGGGTAAAGAACCCGCCGACCGACCAGCCATTGTTGAAGACGCGGTCGATACCGAACGTGGCGCCGTAATCTCCGGCCAGATACCGTCCGGCGTCGATCTGCCCGTGAAAGCCGTTGTTGAAATCCATATAGGCCGAGGCATGCCCGGTCACGATGTCATAATCCTGAAATCCGAACAGCTGATCGAAATCGCGTTTGACGGCATAGTTGACTTCGACCCCCAGCCCCAGTTGGCTGTCCACCGGTTTCCACAACAGTTCTGTCGACAGGCCGCCATAGCCGTACTCGAAGTAGCCGCCTGTGACCCGAGCATAGAAATCTTTCCCCGGACGCCAGTATTTCGCCGCGTAGAGGTTGTTGATCGTGGTGCCGAACTGCGCATATTCCAACTGATCGGTGCGCACCGGGGGCAGTTCCGATGAGGATGCGGTGCCGTCCTTGACATTGCCAGCCAGGCGCTGGCGCAGGGTGCCCGAGAGGATCCAGCCCGGGGCGGGACGGTACGCGGCGCTCAGATCAAGTCCGACATCTATGAGGATTGGCTGTTCCGGGTCAAAATAGGCGGGCGCGAAATAGGGTGCCAGCGCCCAGCTGAAATCCGGGTAGATGTCTGTGAATACCGTCGTGTCGGATAGCGAGGCCGCATCGCTGAAGGTACTTGCGGCCAGCATCGCGTCCACGGCGTCGGGGGCGAATTCCAGTTGTTCCAGATCGGACCGGCGGATTGTCGTGGTCGACAATCCCATGTTGCGCGACGTGAGCACCAGATGGAAGGTCTCGACCGACGGAGGCATTGTCCGGGCCATGGCCCGCGCGGCCCGGCCGATCGCGGCGGCATTGGGCAGATAGCGTGTGTTACGGAACCGGATTTCGGCCGAATGCGCCGAGACATCCAGGGACTCCAGGATCAGCCCATCCTCGGCCAGCACCGGATCGACCCGGTCGCGCAGGGTCAGAGCCGAAGCCCGGCTTTGAGCCCAACTGGTATCCCATGCAGCCGGGTTGCTGGCCCGGCTGGGCCGCAGCAGCACCGGCTGTGGAGCGGGCTGGCGCAGCGGCGTTGGCGGATATTTCGGGTTTAGCTGGAATTGCGCATTGATCCCGAAGCTGGAGCCATAAAGGTAGTAGGCACCCAGCCGGGTGCGCGGTGTGGCCTGGTACTCGACACCGAAATTGAACGAGGATTTGCGTTCGAACACATCCGAGGACTGGGTTTCAAGCTCATACGCGTCCGACGAGTATTCCACCTTGAAGCCCAGCTTGTCGTTGGCCTGCCATTCGATGCCGCCAAAGGGCGCAAACGGGCCGCGGAACCATTGATCCACCGATGGTTCGCCCCCGACATTGTCGTCGCCATTGAAAACCGGGCGAACACCGGTCGAGCCGATCGAGCCATCCGACCCCAACCGCCCCCAACCCAACCCGGCGGTCAGCTTGAGTTGGCCGGGGGTGCGCGAGGAACCCAGGGCAGGGGTCTGGAAGGATTTGGTGGCGACGATGTACTCGCCCGAATATAACCCGGTGCCCGCGAAATCCTGCAGACCCAGTGTGAGTTCGGGCAAATATTTGCGCTCTTGCAGCAGGCGCAGGCGCAGATCGAAGCTCCGGTCGTAATAGGTCGAGAACCCAAAGAGGTCCAGATCCTGAATGCCGGAATAACGAAAGCTGCCGGACAGCCACGGTGTGGCCTGGAATGTCAGGGTGAACCGGGTCTGGCCTGCGAAGTTTGAAATCCCGGTGGTGAACTGACCTTCAGGCAGCATCTCGGCCGTAGGCATGTCGATCAGACCGGGAGAGCCGTAGAAATTCAGCGATGGGGTGGGTGGGGTGACGAAGTCAGGTCCGGTCGGTTCGGTATCCTGCGCCTGAGCACTCATGGCCAAAAATGAGGTGAGCAGAACCAAGCCGCTTTTTGCCCCGCAGTCGCGGTTCGCAAGGAAGCTCAACATACCCGTATCACGTGCATCGGGGAAATTCTGCCTGTACTTCTTTTTAAAATCTAAAGAATTTAGACCACACGTCCCCGTGAGAATCAATGTGATACATGGGCAGATCTCCGATGCAGAGCCGCGCAATACCGCTATGATTGTATCGGGAAGATTCCTCTCAATCATATGTATCTATGTGATTGGCATATTCCCGCCGGTTTTACCTTCTTAATGAAGGTGATAGGGCTATCATAAGTCTCATTCTGGGTGTTTGCTTGCCCGGTTTTTGAGCTTTTGTTACTCTATTCAAGCAATTTTGAAGAAAATTTATTCTGTAATTGGTTTCGGGGGTAGTCGGGAGACATGTCTTCAAGTGATTGCGATTTGAGGGACAATAATCGCCGGGTTGAAATGGCATCACGGCTGGCGGCGTCGGCTGATGTCAGTGCGGCATTTATCGGAATTATGGACTGGCGGCGGCGCAAGCTGGTCGACGGTTGGCTCGGACAAGGCCAGCGGGGTGCCGAACAGGGTGGGGCCGAGGTGACGGGCCTCGTGTCCAAGGCGCTGGCGACGTTTCTGTCCTGCAAACAGCCCGATCCGGCATTGTTCTCGCCCGATCGGCAGCGGCCCCGGGCAAAAGAGACGGAGACCTGGCTGCAGTCCACTCGCTATCTGATCGGTATAGGCGAACGGGTTGGCGAATTCGCCCCGGTGATGGCGCTGGTCAACCCCGCGTCGGTGGCCGTGCCTAGCGGGTTGATGCGGCTGGCCCGCGTCGGCCTGACATATGCCGACCAGATCCTTCACGACTATTCTGGCACCCGACGTGAGCACCCAAGAACTGGGCGCGGGGGTATTCCGGAAACCATCCTGCATAGCCTGTCCTTTGGGTTTGTGGCGACCGATGCCAACGGGGTTGTTGGATACATGACCAAACAGTCCCGACAATGGCTGGAAGACAGCAAGGAGCTATGCGTGGCAGGCGGTCGGCTCACCGCGCGGATGCCGCAGAACCAGAAGATGCTGCTAAACGCGTTGGCGTCGGCCACCGGAGAAGACGGGAAGTTGTCGGTGGTGCAGCTTGATGTGCCGGACGGGCTGCCGCAGACCATCAGCGTGCTGCCGCTGGGGGCGTCGTCCGGTCAGGCGCTTGTAGTATTTAGATATGTGCCCAGCGATGATGCCCTACGCGACGGGTTGTTGGAAACTATGGGGCTGACTGTGGCTGAACAACGTCTGGCCCGGCAGTTGCTGACGGGAAAATCGCTGGCGGATGCGGCTGCGGAAAACAATCTGACCATTTCAACTGCACGCAGCTATCTCAAACGGATTTTCGCCAAGACGGGTATTCATCGGCAGAGCCAGTTTATAACGCTGTACCATACGCTGGTGCCGCCCCTGTTGGTTGGAACCAAAGCCCCTATGGAAGAGCCGCATCCTGATACAGGGCTATAACCCGGCTCGGGTGCGGTACCTGTCTATATGGCCAAAGGCCAGATCGGGCGCGATCATCAACACCACTAGATCGTCGGGCTGGGCTGTATCCAACATCTTTGCAACCAGCGCATCGGTATCTGTGCCGGTCAGAATCTGGTCTTCGGTCGCGCCCTTGGCCATCAATGTCTCTCGCGAGACTTTCAACATCTCCTCTTCGGGGTTATCCCCCGTGTAATAACCATATTTGCGGAGGCTTCCGGGATTGGGCAGCACTGCGATCCGGTCAAAGACCGGCAGCAGATGCGGGCCACAGCTTTCCAGTTTGAAAGGGCCAGCATTACCCAGAACCTGCACCGCCAGAAGGCGGCGGCCGGTTACCGGCAGGGCTTGTACGATCCGACAGAGCTCGGCCACGCCGGTGTCGTTATGGGCATAGTCGACCAGCATCGAAAACGGCAGGCCCTCAATCATGTTGTAGCGGCCCGGGCTCATCTCGCGACTGTTCTCAAAGCCAGAAAGCGCGCGGCGGATCACATCGCCGGGTAGGTTCTGCGCATCCGCCAGAGCAATGGCAAACATTGCATTCAGCGTGTTGAAACGCAGCAGCCCGTTCAGCGTGGCGGGGATGTCAGCGACCGGCATGACCGGGATACGCTGCGATCCACGCGCCATGATGATCCAGTCGGCACCGTCCTGCGGGGCGACAAAGATACCGTCGCCACCCTGATCCAGATGCGCGACCAGCGCCGGAGCCTCGGGGGACCGGGCCACCAGTATGCGGCGAGGCGCTTTGACAATCTCCAGCGCTTGCAGGCACAGCGGGTCTTCGGCATTGATCACCACTGCATGATGCGCCCGTGCGATCACGCTGGCTTTGAGCCGCGCCATATCTTCAAGCGTCTCGACCCCGTTCTGCCCCAGATGATCCTTCTGCACATTCAGCAAGGCCGCCACATCATAGCGATCACAGGCCTGACCGAAGCGGATCAGCCCAAGGCGCGGCATTTCGAGAACGGCGGCCTCAACTGCGGGATCTCCGAACAGCAGTTCGGCCCCAGGCAGACCGCTGAGGTTTTCGGTGTCGATCTTGTCCCGCCCGACCCATGTTCCGGACGTGGTGCAGACACCGGCAGTTTTTCCGGCGCTCTGCCAGATATGATGCAACATCATCGACGTGGTGCTCTTGCCATTGGTGCCAGTAATCGCTGCGGTTGGGATACGGGCGGGGCGGTCGGCAAAGAGGGTGTCCAAAATCTCGCCATTGATGTCCCGGTCGGGATTGCTCAGCCAATGGGGGCGAAATCCCGGCTGGGCGTTGACCTCGCATATTGCGCCGCCACCCTCACGGTAGCTGACCGAGATATCGGGGCAGATGAAATCGATCCCCGCGATGTCCAGACCAACCAGCCGCGCGGCGCGCAGCGCGGCATTCCGGTTGTCGGGATGCACCTTGTCAGTCACATCGACGGCAGTGCCGCCGGTGCTGATATTTGCCGTCCGGCGCAGGGGCACGAACCGGCCTGCTTCCGGGATGCTGTCGGGCGTCAGGTCTGCCTCCGTCAGACAGGCCAGCGCCTCGTTGTCGCGGGGAATCTCGATCAGCGGGCTGCGCGTGTCACTGCCGCGCCGAGGATCGGCGTTGAGTTGATCCAAAAGCGCGTTCACGGTCTGCTGCCCATCGCCTGTGATACCACCAGGGATGCGTCGTGCGGCCATCATCATCTGTCCGTTTACCACCAACAAGCGGTGATCCTCCCCGGGTATGAGGGCTTCAATCACCATACCCTGATCCTGCAGCCTCGTCGCGGCGGCAAAAGCCTTACCCAGTTCCGTGTCCGACGTGATCCCGACATGCACCCCGCGCCCCTGATCCAGGGCCACCGGTTTCAGTACCACGGGCCAGCCGATATTGGCTGCGGCAGCGCGGGCCTGATCCAGTGTGCGCACGAACCGCTGCTGCGTCACTGGCAGCGCCGCCCGCGCCAGGCGTTGTATGCAGAAATACTTGTCACGCGACAGCTTTTCGGCCAGCGACCCGGTGTGGTCGGTAAACCCACCGCGGAGCCTGCGCGCATGGGCGCCCCAACCGATCTGCACAGTTTGCTGGTTCAGGACTGTCACTGGCATGTCCCGTGCCATTGCCGCTCGGGCAAAACGCATCGAATTGGGGGATAGGCCAATGGGGTGTTCCCGCTCGAGGAATCCGGACAGGCGCTGTTGCGCTTCGGCGTGAAGGTCCTGTGTGCCCGATGCCAGTGCCGTCAGCGTGGCAATCATTAAGTCAGTTGCCTCACGCAGAAGTTGTTGTCGCTGCCAGGGCAGGGCCAGCCGGATGTGATCAGGGGACTGGTTCAGAACTTGCGCCCGGCCCACTGCCGCCCGGGCCCACAACTGCAATGCCACGATCAATGCCGCCGACAGGTCCGCCAGCGCCGCTGTGCCGCGCCCACCAACCAGTAGTGGGCTCACCCAGTCCGGCCCCAAGATGTCGGGGGCAGCGCCGGTCGGGGACAATTGGGCCAATCCGTCCAACTGCCCAAGACGCGTCAATGTAAGGTCGGGAACCGGAGTGACGATGTCCAGATCAAGCAGGGCGGTTTTGCCCGCGATGTCATATTTGCAGCCGTGAAAGAAACTCAGCGACCGGACCTTAAGACATGGCTGCATATGTGCACCTTCTGCTACCCGTAGTGCAGGGTCTATCACGTTTTCCGATGGCTGCCGGGGCTGAACGATCCGAAGAATGGACAACGTGCGTTTCGTTGATGGATTTGTGCCACAAGCACCCAGATGCGCCGGAAACGAAACCAGACATTTTTCAAAATTGTTTCCCGCTTAAGTGGTTTATGTCGCCCCTTGGCCCCAATGGATTAAAATTTGTCAGAATTTGGGCAAAGTTATTGACGAGCAACACGGCTTTACTTCTTAATCTTGGTCAACGTTCGAAACAATGAGCGTTGACCAAGATAGAAGATCCGGGGGACGACCATATTTCCGGTAGGTGAGGCACACGGTTTGCCTGCCGGAAATATATTAGTTGAATAGATTGCGAGAGTTTGGCCGTTTAGGGCTGATGAAATTCATTCCGATGCAGCCTCTCTTTCAGAGAACAGGCATTCTGACAGTTCCCTGAGTTCTGTATCCTGCTTGCCGCGGGTTGGGTTTTTGTGAGTACGAGTTATGGGTAAGGGGTAACAACTGTGACCAACAGCTATCAGCACTATGAGTGGACCGCTTTTACCGAGGCGGATTTTCTGGATCAGGGTGACAACGGTTCAAGCATCGGATGTGGTGACACCTTCACCATGCCCGGAAGCGCAACCGTCTGCATGTCCACTAAGGACGACGACCTTTTTCTATCGGGCGACAACCGCTGCAACGAGAATGCCAATGACTGGAGCGGTCAGAGGGCTTATATCGACGGCGAAGCGGTTGGTGGGCAGATGTATGCCGAAAGCTACCATGTCCTGAAAGGGTCGGATGGTCAGACCTACTACCTGATTGAGATCGAGATTGAAGGCCACAATGCGCCCGGTGCCGGCGAGGACTATTTCACCTTTTATGGTGATGTACCTCCGGAAGGCACAGAGCTGACTGTTGAACAGACATGCAACGTTTGGGGCAACTGGGTCGATTACAAATGTCTCGGGGCTGGTGATAAAATCGAAACTGGGTCGATTTCGGGTACCGTGTTCTGCGATGTGGATTGCGACGGAATCAACGGTGAGGTCAATGTGATCCCCGGCTGCGACTACACGTTCGAAGCAGAAGACATGAACAGTAGCTGGTTCAAGGTGGTCGAGGGGTCTCAGGCCTCGGGTGGAGAACTGGTGAAGTTGTCCTGCGCCGGAGGATTCGGCGCACTCTGCACTACGTTTGACGGGAAGTCCGGCGTCTACGACGTGAAAATTCGGGTGCAGGATGAGAATGATGGGCAAAGCGTAATCAGATTGAAAGTGGGCGGAGAATTCGTTGATGCGATCCGCCTAGACGCTGATACCGATGGTGGCGGGTCCAATAATGGCGGGTTCTCAACCTATGTCATCAAAGACGTCGCAATTCAGAACGGGGAAGATGTTACCCTTAAGGCCCGTGGTGATGGCAAAGAGTTTGTTCGTATCGACAATATCGTCCTCGAAGGTCAGGACCAGACTGAAGTTATCTCGGAGCCGACAAAAGAGGGTGTCACGATCAAGTTGCTGGACCTGGACGGAACCGTCCTTGCCACGACCCAGACCGATGCGGATGGCAATTATCGCTTTGATGATGTGCCTGTCGGTGACTACAAGATTATGGGCGTCGCCCCGGATGGAACGGAATTCACCATTCAGGATGCAGGGTCCGACGATCGCATCGACTCGGATGTCGATGCGAACGGCATGTCTGGTGTCGTTACCGTGACCAAAGACGGCGAAGCCGATATCGACCTTGGTGTCTGTGAAAAGCCGGAACCGGGTTCACTTTCGGGTCGCTATTTCTGCGACACCGACAATGACTCCATTGACAACAATAATGGCGACGAGCCTGGCATTACCGGAGTTCTGGTCACATTGCTGGATGCCAATGGCGACCCGACCGGAGCGACCACCGTGACGGATGCAAACGGGAACTACGCGTTCACTGGGCTTGAGCCGGGAACATACGGGGTCAAGTTCACCGATCCTGACGGTGTTCTGGTTGGTAAAGAGTTGGTGGATGCCAATGTCGGCGGTGACGATACATCTGACAGCGATGCGATCGGCGATTCCACGTCGTCGGTCATTGAAGGTATCGAGGTCGTCTCCAATGCCGACACCGGTGATAATGACGCTGGCGTTCGCAACTCCGACCCGATGACGGCGGAGCTGGGCGACACTGTTTGGTTGGACACGTTTGGCGACGGCATCCTCAACGATGAAGCCCTTGATCCATTCTTCTCGGGTACTGAGCAGGGGGTGCAAGGTGTGACTGTGCATCTGCTGGCTTCGGACGGCACGGTGTTGGACCAGCAGGTCACTGATGCGGACGGCAAATATCTGTTCACTGGCCTTGCGGCGGGCGACTACAAGGTTGGGTTTGTTCTGCCGGCGGGCTTTGCCTTTACAGTGGCCAATCAGGGTGGTGACGATGCGCGCGATTCCGATGCCGTGACCATGGCAGGCGACCCGGATTACGCAATGACGCAAGTGGTGACGCTGGCTGAAGGAGAATCCAACCTGACCCTCGACGCCGGCCTGCTGCGCTGCGGGTTGATTGAGGGCACTAGCCAGGCCGATGAAAATTCGCCCGTTGGGGGCTTCGATCTGCTGGTGGGGTGCGAAGGGAGCGACACAATCATCGGGTTCTCGGGTGAGGATACACTGATCGGTAATGGTGGCGACGATACTTTGAATGGTGACAGCTATGACGACCTTCTGGAAGGCGGTGAGGGCGCAGATGATCTGAATGGTGGATCCGAAAACGACACACTCGTCGGAGGCGCCGGAAACGATGACATCAACGGCGATGGCGAGGTCGACACCGCAGTCTTTGGCGGCAATTATGCCGATGCGACCATCGAAATCGTCGACCTGTTCACCGGCGAACTGACGATTACTTCTGTTGATGGTGTGGACCGGGTGCGCAATGTCGAGTTCCTGCAGTTCGACGATACCACGGTGTCAGTTGAGACGATCGTACCTGGCGGTACAAGCGATGCGGTTGCGGCTCCGCTGCCTGGAGGTTCGATCAATATCGACGTTCTGGCCAATGACATTGAGCTTTCAGAAGGTACGTTGTCGGTGGCGCAGGTCAACGACGGCGGATTTGGTTCCGTCGTTATCGAGGCCGATGGCACTGTGACCTACACCGCCGGAGCGAATTTCAATGGGCTTGATTTCTTCAACTACACCGTGACGAATGGTGTCGGGTTCGTCAGAACGGTCGAGGTCCAAGTCGGTGATGTGCCGACGCTTAATCCGTCCGACCCTGATGTGACCGTTCTAATTGAAACACCGGGCGAGAATGGTGTTGAATACGTAGGTAATCCCTCAGTCAATGATAGCATCCTCGGTACGCGCGGGAATGATACTATCAATGGAGCGTCGGGAGATGATGTTATTGACGGGGGGCGCGGTGATGACAGGCTGACGGGTTCGCAAGGCTTCGATACAATGATTGGTGGCGAAGGTGATGATAGTATCAGCGGAACCGGTCAAGGAGATGTCGCCTTTGGCGGTACCGGGGATGACGTGCTGACTGGCCAATTTGGCGATGACATCCTGTTCGGGGGGGGGGACAATGATTTTGTTCGTGGATCACAAGGGTCGGATTATGTCTCAGGAGGCGCAGGCAATGACCGTTTTCTCACCCCCAATGATGGCGCCGATACAGTCCTAGGCGGCGCGGGGTCGGACGAGTTTGTCTGGTCCGAAGCCGATGATGCTGGCGAACGCGATTTTATTGATGGGGAAAGCGGTGTCGACACGCTCGAGATTACGCTGAACGGTGCTGATGCGGTTGAGGTTCAGGCCGAAATCGATGTCTATCTGGCAATCGTCGATGCCAATTCACCTGCGCCGGGCAGCATCAATGACGGCAGTGTGCTGACGGAGACATTCAGCTTCACGACCATTGATCTGGATATCCGCAATATCGAGGACATTCAGCTCCTCTGATTTGCCTCGAAGGTTCCTGTATTCACAGTGAACCGTTCCATTCTAAGATCCGGGCCTGTTTCTTCAGGCCCGGATTTTTGTGTTTCACCACACTCTTGAAGCTAGCCAATCAGCCCCCTCGAACGAGTGGGGTTCATTCCAAGGCGGAGGAAAGCGCTGTGTGAGAATTGCGAGGCCGAGAGCCTTTTCCGAATAGATGAATTGCGGGGGCACCATCTTGCCGTGCGCAGGTATTCAATAATGCGCTGATCTATGATGTTGCCTCTGACCAACCCCGGGAGAGATTGCGCATATGCTTGGGGTATGGAGGGTATGGAGCCTTGCTCAAACCTATGTCGCTCCGGGTGTCGAGAACCAGATATGCAACGATGCAGAACAGTTTTCCAGTGGATTACAAAACAGAACACCGCCCCTGAAGAAATCAGGGGCGGTGCCCGGGGGACGAGTTCCAGGTCAGTCTTCAAACCACAACCGGGTACTCTGTCCTTTCTCTTGAGCCGATCATGCTATTATTCGGCCAACAGATCCCAGCTCAGGCCGCCACCGGCGTACTGAACGTTCTGATCGTCGTCGAGGTAACGGTCGACGAAGTCCGGAACGGTTGTGTTCGGCAGGGTGTCGCCTGCGAAACCGTCAAGCGGCTTGAAGCCTGCCGGATATTCCGGGCGCGTACCTTCCCAACCGGTGTCCGGGCGATCCGGATCGCAGGTTTCGACGCCAATGCACTTGTTTTCAAAGTAGATGACGCCTTTACCTTCACCGAAGTCCGTCTTCTCAAGATACTCAAGCAGAGCAGCGTTGAATTCGGCTTCGTTGCCAGGAACATCTTCTGCAGGCAACAGGTCCAGACCCAGTTCCGAGAACAGATCGTCGACCACAACCGTGTCGCCAGTCGCATTCGACAGAATTTCGATGTCATCACCGTTGACCACACGGGCTTCCAGCTGACCTTCATGAGCCTTGTGGAAGACCAAACGGTCATTGTTGATATAGCTGAAGTCTGTCACGACGTTGCCCTGACCGAAGCTTGCATAAGCTTCTAGAACTTCAGGACCGTCGCAGATCTGGTAACCGAAGACAAAGTCGTCGCCATCTGCACCACCGGTCAGAGTGTCAGCACCCTGGTCAGCGATCAGGCAGTCTTCGTTCTTGTTACCGAACAGCGCGTCGTTGCCATCGCCACCCAGCAGGGTGTCGTTGCCCAGACCACCATACAGACCACCGAATTGAGCATCCGGATCCACCGTGTCACCACGATAGTCGTTGCCGTCCTGACGGTACCCGGCTTCGCCTGCGGTCATGACGCGGTCGTCGCCGCCACCACCGAACAGGATGTCATCGCCTGATCCGCCTTTGATCTCGTCGGTCCAGCCGATCTGCTGGCCAACCGAGAAGAAGACGTCGTCGTCGTCGCCGAACAACACGTCATTGCCGCTGTCGCCGCCAACATAGTCTTCGTCCTCGCCACCGCACAGCGTATCTTCGCCGGAGCCACCACGAACACGGTCATCGCCCGAGCCACCGTCGGCCAGATCATTACCAGAGCCACCGATGATGTTGTCCTCACCTTCACTTCCGTGAATTTGATCTTCACCGGAGCCGCCCCAGATACGGTCGTCGCCGTCGTTGCCATCAAGCGTGTCGTCGCCGCTCTGACCACTGATGTCGTCGTCATCTGCGCCGCCGTTGACGTGGTCGCCGTCGTCGCCAC
Source organism: Ruegeria sp. AB5 (assembly GCF_056542645.1). Lineage (NCBI taxonomy): Bacteria > Pseudomonadati > Pseudomonadota > Alphaproteobacteria > Rhodobacterales > Roseobacteraceae > Ruegeria > Ruegeria sp. AB5. The sequence goes on from NZ_JBQGAE010000014.1 coordinate 82,473, forward strand.
CATAAATGGTGTCGTTGCCGTCGCCGCCGTCGATCCGGTCGGAAGCAAGCTCTGTCGAGGCTTTGCCGCTGGCATTGTCGCCCCAGATCAGGTCGTTGCCGTCGCCGCCGTCGATGCAGTCTTCGTTGTCGTTACCCTGGATGTTGTCGTCACCGTCGCCACCCGAAATCGAGTCGTCGCCGCTGTTGCCGCGAAGGGCGTCGTTGCCGCCATCACCGTAGATTTCGTCGTGACCGCGCTGACCGGCTACGAAGTCATCATCTTCGCCACCCGACATCCAGTCATCGTCATTGCCACCGCGCAGAGCGTCCTTGCCGGATCCACCCCACATTGTGTCTTCACCGTCACCGCCGTTAAGCGCGTCCATACCTGCGTTGCCGGCCATGACGTCATTGCCGTCTTCGCCGTACATGGCGTCGTCGCCTTCGCCGCCGGACATGGAGTCATCGCCTTCGCCACCGTACATGGTGTCACGGCCGCTCTGACCGAACATCAGGTCGTTACCGATGGCACCGCTGAGGGTGTCGTTGTCGGCACCACCGATCAGGCAGTCGTCATCTGCGCCACCCCAGATTCGGTCGTCACCGGAGTTGCCCATAAGCAAATCTTCGCCCGCGCCACCGTTCAGGGTGTCATTGCCGCCATTACCGGCACCGACGTCGTTGCCGTCTTCACCGATCAGACAGTCATCACCGGCAAAAATATCCGGCACTGCGCCGTCGCCAAGCATGACGTCGTTGCCGTAGCCACCGCCGATGGTGTCATCGCCGAGTTCACCGCGCAGATAATCGTCGCCGTAGTTGCCAAGCAGGACGTTGTCATTGTTGTTACCCAGAATATAGTCGTTATCTCCAAGACCTTTGGCCTTGTCGATTCCGTTATTGTCAGGGTGTTTCAGATTGAGGTTATCGGATTGAGGTGTGCCGATAAGAACGGCGCCAGGAACAGAGTTCCAGGCCTTTGTTAGTTTCTCAGACATGTTTTACCCCCGGTAAAAATGAACAATTTACTGCAATCAATGGACCGGGCTTGTCGGCCCTAATGCAAAACAGTACGTCGGCATAAATTTGCCGAGCACATGTCCAATGAGCCACTGATGGGGGAATTGCCGCTACCCCCATTTGGGGGCAATCACGGGGTTCATATTGGAAACAAAACGCCGAGATTGTCTTTAGGGCAACACCAAATACGTTGCACGCATACTGCTATGCAGCGCAAGACTGATTCACCGGATAGGTTGTGTCCGGATCCGATCAAGCCAAATTTAGCGGGCAAATTGGGCAAAATTCGGGCGTTGGCCATTGGGCCGTGTAAACGATTGCTCTCGACCCTGGCTTCAGCCGTCGCGGAACGCTTTGCTGAAGTAATCGGTCAGCGGGGCCGAGAGGTAGGCCAAGGGGGATCGGTCTTGGGTGCGGATGAAGGCATCGACGGGCATGCCAGGGATCAGAGTCTGACCCTCTTCCAATTTACCCAACTCTTCTTCCGGCAGCTCCAGTTCGACACGGTACCACGAGGCTCCGGTTTGTTCGTCGACAAACGAATCCGGTGAAACCTGTGTGACCGACCCAAAAAGATCTGGCGAATCCCGCAGATCAAAGGCGGCGACGCGCATCACCACTTCCTGCCCGCGATAGACCTGATCCACGTGGATCGGATCGATCCGCGCCTCGATGATCAGCGGCCGGTCCTGCGACACCAGAAACAGGGTTGGGTCGGCGGGGCGGATAACCGATTTCCGGCCGAACACCTGCAGGTCGTAGACCACGCCCGAGATCGGAGCCCTGATATCCAGCCGATTCAGGCGTTCGGTCAGCGATCGGCGCTGTTCGGCCAGTTCCAGTTCGTTAAATTGCAGGTCGCGCAGGCGGGTGATAGCGCTTTCGCGGCGGGCGGAATAAATCTGCAGCTCTTCAATCTCAAGCTCTGCAATGCGTTCCAGGGTCTGGGCCCGCTGCGCCACGAGGTTGCCGACCGTCCCGGCCAGTTGCGCCTCTTCGCGCTGTAGGCTCAGCACGCGCGACGCCTGTGCCAGACCTTTGTCGAGCAGCGATTGCTGGCTGGCCAGTTCATCCGAAATCAGGCTTTGCTGGCGGCTGAGCGCGTCCATCTGCGCATCCAGGCCTTCAATCTGGTTGTTCAGTTGCGTTCGCTGGGCATGCAGCTGTTCGATTTCCTTGGCCTGTGCGTCCCGGCGGGCATTGAACAGACGCACTTGCCCCGCAGATACGGTCGCAATCTCGGGACGCCTCTTGACGTGGTCCAGCAGTATCCGGTCAAACCGGACTTCATCAGCGTCATCGCGTTCTGCCTCTAGCCGTCCGCGCCGCGCCATCAGTTCGAACAGCTGCCCTTCGACAATTGTCAGTTCGGATTGCAGCAACGTGGGATCAAGCCGGATAAGGATGTCATCCTCGGCAACCAGATCGCCTTCCTCAACCAGAACTTCTTCGACCACGCCGCCGTCAGGGTGTTGGATGACTTGCCGGTTCTTGTCGACCACAACCCGGCCAGAGGCCACCACTGCGCCTGAGATATTGGCCATGATACTCCAGGCTCCGAAACCGCCGATCAGAATGGCCATCATACCAACCCCCACCATCATGGGGAAAGTTGCTGAGAAACGCGTCTTGTTCTTTTTACTCATGTCACACCGGTTGGTTTATTGGCGGCTTGTTTAATCTGAGCATGGTTTTTGAGCACTTCTGCCAGAACGCCTTCGCGCGTACCCCAGGCTCGGCGCGCGCCATCTTCCAGCATCAGCAGCATGTCACATTCCTCAATGGCGGCGGGGCGGTGTGCCATGATTAGCACGGCATGGCCGTCCTTTTTCATCTGCCGGATTGCGGCGTTGAGCGCCTCGGAACCCTCGTTGTCGAGGTTGGAGTTCGGTTCGTCCAGCACCAGGATAACCGGATCACCATACATGGCGCGGGCAAGGCCTATGCGTTGCACCTGACCGCCGCTGAGTTGGCTGCCAGTTGAGCTGACCTGCGTGTCATAGCCATCTGGCAGCTTCAGGATCATTTCATGTGCGGCGGCTTTCTTGGCCGCTTCCACGATCTTGGCATCGTCGAGCTTGGTGTTCAGGCGGGCGATATTTTCGGCAATGGTGCCGTCGAACAGTTGCACTCGCTGCGGCAGGTAGCCGATATATTGGGCCAGTTTCTCGGGATCGTATTGTTCCAGTGAGGCCCCATCCAGACGAATCTTGCCGCCAGCCGGCGCCCAGACTCCGGTCAGGGCACGAGCAAGGCTGGATTTGCCTGAACCGCTGGGCCCTATCACGCCGATCGCCTGACCTGGTTTTACGTCGAAATTCACCAGCCGCAAAGAAGCTTGCCGTGCATTGGGTGGCACGATGGTCAGCTGATTGACCGTCAGCCGCGCCTTGGGTTTGGGCAATTCGACACGGGTGGTTTCGGGGGGGACTTCGGCCAGCAGTTCGACCAGATTGTCCCAGCCGCGTTTGGCGCGCTGCACCATGGTCCACTGACCCACGACCAGATCGACAGGCGCCAGGGCGCGACCCAGCAGGATCGACCCGGCGATCATCGCGCCCGGGGTCATCTGCCCCTGCAGCACCAGATAGGCACCAAGCGCCAGCATGGCCGATTGCAGGAACAGCCGGAAGGTCTTGGTTGTGACCGAAAAGGTGCCTCCCAGATCGTTGGCGCGCAGGCTTTGGTCAAGTGCCTTGCCGCGGGCCTTGTACCAGCGTTCGAAGGAACTGCGCTGCATGCCGAGGCTGCGGATATGTTCCGCTTCGCCATGCAGATGTTCCGCCATGCTGTCCGAGGTATAGCTTGCCGCCGTTGACTGCATCACCGCACCCTTGGTGGTGATCTGGTTCAGCACGGTAATCAGGATCAGCAGCGTGCCCCCACCGATGGCCAGAATACCCAGTAATGGGTGGAACAGCGTTATCCCCAGCAAAAAGACCGGTGTCCACGGAATATCAAAAAGGGCGGCAAAGGTCGGTGAGGCATAGAACCGTTGCACCGCCTCGAGGTCCTTGAGCTGGTTGTCGGATTGCTTGACGTCTCGGTTCAGCGACGCCTTCATCAACATTGCGCTGAACACCCGCCGGTCGAGGCTGACTTGAAACCGTGCCCCCATACGAGCCAGCAAGCGCCCGCGGGCCCAGTCCAGTACGCCCATTGCCAGAAACAGGAAGGCCATCAGCGCAAACAGTGCGACCAATGTTTCTTCAGAGCGGCTTCCCAGAACCCGGTCATAAATCTGCAGCATGAAAAGCGGACCGGTCAGCATCAGCAGATTCACGAAGATACTGAAAATGCCTGCGCTCCAAAGTAATCCGCGATTTTCGCGTCGCACGTCACGCAGTTCGGCCTGCCCTACGGCACGCTCAGAATTCCGCATTCGTCTTCTCCATTCCCCTAAACCGTTGGAGCATCACGCACCCGTCAAATTGCTTAATAATGTCAAAATAAACTGTGAATCGTTCCAGAAGCGTAGCGGTCGATCCATCCGCCGTCACCACCAGATTGCATCGGGGCAGGCAACAGCAATGGGGCTTGCGGTATATAGAGGGGTGGTGGCGCCAGGCCACCTTATATGGTGCGGTCTGTCCTGTTGGGTTGGTGTCCGGATGCAGCACGGATATCTATTATTTCTTTTTTGGCTACAATTTTATAAAAATCTCGCCACTGTTGGCGGCGCGAATCTTGGGCTACGAAGTTTTGAGCTTCGGTTCGATCTCCTGATATCCTTCCACCCAGCGCTTGATCAGGGCACGGCTGCCGATCTCGTCGCCACCGGACACGGTTTCGCGCAGGCCCTTCAACACGCTGGCGATCTCGATCTCTGACAGAAAGCCCTCATGTGCGCAAAAGATTTTGGGATGGCGGGTGCTGACCAGGCCATCCGACAGAGTGAGTTCCTCTTCGATCTTCTCGCCGGGGCGCAGACCGATCACTTCGATCTCGATATCGCCGTCGGGGGTTTCTACGTCACGCACCGTATATCCCGCGCTTTCGATCACCTGCCGGGCCAGCTGTATAATTGACACGGGTTCGCCCATATCCAAGACAAATACCTCGCTGCCCCGGGCGGCTGCCCCGGCCTGCAGCACCAGTTGCGTGGCTTCCTGGATAGTCATGAAATAGCGTTTCACATTGAGGTCGGTGACGGTGACGGGCCCACCACGGCTGACCTGTTCTTGAAACAACGGTATGACCGAGCCGCTGGATCCCAGCACATTGCCGAAACGGACCATGGTGAAAATGGTTTTTGTGTTGCGGGTGGCCAGATCCTGTACAACCAGTTCGGCCAGCCGTTTTGAGGCTCCCATGACATTGGCCGGGCGCACCGCCTTGTCCGTTGAGATCAGGATAAACCGTTCGACCCCGGCCCGGGCTGCCTCGTGCGCCAGCGTTTGGGTTCCCAGAACATTGTTGGCCAGACCGGGCAGAGGATTCAGTTCGACCAGAGGCACATGTTTATAGGCTGCTGCGTGCAGCACCACCTGCACCCCGTGATCGACCAGGGTTCGGCCAACCTGTTGTGGATTGGTGACCGATCCCAGTATCGGAACGATTTCGATCCCCAGCCCTTCGTTCAGCTGTGTCAGCTCCTGATGGATGGTGTAAAGCGCCAATTCGTTCAATTCATAAAGCACCAACCGCGCGGGGCGGCAAACCAGCAACTGACGGCAGAGTTCTGAGCCGATCGATCCCCCGGCGCCCGAAACCAGGATCGAGCGTCCGGTATAGCTCTGGCAGGCCTCGTTCATTTCCAGATCGCGGGTGGCGCGCCCCAGAAAGGCCTTTGGTGCGATCGGGGTCAGTTTGTCGACCAGCTCTTCCTTACCGATCAGTTGCGCGAACGAGGGCAGGGCCTGTACCTCAAGCCCCATCTTCTGCAGTCGACGGGCAATCTGTGCCTGTTTAGGCTGGCTCAGTGATGGCATCGCCAGCAGCACTCGGTGAATGTTGCGCTGCTCCACGAGCTCGGCAATTTTGTTTGGCGACAGCACGGGCAGACCCGCCAGCAACACCCCCTGCAACGAAGCTTTGTCATCCACAAAGGCAACCGGGGTAATGCTGTCATGGGCGCGCAGGGCCTGAACCAATTGCATGCCGGTTGGGCCCGCGCCGTAGATCAGTACCCGACAGCTTGGCTGCCCGCTTCGGTAGATGGCACTGACGATATGAAACAGTGCCGCGCGAGTTGCTGCGATCATAAGGAAGTAGAGAATTCCGAAAACGATATACGTGCCTAGGGGCAGGCTCAGCCCGGCGATCCGGGTTGCGACTAAGGATAGTCCGGCCACCGCTGCAGCGTATATTGCGGTCAGGCCAACAGCATTTCTTTCGTAGGATTTGAGCTTGATATGGGGTAGCCCCAGCAACAAAGATAAAAGCGCCGAGGCAAATATCAGGTAAGGCAGAACCGTAACGGCCTGACTCAAGGTGACGCCGGTGAGTACGGGTATGGGTTGCACCGCATAGGTCGCCAGCATTGCAGTCAGTATAAGCCCCAAATCGATGAATAAAAAAATCCAAGCCTTCTGTTTTCGGCTTAAAGAATTAACCAAATTCAACATCTATCACATCCCCCAAAGGATATCCCATAGTCGTAGGTTGTTTGTGCAACATGACTATGAGACGCCACCGCCGATGTCTGTTTTCAAATCGCTTAGCGAGGCATCCGTCAGGGGAGCCTAGCGCAAGGTTGGGTATCTCCCAAAGGGATTTCTTCAATGAAACCAAGCGGGCGGTTAATCGCTTGACGATTGGCAGGGTTGTGGCGGATTGTTGCGACCCGCAGAAATTGCCATCGTTGCTCGAAGACAGAAGATGCATGATCTTGCTCATTGCATCGCCTGAAAACGGATGCTTCTAAAGTTGGTGATCAAAGAAATCGAAGTGGTCATTTCATGTGTCATTCTCATCCCAAAAATGACCTTGATCGCTGTTTCACGGCTTGTGCGTTCATTTTGGTAAAGGCTTGGTTAATGATCAACGCTGTCTAAGACAGGACCGTGATTATTAATGAAAGATTAATGTATCTATGTGCGGTTTTGACATCAGATCGCCTCGGCGATGCATGAAATACAGGCATCTTTTCTTTCGTGGGCCATGTTTCTGAGGGCAGATCTACTCTGCAAGCAATTTGAGGAATAGCGGATTTCTCAAATTACCTTGGTTGTCTTCTTGGAGAGTATGACAGGATAAGGTGGTTGTGTTACAAAAAATATTCGGTTGTGCTTGGTGGTGAACTTCGGAGATCAGGGACTGTTGTTGACACACCTCAATCTTGGCGGCAGCTTCTTCGATATAGCGGACGTTCGACAAATTTGGGGCAAATACCGAGTTGCGGGCTTAACAACCGTTCTCCGGAACCGCATAGTTTATGGCCATGTATGCCTCGTGTGATAACCCCAGTGACATTCGCCGGATCAGCGTCAATTAGCTGGTTCACATTGAAAGAATATTTTCTTCCTTGAGGTGCACAGTGGCTTGGCTCATACCCCCCAAATCAGGAAACGTCTATATGGCGGTGCATCATCGTTCCTTCTGTCGAATGCTAAGCTGTTTGGTGGGTGCAGTGAGTTTTGCGATTGTCGTTTTTGGGGCGCTGCTTGCTTCGGCAAATCCATCATCCGGTGTGGGCAAAACGTCAAACGAGCCCACCAAACATTATACTCAGAACCCAATGATTTTCCAACTCGATATCCCGATCTCCTCAAAGGGGTTAGGCTCGCTCTTCGCTCACGATCTGACTGGAGATGGAAAGATGGACTTTGTCATCACATCCCCGGGACATGTTGCTGCATACTCCGGCATTGGAGAACCGCTTTGGCACGTTCGAGACGATATTTCACTAACCCGCGTAGATCGCGGTTTCGGATACCCTGGGAGCCACGCTCCAGGTGCGATAGCCGGCGATGTTGACGGCGACGGATGGGAGGAAGTCGCATACCTGCTTTCTGAAGGCACGCTGCACATCCGGGATGGGAGAAACGGGGAAATCGAGCGTAGTTACTATTTTCCAGACGCTCTGGCGCTTGCCATCGCGAACTTACGCGGTAAAGGTGATCGTGACGCTGTTCTACAATATAGCCAGCGCGAGATTCGCGCAATTAACCTGGAAAATGGCGCGACACTCTGGCATGTCACGGATTGGTGGGGCGTAGAGCACAGCATTGTTCGGGCGATCGACCTTGATGGCGATGGTCTCGACGAAATTTTGGGCCCCACCCTCCTCGACCACAACGGCACTCACATACAATCCGCTGTACGGGAGGGTACGCGGATTGACGCCTTTGATAGTATCGCCGTTGGTGATCTTCTGCCCGAGCCGGGGCTCGAGGTCGCGCTTGCTGAGCAGCATGGCAATGAGGAGACAATAGTATTCGGCGCGGCAGGAGGAGGCTGGTCAACCCACCATGAACCGGGGGGGATTTGGGCAATTGGTGAATGTCGCTACAACGAAGATGCCGATAAGATCGCTGTGGGAGACTTCGATTCAACGCGCCCAGGACTGGAAGTATTCGCGCGCTCTTCCTGCGGCAACCATCCTTGGCTGATGAGTGCAGATGGAAAGGTCATAGGATCTTGGTCGGTCCGCCAGACTGCCCCGCCCGGATGGTGCTATGTTGGTAATTGTCGGGCCGATCCGGAAGCCAACGTTCTCGAGCAGATTGTAGACTGGATCCGGGTTGATTTTCGTGGGGGTCGGAGCGGCCGTAGGGGAGAATACGGTATCGATATAGCGCGGCCAGTTCACTGGGACGGGACTGGCCGACAGCTTCTCTTCGTGACTGAGCGTCATGTTGATGGTCAAATCGCGCTCGTGGATGCACTCGACGGTCATTTCCTTCACGTTTGGCCGACTCGGGCGGCGCGAACTTATGCCGCTGATATAGCAGGAGATTTCCGCGAGGAGCTTATCGTTCTGGAGGAACATAAAGACGGGTCGACTCTTCAGATTTTTTGGAACGAGGATAAAGCGAAGGGACTTATGCAGGCGTCGCTCTGGGAAGACCAACACTATCGTCGAATCCGTCAGAATTGGAACTACTATTCCCCTTAGGACTAGATACTGTTTTAGCGTCGGTGTTTTGCTTGGTGTGTCAAACGCTGGCTTGTGCTGGACAAAGTCAACGTAATGCGTTTACGCCCAACTCGATGAACTCCGTTTTGAGGTTGCGGCATGCTGCATGAGAGAGGGACTAACGGCAGCCGTATTCACATTAGCCCATACAACTTTCTGTAAGTACACTAACTGCCATTGTTTACCTATAGTCAGCGACTTAGTTAAGCGGCGTGTGTACTTTTGTATTCTTTGGGTTGTTGAAACGTCCTTATCAATCTTTTGGCGATAAATGCCTTGGTGTCATTTTTTGCCTACAGAGAGACATCTGATATTAAGGAGCAACAATGAGTGTTGCCGAAGCGACCAATCTGCAAGGAGCCAAGATAGCCGTCATTTTTGAGGACGCGGTGGTTACCTATTTGCGAGACAACGTCGATCACATTCCTATTCCAAATCAGTGGGACTTGCCGGGAGGCGTGTGCGAAGCTGGGGTAGCCGCAATATCGTGTGTATTGCGTGAAACACAGGAAGAGTTTGGCATATGTATACCAAAGAGCTCGATTGTATATGAGGCAACTTACTTCGCTGAAGCTGCCGGCGATCTACCCAAGCGCGAAGTAGCCTTTTTTGCTTGCATTGTCTCAGCAGGCGCTATTTCAGCGATAAGATTTGGTGAAGAAGGGCAATGTTGGCGAATGATGCCAATCCGCGAATTCCTAAATTGCGTTGACGCTGTACCCGAGTTGAGAGGTGTTTTAGAAACGTTTTGGAAGACGCAACAGATACGAGCGGACCGTTTCTGTTTGCTATGGTCAAGTGGCGGATTGCTCCGGACTGCGGACATGGAATGGAATTTATCTCTCTGAAAAGTCCCCGGTTTGAGGATTGCCTCGCCGTACGATTGGTGCTGCAGCGTGAATCGTAGTGACTGTAATCTGGGTGCTCAGCTAACAGGGTAAGATTATCAAGGGCGTCGAACCAGCGAGCGAGCCAAGTGGCCCTCTGGTCAACCTGTTAGCTGCGCCATTCGGCGCTAACGGCATTGCCGTTACGGAACACTATTTCTAGCCGCCAATTGCTTTGTTATGAACCCCAACCAGGCTCATCTGCGAAACAGATTGCCGATGGTTATGAATACCAGCGCAAAATCGTAGCATATGTTTTGGCGCCGCTGGTAGATCAGGTCGAGCCGCGCTTTGGTTGGAACGCAACAACGGCTATAGACCGCGTCGGTTTCCTCGGGCGTGCTGCAGCGTGCCAGCAACAGCTCTTCGTGCTCGTGATAGACGATCGTGGCCAGACCGGTCACACCGGGGCGTGATTTCAGCACCTGTGCATAAAGCTCTGGGTAGCGATCAACATATTCTCGCAGCGGTGGCCGAGGGCCGACAAAACTCAGATCACCCTTAAGGATGTTCCACAACTGCGGTAGCTCATCCAAACGTTTTGCCCGCAACCAGGCACCGGTCGGTGTGATCCGTGCGGCTTTATCGCCGCCTGACACGCCGGCATCGGAGGCCGCTACCGTCATAGTGCGCAGCTTCCAGAGGTAGAACGGCTTATCTATCCCTTTCATCCGCTCGGCCACATGAAAAACCGGCGATCCCTCGCGCAGCACCACCCATAGCATCAGCAGCAGCAGGACCGGGCTGAGGATTATGGTTAGCAGACAGGCAAAGAACAGGTCGAATATGCGTTTGTACCATGTCATGCGCGCTGGCTCTGCTGTGGTCTTAGGCGCCGCCATTCAGCGACCATATCCGCAGGATCGGCAGAGACGGGCGGGCACAGGCGCGTCAGTCGTTCTGCCGACAGATGCACCTGTGGGATTGCGTCTTTGCACGCCGGGCGCGCGGTCCATTCCAGTCCGGCGGCATCCAGCAGGGCGCTCATTTGAATCGGTGTGGGCGCGGCAATATTCAGCGTGCCGGGCAGATTCCGTATCGTGCACAAATCGGCCAGAACATGGGCCAGCGCTTCCGGTCCGATATAGCTGCGCCGGGGCGTTCGGCCATCTGCAAAACGATCTAGTGCAAAGCCCGGATGCCAGCCGCCCAGAATGGCGTCGAGGCCGGCAATGTTGCCAATCCTGAGCGCAGTCACATCCACACCCAACTGTTCTCCCAATGCGGCCCCTTCGGCTTCCATGACGGCCTTGATGCGCCCGTAATCGGACAGCGGGGCAGGGGGGCGGTCTTCCTCCAGAATCCCGGAGCTGGCCCCATATATCGCAGCTGACGAGGCCAGCAGAACCCGCGCCCCTGTCTCGGCTCCGGCGCGGATCGCTGCGCGGGCCAGCGTCAGGTTGTCATTCAGGTCACCCCCTGCTGCTGCGCGGGCATTGGTGACACCAGCCAGACACAGGATCGTGCCACATCCGGTTGCTGCACGGATCAGTGCTGAGGGGTTATTCAGTGGGTCGAAATACAGCCAATCTGACCCTGGCAGTGTACTCCGAGATTGCCAACGTGCGCGGTTCCCAGACCAGCACTGCCGTAATATGGCACCGATCCGACCTGTTGCACCAAGGACCAAAACCTTAGGAAATTGCATGGAAATCTTTGTTCTTATTGACCCGTTTTGGGGGGGCAGTATCTTAGCCCCAACAATAATGACAAGGCGTTTCGCCAAATTGGGCAGTGAATATGCGTTTCAAGATCCATATTATGGTGCTGATCAGTCTTGCGCTGATGACAGCTTCGTGTTCACGGGGGCGCTTGCCCGGTGGTGCGCCGGTCAGCGAAGAAATCCTGGATCAGGCCGATGCCGAGGATCCCGGATTCGCCCTCTATCCGGTCACCCGAGCCTTTCTACCAACCGCTGCGCAATGGCCACCTACCGGTACGCAGGAAAACCTTCGCTGGATCGGGGCCAGCCAGGGTGCAAAAACCCAGATTATTCAGGCCGGCGACATGCTGACACTGCGGATCTGGGACAGCAGTGAGAACTCGCTGCTCACCTCGATCGAACAAAAGCTGGTGCAGCTGCAGGATGTCACCGTGGCCTCAAACGGTACGATCTTCATGCCTTATGTCGGAAATGTCAGTGTCATTGGCCTGACCCCGGACCTGGCTCGTGAAGAACTTCAGGCCGCGCTCGAAGCGATCATCCCCTCGGCGCAGCTGCAGCTGGATATGACCGAGGGTCGTAACAATTCGGTGGATCTGGTCAGCGGCGTGGCACAGCCGGGCATTTACCCGATGCCCGACCGCAATTTTACGGTGCTGGGGTTGATTTCGGCGGGGGGCGGCATCAGTTCAAACCTCAACAACCCGCAAATCCGGTTGGTCCGTGGCGGGGCTATCTATGGCACATCAATCGAGCGTCTGTTGAACAACCCCCGGCTCGACACGCTGTTGCGCAGCGGCGACCGGGTGTTTGTGGAAGAAGATGAGCGGTATTTTCTGTCATTTGGAGCCACAGGGCAGGAAGCCCTGCACATCTTTCCCAAGGATCATGTTTCGGCCATGGACGCGGTATCGATCATGGGAGGGCTTCAAGACAACAAGGCAGATCCGAAGGGCCTGCTGATCCTGCGCGAATACCCTGGCGCGACAGAGAAGGAGGGGATGACGGGGCCCGAACAATCGCGGGTGGTCTTTTCGGTAGATCTGACCAGTGCTGACGGGTTATTTTCCGCACGGAAATTCCAGATCAACCCGGACGATCTGTTGATCGCCACGGAATCGCCGATCAACGATGTGATAACCGTGTCCAACGTCATTGGTAACTTTGTTGGTGTGTTCAACGCGACCAGCAATATCGGGAACTAGAGCGTTTTCGAGTTTCTTGAGTTTCGTGCGTGCTGTAGTCCGGATCGGCTTTGGTAAGACATCGTTCGACCTGATTTCCGTTGTTGGATTTTGCTTGAGTTATTTTGGCAATTACTTATCTAACTACTCTATTAGCCAGTGTTTTCTTTTTTGAGTTGTGAGTCACTGTTGTGATCCTTGATGCTTTGAATCTTGAAGATGGTGCGCTTCTAGAAGCGGATATCTGCATTGTTGGTGCCGGGCCAGCTGGCATCACGGCAGCTTTGGAGTTAGCTAAAGCGTCCCGCTTGAAGATATTGCTGCTTGAAAGCGGTGGCACATACCTCGAAGACGAAACCCAAGATCTTTATGCCGGACCCAATCTGGGACGCCCCTATGAGCCGATCAACCAATCGCGTCTAAGATTCTTGGGGGGATCAAGCAACCACTGGGCTGGATATTGCATGCGGCTTACCCCTTTGGATTTTGAAGGTCGTGACTGGATTCCACACTCGCGTTGGCCGATTTCGTACGAAGATATTGAACCATATTACGGTGCAGCAGCAGCCTACGTTCAGATTCAGCAGGATCGCAGTTTTGATTTCTCCTATTGGGCAGGCAAGCTTGAAGGAGAGATAATCAACTGGAACAGCGATATCCTGCAAAACACGGTTTCCTGCTCAAGCCCGCCCACACTCTTTGGATTCGAATACGAAGAGGCGCTTGAGGTGGCGGCTAATCTGACAGTTTTGTTACATGCCAACGTCCTGGAGATTGAAACGAACGATACGGCTAGTGTTGTCACTGGTCTGAAGGTCGCCTGTATCGACGGGCCACAGTTCCGGGTTCAGGCTGACAGTTATGTATTGGCGCAGGGTGGTATCGAAACTGCGCGCTTGCTGTTGTTGTCTGATAGTGTGGCCAAAAATGGTCTTGGCAATGAGCATGATCAGGTCGGGCGCTATTTCGCTGATCATGTTGCAATTCGACCGGCGCTGTGGCTTTGGCCGAACATGACAGAGCGGCAACTTAGTCTTTACGATGGGGAAGCCTCTCTCGACCAAGGAGGGTTCTGGGCCACGGCGACCTCGTCCGAAGCATTGCTGCGTCAAGAGGAGATTGGCGGTTTTATGTTTCATTTTCTTGATGCGGCATTGGCTCCAGGTGTGCGGTCCAGCCGTATGTTGCGTCGGTCACTGCGCAATGGGAATTGGCCGCCGTCCTATTTATCTTCGCATATTCTTAATGTTTTTACAGATCTCGACGACGTTGCCGGTTCGGTCGCGAGCAAACTGTCGGGTGATGACAATCTGTTTGAACGGAAATGGCTTGGTCCATGGCTTAGCATAGAATGTATTCCGAACCCCGACAGCAGAGTGGTTCTGGTCGATGAAACGGACCGCTTCGGACAGCGCCGCACTGGGCTTGATTGGCAGCTAACCGACCACGAGCTGAGGACCTTCAAAAGATCAACCGAACTGATGGTACAGGAACTGGGGCGCCTTGGATTGGGTCGATCATGGACGGAGGTGTTGCGGGATGATTTCGCGCTGCCAAATTACCTTCCTAAAGGTAAGCACGCTATCGGTACAGCCCGTATGTCCGAAACTCCGCATAGCGGCGTGGTAGATGGAAATTGCAAGGTTCATGGAATGTCGAATTTGTTCATTGCAGGCAGTGCGGTGTTCACGACTGGAAGTTACGTGCAGCCTACGTTTTCGATTGTGGCCTTTTCCATCCGACTGGCTGAGCACCTCAAGGGGCTTCACCGGGTGAAAAATCTTTAGGGGGATCAATATGAGACGCCGTGATGTCTTGCTTCTATCAGCCGCAGCTTTGGTTTGCGACACACTCCCAGCTAGTGCCAAGCCGCAAGCCATTAACAGCGCTGCTGAAATCGGCCGCTGGCTGATCCAAAATCGGCTTATACCTGCCGACCGTGCGGCTCTTAGCTCGAGTCTTGGTTCTGCCTGTACGCCTGTTGCGGCACGCCAAGCGATTCAGGCTGATTTTGCCGCGGGCCGTACTGTTTCGGTCGATGGATGGGTCATTAGTGAAACTGAAGCGCGTTTGTGTGCGTTGGCTGCGCTTAGCATGCATCAGAGGGCGGGCGTATGAACTGCATCACCGGGACCACAACGGTAGTTGTTCTGCTGTCGGTGTTAACCTATGTCTTCATCCCGGCCAGCCTTTTCACGTTGACAGCGGTCTACACCGTCGCAGGTCTATTTGTCATTTTCCTGTGCCGCCGACGTTCGCGCTAGGCTTCAGAAATAAGAAACATGATAGTTTCACGCGAGGAAGGCTCTTGACGGGGATGCTGGGCGCGGTTCTGACTCCGAAATAGTCGTCAACCTGCCCGGAAGTGACTAAGAGATCGGTCCTGATGTTTTGGGCTCAACTCCAGAACACGTAGGCGCGGAGCATAAAAGCGCGCGCCGTGTGCTGTGACGCTGACTTGGTGTTGCCTAATATGGCCTGGGGCAATCGGTAGGAAAATTCAGAGTGTTATAGTGTCGGCAAATAAGGGAACTTGGTAGCTTTGTGCCTTGGTTTGGTGTAGCTAGTTAGCACTATAGTGGGCCTGTTATAAGCAAGCCAGAATTTGTCGCTATTTCATGGGTACGGGTTCAATTATGAGTTGGTCGGATGCGGTTGGGTCACAACAGGCCGATATGGATTTCAAAGTTGCTGACTTCTGGACAAAAGCTGCGGATGTGCTCGCCGCGACACTTATTGTGCTCACGGTTGGATACCTTGCGGTTTTGGCGGCGGCTCGATCACTTCCTGGCTACGGAACGGAGAATGATTTCATCGGTAGTATGGTTGGTGAAGCCGCCCGGGTTCTGAACGGCGAACCACTCCAGACCAAATTTCACCCTCCATTTTTTTCCCTGACCTTGGCGACCGTGAATAGCGTGGTCGGGGATTGGTTTATAGCCGGGAAGTTCATTAGTTTGATCTCGGCAGCAATTACGTTGATTTCGACACACATCTTTTTTCGGCTTCTTTTTAACGCCTGGGTAGGTCTTGGCGCTGTGATCGGGTTGATTTCCGGAGCGGTGTTTTGGGAATACGCCGTGATGGCCACATCCGATATCTATATGCTGGCGCTCTATAGTCTGACCTTAATGATGGCGGCTCTGGCCGCCAAGCGACAGCGCATCACACTCTGGTTCGCTGTTGGGTTCATAATAGTGCTTACCTTGATGACCCGTACCAACGGGGTAACGCTGGTACTTTTGTTGGCCTTGCCACTTCTTCAGGCAGATACCCCCAAAAAAATCACCGCCTTTTTAGCCAGTCTCGCGGGTTTCGCTATCGCAATCCTTGGTTTCATCGGATTCGCTTTTGTTACCGGATCCAGCCTGATGCCCGAAGGCACCCATCACAACCTCGCGCTCACCTATTTTACTGAGGAGCGTATATCCTGGGAAGGCATGATCGAAGCCCGCTCACGGTTCAACAGCCTGTCTGAGGTGCTACTCTACGACCCTGCAGCAATGGCAAAGGGGTTCTTGCGCGACCTTTATGACGTGGGGGTCAAGCAAGCGCCCTACTTGGCAGGGCCAATCCTTGCCCTCTTGTTCCTGCCGGGGCTAATCATCGCGGGTCTTTACAGACGCGGGCTGTTTTTCCTGGCTTTTCTGGCCATTACTGTTGCACAGCTTCTTCTGGTGAACCTAAAAGCTTATGAACCGCGTTACCATATCTATCTTATGCCTTGGATCGGCGCTGGTGCGGCGTTTTTCTGTATCTGGTTGTTTGATTTGCGAAAATCCCCGGATATAGCGAGTCGTATTATTGTTATAGCCCTTACAGCAGCTATCCTGATTGGTCCCGTCCTAGCGGCGCGACATACCAGCAGAATTGTGGCCGCAGGCAGTAATCCAGAGCTTGCCAATGTGCTCAATAGGGTAAGCGGTGAATTAGGTGACGGGGATACGGTTTTCGCGCGTAAGACGCACCTCGCTTTCTATACTGGTGCAGAACACATCCGGCTTTGGGACGCAGACACCGAAGACGAGCTACGCGAGTTCTTTGATCAAGCCGTAGCCGAGGGTCGTCGGGCCGAAGACGTTCATCTCTTCATTGGTATTATGGAGCGTCGGAAGCGCCCAGGTGTGACAGCGTTGGTTGCGTCTGGTCTTGATTGGCTAACGCCCGTAGTGGCGGAAGAAGGGGCGAGAGGTTGGACGCTTTATCGCTATACTCCATCCTCAGGCACTTGAGAGGCCAAAAGCGCGGCTTCGAGCGTACGCAGGCGTGGGGGATGGCCCGGCACTTGTTGCGGATCATTGATGTCACCGGGGTGGACCATGAACCATATCGGTCCCGGGGCAGTTGAGACCAAGGATGGCATTTGTGCCAATTGGGTTTCTAGGGCTGCAATTGCTTGGTCAGGGGATTGTATTGGAAGGACTCCTGCAAATCTCCAGTTGGTCTCCACACCCTTTGCCGCCGCCGCAGCGGCAATGCCGCGTCCAAGCATGGCCAAGACGCGGGCTTTGGCATTCTCTGGGCGATCGATCGGTACCATACTGCGCACTGGCCGACTGTCTTCAACAGCGGCGGCCAAGACTAACTCGCGTAGAACTGGAAAGGCATGCACATGTTCATGGCCGTCGTAGAAATCGGGGGTGCGATGGAACAATTCTTCAAAAAGCACTCTTTGCTCAGCCAGCCTTTGCCTTGCCGTATCCCGCCCGATGCCAAGGGTGGCTGCCAATAGTAATTGGCCTCTCGATGGGCGGGGAGCTTCCCCGGGAGGAGCATAAGTAAGATTGAAGTGAAGGCCAATCCCACCAGCCGGAGCAACCTCCAGCAGTTTTTTTGCTGAAGCCTGACTGCAAGTTTCGACCAGAACTGATACTGCATCAATCGCGCCGTTTTTCAGAAGTCTACGCATGACCCTGTCATGACACCCACCCAGCCCATAGTCGTCAGCGATTAGTTTGAGGTTAAGTGGCCTAGGATTTAACATCTGCATCATGTAAGTGAGCGATCACTGGCTCGTGCTCTATCTGGAACAGGTCAATTGTTTCACGCAACAGATAAGTCGGACGCTGTTTGGCTTCGAGTAGTGCCTTGCCAACATATTCTCCGATTATGCCCAAGCACAAAAGTTGAACTCCTCCAAAAAACACCACGAGAACTACAATCGATGCAAACCCGGAAAACGGCGACCCAAAAATCAGTCGTTCACCTACAATCCAAACCAAATAGAGCATGCTGAGCGAGCAAATGAAAATACCACTAAGTGAGATCAGCCGGATTGGAGCGACTGTAAAGGATGTCAACCCATCAAGTGCAAGCTCAAACAATCTGAACGGCGTAAATCGGCTCGGTCCGTCGCCATGTCGCTCCTCAATGTCAAACGGAAGGCCAATTTGGCGAAACCCAACCCAAGCATAAAGTCCTTTGAGAAACCTTTCGCGCTCGGGCAGACTGCGAAAAGCATCAATTACTTTTCGATTCAGAAGCCGAAAGTCACCCGCATTTTCCGGAATTGGCGCGCGCGCGCCGAGATTGATGAGCCAGTAATAGAACCGCGCCCCCATGTTACGGCTACGACCTTCGCGAGCACGGTTTTGTTTAAAGAAATAGACCAGATCATAGCCCCGTCGCCAAGTTTCGATCAGATCACGTATCCGTTCGGGGGGGTGCTGGAGGTCGGCATCCATCATGATTGCCGCATCGCCTTTCGCGACGTCGAGTCCGGCAGTCAAAGCGGCTTCTTTCCCGAAATTTCGCGACAAAATCAAAAGCTGGGCTGGCCAGTGAAAGTTGAGTGCCTGCAAACTATTGCAAGTGGCGTCTCGGCTGCCATCGTCGACAAAAATGAGTTCGAAACGCACCCCCGCCTTCATTGCAATGTCGGGAAGATTTTGCCGCAGCCGCTCAGCTAGTGCGTCGAGAACATCCGCCTCATTATAGCATGGGATTATTAATGAGATCAGAGTCATCTACTCCTCCCAATACGGGTGAAAATGAGCATACGACTGACTATGAAATTGACCGCCACCGAGGCAACTAGGGCTATCGCCAAGGCGATCGCGGTGGTAAATCCGAACAGGCCCAACCACTCAAAAACAGCTATGCGGAACACGTAAATTAGGACGGTACTGGTCAAAAATGCGGCCAACCGGCCGCTATGCAAGTCGCTGGAGTTCAGATCAGCAAAAGTGATTTTCTGGTGGATTACGTAGACTGTGCTGCCTGAAATCGTCATTGCTAGGCCGAGGGAAAGCCAAGGTGCCAAACCCAAATTGATTAAGCTAAAGGTTACAGCAAAGTCGATAGTTGCCCCAATCACCGAACCAATACTAAAAAAAAGAAAACGCTTCATATACAATTTCATCAAGCGGTTAGTCGACCACCGATCCTAAATATCGACACTGAGTGATTACTACTTAGTTCAACGCAGTGAATTGAAGCAAGGCTTTTGACCGAGTGATGCCCTTGATGAAACGTTCATCTTACAACGGGTTTATTGTTGATCTTTGATTGAATCCATTCCGTTTCAAATCCGATTTTCGGCTGAAATATTTGCTTTGTTTAGTGGGACTGGTATAGCCGTTCGGTTTCAATTGTTATCCAAAGAGGCATTATTGTAACTCAAACAACCCTATCATCCTGCGCGCAGGCGAAGGGGCCGCTGACCACGCTTTATCCCGACATCCCGATCCGCGCTGCCTTCGGGACCAGACTGTTCATACGAGCAATGTGTTCAGGCAGGCAGCGGGTCAGGAAATCGTATTTTTCGACCACATGTGCCCGCGCCGCCGGGCCTATATGGGCGTAGGCTGCAGGATCGGCCAGCACATCGATCACTTGATCGGCCAGTGCGTCGTGGTCGAAGAAATCCACGAGCAGGCCGGTTTCGCCGTGGGTGATTGCCTCACGGACCGAGGCCACATCCGATGATACCACCGTGGCCTGCATCGCCATCGTCTCCAGCAGTGACCAGGACATTACGAACGGCATGGTCAGCGCTATGTGGCAGCGGCTGAGCTGGACGATCTGGCAATAGTTGGAATAGGGTACCTTGCCCACGAAATGCACCCGGTCCCAGTCGAGAAGATGGCCCACCTCGGCCTCCATCTCACCACGGAAACCACCGGGATGGCCGCTTTTGCGGCCATAAGACGTATCATCACCGCCGATGATCACCACGCGCGCATTGGGGCGTGCTTCCAGAATTTTCGGCAGGGCCCGCATGAAGATGTGGAATCCACGGGCGCGCTCCATGTTGCGTGCCATGTAGGTAAAGACCTCGTCTTCGCGCGTCAGCGATCGCCCCAGCCGTCCCAGTGACAGGCTGGCCTGCGGGTCGGGCCCCAACAGGTCGGTTCGGATACCGTCATGGCAGGTATAGAACTTGTCGTGGAAACTGTCAGGAAAGGTGTTCTTTTGCCATTCGGTGGGCACATGGCCCAGATCGACCGTCTGGATATTGGCAAAAGGCACCGCGTTGCGTGCATGCAGCAGGAAGGGTGTGTGTTCCGACACCGGCTCCTCGGGATCAAAGCCAACCATTCCCCCGGTGCGGATGTAGAAATATTCAAAGAAGCCCAAGATTGGCACATCCGGCCAGATTTCTTTGAAAAAGAGCAACTCACCCCAACCGGAATGGCCCAGCACCAGATCCGGTTTGAAACCTTCTTGACGCTCAAGCTGGCGCGCTACCATCGCCGCACCAAAGCCCGCGCCTGTGGCCTCTTCCCAGACCTTGGACAGGCCATAAGCATCATTGGTTGGCACGTGATGAGGCTTGTAGACAACGGATTTGACCCCGGCGATTTGTGGCGCAGGGTTGCGTTGGGTCAGAAAGACCAGCTCGTGCCCGCCCTGTGCTGCCAGCCACTGGATCAACTCGCGGTATTGGCCAGGCATGTTCTGATGTACGAACAGGATCTTCATTTCAAAAGCCCTTCCAGATAGGCGCCATAGGTATTTTTGGAAAACATCTCTGCCCGATTGCGGAGCGCCTGTTCGCTGATCCAGCGCTGTCGCCAGGCGATTTCTTCGGGGCAACCAGCCTGCAAACCCTGTCGTTCCTCGAGCGTGCGCACGAAGTTGCCCGCGTCCAGCAAGCTTCCATGAGTGCCGGTGTCCAGCCAGGCATAGCCGCGCCCCATGGTTTCGACCTGAAGGTTGCCGTCGTCCAGATAGGTTTGCAGCAGATCGGTGATCTCAAGCTCGCCCCGGGCCGAGGGTGTCACGCCGCGTGCGCGTGCAGGGGCTGTGCCGTCGAGGAAATACAAACCCGTCACCGCATAGTTCGAAGGCGGCTGCGCCGGCTTTTCGATGATTTTACGCGCCCGGCCATCGGTGTCGAAATCCACCACACCATAACGTTCGGGGTCGGCCACGTGATAGCCGAAGACGGTACCGCCCGTCTGTCGCGTATCGGCGGTAGCCAGCAGGTCCGGCAGGCCATGGCCGAAAAAGATATTGTCACCCAACACCAGCGCACTGGGGGCACCGTCCAGAAACGTCTCGGCCAGCAGATAGGCCTGCGCCAACCCGTCAGGGCTGGGCTGCATCACATAGGTCAGGCGGACCCCCCACTGGCTGCCGTCACCCAGGGTTCGTTTGAACTGATCCTGATCTTGCGGCGTAGTGATGATGCAGATGTCACGAATGCCTGCCAGCATCAGAACGCTGAGCGGGTAATAGATCATCGGTTTGTCATAGAGCGGTAAAAGCTGTTTGCTGACAGCCATGGTGATCGGATAAAGCCGTGTGCCGCTGCCGCCTGCCAGTATGATCCCTTTGCGTGTGCTCACCGGATCTCTCCCAATTCTGCCAGAATATCTTTTAAACCTGTTTTCCAGTTCGGTCGCTTAATGCCGAATGTGGCCGCCAGTGAGGAGCAATCGAGGCGGGAATTGAGCGGGCGGTGTGCGGTGGTCGGATAATCGGCGCTGGAAATATCCACGACGTCGCATCGGGTCCCTGTCTGGGTGAAGATTTCACGCGCGAAATCCGCCCAGCTGACATCAGGCGTGCCCGCATAGTGATAGATTCCTGACTTATCCGGATCGGTGCCAAGCTGTGCGACCATATCAAGGCAGGCTGTCGCGATATCGCGGGCGGGTGTTGGTCCGCCGATCTGATCGGCCACAATGGTCAGACGGTCCCGCTCGCGGCCCAATCGCAGCATGGTTTTTACGAAATTCGCCCCATGCGCCGACACCACCCATGACGTGCGCAGAATGGCTGTCACGCCTCCCGCAGCGGTGATGGCCTGTTCACCCGCCAGTTTTGAACGCCCATATGCGCCAAGTGGAGCGGCTGCGTCTTCGGGCCTCCATGGGTGTTGGCCGGTGCCGGAAAACACGTAATCGGTTGAGATCGAGACAAAGGGAATGCCCAAAGCTGCACTCGCTTGCGCCATTTCTCCCGGTGATATGGCATTGATGGCTGTGGCCAGCCCCTCTTCCTCTTCGGCTCGGTCCACAGCGGTATAGGCTGCCGCGTTGATAACCGCTTGTGGTTGCGCCGCGCGGATGGCCGCCGCGCATGCGCTGGGGCTACTCAGATCCGCAGCCGCCCGGTCCAGGCATTGCACCTTGGGATGCCGT
This sequence comes from Ruegeria sp. AB5, assembly GCF_056542645.1. Classification (NCBI taxonomy): domain Bacteria; kingdom Pseudomonadati; phylum Pseudomonadota; class Alphaproteobacteria; order Rhodobacterales; family Roseobacteraceae; genus Ruegeria; species Ruegeria sp. AB5. The sequence goes on from NZ_JBQGAE010000014.1 coordinate 104,878, forward strand.
GCCAGCTCGCGTGCCACCTGCCCGGTCTGCCCAAACACCAGGATGGTCATGGGCGCGGTCTTTCATTCCGTTCGGAAAATCGGGTTTTCATGCCTCCGGCGGAGGTATTTTCAGCCAGATGAAGCAGGTGGATCATGCTTTCACCCCCAGCCTTTGCCCCACGCCATCCCGGTTTTGCAGCGCCCGCCACCAGGCTTCGTTGTCCAGATACCACTGAACCGTTTTTTCCAGCCCTTCTTCCAGCGAGACCGAGGGCCGCCAGCCCAGTTCCTCGCGGATGCGGGTGGGATTGATCGCATAGCGCAGATCATGACCCGGGCGGTCGGTGACAAAGGTGATCTGGTCTGCATGGGGCGTGGCTTTGGGGCGTTTGGCATCCAGGATCGCACAGATCATCTGCACCAGCTCGATATTGCGGACCTCGTTCTCGCCGCCGATATTGTAGGATCGACCAATCTTGCCCCGCTGCACCACCTGCAACAGCGCCTCGGCGTGATCTTCGACATAAAGCCAGTCGCGTACATTCTCGCCCCGTCCATAAACCGGGATTGGCTGTCCGGCCAGCGCATTCAGGATCACCACCGGGATCAGCTTTTCGGGAAAGTGATAGGGGCCGTAATTGTTGGAGCAGTTGCTCAGCACCACCGGCAGGCCATAGGTCTCGTGCCAGGCGCGCACCAGATGATCGCTGGCCGCTTTGCTGGCCGAGTAGGGCGAACGCGGATCATAAGGCGTATCTTCGGTGAATTGCCCTGTCTGCCCCAGCGAGCCATAAACCTCGTCAGTCGAGATATGATGAAACCGAAAGCTACCCGGCTTTTCCTGCCCGAGCCAATAGGCACGCGCGGCCTCAAGCAGGGTATAAGTGCCCGTCACATTGGTCTCGATAAAGGTTCCGGGCCCATCGATTGAGCGGTCCACATGAGATTCCGCCGCCAGATGCATCACGGCGTCTGGCATATGCTCGACAAAGACCGCATCCAGTGTCGCGCGGTCGCGGATATCGGCCCGAACGAGGGTATAATCGGGGGAATCGGCAATCGGGGCCACGTTTTCAAGACAGGCCGCATAGGTCAGCGCATCCAGGTTGATCACCTGATGCCCGTCGCGGATCGCCCGCCGCACCACGGCGGATCCGATAAACCCGGCCCCACCCGTGACCAGCAGCTTCATCCCTTATCCTCCCAGACAAAGGGGCTGTCGAAATCAGCCAGGGCCGGGGCGGTCGTGTCTTTGTCACTCAGCACCGGGTTCCCTTTGAGGCCCCAGTCGATTCCGCAGCTATCCCAGCGTACGGCCCCCTCGCACTCTGGCGCATAGTAGTCGGTGCATTTGTAGTGAACCTCGGTATCGGGCACCCGGGTGACGAAGCCATGCAGAAACCCTTGAGGCACCAGAATCTGGCGGCCATTTTCGGCAGAAAGCTCGACCCCGATCCATTGTCCATAAGTGGAAGAGCCTTTGCGGATGTCCACCACCACGTCGAACAACGCCCCGCGCCCGCATCGCACCAGCTTGTCCTGCGCGTGTGGCGGGGCTTGGTAATGCAGCCCACGAATGGTGCCGGCCGTGGCCGAGAGCGAATGATTGTCCTGCACGAAATCGAGGTCGATACCAGCCTCGGCCATCGTGCGTCGGTTCCAGCTTTCGCTGAAGAACCCCCGCGCATCCCCAAACCGCGCCGGTGTCAGGATAAGGACACCGGGCAGGGCGGTTTCTTCAACTTGCATGCTCGAATAGCCTTCTCAAAATCTTTCATTTGAATAGCAATCGGTCGGCACGATGTCACGGCTCACAAGAGGTGATGGTTCCGGCTTGTGGCGTAGTGCGTTCAACGAACCAACCTAAAATGCGGTCATGGGCTTTACGGGGCTTGGGGTAGTGGTTGGGAAATACTCGGCACCAAATATTTCGGGGTGCTGGATGGCCAGCGAAACCTCGGTGATGTGCAGTGAGAATTCACCGGCCAAGCGCGGCGTGGCACCGTTGCGTATCGCGTTAGCCATTTCTGCAACCCCCAGCGCGAAATCCATCGGATAGCCCCGCTTGGCTGTGTGTATTTCCCGAGAGCTTTCAGGCGTGACCCGCCGACCGAAATCAAGCCCAAGGAGCTTTTTGGCACCACGCCGGAATCTGGTCGACGGCACAGGTGATGAGCGGACAGGGGAAGAAAAATCCCATGTTTCGGCCAAGCTTAGCACGCCGTCTTCGCAGAAAATGCGGAACTGGTGGTCATGTGGTGCCAATATGCTGTTGGTCAGCCGGGCCGCCAGGCCATTGTCGAACTCCAGGCAGGCCACGGTAAAATCTGGAGTGGAATAATTCGGCGGAGTATGCGAGCCCTTGTCCGGAACAAGACAATTGGCAAAAGATACCATCCGGCGCACCGGTCCGAACATGCCGACCATCCATGTCAGAGCATAGCCTGCATGTTCCAGCGTGCATCCGGTTTCGAACTCATTCTCAGCCGGCCAATATGCGCCCGACGCCGTTTTCCAGTTCTCGTAACCAATCCGATGCACCATACCATCATCCATCTCGGCATAAATCAGTCTGGGCTGCCCTCGTTCACCGCTGCGCACGGCCTTGTAGAGTGTCTGCGCCGCGGTTCCCAAAAAGCTGGACGGGGCAGAAACCACATGGAGACCCTGTTTTTCGGCCAGTTCGACCAGTTGTCGGGCTTCACCGAAATCAAGCGCCAGTGGCTTTTCGGAATACACATGCCGTCCTGCCTCAAGGCATTGTTTCGTCACCGTGTAGTGCTGATCGGGTGGGGTCAGATTGACCACGATCTCGACGTCGGGGTTTGCCAGGATGTCTTCAATGCTGTTGAATTCTTGTAGGTCGTAATGCTTCGCATACTGTCGCTGCCGGGTTGTGTTGCGGTCGTGAACGCCGCGCAGATCGAGATGCCGTGCCCAGTTGGCGAGCGCGGCCTGATATAGATCAGCCACATATCCACATCCGACGAACGCAATTCCGACACTTTTGGTTTCGACAATCATGAACGCGGCGTACTCATATCACAGTGAAACCAAGATGTTTCGGACAATATAGATAAGCAAAAAAATTGGACAACATTTAGCTACTTTAACAGCATACAAAGCCCAATTACTTCTACTTTTCAATATGGGGCATGATTTCTCCAATGGCGTGTTGGGTTTTATGCGTTCGCATCAGGGTTTTTGAGCGAGTTGAGGAGAGGATCCCAAAACCAATCAGGTCTCTAAGCCTGTTGTCGTTCAGCAGGAAAGCTTTCCCACGGCAAGGATTGGCGGCCCAGCATTTGCGCTAACCCGCACATTTCATCTGCCAGTTCGGCGGCGAGACGCTCGCGTGTCTCGGGTGAAGGTTTGGGGATTTCTTTCCGGAGATCTCGCTTGTTTAGGTTCAATGAGGCGGCAACCGGCGGAAGGGATTTAAATCTCTCTAACGCAGACCCAAAACCTGCGCGCCGAAGCTTGTGCCCGCCTGCTTGCAGAACCTTCTGCAACCCGGCCCGGCGATACGCGACACTTTCATTGGCGCTGGTGCGGGAAGCATCGATTTCTGCGTTCGCGTCCACCCCCAGAAAGTCATAGACTTTGCGAACTGACACCGCCTGGTCCTGGATGATTTCCTCAAAGATAAGGGGCAAAATTTGGTCTTCAGGAAAGACGGCACGCCAACTTGCCAGATGTGTGGCATAACGACCTTGTTCCATATAGCAGGGATTGTTTTGTAGGCCTGTTTCAAAATCCAGGCTTTTGGTAAAGTGCTCGGCTCTTAGCTCGTGCAGATGATTGGAGAACGCCCGCGCGATGGGGTCGCGGAAAATGACAATGATCCGCATATCCGGATTGTAGGCGTAGGCGCGCGTCGCGGCTGATGGATGATAGAAATACGATGGGGATGTTTCCCCCCGGGCCTCACAGTCAGTACCATCGACAAAAAACCGTTCGTACCATTCGTAGCCACGGTCAAAGTAAGAGGAAAAGAAATCTATTTCCTTTGGGTCAGTTGTAAATATCTGCGGATGCGCATTCAGAAGATCATGCAACCATGATGTGGCGCATTTTTGAACACCGATACCAATAAATGTCGGTTTTTTTGAACACTTCATTTCAATTTCAACCTTCGGCATCACCAAACTAGAACAATAAAGTACTTCCCGCCCCTTGAGGCTTACTTGCTGGACGGGGATTGCCTTCGGACCATTTCCAAGAATGTCGTTAAGGGCAAGTGAGAATTTAAGAGCAGTTACAGTTTGGCCAAGGCGATCCCCGAAGCGAGGCGGCGGTTGGTTTGGAAACGCGTGAATTGAACCCTACCAACTAACAGCCAACAGAGACATCGCACCAGTTTGGCAAGGATTTTAAGTTCAACTGTGTAAATGGCGCGATGCATGAGAACAATGATGTAAATTTCCTCGAATTGAGGTTTGTTTGTAAACATTTATGAAAAGTGCGGCACAAATCTGGCTGCAGGTAACGTCCTGACTTTTCAGCGGCTGGAATTGGCTGTAATCTCCGAGATTGAAATATGGTTGTGCCCACGGGTGAATTTCGCCCAAAAGTAGTGATTGTGAACGAAAGAGCGTTGTTGTGACCCGCGGGCCTGCTTTGATCTTTTGATCCTGTGAAAAAGTATGAACAAAGCTATACCGCCTGACAGAAAACTGAACATGCGTTTGCCGACTGCTGCAGGGTCTCCTCCCAAGACGCTTGAGTTCATGGATGTTGTGACTGCGTTGCGCCGTCGCATCGTTCTGATTGCAGCGACGGCGTTTATCTGTCTTTCCTGTGCAGTCTATTATCTCATGTCGATCACGCCGACTTATACATCCGGCGGTCAACTTCTGCTGGGCGGGCAGGGATTGAGCGAGCAGAACTCTTTCGATCTTGTCGAAGCCCAAGTCCTCAGCAATGCAGTGATCGAAGGTGAGATCGCGATCATGCGGTCCAACGATATTCTGATCAATGTTGTGCGCAAGCTGAGGCTGGATGAAGATCCGGAATTCAATCCCAGCCTCAGGGAAATACAGGAGCCTAATCTGGCAATGACGGCCCTTACCTGGTTTAAGGATACGGTCAAATCGGTGATCAGCCCGTCTCGGCAGGAGATGGGGACCGGAGCGGTTACAGGTGCTCCGGCAAACTCGGAAATTTTTGAAGCCGCCTCTCTAAATGACCAATTGGTCGGAGAGCTTGGATCTGCTGTTAGCACCGTCCGTAATGGTCTGTCTATCCGACAGCAAGGCACATCATTTCTGATGTCAATCGAGTCCACTTCGGAAAGCCCACAAAAGGCTGCGGCGATCGCGAATACGGTCATGAGTGAATACATACGCTTTCTGGCCGACAAGCGGTTTCAAGCGGCAGGCCGGTTTACGGCCTGGCTGGAAGGCCGGGTTGAAGAACTGGCCAGCAACGTAGAGGCCTCGGAACGGGCTGTGCTCGAAATGCGCGGCGCGATGGAAGCGGATGCCGAAAACGGCGCGCGTTTGGAACAGCAGATGCAGGAGTTCACGACAAAACTGGTCAACGCTCGGGCAGAACTGGCGCAAGCCGAAGCCCAAGTTCGGCGTGCCACGCACATGAACAAAACCGAAGGTCCGCTGGCGACAGCCAATATCCTAACCAGCGATGCGCTGAATAATTTTCGCAGAACGCTCATTGAACTGCGGCGCGAGGAAGCAGCGGAATCCCAGAACTTTTCGGAAGACTCCGCGCGGATGGCATCGATCCGGCGTGCGATTGCAAAAAACGAAGCCGACCTGACTAACGAAGTCGAAAACCAGTTGCTTCAACTGAACAACCGCGTCGAAACTCTCAGGCTCAACGTCAGAACTCTTGAGGTTAGCTTGCGTAGTTTCGAGGGTCTGAATTTGGAACGCTCAAAGCAACTAATTGAATTGAATCAGTTGCAGCGTGTGGCTGACATCAACCGCAACGTCTACGAAGACTTCCTTGGGCGCTACAGGGAGATCAGTGAGTTCCAGAAAATCCCAATCTCGGATGCCAAGGTTGTCAGATATGCCAACCCGCCATCAAGCCCATCACATCCGCGCAAGAAAGTCGCGGCGGTTCTGGTTTTGGTCGGAGGCCTGTCGCTTGGTGCGGCGCTGGCGCTGGCGCTGGAATGGCGACCCAAGAGGCTTTCGACCACCCGGCAGGTTTTCAGCGAAACGGGATTGTCAGTATTTGGCAGCACGCCGCGTTTATCAAAAATCGGGTCGGCGCAGGATTTGCTCGGCCTTCTGTCCAAGAACAAAGTACTGGCGGATGCAGCCCTGCGTCTGACGGACAACGTCAACCTGCATACCGAGTATGCCTTGCGGTCCATTTTTGTGACGTCGCACAACGCAAATGCAAGCAAGACATATACGTCTGTGCTGCTGGCCTGGGCCAGTGCCCAGATCGGCAAGAGCTGTGTTTTGGTGGACGGAGATTTCCGGACTGCGCAATTGACCAAGAGCCTTGGAATTCTGGACAAAGCTAATTTCATTCCGGCAATCCACAGTGACAAGCCATTGAATGAATGCGTGCTGGCGACAGCCTCGGACGGTGGTTTCGACTGCATTGGCACTCAGATTTCGACGGCGGACCCATCGATCATCTATAATGCTGATCGGGTTCAGGAATTGATCACTTTGCTTAGTAAGATTTATGACGTAGTGATTATTGACGCACCGGGACTTGAAGATACTTCAAATAGCTTTGCCAGCCAAAGCACGCAGGATCTTGGGATTTTCACGATTGAAGCGAATAAGGTAACGTCGGGGGAAATCTTGGGGAGCCTCGATATATTCAAAGAGATGAACCTGAGCGGATCCGGTGTTGTTCTGAACGGATCGGCATAGATACAAGATTGGGTTCTGAACAAATTTCTCCTGAATGTGGAAGTGGGAAGGGCCTTGTTCTCAGTTGCGAAAATTAAGAGGAAATATCGGGACTTTTCTGAATAATTGGTGCTGACATTGCGGCTACGCGAGCTGTTTTTAACGAGGCTTTTGACATGAAAATTCTGGTATTGGCACCTCAGCCTTTCATGGTGCAAAGGGGGACACCCCTTGCGACGAAGATGTTGTTGGAAACGCTGTCGCGTCGTGGATACGACATTGATGTCATGATATTCGCCGAAGGTGAAAATATTGAAATCGAACGTTGTAGTTTTACCCGAGTGCCCGCATTAATTGGATTGCGAAATGTCCCGCCGGGTTTCTCACTAAAAAAGCTGCTGTGTGACTGCTTGATGTTTCCAATGATTTTCTGGAAACTCTTGATGAATCGGTATGACCTGATTATCGCCGTCGAAGAATCCGCGTATTTCGCAATGCTGTTGCAACCGTTTTTTCGCGTACCCTATATTTGTGATGTAGACAGTTCCATCCCCGAACAGATCACCGACAAGTATGATATTCCCGCATGGGTGCGATGGGCGCTTGTTTGGGCTGAACGCGTGGCTACCCGAAATGCCGTTGGAGCGATCACCTGCTGCCAGGCCTTGAAAGACATTGTCGTGGATCATGCACCGAATCTTCCGGTGCAGGTTCTGGAAGATGTCACGATGTTGTCGGATGCAGATGAAGATGAACGACCTCAAGATCTTGAAACCGATCAGCCTGTTATCATGTATGTCGGAAATCTTGAGGGGTATCAGGGTGTGGACCTGCTGCTCGAAAGCTTTGCTCTGATCGATCAGCATGAGACGCCTGTTGAGCTGGTCGTCGTTGGCGGGTCTGATGCGCATCTGGCACAATACAAGGCGAAGGCACAGCGACTGGGTGTTGCGGACAGAGCCCGGTTTTTAGGCCCGCGCCCGGTGGAAAAACTGGGGACCTATCTGCGCGCCGCCGCGATTACAGTTTCACCACGCATACAAGGCCGTAACACACCGATGAAGGTCTATTCCTACCTTGATAGCGGGCGTCCGCTGGTCGCGACCCGTCTGGCAACTCACACGCAGGTGCTAGATGACACGATTTCAGTGCTTGTGGATCCAAATAGCAAAGACATGGCGCGGGGGTTCGCTACATTGTTGCGCGACCCAGAATTACGTACGCGTATGGGGGCAGCGGCCCGAGCACGCGTGGCACAGGAATTCAGTCCGAATGCCTATGACCGCAAGCTCAGTAGTTTCTTTGAGCAAGAAATAGAGCCGCGCCTCGCAACAGGAACAAACAGGACGATAAGTTGAAACAGATATCCACAACAGAAGCGCGGAAGATCGGTTGGGACGTTATTCTGATCGGATCGAGCTTCGCCTCGTGTTTTTTTGCCTACAAGCTGAAGAATAAAGGGCTGAAGGTTCTGTTTGTTGAGCGTGGGACGTTTATTGATCACACAACTCAACTTGAGAACCGGTTGAATCCTATACCTTCTACTGTTGTACAAGAAAACAGTTCCGGCCAGCGCAAGGACTGGACCGTGCGCCACCAGTTCGGCGGGTGCTCGAATTGCTGGTGGGGGAATACGCCGCGCTTGCAGCCCAGCGATTTCGAGCTGCATTCGCGCTATGGCGTGGCGCAGGACTGGCCTATCTCGTATGCCGATGTCGAACCTTACATGGTCGAGGCAGAATACATCATGGATATCGCCGGCTCCGATCCGGCCGGTTATGCGCCGCGCAGTGCGCCGTTTCCCTTTCCGCCTCATGTCCCGACCCGCGCGGAACGCCGGATGTTTGAGGCCGAACCGAGCTGGCAGCCCATGCCATGCGCCCGATCCAACGGCGGACGGCGGGCCAATTGCTGTGCATCGGGGGTTTGCAACCTGTGCCCCATCGATGCCAAATTCACAATTCTGAATTCACTGGATCTGTTCGAGGATGACGGGTTCAATTTCCTGCTGAACGCCGAATGCCGAGCGGTGGAGACCGCTGCGGGGCAGGTGACGGGAGTTGTGGTCAATACTGCAGAGGATGGACCAATCACACTACGTGCCGATTTTGTCGGGCTGGGTGCGAATCCAATCTATAACTCGGCAATTCTTTTGCGGTCAGGTATTGGGTCCGATTTGGTTGGGCGTGGCATTCATGAACAGCTTGGTCAGGTTCTCTGGATCAACATCCCATTTGATAACTATTATGGTGGAACATCCATTACTGGGATTGGCTATGGGCTCTATGATGGCGATTTCCGTAGCGAGGCGGCGTCGGTACTTATTGAAAGCTGGAATGCCCCCCCTTCGATCCGTATAGAGCGAGGCAAATGGCTACAGCGACTTAGACTCAAATTGGTTGCAGAGGATATTCCGCAGGCAACTAACCGGGTAGTCTTAAAGAACGATGAGCCGGTCATTTTGTGGAGTGGACATAGTGACTACACTTATGCAGGTCTCGCCCGTGGACTTGAGATACTACCTTCATTGATACCGTTTGATCATGACATCGTCAAAATTGGTGGATTTCACGCCACAGAAGCACATATCATCGGTGGCACGCCCATGTCCGGTGATAGTTCGAATGGTGTTGTCGACAGGAAATGTCGTGTCTTTGGTGTGCCAAATCTGGCATGCTTAGGATCTGGCGTGTTCACGACTGGGGCGGCGGCCAATCCGACTTTGACGCTGGCGGCTTTGTCGCTTTATGCGGGGGAAATGCTATGAACATGCGACGGCGAATGTTCCTGATTGGAGGCGGCGCCATCGCAGCACTGGCCGCGCTTCCCTTGTCAATGGGTGGTACGATGCAGTTTTTGAGGCGTACGCTGCAAGATCACTTCGGGCAGGATGTTCTGAAGCTTGATGGGATAGATGACTTCGTCACAGAGTTTGCTTCACTGGCAGGTGAGGGTAATCCAACCAAGAAGCTAGCCGCAGAAATGTATTTTGCATGGTACGGTGATCGGGTACGGATGATCGGCCCGGCTGCAGCACTGCAGGACCGGTTTCTTTATACTATATTGACTAGAAGCAACATCATTGCGATCCAGCAGAACCGGGAAACCGAATTCGACTACGGATTCGTCGACCCTTGGGTGCCGGTATGCGGTCAATACCTGTCGGCTGCCGCCGACGAAACGATATGAAGCTAGATCATTCGAGAGTACGATTTTTGAAAACGACGAACGGAAATCTATTGAGCCCTATTGTTCAAGTTCCGCTTTCGATACGAGACTAATTTACTTGAGCCAGAGTTTTCAGAGCTCTCTCATCTGTGAGGGGGACTGTCACAATGATGGTATCAATAGAAGCTCCACCAATAGTTGGTGTTAGGCCACACATGGACAGTGACCAGAACAGGGGAATGACGTGGAAAAACAGCGCAGTGCCGTCCCGAAAGATCGCGTTGTCGATGCCCTGAGCGGCAGCGGTTCGGCTCTCAAAAAATACCAGGGGTTCTTTATCGGCAATGAAAGCTGGCGTGTGCTTTTACACTATGAGTTTGCAATGCTTTTTGCCGCAGGGACTCGTGGCGCACTGGGATTTTTCCTGCGAAAACACCTGTTCCCCGGTCTGTTCCGCAAGTCGGGTCGGGGCGTGAATTTCGGACGGGATGTTTCCCTGCGCTGCCCGGGGCGGATGCATTTGGGTGACAACGTCACGATTGACGACGGATGTGCGCTTGATGCGCGAGGTACAACCGCGCCAGGAGATTTCTCAATCGGCGACCGCACTCTGATCGCGCGCGATACAGTCATGCTCGTCAAGAGCCATTATCTCCGGATTGGCTCCGATTGTTCGATTGGCAGCCAGTGCAATCTCAGTGGAGTTTCAGGGATCGAAATCGGCGATCACTGCATCATTGCCGGACAATGCTACTTTGGAGGGGGGCGCTACAGGATGGCATTGGGCCAGGGCCCCATGGTGCTTCAAGGGCTTGAAACCAAAGGTCCGGTCAAACTGGGAAATGATGTCTGGGTGGGTGCAAACGTCACTGTACTGGACGGTGTAACCATTGGCGACGGTGCGATTCTAGCGGCGGGTTCGGTCGTGACGTCGAATGTTGCAGAAAACGCTATCGTGGCAGGCGTTCCGGCGCGGCAGATTCGAATGCGAACCTGAAACGCCGCTTCCACCAGGCTTTTGTAAGAACAAAGTCTCAAAAAAAGCTGGATTGGTTCCATTTTGCGCGCGACGCCCAGCGTTTGGGCACTTTAACTTAGGTTTGAACACTAACCCAAGTGGCCTGCCTAGCGGGTTTCAAATTGTTGTGGCACTTCCACAGGCATACTGAATACATGGTTCGCCCGTGGTTTGTACCTGAAAATACTGCAAAAATAGGTGCAGTAGTCCATTGCGACTGTGCCTAGTGATCCCACTGAATCAGAACGAAACAGCCAAGGCTGGTCATCTTTTTCAATAATTGCTTTCGTATTTGTGCATTGCTAGGGTCTCTGCGCACCCGAGAGTGGACCACACTGATCGCGCATTTGAGTTATATAGCCGCAAGTATTGAAGCGGGAGTAGAGTATTGACCATCAGGTATTCGGTCATCGTTCCGATACTGAACGAGGAAGAAAGCGTTGGACTGTTGTACAGCAAGGTTGCTGACACGATGGATGCTGCTGGTCTTTCTTTCGAATTGATTTTTGTCGATGACGGATCAACAGACACGAGTTTTCAAAAATTGTCGGAACTGGCCGCTGCGGACCCGAGGGTTGTAGTGCTTAAATTTCGCAAGAATTACGGTCAGACAGCGGCGATGACTGCCGGCATCGAATATGCGCGTGGTTCGGTTCTGGTGACTATGGATGGAGATTTACAAAACGATCCGGCGGACATTCCGATGATGCTTGCAAAGATCGACGAAGGCTATGACATGGTGATCGGTTGGCGGATCAACCGGCAGGACAAATGGTTGTCGCGCAAGCTACCATCGATGATTGCCAACCGGCTGATCGGCAAGGTCACGGGCCTGCCGGTGAAGGATAATGGATGTTCGCTCAAGGTGTACCGCGCGAATATCATCAAACGTGTACCGCTTTATTCCGACATGCATCGCTTTATCCCGGCCATGACGCTGCCCGTCGGGGCTCGGATCGCCGAGGTTGGCGTGCGTCACCATGCGCGTCAGTTCGGAGAATCAAAGTATGGGCTATCCCGAATCTTCAAGGTTCTGCTGGATCTTATAGCGATCAAAACGTTGCTTCTGTTCGCCCGGAAACCGATGCGCCGGTTTACAGGGCTGGCTGCTGTATCCGCTCTCGCGGCGCTTTTGTTTGCGTGGCCGATCTTGTTTGGAGCAGGGGCTACTGGGTCGGGCAGTGTGATGGTGTATACGTCGGTTGCGATGCTCTGCGGATCTCTGACATTGTTTTTGTTTTTAATCGGCGCGGTGTGTGCTCTGATACATCGCCAGATCGGACCCGCCGAACTGTATTGGCTGGGCGGCCAATCCCCGCGTGCCCTGCCTGAGAGGGAATAATATGCTTCACGACCAAAACCCGGCCGTAACCAACGCTGCCGCAACCGGGCTGATATCCGTGATCGCCGGTGCGGAAGGCGATGGAAGGGGTCTAGCGGATCTGTTGACGGACTTTCGATCCGTGTTGGATCAAAGGTCCGAACCATACGAGATGATCGTTGTATTCGAGCAGGCCTCGTCCGGTATTCGTGCGGCACTGGAACCACTGGCGGCCCAGTGGCCGAACCTGAAACCAGTCCCGCAAAGACCGTGGAACGGCGAAGACGCGGCAATCAAACTTGGGATCGGTCAGGCGGTTGGCGATATTGTTGTGACCCTGCCGTCCTGGCCCGAAATAGACCCGTCCTCGATCAATACGCTGATCGATACGCTTGGCGAGGATGACATGGTCGTGGGCAAGCGGAGTGAACTGAATAGAAGCGGGATGCAAAAGGCCCGGGCCCGGGCCACGCACGGCCTTTTGAAGCTGCTGTTTCAACAGGATTTCACAGATGTCTTCTGCCGCGCGCGGGCGGGACGTCGGGACGTCTTCCTGAAGGTGGCAGAGCTTGGCGTACGCCAGCATTTCTTGCCTCTGATTGCTGCCTCCGAAGGTTACAGCGTCAAAGAAGTGGATCTACCGATTGTCAGGGATGTTGATGCGCAGGCGATCTACAAGTTCAAACCGAACGCCCATGTTGGGGCTTTGGTTGATGTGCTCACCCTGTTTGTCGGGCTCAAATATCTCCGCCGGCCTTTGCGCTTTTTTGGATCGGTTGGTGTGCCTCTCATCCTGATCGGCGGGCTGCTGACCACCTATCTGGTGATTGAGCGCCTTTTCTTCGGCACACCTCTCGCGGACCGTCCGGCACTGGTGTTTGCGGTCCTGATGCTGGTTTTGGGCATTCAGGTCGTGGCTCTGGGACTGGTGGGAGAAATTATTATCTTCTCCTCAAGTCGAAGACTGCGAAGCTATGAAATCGATGATGTCCTGCGCGGTCGGCCTTCAGTCGTACCCAGTTCAGACGCGGAAACGATCCATCAGGCAGAGACCCCACCAAATGACGATCATCAAAAGCCCGATATAGGACGCAAGGTTGCGGATGGCTGAGGGATGAATGTGAAACTCCGCGACGCGGATCGTTGAGGGTGTTTCAAACTGCCCCCGGATCGAGGCGATTTCACCTCGTATGGGGAACGGCGCAATCAGCTCAAACTCTTCTCCAGCCCAAACCTTCAGGTGGGCTCCGTTGGTATGGGTGACCAAGCGACTCCGGTCGAATTCTATTGGTTTTCCAGTCCGGCTTTCTACATCAGTCAGTGTTGCAGCATAGTGTAAATCGGCGGCCCGGGCGCCCTCCTTCATACCGACAGGAACAACGACATAGGCCACTAAAAATAGCGCGGGTGTCACCGCCCGCCAACCGCCGGGCAACTGAAGATCCTTGCCGTATCGCGGTTCTTTTACCCAGATCCAGATGCCGACGGCACCTGAAAGAGCATACAATGCATAGGTGGGCCAATCCTCGGGCCAGAACAGACCGAAATTCAGCAGATCCCAGCGTAGCGGTGCAAACAGAACAACCCCATTCGCCCATTTGGTCTGCAGGGCGTCCAAACCCAGATGCAGAACCGTTCCCAAGGCAAGAACAACAAACACGCTTCGGGCATTGCGGCTGAATTGCGCAAGAAAAGCACACAGGATCAAACTCATCAGCAAAGTGCTTTGAGCGATGAGGTATAAGCGCAGCTCAATCGGGGGTAAGCCGGTCAGGGACGGCAGCGCGCGCTGAATGATCCACGGAATATCCGGCACGACGCATCCGGCCATGATCCACTTCACATCCGCTTTGGGCAGGCACAGCTTTGTCATCAGATACTGTGCCCCGATATGACCAAGGGTGGCGGGCATGGGCTATCGCAGGCGTTTTCTGATCTGCATGACCGCCTGATGCCCCAGAAACCCTACTGGCCCCTGCAGCATCCCATAGCTTTCCGGAGAGCGCTTACATGACCGCAACCAGGTCTCAAGAGATTTGAAGGGGTGATCCGGATCCAGCGGGAATTCGGCAAGAAACCCAAACCGACCAATCGCACTGGCCTGGTTCGGCAGTGGCAGCGGATCAGACCCGGCCAGAACACACCATCCATTCTCTTCGGCCTTGGCCAGAAGCCTGGGTCGGGGTGTTCCCTTAAGACGTACACCACTATCTGCAAAGAAGAACCTGTCCGAGGTTGGAGGAGACGAGGCCAGCGATTGTATGATACGCCCGCGTGCGCCGGTCCATTTGCCAACACCCCAAGGGAGAACAGCAATAGCCTTGTGATCCTTCGTGGCTGTCATCACGTCAGGCAGCGGCAGGCCATCAGGGATGATATCTTTGACACCGTGCACAAGGACTTCTAGCCCCTCGGACGTCACGATCTGGCGGCCCGCAATGATGAATATCCGACGTCCGTCATCATGGCAGGCCAGCATGGACGCCGTTTCAGAACAAGGTTTTGTAGACCAAGACCCGACAGTATAGGGCAATATACCAAATCGGTTGATACCGGCGATTTCTGTCAGCAGCAAAATGCCCGTCGAGCTTTCCGGTAGCGTAGAAAGTGCCATATTGTGGCTTGCGCTCTCTAAAACATGTGCAACTTCAAAATCCGGATGCAGGTGCACATGGCCATCCACTTTGCAAACTTGCAGGGGCGAAGTGTTTTCCGTTAAGTCATTGTCGTTCAAAATCATCATCCTTTCTTAATGCAGTCATAGAAACCCACTTTCATGTCAACGCTTCTGCAAGAACCCGACAACGAAAAAAATAAGTCGCCGGATACAGACGTAGATGTCGGATCAAACCAATTTGACCTCATTGTCATAGGCGGGGGCATTCACGGCTTGATGCTTGCGATGGTCGCGGTCGAGCGTGGGTATCGCCCAGTGCTCCTGGAAAAAGCCGATATGGGAAGTGGTACCACCCAGGGCTGGTTTGCAATCCTCCATGGAGGATTGCGGTATTTGCAGTCGCTTGATCTGCGCCGTTACAGAGAGTCAATCAAAGAACGCCGCTGGTTCTTACAAAAATTGGGTGATCAGATTGAGATCCTGCCGTTTCTACTGCCTCTCTATGGCCGTGGCTTGAAACGCAATGGAATCTTCCGCCTCGCATTCCTGCTTGATGCGCTGCTGTCATTTGATCGTAACAGAGGCACAACTGCGCAGGTCAGATTAAAAACCGGTCGCGTTGTCAGATCCCGTGCCGTTCGCGCCGCGTTTTCTACCGTGCGAACTACAGGATTGCGCGGTGGTGCAATCTGGCATGAGGCAATTGTCCCCGACAGTGACCGTTTGTTCGAAGCATTGGTAGACCAGGCCCGCATGGCGGGTGTTGCGATCTGTGATCAGACCGAGGTCACTGGCCTTCTCACGACGGCGGGGCGTGTCAAAGGCGTTTTGGCGTCGCAGACTGATCATGGCCCCATTGAGTTCTCTGCACCTGCCGTTGTTAACGCCAGTGGGCCATGGGCAGAAGAACTCGCGCAAGTACTTGATGACAGATATGTACCGCGGTTCGGTCTAAAACAAGCTTTCAATCTGATCCTTGACCTTCCGCCGCCATCACAGTTGGGCGTGTCAGTCGCTGCCCCGGAGCGCGACGGCGACATGCTTTTCTTATATCCGATAGGCGATCAGACTTTCGCGGGGACTTGGTACGTCCCTTTTGAGGGCGATACGGATGCCGGAATCGTATCAGAAGACGATATTCGGGCGTTTATCGACGCCCTGAACAAAAGCATGGATGGGTACAAGATCAAACGCTCAGATGTGG
The DNA here is from genome assembly GCF_056542645.1 of Ruegeria sp. AB5. Classification (NCBI taxonomy): domain Bacteria; kingdom Pseudomonadati; phylum Pseudomonadota; class Alphaproteobacteria; order Rhodobacterales; family Roseobacteraceae; genus Ruegeria; species Ruegeria sp. AB5. Next base: position 121,026 of record NZ_JBQGAE010000014.1, read on the forward strand.
TGGCCATCAAAAGCGGCCTGTTGCCTACGACGGCGCCAAGCAGCTCGAAACTGCTGAATCAGAACACTGTGGTTCGGCACACAGCCCATGGCGGCCCATCAGGGCTTTTTACCCAAATTGGCATTAAATTCACAACGGCACGCAGCCTTGCTCGACGAACTTTGACTGGAGCTGGCATTTTATAAGATTTTGAGGCTGATGCCAAAACTTTATGCTAGTTCCATTGGCTTCAACCCGCGAAGGGGATGGGATATTCTCAGGATTAATTTAGATTCATAGGAAGTCATCAGTGACAAGTTATTGTAGAACAAAATACCTATATCATAACCCAGATAGTACTGGAGTGCAGCTTGTCACGGTTCTCTTAATTGGAGCCACTGCATTTACCGCCGCGTTCTTCACTCGAATTGGGATGATTGACCATCCACTTATTTATGATGAACTCTATCAGTATCTACCAGCTGTCAGTTGGCAGGATAACCAGACTTTTGCAGTACTTGATGGTGTCTACGATCGGTCATCACGCTTTACCCAATTTATTTCTCTAAGCTTCGAAATCACAGGAGAGCAGTCCGCATGGGCGGCGCGCCTGATACCATCCATCATTCCGGGTGCGCTTATGGTCTCATTGATCGTAGCTTGGGCGTATCATGCTAGCGGCACCATAACAGCTCTGATAACGCTCACTTTTTTACTATTTTGGCCAAATGGAATCGAGGTGTCGCAGTATATACGTTTCTATGCCGCCCAAGGTGTGCTTTTCGTAGCGGGAGCACTGCTTGTATACTCGGCGTTTGCTACGATCAGATCACCTGTATGGCGGCTGGTTGCATTGGCCGTCGCAGGCGGGTTTTTTCTACTCGCACTCGACTTGCAAATGCTTACAGCACTTGGAGTCGGAGCAATCGGGTTATGGATTGCGTTGGTATTCGTGCCTAGTTGGCTGCAAGAATACCCAAGGTTGTGGTGGCTTGCGGGCATTATGCTGGTCGCCGTTGTGGCCGTTTTGTTAAGCGGCGTCTTTGAGAACGAAATCCGTTGGTTATGGGTCACATATAATTGGGAACCTTGGCCGGCGCAGAACGATACTACATTCTACAATCGGAATTTCAGGGACAATTACCCCACGTTCTGGCCTTTGTTTCCTGTTATTGCCATTGTTGCTCTGCGCGCCAATTTTTTGCCCGCTTCTTTCTGCCTGATTTTGTTCGCAACAACTTTCGTGCTGCAATCCTTCGGCGGACTGAAGAACATCCGGTACCTCTATCCGACGATGCCGTTTTTTTTCGTTCTATGGGGCATTGCACTACAGAGTTTGCTTCCCAGTTTATTGCGTTTCTTGAGAGAAGACGCGGTCCAAGCGATGTCGTTTTTGGTTCCCGCCGCCTTGAAGCGGCCTTTTGCTTGGTTGGTGCTGGTAATTGCTGGGGGATTTCTCATCTTTGCCAACCCCGCCTTCCTGCGCAGTACCAAGCTGATGTTGGGAAAGGACGAAAATTTATTGCTGGGCAAAGTCCGCTGGCAATGGGTCGACGCTGAAACGCTGCTTACACCATGGCTTGCCGATCATGCATTCGTCGTAACCGATGAGGAGATGCGCGCCATCGAATGGTTGGGTGATTTCGATTTAGGCTATAATCAACCCAGATTCTCAGAACTTGTGTATCTGAATGGCCCGGATATACCCGCGTTTTCCATCGACCGTCGGACTGGCCGCTATCTGACCGGGAAACTCTCGGATTTTGAGCTCGTGGTGCTCTGCAAGCCGGTAGGAGTTTTTGTAACGAACCAATCCGGAATTCAGGGTCTCAAGATAACCAGATTATTGCAGCAAACGCGAGATACGGAGTTGACCGTCACAATGGAAACCGGGAAAGGCGTTTCTATCTTGGGATGGCGCCATGGCTCAAACATGCCGCCACATTCCGAGTGTTCTCAGTTACCCGATTTTGGAACCTCATCGGCCGCAGAGCGCATTCTCTCTGGCCAATCCCGCGCTCAGAGCATTTCATCGTCCACCACCAGATAAAAATCGGCACACGTTAAAATAGGACGCTGGCACAGTAATATTGCACAACAATAATAAATACTTATCCACCCGGATTCTGCGACTTACATAGAAAATATCTAAACCTGCTGCCAGTTACCAAACTGCGCAACAGTCTAATACGTGTTCGTCATCTAGTTCATGATGCTCCAGCCTACTCAGAAGCTGGAGCCTCCAACAAACCCGGCATGGTTCATTGGAATTCAACCTCATCAATTCTCATCAGGCAAACCGAACTGAATAGCTCACCACTGCTTCGCGTATTCCCAGATAGAGGTAGGCGCCGCCTATCTTTTACTATGACACAGATACCCGTTTGCCGCCGGGAGAAGAAGTTGGGGGTTTGCAAAGAATGTTTCCTCTTAGAACGCAATCCCCAATCACTTCTTGCACAGAGTTGATTTGCTCTTGGGATACTCATAGCTGTATAAATATATGGGGGCTAAAATTGTTTAAGTTTTGTTTTAGCCATTGAAGTGGCAATAGCTTGCTCTGGGGCAGGATTTGGTCGCTGGTTTAATAGTGGGTTGGGTTACATGTCGACATTTTCTGAAGAATTTGACGCTCCGTTGCAGGCCAGTGATTGGCTGGTTTCAGATTATGCACTGCCAGGGGGCTGGATCGACACAGCCTGGTCGCCTTCCAATGTCACAGTTGAAGCGGGTCAGCTCACCCTGACGCTTGATGACCAGCCTCTGGACGGCAAAACCTATAGCGGGGGCGAAATACGCTCTGTCGAGGATTTTAGCTTTGGCACCTACACCGTCACGATGCAGACAGCAGATGGCGGCGGCGCCAACTCGACATTTTTTCTGTATTCTCCCCAGACCGAGATTGATTTCGAATTCCTCAGCAATGATCCAACCCAGGCACTGGTGACATATCATTTTGGCGGCGAGAGTTCGGGGGTCGTTGTTGATCTTGGCTTTGACTCCTCCGCCGGGTTGCACACCTACACCATCGAATGGGGTCCGGACTCGATTGAGTGGTATGCAGACGGCAATCTATTGCGCTCCGTGGTCGATCCCACCGACCTGGAAGTTCCAACTGCGGACGCGCAGATCTTTCTGAGCATCTGGCACGGGACACCGAGCTGGATGGGCGATCCCACATTCGCGCCGTATACGTCCGCAAACTACGACTCTGTTAGTTTCAGTGCACGCACGGCACCCGTTGCGCAGGACGATTGGGTTGTCCTGGCCCAGAGCGGACCGGTTATTTTAGACCTGCTGGCAAACGACACGGATCCCGATGGTCTGCCACTTGAGGACAGCGATATAGTAATCACGCAGGCGCCGACATTCGGCAGCCTGTCGCAAGACCCCGGAACCGGCGCGTTTACATACACACCAACTGATCCCAATTTCGTGGGAATCGAGCGCTTCGAGTACACGGTTACGGATAGTAACGGCGAAGTCTCGAATACAGCCTGGGTCACAGTTCAGGTCGGGCTGGACCCGATTGATCCTGAGGCGGTTCAGTTGACGGATGGGGATGATGACAATCTTGCGCTGATCACTTCCGGAGCGGATGTGTTTGACGGCTTGGCCGGTAATGACACCCTGTATGGTGGCGATAGCGGTGATCGGCTGTATGGCAATATCGGGAATGACGTGCTTTACGGCAACAGCAGCGGGGATAGTCTTTATGGCGGGTCCGGTGATGATATTCTGGACGGCGGCAACCAAGACGATCTTCTGGACGGAGGGGCCGGCGCGGATACGCTGATTGGCGGCAAAGGTAGCGACACGTTCAAGTTCTCAGTAATTGATGGAGCGCTTGACACGGTCGAGGATTATGCCCGCTGGAAGGTCCTGGACGTGGGTGATGCACTGGTGGGGTACACGCAGGGCGTTGACGCGCTGACCGACTTCGTACGCTTCACCACCACCGGCTCGGACACGCTGCTGGAGATCAATCCGGACGGTGTAAGTGGCTTTGTCCCGGTTGCCCTGCTGAAGGGCGTCCGCAACCTGGCCGGAACCGAAGCAGATATGGAAGCCAATGGCCAGTTGCTGACGGCAGGTGCAAACATAGCGCCGGATGCGGTAGACGACACAGCAACGGTGGATGAGGATCAGAGTGTCATGATCGACGTTCTGGCCAATGACAGCGATGCGGATGGTGGCACGCTGTCGCTGCAGTCGGTCACCCAAGGCCAGTTCGGCTCGGTGGTGATCAATGCGGGTCAGCTTGAATACACGCCGGACGCGGATGCGAATGGGATCGACAGCTTCAACTACACGGTGTCGGACGGTCAAGGCGGCACCGCCGTTGCCACGGTGACAGTGACGGTAGCGCCGACGCCGGACGCGCCGGTGGCGCAGGATGATGCAACCAGCGGTGAGCAGGATGGCCCGATCCAGATCGATGTTCTGGCCAATGACAGCGACGCGGATGGCGATGCGCTCACGATTGACGTCTCGGGCTCGGTCCCGTCGAATGGCCAGGTTGCGGTATCGAATGGCCAGATCGTCTATACCCCGAATGCCGGTTTTGTCGGTGATGACAGCTTTGTCTACGCTGTGTCGGATGGGACGTCGAGCACGACGGCAACCGTGACGGTGACGGTGTACGAGACCAATGCGGCGCCGGTTGCGGCGCCGGATGCGGCCGTGACGCCCGAGGATCAGGCGGTTGCGATCGACCTTCTGGCCAATGACAGCGATGCCAATGGTGATGCGCTGACAGTCACGGCGGTGACCAGCGCCTTTGATGACCCGCTGACGGCGGGCGTGGTGGAAACCGAGCACGGTTCTGTAACGCTGTCAAACGGGGTTGCGACCTATACGCCGGATGCGGATTTTGCCGGGTTCGACAGCTTCGGCTACGAGGTCACGGATGGCAAAGAGGCCTCTGTGGGGTCTGTGTCGGTGACGGTAGCGGCGGTCAATGACGCGCCGGACGCCCAGGATGACACGGCGAGCACAGATCCGGATGTTGCGGTCTCGATTGACGTTCTGGCCAATGACAGTGATGCGGATGGCGATGCGCTGACGATTGACGTGTCGGGCTCTTCGCCATCGAATGGGTCTGTGTCGGTGGTGAATGGCGAGATTCTGTATGCCCCGGATGCGGGCTATATCGGCAGCGACAGCTTCAGCTATGCGGTGTCGGACGGTGCTGAGAGCCGGACCGCTACGGTGACGGTGACCGTGGGGTCGCTCTATGACCCGATTGATCCCGAGGCGGTTCAGTTGACGGATGGGGATGATGACAATCTTGCGCTGATCACTTCCGGAGCGGATGTGTTTGACGGCTTGGCCGGTAATGACA
>NZ_JBQGAE010000015.1:0-123814 GCF_056542645.1 Ruegeria sp. AB5
CCATGGATATCTTGGCAACGTAAGTCCAGCTGACTTCGAAGATCGGTCAGCCGGGTCCTTTCAAACCGTCCACTGAAACGGGGCAAGACGAGACTGCGGACGTCGGTCCGGGACGGTCGAACGGCAAAAAAGTCAGCATGTGGGCCGTCCGAGCCAAAGGCGCACAGCTTGCAAGTTGATTTGTGTACTGTCGTCGAGGCGGAAAAGAACCCACTTTGTAATTTCGCATTTCTTGATGCACGCGCCCGTAGTTCTAGAACAACAGTCAAGGCTGAAATTCCGGCGCTGCCAAATGAGATCATCACGGACTGCTCCAGTGATGTTCCGGCACACGTTAACAGAACTGCATTCGATCTGACAGGTTGGGGCGGAGTTTGCGACAGAACCCTCCGCTTCAGGTTTACCCTATGTTTTAGCCGCGTGTCACAGCACGGGAAGAAGCTGCGAGGTGCCGACTTTCTAGTCCGCCAATTTGTCGCGGGCTCCACTAAGCTGGAATGGAGGTTATCAGGTCGCCGCCGCGACGATCGCTTTTGAGCTCGGACCTGTCGCTGCGAAGATCGATCCGGGCGGCGGTTAATTTCCACTGACTGTGTTTTCGTCCAGCCTCCAATTTTGTTCCTGCAGCGAACAGCGGCAAAGCAGGCGCGCGCGCAGCATTGAGACAATGGGTCGGATATCGTCTCCGGGCCCGGGGCGACTGGCGTGCGTACCTTGCATCGCATCTGTTTCGCTCGCCAGTCTATCCATTCGGTCTGGATTTTCTCACTGTGCTCCCGGGAATGAGTCGAAACCCAACGTCCTTCGTAGACTTTGTCGGTTCGCCGTTGATTTGGGCAAGAACCATTTCTGCGGCGATCTGGCCGATTTTCAGATGGGGCACTGCAATGGACGTCAGCCGATAGGGTTGTATTGCTGAAATCGGCAAGTCGCCCCACCCAGCGATTCCGATGTCGTTTGGCACGGTCAATCCGATTTTTTGAGCATATTGCAGCCCGCCGATCGCCATATTGTCGTTTTGATAGAATATGACTTCGACATCACGATGAGCTGCCAACAATTGTTCGGTGCCATAAAATCCGGTGTAAAAGCCAGGGGTGTCTTTTAGCAGCAATTGCTTTTCGAGCCGACCGTTTGCATCTTCGATTGCTTTTGAGAAACCTTGAAGACGCGCGGTTGCCGCATTCGCAACGTCATGAGATGTACCAACGTATCCAAATTTTTTGTACTCCATCCCCGCAAGGTAGCGACCCATGCTGTAGCCACTGTCAAAATGGTTCAGCCCGACGCACATGTCCAAAGGGCTGGAGTTGAAGTCCCATATCTCAACTAAAGGTATGCCAGCGCCACGCAGCATTTGTATGGCTTTCTGGCTATGCGAACGGCCCGTAATGATCAGGCCCGCGGGCTGCCAGGACAGAACTGTTTCGATCCACTTTTCTTCATGGTCGATCTCATGTTCTGTCAAACCCAGAACGGTCTGGTGGCCGAACGCGCCAAGCTTGCGGTCTATGCCCTCCAGAACCTGTGCGAAGATTTCGTTGCCCAGTTCCGGGATGCTTACGCCGATAAAAGTCGACTTTTTGTCACCGGCAAAAACCGTCGCCAGACGATTCGGTAAATACCCTAGCCGGTCCACCTCGGCCATTACCTTAGCGCGTGTTTTCTCTGAGAAACCGCCTTCGTCTCGCAAGACTCGACTGGCAGTCATCTTGGAAACACCAGCGGCCTTCGCGACTTCCGCAAGGCTTACTTTGTTGTTTTTGCTTATTTTATCAGGGTCACTGCTCATTTACGTTACGGGTAACTCTTTTTTGTTGACATCCGCATGGCCTATGCGAATGCTAGCTTAACGTTACGGGTAACTCAATACGATGTTGAGGAGCATTGGAGTTACCTAGACCCAGGAGGAGTCAGCCGTGCCCGGCACTGCGCAAAACAATCTGTTCTTTGACGGGATAAAGAAGCATTTCGGAGGCACCTACGCGCTGCGCGACGTTTCTCTCAATGTTGAACGCGGTGAGATTGTCGCGCTGTTGGGCGAAAACGGGGCAGGCAAATCAACTCTCATAAAAATTCTCGGCGGCATTCACAAGGCGGACGATGGGCGGGTTTTGATCAACGGCCAACCATACGAACATCGCCCCGGTGGTTTTGGTGAACGTCAGTCCGTTGCCTTTATCCACCAGGACCTAGGCATGATCGAATGGATGACGGTGGCCGAAAACATCGCCCTAGCATTGGGCTACTCCCGAAAGAACGGTCTGATCAATTGGAAATCGGTTGAAGGCTTCGCGCAAGCCGCGCTCGACAAGGTAGGCTGCGAGTTTGACCCGACCACGCGGGTTCAGGACTTGTCGCGGACTGAGAAATCTCTGGTCGCCATCGCACGCGCATTGGCGGTGGATTGCGACTATCTGGTTCTGGATGAACCAACTGCTTCTCTTCCGGCGGATGAGGTCGAACGACTGTTCGAGGCGTTGCGACCGCTGAAGGAGCAGGGTGTCGGCATGATTTACGTGTCGCACAGACTGGATGAGATTTTTCAGATTGCCGACCGGGTCGCTGTTCTGCGGGACGGAGAAATGGTTGGTCTGCGCAGCATTGACCACACCACACCCGAGGAGCTGGTCTATATGATCGTCGGCCGCAAGACCCGGCAAGTGATGAAACCGGACACCCCAACGGGCGATACGCTGCTCGAAGTTTCCGGCCTGGATATGGAGGCGGCGCATAGTGTCAGTTTCCAGGTGAAGACAAATGAGATCGTCGGACTCGTAGGATTGCGCGGGGCCGGGCACGAGAATGTCTCTCGTGCGCTGTTCGGGTCGGAAGGATTTAGTGGCCAGATAACCCTGCATGGTGAAACGCCTGACCTGAGCTCGCCGCAGACCGCGATGGCGTCTGGGATCGGCTTGGTGGCGCGGGACAGAACCGAGGAATCGGTCGCCATGTCACTGACCATCCGCGAGAATACGTTCCTGAATCCGGCGGCCATTGGGCGGTCATTGTTATCGTTCATGGGCCATCGGGCGGAAACAGAGAGTGCCGCGCGGATCGGTGCCGACGTGGCCTTGTCTCCCAATGATCAGAGCATGACGATTGAGAGCCTGTCAGGTGGCAACCAGCAAAAGGTAGTCATCGGGCGCTGGCTTGAAACCAAACGCAAGTTGTTGATCTGCGAAGACCCGACCGCGGGTGTTGATGTTGGGGCCAAAGCGGAAATCTACGCGCTGTTGAACCGCGCGATGGAGGAAGGCGTCGGCATCATCGTCGTTTCAACCGACTTCGAGGAAGTCGCTGCCATCTGCCACCGCGCCATTGTCTTCAGCCAGGGTCAGATCATACGTGAGCTGACCGGCACCGAGCTGACCACCGAAAACCTGATACAAGCTGCCTCGGCGTCGAACGCCGTGGCAAGTTAAGGAATACGACTATGCAATCGCTTGAATCCAATGCGCTGGAACCCACCAAGGCCGAGTTGAAAGAGGCCTCGCTGAAGACACGTATCCTGCGGTTCTTGCCGGTCTATGGTCTGGTTCTGCTGACAGGTTTTCTGATCATCCTGTTCTCGATCCTATTACCGAATACGTTCCCTACGCTTCTGAACTTGCGGGCCATAATCTCGGACAAGGCGATCATTGCGCTTTTGTCACTGGGGGCGATGATCCCGATGGCAGCTGGCCGCATCGACCTGACGGTCGGGTACGGGATTGTTCTCTGGCATATCCTTGCGATTTCCCTGCAGACGATGTTCGGTATTCCGTGGCCGATTGCCGTGGCGATTGTTCTGTTGCTGGGTCTGCTGACGGGGTTTCTGAACGGTCTGCTGGTCGAGGTCGCCAAGATCGACAGCTTTATTGCCACGCTCGGAACAGGCACGGTTCTGTATGCGCTGGCGCTGTGGCACACGGGGGGTCGTCAGATGGTTGGTGCTCTGCCAGATAGCTTTTACGCTATCAACGGCACGTTTGTATTCGGCCTGCCAATCACAGGGTTCTACGTGCTGGGGATCACGGTCGCGATGTGGCTGATCCTGGAATACACGCCGATTGGCCGGTACCTCTACGCGATTGGCGCAAATCAGCGCGCCGCGCAGCTGAACGGTATTCCGACCCGGAAATTCGTCATTGGCGCGTTCATGTCATCGGGCCTGATCACAGCCTTTGCCGGAGTGTTGCTGGCGTCTAAATTGCGGATCGGGCAAGCCTCGGTCGGTCTTGAATTCCTGTTACCTGCTTTGGTCGGGGCCTTTCTTGGGTCCACCACCATCAAGCCGGGACGCGTGAATGTTTGGGGAACAGTCGTGGGTGTCGCGATCCTGGCTGTTGGTATCTCGGGCATTCAGCAATTCGGTGGATCCTTCTGGGTCGAGCCGATGTTCAACGGTGTCACGCTTCTGATCGCAATCGGTATCGCCGGTTACGCTCAGCGTCGCAAAGGCGCCAAAAAGTAAACAGCATAAGGGAGGAGATTATGCTGAAACGGACTTTCATGGCGGTATCCACTGCCGCTCTTTTGACGGGTTTGGGTTTTCCAGTGGTGGCCGAAACCGCGTTCGACGGGCCAACCAGCGGACCCAAAGCCGCCGAGGGCAAATCCATTGTCGTTGTTGCCGGTGATCTAAAAAATGGCGGTATACTCGGGGTGACCAATGGGGTCGAAGAGGCTGTTGGAACAATTGGCTGGGACGTTCGCGTGTTGGACGGTGCCGGATCCATTCAGGGCCGGACTGGAGCTATCGGTCAGGCGCTTGCGCTTCAGCCGGACGGGATCATTATCAATGGTTTTGATGCTGTCGAACAACAGGCCGCGCTGGAAGGTGTCGTTACTTCGGGTATTCCGATGGTTGCATGGCACTCAGGTCCCAAAATTGGCTGTGATGCTCCAGGTGGTATCTTTGCCAATGTCTCGACCGACGCGATGACCGTGTCCGAAGTGGCTGCGAAATGGGCGATGGAAGATGGTGGTGACGGAGTTGGCGCAATCATTTTCACCGACTCGACCTACCAGATCGCCATCGACAAAGCTGACCGGATCAAGGAAACCATCGAAGCTTCTGGTGGCAAGGTGTTGGAGTACGTAGACACTCCAATTGCCGATACTTCGTCGCGCATGGGGCCACTAACCACCAGCTTGCTGCAGAAATATGGTGATCAATGGACACACGCCTTGGCGATCAACGATCTCTATTTCGACTTCATGGGGCCGGCGTTGGCAGCGGCTGGAATATCGTCCGACGACGGACCTCAAGCTGGGTCCGCGGGTGACGGGTCTGAAGCGGCCTTCCAACGGATCCGCAGCGGTAACTATCAGACAATTACGGTGGCCGAGCCGTTGAACCTCCAGGGCTGGCAACTGGTTGACGAATTGAACCGCGCCATACAGGGCGAAGACTGTTCGGGCTACATCACTTCGCCAGCTCTCGTGACCGAAGAAGGGTTGGCAAAGCTGGGTGACAGCAATCAGTTCGACCCTGACAGTCCCTATCGCGAAGCCTACGCGACAATCTGGGGTAAATAACCTTTCTGGTGGTCTTCGTCACAACTGACGAGGACCCCGCTTTAAAAGATGACACAGCGCAAAGCCAGCTCAGCGGTTTTTCGACCGCTATGGCGGAGCTTTACGCAAAGGAGGAAACCATGAGCGATCAGCCATTGGTTCAAATGCAAGGAATAACCAAACGTTTTGGCGGGGTGACGGCCTTGCAGGACGTTGATCTTACGGCCTACGCAGGAGAAGTGCTGGCCATCGTCGGTGACAATGGAGCGGGCAAGTCCACTCTGATCAAGATTCTAACCGGGGTGTATCAACCCACCGAAGGGCGTATCCTGATGGATGGAAAACCGTTGGAGATGACCAGCCACTCTGACGCAATCGCAAACGGGATTGATGCGGTTTACCAGACCCTCGCGCTGGCCGATCATCTTTCCCCTGCGGCCAATATGTTTCTGGGCAACGAGCTGACCAAAAACGTGTTCGGCATTCCGTTTTTGGACAACAAACGCATGAAAACCGAGGCCGCGCGGGTTTTGGAAGAACGCCTTGGCGTGCGACTTCGGTCGATGGATGTGATGACGGAAAGTCTTTCGGGTGGTCAGCGTCAGGCAGTCGCGATTTCACGCGCAGTGTATCACGAAGACCTGCGCTTGCTGGTGATGGACGAACCCACGGCAGCCTTGGGTCCGCAAGAAACCGCGCGAACGCTGAAACTGATCAAGGCGCTGCGCGAACAAGGTCTTGCCGTGATCCTGATCTCGCATTCGCTGGATGACGTGTTCGAAGTGGCCGACCGCGTGCATGTGCAGCGCCGGGGTCGCGCGGTTGGCGTCGTTAAGACTGCGGAAAGTTCCGTTCAAGATGTTCTGGGCCTCATCGTTGGCGCTCAGGATGCGGCTGCGTGAAGGAGAGCGACATGTCCGCAACAACCACAAATCCCGAACACAGAACCATCATGGACAGGCTCGAGCCATACTTGGCTTTCATTGGCCCCATGGTGATGATCCTTGCGATCCTCATCTTCATGGGGATTGCGGAACCGGCGCGGTACTTCCGCCTTACCAACTTGAATCTGATCCTTCTGGATGCGGCGCTTTACATGCCAATGGCGATGGCGATGACCTTTGTCATTACGCAGCGCGGGATTGACCTGTCGATCGGTTCGATTGCGGCACTTTCGGCCATTCTCATGGCCTTTCTGGTGAAGCAATACGGTTTTCCGGCGTGGATTGCAGTGCCCCTAGCTATTGTTCTCGGCGCATTGATGGGGCTGATCAATGGCTTGGTCATAACACGGTTCAAAGTGCCGGACCTGATCGGAACGCTGGCGATGGATCTTGTTTATCGTGGTCTGGCGCTGGTGATTGCAAAAGGTCTGGTACTCGCGCGGTTCCCCGAACTCATTACCGAAATCGGTCGCGGTCAGATTCCGGGCTTCATTCCGGTTCCGGTCGTCTTGGGTTTGATCACAATGGCTATTGGCTACGTCGTCCTGACACGTACTTATTTCGGCCGCTACACGATTGCCATCGGCTCGAACCCGGAAGCCAGCGAAATGACTGGCGTGGCGGTCGACCGGCATAAAATCTATGCCTACGTGCTTATGGGCGCGGCGGCGGCAATGGCGGGTGTCATGCTGACCGGCAAGCTGAACGCTATTCAGGCGACATCGGCCCCGTATTTTAATCTGCATGTCATCGCGGCTGTAGTGGTGGGTGGAACCTCACTGTTTGGTGGGCGGGCTTCGATGTTAGGTTCGTTGGCCGGTGTTTTGCTGCTGTCGATGATGATCAACGCGTTGGTGACCTTGCGGATCGAATTCTTCTGGCAATCCGTTGCCTCTGGCGTCGTGATCGTCAGTTCGGTCGCGCTCTACACATGGATGCAGAAGAAAGACCGCGACGGAGCCCGCAGCCTGTTGGCCGGACTGCGCACTAAAGAGGCGCAGAAACTGATCCGTTTCTCGGCCGCGCTGATCGGCGCACTGATCTTGTTGCTGGCCCTTGGGGCGGGACTGGCAACCGAGCCTGCGCCAAGTGGCTAGGGCAACAAAGGTGGTGCGCCGGGAGGTAGGAGTCTCGGCGCACCTGCAAGACCCCACAATGTTCGCGAAAGGGAGGACTTACCGTGAAACAATTGAACAAAGCACTACTGACGACAAGCGTGTTTTGCTTGTGTGCCGCCGCGGCCTTTGCTGATGGGCACGGAAAACTGCCGCTGAAAGAATTGCCGGGCATCGAAGACCGGGACTACTGGGTGCCTGGTGAGGTTAACGCTGATGGCAAGCTGGAAGCCTTGCAAGCCACGACCGGCGCCGAAGCAGTCAAATATGCGGGTTCGCAGGATGGGCCATTGCAAATCGCTCTGATCTACCCATCTGCGGACACCTCCGATTTCTGGGCACGCAACTATCTGGCGATGACAAAACGCCTGGATGAGCTTGGCATCGAATATGAGACGACCGAGTTCGCCAGCCGCCAGATCGAGCACAGCCTGCAATCGACCTATGCCAATCAGGTTGTTCAGGACTCCGACCTGTATGATTTTGTCATCTTCGGCCCCTCGGAATTGGCTATTCAGGCGGACAACATCGACAAAATGGCAGGCAATGACGGATTTTCAACATTCGTCTGGGCCTTCCACACTCCACCGAAGGCGCTCGAAAATCAGCCAGATGCGTGGTTCGATTTTAGCTCGGCGGCCGGGGCTCTGACCATGTGCGACTATATGCTGGAACGCCTTGGCAGCGATGTAACCATGGCGATGAACCGCGGCATTCCGGGGATTACTGATGATCAGCGTTCTGGTGACTTCAAGGCCTGTGTCGAGGAAAAAGGCAACTGGACCACGGTGTACGAGCACTATGGTGAGTATCAGCGGGAAGGCGGTTTCGAAGGCACCAGCCTGATCCTGCAGGCATACCCCGAAGCAACGATCATCCACAACGCCAACACCGCGATGGCAATGGGGTCGGTCGAAGCGCAGGTTGCGGTCGGCAAGGAAAAAGACGTGTTCTCAACCGGCTGGGGTGGCACTGGCCTTGAGCTGGATGCAATCCGGCGGGGCGAGTTGGACGCTACCCCGATGCGTATGGGCGATGACGTGGGTGCGGCAACCGCTGAGGCCATCAAGGCACATATGGAAGGCCGTCAGGACGAGCTACCGTTTGTTTTCCTTGGTCGGATCACGGTCGCTCATGACCAGATGAGTGCGGAAGAACTGGACGCGTTGGAACAGGAAGCGTTCCGGTTCTCGGGCGTTGGCGCGCTGGAGCGTTGAACGGGCTGGGCGGGGCTTTCCCGCCCAAACCCACCTGGTTCAAACCGAATTGGGGATTGACGATCGCATGCGCGGTTAATAACGATGTGACCGGTCACATATGATGAAAAGATGATGTGGAAAGGGATCCAAGATGGCGCAATCCATGATGCTGATCGAAAAATGCAGCCATTGCGTAAGCTGGTACGATATTGAAACAGGGGCTCGTCAGGGCCGTTTGGATCTTCCGCATTTTCCCCATGAGTTCGTGGTCGACGATGAGTTTCGCTATGCCTATGTCGGCCACTACGGTGTGCAGAATTCGGGCATCGACGGTACCGATGGACGCTCAGTCATTGTGGTCGATATCCGCAAGCAGGAAATCGCACACACTTATGAGTTGGGCGAACACGCCCGACCGCACGGGATCGGACTTGATGAACTGGGTCGGCTTTATGTGTTGTCTGAATGGACTGGTCATCTGCTGGTCAAGGAAAACCCGCGCGCCTTCGATCAAGGCTGGGATCATATCACGCCCACTGGCGGAACAAAATCTCACCTGTTTGCACTGACCAAAGATGGGCACACAGCCTATTCAATGAACCTGACATCGGGTGATGTTACGACGTTCAATCCTTATGACGCATCAGTCGCCCCGATCTCGATCAAAACGGGGCAGAAACCCGAAGGGCGGTGCCTGCGCGAAGATGCGCAAACGCTGTATACCTCGCAACGGATTTCCAACACGGTTGCAGTGATAAACACCGAAACGCTTGAGATTGAGCGGACATTCCCAACACCGGATGATCCCTGCCGCATCTACTATGACGAAAAGCGCAATCGCCTGGTAACGATGAACCACTTTGGCGGCTCGTTTTCTGTCTTTGACGAGGCGACGGGCGAGATGCTGCATGATCAGAAGACACCTGCCAATCCCTTGGCGCTGTGCATCGATGATGAGGCTGCCTTTGCCTACATAGCAATCGATTGCGAACAGGTTCAGCGGTTCAACCTCGACACATTCGAAGTGGTGCAAACCTTTGACACGGGCAAGGAACCGGATGTGATGGTCATCCTGCCCGACGGATTTTCAAAACACTGGGAGAACGCGGCATGACCAAGCCCCGTATCGCTATCGTTCCCGGCGATCCATCGGGGATCGGACCGGAACTAATAGCCAAACTGCTCAATCAGGATGGCGTGCAAGAGGCCGCTGATATTGTCTTGGTCGGCGACAGCCATCTTTGGCAGCGCGGCGCGGAACAGGCCGAACTGGACGTGCCGCTGAACACTGTGAACGCGGTGGTGGATCAGCCGGGTCTGTCGCATCTGGAGCTTGATACGATCGCGCCCGACGACGTGAAGATCGCTGAGGTCACCATCGAAGGCGGAACGACTTCTCTTCGCTGTCTCGACAGGGCGATGGATCTGGCGATGGCCGGTCAGGTGGATGGCATACTGTTTGGACCATTCAATAAGGCTGCGATGACTGCCGCGGGGCTGAATGCCGAGGACGAGCATCGCTATATGGCGCGCTACATGGGGTATGACGGTTATCACTCGGAACTCAACGTTCTGGATGAGTTGATGACGACCCGCGTGACTTCGCATATCGGGCTCAAGGATGTAGCGGCCAATATCTCGGAAGAGGGGATATTGAAGGCGATCAATCTGGCCAATGAAACACTGCGCAAAGCGGGCAATACACGCCCTAACATCGCAGTGGCGGCACTGAACCCCCATGCTGGGGACAACGGAAAATTCGGACGGGAAGAGATCGACATTCTGGAGCCCGCTGTGCGCAAGGCGCAGCAGAAGCAGATGAATGTGACGGGCCCGTGGCCCTCGGACACGGTCTTTCTGAAGGCGCAGCGGGGTGAGGTCGATGCAGTCGTGACCATGTATCATGACCAGGGCCAGATCGCGATCAAGCTGATGGGGTTCGAGCGCGGTGTGACTGTCGCGGGTGGCCTCCCAATTCCAGTGGCGACCCCGGCGCACGGCACAGCATTCGATATAGCTGGACAGAACAAGGCTAACCCAGGAGCGACACGACAGGCGTTCGATCTTCTCGTGCGCATGGCCAAAACGCATAGCGCAGAACGCAGCGCGGACTGAGGAGACAACGATGACAAAGATCAAATCCGTGCGCACACGCGTCTGGAACTGGACGGGACCAACGGTTCCGCCGACCGGTAATTTCTGCACCAACGCGTCTGATGTTCTTTGGGACAAGGGTGATGCGATGTCCTCGTTTCGCTTTCACCAATGGCTGACTTGCGAGATCGAGACCGAAGACGGCACAGTGGGTATTGGCAATGCCGCGCTGGCACCGACCGTGGTCAAGAAGGCCATCGACGACTGGTTCGCGCCAATGGTGATCGGCGAAGACCCGTTTGACTACGCATATCTCTGGGAGAAAATGTACCGCCGCAGCCATGCCTGGGGCCGCAAAGGGATTGGGATGACCGCGATCTCGGCAGTGGATCTGGCGATTTGGGACCTGATGGGCAAGCTTGCGGGCAAGCCGGTATTCAAATTGCTTGGCGGACGTACCAAGGAGAAAATTCCGGTCTATTATTCCAAGCTTTACTCCGGCCCGATCGAACACATGCAAGCCGAGGCTGAGGAGGCCAAAAGGCACGGTTACTCAGCATACAAAATGCGCTTTGGCTGGGGGCCAAAAGACGGGATGTCGGGAATGCGGGAGAACCTCAAGCGTGTCGAAGCCGTGCGCGAGGTCGTTGGGTATGACGCAGATCTTATGCTGGAATGCTATCAGGGTTGGAACCTCGACTATACAAAACGGATACTGCCGAAACTCACCAAGTTTGAACCGCGGTGGCTCGAAGAACCGGTGATCGCTGACGATGTAGAAGGCTACCGTGAACTGAACGCGATGAACATCGTACCGATCTCGGGTGGTGAACATGAATTCTCGGTCATTGGCTGCAAGGACCTGATCGAGAAAAGGGCCGTTTCAGTTCTGCAGTATGACACCAACCGGGTGGGTGGCATTACGGCGGCGCAAAAGATCAATGCAATCGCCGAAGCCTTTCAGGTGCCTGTCATCCCCCATGCGGGGCAGATGCACAATTATCACCTCACCATGGCCAATACCAATTGCATGATCAGCGAGTACTTCCCCGTCTTCGATGTCGAGGTCGGGAACGAGCTGTTCTACTATATCTTCGAGGGCGATCCGGAGGCTGTAGATGGGTTCCTTGATCTGGACGACAACAAGCCCGGTCTGGGGATCGAGATCACCGATAAACATCTGAAACATTTTGAGATTACGGAGTAGACGATGACCTACACCGGTATCTGGCCCGTTGCGCCAACACCGTTCAATGAGGACGGATCGCTTGACCTGAAAGGCATGAAACGCGTTCTGGATTGCTTGATTGATCAGGGCGCGGACGGGATCTGCATTCTGGCCAATTTTTCGGAACAGTTCCTGATCTCGGATGAGGAGCGCGCCATCCTGACCCGGCTGAGCCTTGAGCATGTCGCCGGGCGTGTTCCGATGATCGTAACGATCAGCCACTTTGCCACCCAGATCGCAGTGGAACGTGCGCAATTCGCCAAGGATCTGGGCGCGGATATCGTGATGATGATGCCGCCCTATCACGGGGCACTTTTGAAAGGGACCGCGCAGCAAACCTTTGAACAGTTTTCTGCTGTGGGAGAGGTCGGCATTCCGATTATGGTGCAGGACGCGCCTTTGTCTGGCGTTGATCTCCCGGTGCCGCTTTTGGTGAAAATGGCGCAAGAGATCGAAATGGTAAAGCTGTTCAAGATCGAATGCCCACGCGCTGCAAACAAGCTGCGCGCGCTGATCGCAGAAGGTGGTGACGCGATTGAAGCCCCATTTGACGGCGAAGAGGGTATCACGCTGTTGGCTGATTTGGATGCTGGGGCCACAGGATCGATGACCTCGGGCATGATCGTTGATCAGATAAAGCCGGTCCTTACACATCACCATGCGGGTCGCGTAGCAGACGCAACTGCTGCCTATGGGCGTGTGGCGATGGTGATCAATCACGAAAACCGCCAATGCGGCTGGCAATCGTGCAAGGCTGCTATGGTCGAAGGCGGGGTAATTAAATCCGAATTCTGCCGTCATCCGATTGACCCGCTGCAACCGGCTATTCGCGACCGTTTGATAGACCTTTTGAAACCGTTGGACCCGATGGTCCTGAATTGGGGAAAATAACATGATCCTTGGACAAAACCTGATCGACGGCAAATGGGTCGGATCAGACAATTCGCGTGCGTCAGACGATCTGGACGGGCAGAGCTTTGCACAGGCAACAGCGGCTCAGGTGGACGAAGCCTGCAAGGCCGCACGCCGCGATTTCCGCGCGTATTCCGGCAAATCGCGGGCCGAGCGTGCCGCGTTTCTGCGCACGATTGCGGACCAAATGGATGTGTTGGGGGATGAAATCACCCAGACCGGTTTGGCCGAAACCGGCCTGCCCGAAGCGCGTCTGAATGGTGAGCGTGGGCGCACCACCGGACAATTGCGCATGTTCGCTGACCTGATTGAAGCGACCCGATATCTCGATATCCGTAAAGACGGCGCACTTCCTGACAGGACGCCACTCCCCCGTCCTGATCTGCGCCTGACGCACAAAGCCATCGGCCCTGTCGCCGTCTTTGGTGCGTCGAACTTCCCGCTCGCCTTTTCTACGGCGGGCGGGGATACGGCCTCGGCTTTGGCTGCGGGATGTCCCGTCATCGTCAAGGGGCACAGCGCGCATGCGGGCACCGCCGAGCTTGTGGCGCAAGCCATCGCAATAGCGATCGAGATTTGCGGAATGCCATCGGGCACGTTCCAGATGGTCCAAGGATCAGGCCGTGAGGTCGGGTCTGCGCTTGTTCAGCATCCAGAAATTCGGGCGGTTGGCTTCACCGGATCGCTGGCCGGCGGGCGTGCCCTCTATGATCAGTGCCACGCGCGTCCGCAGCCAATCCCATTCTATGGTGAGTTGGGCTCGGTCAATCCAATGTTCTGCCTGCCCGCCGCGATGGCTGCCCGCGCCGCTGAAATCGGGGCCGGGTGGGCCGCGTCCCTGACAATGGGCGCTGGTCAATTCTGCACCAATCCCGGCGTCGCTGTTATGCTGGCCGGGGCTGAGGCGGACGCGCTGGAATCGGCTTGTGCGGCTGCGCTGAATGATACGGCTGAACAGAAGATGCTGACCGATGGAATTCACGAGGCTTTTGAGCAAGGCGTTCGGGAGTTCCGCGACCTGATGGTCGAGGTCACCTCTTGCGGGGCGGCAACCGGCAAACGCGCGGCCGTTCCGGCATTGTTCAAGGTCTGTGCCAAGGAGTGGATGGCGAACCCAAAGCTGCAGCACGAGGTTTTTGGTGCGGCAGGCATTGTCGTTCGCTGCGAGACCCTCGAAGAGATGCAGGCGCTAGCCGAATGTCTTGAAGGCCAGTTGACCCTGACGTTGCACATGGATGATGCGGATGTAGGGCTCGCTGGCGAACTTATACCAATACTGGAAGAGAAAGCGGGCCGTTTGTTGGCCAACGGTTTTCCGACCGGGGTCGAGGTATGCTCATCAATGATGCATGGCGGGCCGTACCCGGCAAGCACCGATGTCCGTGCGAGCTCGGTTGGCACGCTTGGAATTGTGCGCTGGTTGCGTCCGGTGAGCTACCAGAATTTGCCGACCGCGCTTTTGCCCAGTGAATTGCAGAGCTGACGTTCTGAGATTGTGACCGGGAACAAGGTGGTCTAACTTCTGCCCAAAAGCGGTGGATGCATGACGAACAAGATTCCCGGTCGCACACATGTCACGATGCGAGACGTCGCCAAGGCGGCAGGGGTTTCGCGGATGACGGTCAGTCGGGCGCTGAAAAAAAACAGCCCAATTTCCAAAGAAACGCGCGATCATATTCTGCAAGTCGTCAAGCAAATGAATTATGTCCCCGACCAAATGGCGGGATCACTGACGACTAAAAAGTCAGGCTTTGTTGCAGTTCTTTTGCCTTCGCTAAATAACCTGCACTTTGCGTTGACGGTTCAAAGCCTGACGGAAGAACTTGAAAAAGTTGGTCTCCAACTGCTCCTGGGGCATACGGATTACTCGGCGGAACGAGAGGAACAACTGGTCGAAACGATGTTGCGCCGCCGACCGGAAGCAATCGTTCTCTCATATGATGGTCACACGCAGCGTACTCTGGATTTGTTGGCTGATGTGTCGGTGCCAATCGTGGAAATCTGGGAGAAACCGAAGAAACCGATCGCGCACACTGTCGGGTTTTCGAACTCAAAGGCCGCTTGCGAAATGACGAGGGCGTTGATCGAACGCGGTTTCAAAAATATCGTTTTTCTTGGCGAAGAGCAGGATGACTGGACCAGAGGCGCAGCGCGTCGAGAAGGTTTCGAACGAGCGATGCACAGTGCCGGGTTGAATTCCAAAGCCCAGATTATGTTGGGAACACCACCTCTCACCATCGAAAATGGTGCTGCGGCGGTTGACAATATCCTGGAGCGTTATCCTGAGGTGGAGTGCGTGTTCTGCGTATCGGATATGGCGGCTTTTGGCGTTCAAAGTCGTCTTCTGCAAATCGGTAAATCCGTACCGGACGATATCTCTGTCGTAGGGTTTGGAAATTTTGAAGTTTCGAGGTTTAGCTCCCCCTCGATTTCTACTGTCGTTGTCGATCCAACTGAGATTGGGCGACAAACTGGAAAGCTTATTTCACGCCTCTTGGATGATGAAGAGGCACCGGCAGATTCGCCTTGCCATGTCACGCTGACACCGCATATCGAATTCCGCGAAAGCTGCAAACCACTCTAAATTTATAACATATTGATAAGGATATATATAATTTACTATGTTACCGGTCACATAGATGATATTGTGACCGGTAACAAGGGGTGGAGGAACAATGCCCAGAATACGTTTGGAGGGCCTCGTAAAACGGTACGGGGACTTTGAGGTTCTGCACGGAATCGACCTCGAGATGGAGGAGCATGAGTTTACGGTGTTTGTCGGGCCATCTGGTTGCGGGAAGTCGACAACACTTCGCATGATCGCCGGGCTTGAAACGGTCTCGGACGGAGAGATTTTCATTGATGAAAAACCGGTTAGCCATCTGGAGCCCAAGGCCCGCGATCTGGCGATGGTGTTTCAGGACTATGCGCTCTATCCACACCTGGATGTCGCAAGGAACATGTCCTTTGCGTTGCGTCTGCAGAAAGTTCCAAAGGCTGAGATTGACAGGAAGGTGGGTGAGGTCGCCAAAATGCTGGGCCTTACCGATTATCTGCATCGCAAGCCGGGCGAGTTGTCAGGGGGGCAGCGCCAGCGTGTCGCGATGGGGCGGGCCCTGACGCGCGACAGCAGCACCTTTCTGTTCGACGAGCCGCTATCCAATCTAGACGCCAAGCTGAGGGGGCAAATGCGCGCCGAGCTTGCCCTGATGCGCCAGCAGGTCCAGAAAAACATGATCTACGTCACCCATGATCAGATCGAGGCCATGACGCTGGCGGATCGGATCGTTGTGATGCATGGGGGGTACATTCACCAGCAAGGCCCCCCGGAGGAGCTGTACAAGCGACCAGCCAACAAGTTTGTCGCCGGGTTCCTTGGGTCTCCGCCGATGAACTTTTTGGACGCAACAGTCGAGGATCGAAGTGGCCAGTTGTTTGTAACCGGAGCGGGCTTCGCCATCGGACTCAGTCAGGAACGTCAACAGAGCCTGTCGAAAGCAGACCTGAGCAACGTCATCCTTGGAATCCGACCTTCCGATCTAAGCTACAATCCGGATGCCCCCGAAAACACCAGTTTAAACCTCAGGGTCGTTGTCTCGGAATACATCGGCGCGCAGTCGGTTCTGATCTGTGACTGCGCAGGTCAAAAAATCGAAGTCGAATTGAAATCAGACACGCCCATCGCCTTGGGTGAAACCCTTCGGTTCGAAGTCAACGCAGACGCCATTCATCTCTTTGATCGCGAAAGGGAGGTCGCCCTCTAACAGCGACCCAAGACCAGCATGGGAGGAGCAAATGCTGAACTTACTCAAACAAACCGGTGCGGGCGTCGCGGCCCTGACACTGACAACTGGGTTGGCTGCCGCCAGTCCATACGAACCCTACGAAGGCACTACCTTGGTTGTGAACTTCCCGGCCCATCCGCACTTTGATGCGGTGATGCAGGTGCTGCCGCAATTCACGGAAGAAACGGGAATTCGCGTAGAAGTCGATCAGCTTCAGTATTTGAAGATGCGCGAGAAGCAGACGTTGGAGCTTACCAAAAATAACGGCGACTACGACTTGATCGCCTATGTGGTGTTTTCCAAAGCCGATTACGTCTATGCCGACCAATTGGAAAACCTCGCCAAGTATTTCATGAACCCGGCGCTCGCAGATCCGGCCTATGACGCGGATGATCTGATTGATGGTTATGTTGGCAACATTGGCGTCGCGGGCGGCAGCAAAGGATATCTGCCGGGACCAACCGGGTCGCTGTTCGGCATCCCGTTCGGATCAGAGACGTCGATTCTGGGTTATCGCAAAGACATTTTTGAAAAGCACGGGCTCGAGGTTCCGGAAACCTACGACGAATTGCTTGAATTGGCCTGTAAGATTCCAGAGCTGGAACCCGGTATGGGTGGATTGGCATCGCGCGCGGCTTCGGGGCATCACGCGTCGCACGCGTACCTGCTGCATCTTGCTCCTTTGGGCGGTCGCATCTTCGACGAAAACTGGAACCCAATCATGAACAATGAAGAAGGGGTCAAAGCCGCCGAAGCGTTGAAGACAATTGTCGACTGTGGCGCAGAGGGAGCCGAGACCTTCGGGTTCGCCGAAGCAGGCGCGTCATTCCTTCAGGGTAATTCAGCGATGTTCCTCGACTCCACCGTCTTTGCGGGTCAGGTCAATAACCCGGAGAAATCCAAAGTCGTCGGCCAAGTCGGTTGGGCTCCACATCCAGAAGGCGCGCGTCGCGGCAGCCAGACCGGTGGGTTTGGAATTGGTATCCCAACAAACGCCGAGAACAAAGATGCAGCGTTCCTGCTTATGCAGTGGTTGACGTCGAAAGAGGCAGACAAGGCAATCGCAATTGCCGGTGGAAACCCCTCCCGTTTCTCAACGCATTCGGATCCGGATGTTCTGGCCGCGCAGCCGCATCTTGAGGTTTTTGGTGAAGCCCTGAAATATGCCGATCCCGATTGGCGTCCGATCATTCCGGTCTGGGGCAAAATCAATGCTGATCTGGGAACAACGCTCAGTCAGGTCCTGACCGAAGATCTGGACATCCAAACTGCGCTGGATGGGGTTGCTGAACGTAGTAAGGCGATCATGGACGACGCCGGCTACTACACCTGGCAGCAATAGGCATTCTCCCTGAGGTGGTGCCTGAGTTTTACTCGGGTGCCCCTCTCAATACGGCAACCAACCAAGTCAAAGGGCCGCAGTCATGAGTGCTGTTGTACGGGCCAATCGGCTCACTCCATACCTGTTTCTTGCGCCAGCGGCGATTGTACTTGTTTTCGCGCTGCTCTACCCGATCGGATATATGATCTACGCCAGCTTTCTGGATTGGAGTCCAAGTCAACGCATAGGCCAAGCGGAATTTGTTGGCTTAAAAAACTACGGAAATCTTCTGCACGATAGCGCGTTTCACGAAAGTTTTTGGGTCACCATCAAGTTTGCCTTTGTTGTCGTGACACTTGAGATGGCCTTGGGTGTTGGTCTTGCGCTATTGCTGGACCGAAACATACGCGGCATGTCGATGTTGCGGACTGTTTTTATTCTGCCCATGATGATCGCCCCAATCGTAGTCGGCCTCATGTGGCGGTACATGTATCACCCGACTGTTGGCATCTTTAACCGTACAATCAAAAGTTGGGGGTTTGACGAGGGTATCCCCTGGCTGTCGGACAGCACATGGTCGTTCATAGCCGTTGTGATAGCAGATGTATGGCAGTGGACACCTTTCATTTTCATTCTTGCTTTGGCGGCTATGCAATCTTTGCCGCGTTCTGCATTGGAAGCGGCCGAAATCGACGGCGCCAGCGAATGGCAAAAGATTATCCTGATCAAGATACCCCTCATGATGCCGGTTCTGATCGTGACACTCCTTCTTCGTCTGATCGATGCCTTCAAAGTGCTTGAGGTCATTCTGGTACTGACCAATGGGGGGCCGGGCCTGTCCACCGAGATCATTGCCCTGCGAATTTTCCGAACGGCTCAGGAGTTTCAGGAATTGGGCGAAGCCGCCGCGATGTCGAATGTTCTGTTGTTGATGTTGATGGGGCTGACCATCGGAATGTTCATGTACACCAAACTGCAGGAAGCCCGGGCCGCAAGAATGCGCGCCGCTGCCGAGCAGACAGAGAGCTAAAGATCATGTCCACGCAAACAGAAAAACAAAACCCGGCCTTCTACGCCTTGCTCGCGGCGCTGGTTGTTATGTCAGCGGGACCGATCCTTTTGATGTTGGCAACATCGTTCAAGATGAATGTCGACATCTACGATGAAAGCGTTTCGGCCTTCTTTTTTACGCCGACAATTCGGAACTACGAAACGGTGTTGTGCGACGTGCTTTGGTATGATCCGGACCACGTTCAGTATTGTGACCCTACTTTTGGACGCTCCCTTCGCAACTCGTTGATTGTGGCCACCATCTCTACCGGCATAGCTCTATTGATCGGGTGCATGGCGGCTTATGCCTTGGTGCGTTTCCGGTTCATGGGGCGCGGTGCCGTCTCGATGACGACGCTGATGATGCGGATGGTGCCGCCTGCGGTACTTCTGGTTCCGGTATTTGGCATCTGGACGTTCCAATACCATCTTGATCAGTCCTATGCAGGGATCATCCTTGTCTATACGGCGATGAACCTGCCATTTGTGATCTGGATCCTTCAGAGCTTTATCGTGCAAGTTCCGATCCAGTTGGAAGAAGCGGCGCGAATGGATGGGGCCAACCCGTTTCAGGTCTTTTATTTGGTTGTCCTACCGATCATTAAACCCGGACTCGCAGCGGCAGCGATCTTCACGTTCCGAATTGCCTGGAACGAGTTCTTATTGGCCAATGCTCTGCTTGGACGGTCGACGCGGACAGTTCCAGTCACGATTGTAAACTCTATCACTGAATATGACATTGACTGGGGTGTGATTATGGCTACCGGAATGCTGCTTGCAGTGCCGCCGATTATTTTCACATTTGTGGCCTCACGACAGATTATCACTGGAATGACAGCAGGGGCCGTGAAAGGCTGATGATCGAGTGGCTGCTTTCACCCATCGACGCATCGCGAGGGCATGATGTTGGTTTCTTCCTGTCCTGGCACGCCCGTTGCATGGTCGTTGCCTGGGGGGTGATATGTCCCGCAGCAATCTTGGCAGCACGCTATTTTAAGATACTACCGGGTCAGAACTGGCCGCTGGAGCTGGACAATCGGGTATGGTGGTTGTGCCATTGGAAAGGCCAGACATTCGCCTTTGCCCTCTCGCTTGTCGGATTGGGGTTCGTACTTATCAGCGCCGGAGAACAGCCGGGTGGTTGGCTGCACAAGGGCCTAGGCTATGTCGTGCTCGCTCTGGGTACCGTGCAGGTCGCAATGGGGGCTTTCCGGGGCACTAAAGGCGGCCCTACTGCACCGTCGAAGGACGGCAGCTTGTGTGGGGATCACTATGATATGACACCTTGGCGCGTGGCTTTCGAGCACACACACAGAGTGTTGGGCTACCTGGCGCTTTTTTTGGCGGCGTCTACGATACTCAGCGGGCTATGGTCATCGAATGCGCCGCGTTGGATGTGGGTGGCGATCAACGGTTACTGGCTAATTCTGATCGTAGCGTCAGTATATCTTCAAAGGTCTGGCAGGGCCTACGATACCTATCAGGCAATTTGGGGACCAGACCCCACGCTGCCTGGTAACCGAAGACCAAAGATGGGATGGGGCACCGTACGCCCCGGAGACCAAATGGAATACCCCTCAAAAGAAGGAGCAGAATAGTGTTTGGCGTAATAGAAGGCACCGGATTTGAGGTCATCGAAAAAGAGTTTGAAAGCTGTTTCATAGGCCACGCGCGCGTCGAAAGGTTGTGGACCGGGGCACGTTGGACCGAAGGGCCTGCTTGGTTTGCTGCCGGGCGCTATCTTGTCTGGTCCGATATTCCTAACAATCGGATGATGCGCTGGGATGATACGGACGGTTCAGTTTCGGTTTTTCGCGAACCGGCCGACAACTCTAACGGCCATACGGTTGATGGACAGGGGCGTTTGGTATCCTGTGAGCATTTAACCCGCCGGGTAACCCGCACGGAACATGACGGGTCGATCTCCGTGATGGCTGATGCCTGGCAAGGCAAGCGGCTCAATTCTCCGAATGACGTTGTCGTAAGAACGGATGGCTCAATTTGGTTCACGGATCCTTCTTATGGAATCATGATGGACTACGAAGGAGAGCGCGCGGAAAGCGATATCGGCGCTTGCCACGTTTATCGAGTCGATCCTGACACGGGCGAGGTTGCTGCAGTTGCTACAGATTTCGTCAAACCAAACGGGCTGGCCTTTTCACGCGACGGCAATTCGCTCTTCGTCGCGGATACTGGCGGCACTCATATGCCAGGTGGTCCCGCGCATATCCGCAAGTTTTCCGTCAGCGAAGACGGTAAATCTTTGTCTGGTGGCGATGTTTTTGCCGAATGTACCAACGGGTTCTTCGATGGCTTCCGGCTGGATCGCGATGGCCGTATCTGGAGTTCGGCCGCCGATGGCGTTCATTGCTTGAACCCACATGGGGATTTGATTGGAAAAGTACATATACCTGAATTTGTCTCAAACGTCTGTTTTGGCGGCGCGAAACTAAACCGGCTATTCGTGACGGCAACAAGCTCACTCTACTCGGTTTACTTGAACGTCAACGGATAGCGAGGATGCGAAAGCGTGTCGAAGTAGGACAAGAGCGAGAGGATTGCCTTCGGCTCGTCGTGTCTTTCCTGGGGAATGCTGAATCCAATCTAGTTGAGCTTTCGCGCGATTGAAACTCTTCTTGCGTCAGAGCCACAAGGGCTTGGACGCCATTGAAAGGCAAGGTCGGGCATCTCTGTAAACTATTTTCATTTGGAAGCACCTAGTTTGGTCAATAATATCAGGTATTTGCTACACTATGATCAGGACTCATTGAATTCTGAAGCATAGCATGGTTCACGGCTCAAAAACGAGCGGTGAGTATGTCTGATCTTTTCTGGCTTTCAAGGGCGCAGATGGCGCGTCTCGAGCCCTTCTTCCCAAAGTCCAACGGTAAAGCGAACACCGCCGTAGTGATTCGACGACTTGTCCTACAATCTGCGAATTCTTTTAATTGGAGATAGCGCAGGTGCAGCGAACGGCAGCTTCGACGAGTTGCAGCACAGCAACCGAGTGTGGTAGCCAACGCCAGCGATGGGTCGTCTGTGTCATCATTATTTAGCGGGCAGGGAACATTTTTGCTACGTAACCGAGTTTTGAATGAGCCCAAAACACCGAATGCTGCAAATTGAACGAAAGCCCGCGTGTGGATAGCTCCTGCGTAGTAAGACATTTTGAAGTAATTTAGCACTGGTCAGAAGCAGACGTTTGTCCTGCCTGTTTGCGCGGCGCCAGTAGCCACTGGCCTTGATGGTGTCCGCGACCAAGTCCCAAACGGCTTATCGAACAACACTGTGTCCCGGACATTCGACAGGGTGTCTTGGTTGGCGGGCTGACTGTGCGCCGTCAATTCAAAGGTCTTGCTGTCTCGCGGCTTCGCAGACCACTTCCGCATCAGCAATGTCGTTCTTTTGACGTTTGACGAATGGTTGCTAGTAAGTCGGCGGGATCAGCCTGACATCAGGACCCAAACGATCAATCTCGCGGCTCCAATGTTGCTCACTGGCGCAGGCCTTCATCGCCACTAAGAAACGCGGCAGTTTTGCTAAGCACTCAAGGACCTGCCCCTTGTGCAGTTTCTTCCGAAGAACAGGGTGACCTGTTCTATCCGCCTGTGCACCTGGAACACATTCTTCGCCAAATCCAGGCCAATCTCTCCCATACACGCCTCTATTCAGATTGCTTGCAATCCCACCATGGCACATTTAGGCCAGCGGGGGCGTGTACACCTTCAGAACCTTCTCTGTCTCTATCTTAGTGCGTGCCGCTTCTATCAAGTGGCCGGGTTCGATGTGGACTCATATTCTGTGCACATTTCTATTTTTAGGCCTCCAGTAAATGTGATTGAAATAACGATTAACCTCACACTTAAAAACTACTGCATTTTCTGGTAGAATTGATCAGGTAAGATTCCCGCGTAAGCGGGGTGCCGCTTTTTCGGTTCAATTCTTCAGGCGTCGCGGGCTGCCAGAATGATTCATATTTGCACTTTCGGTGGTTTGTCCATTTTCGACGAGTCACGCCTTGTTTGCAAAAACTTGGGACCAACTACGCGAGAGTTGTTCAGCTATCTGGCCGTTCATTCGGATGCGTCGTTGCGCCGCGAACGGATTGCCGAGATTTTCTGGCCCAACAAGGCACCGTCGCGTTCGCGGGCCTCGCTGAATACGGCGTTGTGGCGCATCAACGGTTCGCTCAAAACGGCAAATATCAACGATCAGGTGGCCATCGTTCGCGCCAGTGAAGCCGCCGTTGTAATGAATATAGGTGCCGAGGTAACGCTGGATTGCGCAAGGCTGGCCCAGGACGTTGAGAATTGTACGATCGAGGCGGTCAAAGGTCCGTTGCGCCGTGAATCTCGAGACACTCTGAAACATGCTTTGACCCATTATTCTGATGAGTTCATGGAAGGCGCCGAGAGCGACTGGGTTATGCGCGAGCGCGAACGCTATCGCTGTCTCTACGAGCGCGGAATGACGATCCTGATGCGGGACAACGCGATGATCGGTCGTCTAGACGAAGCACTAGCTTGCGGATCCGCGATACTTGAGGGCGACTCTTTGCGGGAAACGACTCAACGTGCAGTGATGTGGCTCCATGTCATGAACGGACAGCGTGGCAAGGCGATCGAGCAATACCTGACTCTCAGGCGCAGATTGCGCGAAGAAATTGATGTCGATCCCATGGTCGAAACAACAATGCTTTACCGGCATATTCTAGGTAAAGACCGAGTGGTTGAGCCAAAGAACATCAGTTCTGCCACGATAAACACGCGTTTGCGTGAGGTTGGTGCGCAACGTACCGCAGTTCTCAATACCATTCTTGAGGCAGATCTCGGTCGTCTTTAAGTTTTCTGTTTTTTCCGATGTCTTTCTGGAACGCGCCGCAGCTTTTCGCGTGGCGCATTTGCCAAAACTCGACGTGATTGAGCGTGGGGTGATGGCTGTGTGATGGACCTGTCAGATCGGTGCAATAACGCCGTGGCGCTTGTTGAACTTCCGCGTAATTCAAGAGTTATTGCGTCACGGTATGCTGATCAAAACCCAGCCAGAATCCGGGATAACCGACGCCATGCGATGGATCGCCGATTTTTATGACGTTTATTTTCGCCAGCGCATTTCGGTCGATTGCCAGTTCGCTTCATGCGCCTGGAACCAAGTGCTTACTTCACGAGCCTACTGTCCCAGACTTTCTTGATTTTCCCCAACTGTAAGGAAGCTCAGCCATGCCCGCAGTCCTGACATACCCCGGTGTCTATATCGAGGAAACTCCAAGTGGGGTCCGAACCATAGCTGGAGTCGCGACGTCGATTACTGCGTTTCTGGGGCGTGCTTCAAAGGGGCCAGTCGATACGCCGGTCATCATCAACAACTATGGCGATTTTGAACGCGCGTTCGGAGGGCTCGGCATTGCGTATCCGATGAGCTACGCCGTCCGCGACTTCTTCGCCAATGGCGGCGGCCAGGCCACTATCGTTCGTATTTATACAGATCCGGCCGACGGCGGGGCCGACACTGCTCAGGTCGATGCGAACGGATTGGCCCTGACAGCGGCCAGCCCGGGGGCTTGGGCCAATGGGCTTCGCGTCCGGATTGACCACGACGTTCCGGCGCAGACGTCCCCGCACCCTTTGCCATGGGTTGACGCCGATGGACTGACCAGCGCGGACTTGTTCAATCTGACTGTTCGCGACACCGTGACCGGCACACAAGAAGTTTTCGTGAACCTGACTGTCGCCGAAAGTCAGCGCCGGGTCGACCGTGTGCTCGAGGCGCAATCCGCGCTAATCCGCGCAGCCAGCCCGTTGGCCGGGGCGATACCCGCAACGGATGCACCAATTGCCGACCCAACAACCGTCTGGACCGACGATACATTGTCCAGCCCAGTCTCGACCGACGGCGAGGACAGCGCGTTCCTGACGTCACCGACCGATTTTACCGGCAGCCTTGGCAACAAGACACGGCTATACGCACTAGAAGACGCCGACCTGATTAACATTCTTTGTATTCCACCAGACACGCGCGGCGGTGACACGCCAGCGGCGGTCTATAGCGAGGCACTAGACTATGCCGTGAGGCGACGCGCCATGCTGATCGTCGATTCACCAGCGGCATGGACAAGTGCTTCGGCTGCGTCTGGCGGGTTGGGAGCGCTTAACCTGACTGGCGTTCGGGCACGAAATGCCGCGCTCTATTTTCCAAGGGTGATCATGCCGGACCCGCTGAGACAGGGTCAGTCGGACACGTTTGTCCCCTGTGGCATCATCGCGGGGGTCTGGTCCCGCACGGATGTGTCGCGTGGTGTCTGGAAAGCTCCGGCCGGCGTTGATGCAGCCACGCGGGGCGTGCAACGCCTGTCTGTGAAACTGACTGATGATGAAAACGGGCAGATCAACCCTCTGGGCATTAACTCGCTGCGCGCGTTCCCGATCACCGGGCGTGTCGTCTGGGGTGCACGCACGTTGCGTGGGGCCGATCAGCTTGGGGACGAGTACAAATACGTTCCGATCCGGCGTATGGCTCTATTTATTGAAGAGAGCCTTTTCCGCGGTACGCAATGGGTCGTCTTCGAGCCCAATGACGAACCACTTTGGGCGCAGATACGCCTGAACATAGGTGCATTCATGAACAACCTGTTTCGACAGGGCGCTTTCCAGGGCAGCTCGCCCCGTGACGCGTATTTCGTCAAGGTCGACAGCGAAACCACTACGCAGAACGACATAAATCTGGGCATTGTGAATATCGTTGTGGGCTTTGCGCCGCTTCGCCCGGCCGAGTTCGTCGTCCTTAAGATTCAACAGATGGCAGGTGACATCGAAACCTGATCCGGCAGAAAAGGAATTGCAGGGCAATGGCACAGTTTTCCGTCAATACCGAACGCTTCGACCCCTACAAAAACTTTAAGTTTCGTGTGAAATGGGACGGGCGATATGTGGCAGGCGTCAGCAAGATCAGCGCGCTTGGCCGAACGACCGAAGTTGTTGAACACCGCGAAGGCGGCGATCCGTCAACGGTGCGCAAATCACCCGGTCAAACAAAGTTCGAAACGATCACTCTGGAACGTGGTGTAACCCATGACACCGAGTTCGAGAAATGGGCCAACAAGGTCTGGAATCTGGGGTCTGGTTTGGGAGCGGAAGTATCGCTTAGGGATTTCCGCAAGGACATAATCATCGAGCTTTATAACGAGGCTGGGCAACTGGCGATCAGCTACAATGTGATGCGCTGCTGGCCGTCGGAATACCAATCTCTTCCGGAACTTGACGCATCGGCCAACGCTGTAGCGATCCAGACCCTTAAGCTTGAGAACGAAGGGTGGGAGCGCGATCAAGCCGTGACGGAACCAACCGAAGAAAGCTTCACAGATCCCGAGGACTAATGCCTGATGTCGCCATTGACGCCTCGAAAGATGTTGCAGGTCTGGGAGGAGGGGCAGAGTGCCGCTCCCTGGGTTCGTGCAATGCTGCTGCTAAAGGCAGCCGAACCCTCTGTTTCCCGGCAACATCTGACACTGTTGCCCATCGGAGAACGCGACGCCCGACTTCTGGACCTCCGGCAGGCGATGTTCGGCGACGCTCTGAAAAGCCTAGCGGTCTGCCCAAAATGCGACGAGCAGCTAGAACTGAACTTTTCCACCGCAGACGTGAGGTTGCCCGCGCCGAAGGGCAAAGGTCCTTGGACCTACGAAGACGGTCCCTTGTCGGTCACGTTCAAGCTGCCTGCAACGGCTGATCTGGAGGCATTGACCAGCCATGCCGATGCAGCCGAAACACTGTTGTCGGCCTGTGTCTGCAATGTGATGAAAGAGGGCTCTAAGACTTCGATCAACGTGCTCAGTCAAGCGCAAAGGGCGGCACTGATCGAGACCATCAGCGATACCGATCCCCGCGCGGACATGAAAGCAGCAATGATCTGCCCGCGCTGTGGCCATGAATGGTCTGCTCAGTTCGATATTCTCGCCTTTTTCTGGGAAGAGATCGGTGCCTGGGTCCGCCGCCTTTTGACCGATGTCCACGTGCTGGCCCGGGCCTATGGCTGGCGCGAGCGGGATGTTTTGGACCTCAGCCCATGGCGGCGGCGTCAGTATTTGGCGCTGGCAAGATCATGACCGACTTTCTGACATCTCTCGCGGCCCGAAACCTTGGCCCGCTGCCGGAAACGTCGGCGCCCGAGTCAGAAAACGTACGCCCGCGTCCGGTTGGGGTTTTCGAAGCCGAGGGATCAGCAGAACAGGCGCTCGAAAAGTTGCCGGACGACACAGTTCAAAGCGATCCACCATCGGAAGCCCCTGTTCTAATAGTGCCTGAAAAACCTCCCGCATCTGAGCCGCCAGACCTCAAGAATCCGATACTGACGGCTCCACCATCTTCTTTTGTCGAGGACGCTCGTCCTCCTGCGACTTCCGCCTTGGAACCCGCGCCCGAGGAATCTGTCATACCTGAGGCGGTGCCAGAGACTCCTCAGACTGAACAGACATCGGATCCGGACATAGATGTGGCTGAGGTACAAGACCCTCTGCCGTCAAGAAACGAAACGGCTTTGCCAGCTGGACCGGAAACCATATTGGGGAAACTGCCTCAGCCTCAGGCAATCGAAGTGCAACACACAGACATATCGGAACCCCTTGAATCGCAGGGGAAATCCACACCGACCCCAAAACTGACGTTGGAACCTGCGCGACAGCCTCAGCCGGCCAAAAAAAATGTTGGCGCACTTGAACGCATCGTGAGGCAAATGGTTCTGAACCCCATGCCAGAGATATCACCTGTGCCGCAACAACCCGGGCCAGCAAAAGCCGATATGGAGCCGGTTTCTGACATCCCGAAGGAATTCTCTGAACGCAACCCGGAACCAGGCGCCGATCACATAGAACTCGTTTTGTCTCCTGTGCCGGAGCCAATCGAGACTGTGTCCTTGCGCCCCGAAGCCCCAGCGCACGAATCCGCGCCGCCCCTGGCACCCGTGTCGGATCAGCCGGTACCCATCGAAGTGGAACCTGCCAAGACGATTGTTCGGATCAATATCGGTCGGATCGAAGTCAATGCGCTTGCCGCCGAACAACCAACTGATGAACCCGGACCGGCGCGGCCCGAACCGGCATTGATGAGCCTAGATGAATATCTTGAAATGCGGAATTCAGGAGGTGCGGGATGAGCACACCTCTGGCAATCGCGGCGACGACGCTCACCCTACGCAACCTGCTCAATCCGGTTGCTACAGCCGATTACAGCACGTTGCCTGCCGATGCGCGACCGCTCAACCAGATCGACATCACGACACAGCCGCCCGATCAGGTACGTCCAGATGCCACGCGCAACCGGATCAACCTGTTTCTCTATCACACGGAATACAACGCTGCCTGGCGGAATACAGACCTTCCAGGTCAGGGTCGACCGGGCGAGAAGCTGCCGCCGGCCCTACCGCTCAACCTGCACTATCTGCTTACCGTTTATGCCGAGAATGACAACGAACTGATTGCGCAGGTCCTGCTGGGCAATGCGATGCGCGTCTTGCATGATCATCCGGTACTGGCGAGGTCCGAGATCGAAGCGGCGCTGGCTGAAGCAAAACTGGACGCGCAGGTCGAGCGGGTTCGCGTGACGGCGCTGCCAATCACACCGGACGAGTTGCTGGGGATCTGGTCGGGATTTCAGTCCGAATATCGTTTGTCGGCGGGGTACAAAGTCGGGGTGTTGCTGATCGAAAGCGCCCGCCTGTCTTCCGCGCCGTTGCCCGTGCTGAGGCGCGGCGAAACAGATCGGGGTCCGGCCATCGTTTCTGGCGCGGCCCCAAGTCTGAGCCGCATTGAGGCGTTCGTGAATCCAGCGCTGCCGACACCGCCGGCTCTGGCCAAACCGTCGGCTGAACTGGGCGACGTGATTGTTGTCAAAGGCAGCAACTTTTCGGGGGCAACTATGACGGCACGACTGACCGCGAGTGAGGATATTTTACATACGCGCCCGATACTGCCGGAAAGGGACGACACAACTATCCGGTTCTCGCTGCCCGAGATAACTGAGCCGAATGTGGCGCGTGACTGGCCTGCAGGTTTTTATCAGCTCGAGTTGGAAGTCTCGCACCCCGATGTGCCCTCCTGGGTGACAAACCGGCTGACCTTTGCGCTGGCCCCAACGGTTAGCGCACTGGCACCTTTAAACCAACCCGAGGCAGCGCAGCCTTTCGAGCTGACATTGACCTGCACGCCGCAATTGCGTGCTGACCAGCGCGTGGCGGTTCTGCTGGGCGACCGGGCGCTTACACCGGATGCCGCGGGCACAGTTACACCCGCTGATCCGGACGCGCCCAGCACGGTGACAGTGGATGTCGATAACCTCGCGCAGGGAGACCATGTTGCCCGGCTGCGGATCGACGGCATAGACAGTCTACCGGTTGATCTTCTTGCAGTTCCGCCCTCATTTGACGCGGCGCAGATATTGACGATATCGCCATGAGCAAACCTGACGACACATCCGCCGCAAGACCCACGGCCGTTGCTCCGACGACAGAAGATTGGCACGTCGCCAATGATGCTTTTCTTTCGGCCGCAATAACGCATCTGCGCCTGCGTCTGGCGGCCTTTGCGGCCGAACAGCACAAAGTCGCTGAAGCACCGCGCGGCAGCAACCGCTGGACGGGTTTCTTTGGTGAACGGTCAGGGACTACGCCTACGCCGACAAAAGCGCCAAGCCAGATGGATATTCAAAGGGCCGCTGATGCGCGCGCAAAGGCCGAAGCTGAAATCAAAGGAGAACCGGCTCTGCGTCTGCTGGGCGACCGGTTTGACCTGACACCTTTTGAACGTGAGGTTCTGTTGCTTTGCGCCGCTGTCGAACTGGACACCCGGATCGCCGGGTTATGTGCGGCCGCGCAAGGTGACGCATCGCGGGACTATCCGACATTTGCGCTGGCCCTGGCTCTGTTAGAGGAACCGGCCTGGGATGTTCTTTCACCGCTGCGACCCCTCCGCTATTGGCGCTTGGTGGAAGTTTCGCAACCCGGTGACAAGTCGCTGACAACCAGCGCATTGCGCGCAGACGAGAAAGTTACCAACTTTCTGAAAGGCCTGACTTATCTTGACGATCGTCTCGCACCCCTGCTGTTGCCCTTTGACGACGATGCGCGGGCGGTTCTTCCGACCTCGCAGGAAAATGCGGTGTCTCAGGTCGTTCGGATATTGCGGCAAACCAACGAAGGGCGCCCGTCTTCCGTACAGCTTGTCGGCCCCGATCCCGCCTGCCAGCAAATGGTAGCACAGCGGGCCTTGCGGGCTTTGGGTCTGACGCCGTGCAGGATGCCTGCGGGCCTGTTGCCAAGCGCGCCGGAAGATCTGGAACAGCTGGCACGGCTCTGGCATCGCGAAAGCATGCTGATGCCGATTGCCCTGTATCTGGATACGCATGTCGAAATGTCAGCCGAACACTCTGACAGCGCGCCCATTTCACAGTTTCTGTCTCGTAGCGGCGGCGTGTTTGCGCTGGGAACGCGTATTGGTCAGTCAGCCTATGGTCCCAGTGTCGAGGTCCATCGCCCAACCGCCCGTGAACAAAGCGAGCTCTGGTTTGGTGCTCTGCCGGATGTAAACCCGGATGTCGTAACGCAGATCACCGGTCAATTTGACCTGAACGCCTCGGCGATCCTCCGCATCGCCCGTCTGACCCGCAACGAGGCAGGGGCGTCCGACACTTTGTGGAAAGCGTGTGTCGACCACACCACGCCGGTTCTGGATCGTCTGGCAGAGCGCGTTCGCCCGGTCGCAGGATGGGACGATATCGTTTTGCCACCGGCAGAACTGGCCCTATTGCGTCAGTTGGCGGCGCAAGTCTCACGCCGCTCGCAGGTCTATGATGACTGGGGTTTTCGCGACCGGATGAACCGTGGTCTTGGGATCAGTGCCTTGTTTTCCGGGGATAGCGGGACAGGCAAGACGATGGCGGCCGAAGTGATCGCCAACGCGCTGAACCTGCGGCTTTACCGGATCGATCTGTCTGCAGTGGTCTCAAAATACATTGGCGAGACCGAAAAGAACCTGCGTCAGTTGTTTGACGCGGCCGAGGGCGGAGGGGCAATCCTGTTTTTCGACGAAGCCGACGCTCTGTTCGGCAAACGATCCGAAGTGCGTGACAGCCACGACCGCTATGCCAATATCGAAACCAGCTACCTGCTGCAGCGGGTCGAAAGCTTTAGCGGTCTGACCATTCTATCCACGAATATGCGCGGTGCCTTAGACGCGGCGTTTTTGCGCAGGCTGCGTTTTGTGGTCAATTTCCCGTATCCCGACCCGTCGCGCCGACGCGAAATCTGGCAGCGGGCCTGGCCGCCGAGCGTTCCAGTTGTGGAAATCGATTACGACCATTTGGCACGATTGAACTTATCCGGTGGCAATATCACGACCGTGGCGATGAACGCCGCTTTCATGGCGGCGGAGGCGAAGGAACCGGTGACGATGCCGTTGGTCCTGTCTGCGGCACGGGCAGAGTATGAAAAGCTGCAACGCTCGGTCAACGAAGGCGATTTCACCTGTAACGAGGCACCCGCGATCAGGGAGGTGCGGGCATGAGGATAGAGGTCACGATCAATCAATTGGTACTGAACGGGCCCGCAGATTTCAGCGACCCGGAATTGCGATCCGCGATCGGTGATGCACTTGCTACAGAGCTTCAATCTGCCGGGCCGCGGTTCCGCCAGAACAGGGCAGTTCTCGCGCAAACTGTGGATGACGTCGTGAACGGCATTGAATCAGCCACGAGGGTGAGGTTGAGAGGATGAAACGACAGCTGAAACCCATCGCAACCCAAAATGCCTACATCGGAGCGGCAGGTACACTTCGGACCAGTCGAGCCGCACCAAAGCCTTTGTCGCGACGGGTTCACGCGCTGGGCCACGGTTGGGATATCAGCACGGTGCCGACAAGCCGGACAAAGCTCCAGACCACGCTTCGCGTCGGGTCGGCTTCCAGCCCTCTTGAGCGTGAGGCGGACCATGTTGCACGAACGTTTGATCCGTCATCGGCATCCAGCGCGTATGGAGTGGCGAACGGCAGGGACGGCACTGTCGCCGCCTCAACGGTGCGATTGAAGGCGCGAGGTGGGGAAGCACCTGAGCATGTAAGTTCCAGCGCTCTGGCGGTGGTTGAAAGCGTTGTCGCGACGGCGGGACGACCGCTCGATACCGCAGACCGGGCTCTGTATGAGCCGCATTTTGGTGCCGACTTCAGTGGCGTGCGCGTGCATTCCGACGAACGTGCGGCGGCATCTGCCGAACAGATTGGCGCGCGCGCCTACACTGTGGACAATCATATCGTCTTTGGAAGCGGGCAATTTGCCAGCGGGACGGCATCGGCCCGCAGCCTGATGGCCCATGAGTTGACCCATGTCGTACAGCAATCAGGCGGGCTCACCGGGTTGATACAGCGCGATCTGGCCGTGCCGCCGACCACCCCCGACGCTGCCCGGAAGATTCTGAGTCCGGCGGAAATATCAGATGCCATCACGTTTAATCAGATCACCATCACCGAAGCGGCGGAAATCCAACTGTTGCGCGACATACTTGGCATTTCGTCGTCTCCGGCGGCGATCGACGCCAATTTCGTCCAGGCGGTTGCCGACTATCAGATCCTCTATGGTCTTCCGGCCACCGGAAAGGTCGATGGCTTCACGCGCAGGCGGCTCAGCCGTGAAATCCTTGGCGAGGCCGACTTCCTGGGGTTTACCGGATTGGGTGGTCTTGCAGCAGGTGTCGAGCTGCGCAGCGATCTTGACGGTTTGATGACGGCTGGAAACACAACCTACGCCGATTGGAGCACCACGATCAGAGCGGCAACGGTTTTGCAAAAAGATGTCATTCTGGCCGAAACTGCGTTCCTGACCCGGATGCGGTCGCATCTTTCAACCTGGAACGATTTTGCCCGTTGTGTGGAGCTGCTCGGACGGCGTGCACCGACGCACAACCGCCTTGTCGCAAATTCGACTGTCTCGGCAGCTTTGGCCACGGCCTGGACGGATTCCGACGTTGGAGTGAACCCGCCGCTGGTCAGTCAGCATGAAGAGGGCGGGTGGGTCTACCTGAACCTCACTACGAACAGATTGTCGGTACGCCGTCAGGCGGCGGGTGCCACTGCAGGGATCAACCTCGCCTCACCACCAATTGTTGCCGACAGCATCGTGGTCGCCAAGTTTCACACCCATCCCAATCTGGGGCCAGCATGGGCCGCAGGGCCAAGCCCACAGGATACGACCGTCGATACTGCACATGGTGTCCCGGACATCGTCGTCGGGTCAAACGATATGGTGACGACAACCTTTGATGTATTTGCCAGCGGCCCGAACCGGCGGTTGCATCTTGCCGGAAATCAGGGACTGCCAGGTTCAGGCGGCGGACTCGCACCCCAAGCCAAAACGGACGGATCCCATGATGAGCAATGAACCCATGTCGACTGAAACTGAATCTGGAGGTATCCCGGCGGATTCCGCGCTTGGCATCGCAATGGAAGACGCACGGCAATATGTTGCGGATCTTTCGATCTACAGGATCGGGATCGTTCTTGCCGACACCCAATGGCAGATCGACTTTGAGCCGAAGGACACGCAATCGCAGGGCGGAGGACTGCACTTCACGGTCTCTGCCACGACGGGCGAAATTCTTTCGCGGCGGTTCGAGCAGTGATCTGGGTCGCGCGACATACGTCGGGCCCATCGCCTTCCAAGGGTGAAGGAGCGTAGCGCATGCGGAAAGGTGCCCTCATCGGTCTGGACCCGTTCAACCCCGTGGCGTCGATCACGGTGTTCCAGTTCAATCCGGAAAAGATCACTCGGACCCTGACACCACAGAGCGCGGGCAAGAAAGGGTCAATTTTCGAAACGGAAAGGCTGAAGGGCCCGCCCGAGGAGGTTATCAAATTCGACCTAAAATTCGATGCCGCCGATGATCTGGATATTGGCGACAGCATCACTGAGTCACTGGGGCTGTACCCGCAGCTTTCGGCGCTTGAGATGCTGGTCTACCCCAAAAGTGCGCTGGTTATCACCAACACCGTTCTTCTGGCCACAGGTACCATCGAAGTGATCCCACCGACAGGTCCGCTGACATTGTTCGTCTGGGGACCGCAACGGATTTTACCGGTGCAGGTCAAGGAGTTCAAAATCGAGGAAGAGAGGTTCGACAGCAACCTCAACCCCATCGAAGCAAAAGCCAGCCTTGGCCTGCGCGTGCTCAGCTATAACGATCTCTCGCTGACGCATCCGGGCTACTGGATCTTCATGCTGCATCAGATCGCCAAAGAGGTGTTCGCCACGATCGGGAGCGTCGCCAATATCGACAATCTCGACGAGTTATTTGAGTGAGGATTGCCCATGTTCGAGCCCGGCAGCAGATATGCCAATGTTGAGGTTTTGACCCATACCGTACCGGACGGGCGTGAAACACGATATGTGGCGCGCCGTTTCCTGCCTGCGCCGGGTGGCGGCACTGTGATCCGCGAACATCTGGTCAAGGAAGGGGATCGGTTAGATCATCTATCTTCGCTGTATCTGGGTGATCCAGAACTGTTCTGGCAGATCGCGGATGTGAACAATGCAATGCGCGCCGAGGCGCTGGTTGAAGAAACCGGATCCCGGCTGATCGTCTCGCTCTTGCCCGGAGAGTCACCATGATCAACCTGTTCGGCCTTCACCTTCAGCTTCTGATGGGCGACACCCTGCCGACACCGGCACCGCTCAAGCTGAACGAAGCGCTGCAAAGCGTCGAGGTGACGGCCAAGGACAGCGAACGTTCCGGGTTCCAGATGGTGTTCCAGGTCGGGCGAGGATTGGCCGACCAGAAGGACTTTGCCCTTCTTAAAGAGGCAAAGCTGAAGCCGTTTAACCGGGTCGTGTTGTCAGTGCTGTTTGGCGTCAAGCCCCAGCCGATCATGGACGGGATCATTACCAAACAACAACTCGCGCCCAGCGATGAACCCGGCCAGTCCAAACTGACGGTGACCGGCGAAGACGTCAGCGTCATGATGGATCTGGAGAAACAGGAACGGCCATACCCGCAACTGGGCGATGACGTGATTGTTCCGCTCATCTTGCTGCCGTATATTGTCGAATTCGGGATCGTGCCGCAGGTGATGCCGCCGAATGACTCGCTAACGCGCCCGGTCACCGAGCAGACACGCAGCCAGACAACTAAGGAAACGGATCTTGAGTTCATCAAGAAGCTGGCTGGAAAACATGGGTTTGTTTTCTACGTCGAACCAGGCCTCATCCCGCTTTCAAACGTTGCTTATTGGGGGCCACCCCAACGCTTGAACGTGCCGCAACCTGCGCTTTCGGTGAATATGGGACCGGGAACCAATGTCGAAACGATGTCCTTTTCCTATGGCGAGTTGACGCCAACGGCAGTGACCTACACCAAGTCTTCTGGCGATACCGAGACAATCGATAGCTATGAGCGGGGTGTTCCGCTGGCTGCGCGCATCCCCGACCCCAAAAAGAAAGCATTTCTGGATGACGGGCCGGACGGTGAAACCGATGCTCAGAAACGGGTGCGCGCGCAAGGCAAGGTCAACACCTCCTATGACAACGTGGTGACCGCCGAAGGCACGCTGGACGCCTTGCGCTATGGTCGCATTCTCAAACCGCGCAGCCTGGTAGACGTGCGCGGAGCAGGGGACAGTTTTGATGGGCGGTTCTACGTTAAATCCGTCACCCACACGATCGATGTAAAAGGCGGCATGTACAAACAGAAATTCAACCTTTCGCGTGAGGGGCTTGGAACAACCACGCCACTGGTGACGCCATGACAAGCGGAGCGCGACTGGAGGGACTATTCCGTGGCGAAGTGACCAACAACATCGATCCGCAAAGGCAAGGTCGTGTTCAGTTCAGCCTTCCCAGTGTGTTTGGAAGCAATACGTTGACCTGGGCAATGCCTTGCGTGCCCTATGCCGGCCCGGGCGTTGGATTCTTTTTCATCCCGCCCGTCGGGGCCAAGCTGTGGATTCTGTTCGAAGCCGGAGACCCGGAGTATCCGGTCTGGATGGGCGGGTTCTGGAACAGTTCCGACGATGTGCCCGCAGGCCTGCAGATTGCCGAGCTAAAAGTCCTGAAAACGGACACGGCGACCATCACCATTGCTGATGGGCCGGGGCCTGCTTCGATCACGATAGAAGGGCAGGGTGGGCTGAAGATCACCATGGGACCACAGGGCATCGAGATCACGACCGGGCAGGGGGCGACGGTTGCTCTGCAAGGGCCAAAGACATCAGTCAACGGCACAGCGCTGGAGGTGACGTGATGCCGGGTTTTGTGCTGCATCAGGGGGCGACTGTGACCTGCATGCATGGCGGCAATGCTACGCCGACAAAACCGGATTTGCGTGTCAGCGTAAGCGGAGCGAAAGTCACTGTTCAGCCAGCGCCGTACACCGTTGCTGGTTGCGCTCTGCCACCGCCTACTGCTGGAAACGGGCCCTGCGTCACGGCCCAGTGGACCAGTGGCGCGACACGGGTCAAGGCCAGTGGTCAGCCAGTTCTGGTGCAAAGTTCTCAGGCAGTCTGCGCGCCAACTGGAACAGGCGTCATCATTGCGCAGACTCAGACAAGGGTGAAGGCGACATGATACAGATTGATTACCCTTTTGACTTTGATGCACGCGGTCGAACAGCGCTCACGGATGGTGACAACCATATCCGAGACATGATCGAACAATTCCTGTTTACGCGTGCGGGCGAACGGGTCAACCGGCCGGATTTCGGGGCCGGGCTGGCCGAAGTGGTGTTTGAACCGAACAGCGACGCTTTGGCGTCGACCTTGCAACGCAATGCGCAGGCGGGGTTGCAGCAATATCTGGGTGACTTGATCACCGTTCAGGTGCTGGTCGCCTCAACGCGCGAAGCAGTACTTGAGGTAGAAGTTCGCTATCTCATCAAGCGCACCGGCGAAACCCGCACGGACAGTTTCCAGCGGAGCCTGCCATGACCGGGTGTGGATGTCATACCTCCAAAGATCTGGCCTGTCTGACCGAAACGCGACGGGCGATGGTTCGGGCAAGTGATTTCAATGGCTTAGACTACGTTGAGGTCAGCGACGATCAGCGAGAATTGACGGTCTATTTCCTTGGACCCGCACCGGAAGATCTGCGCCCAGAGAATTTTGCGATCTGCGGCGGGGTGCGTGAAAAAGACTTAGCCGTGGTTGACTTGTGCCTTTGCCCCGAGGTCGATCCTGAACTGGACAATTGCGTGGTGGTGACAGTGGACCGGCCGGGCGATTTCTCGAACTATTGTCTGTGTCTGGTCAACTTGCCCGAGGATGCCCCTTACGATCCGCGCTATCGGTGTCTGGCATTCAGTTTCAAAGCCAATTGCCCGTCGGAAATGGATTGCAAGGATGACAGCATCTGCCCCGAAACCGTGCCGCCGCAACCGGAGTTGGACTATCTCGCCAAGGATTACGCCAGTTTCCGCGCCCTAATCCTAGATCGTCTGGCTGTCACGATGCCCGAATGGACCGAGCGGCACATTCCCGATGTGGGTATCACTCTGGTAGAACTTCTGGCCTATACCGGCGACTATCTGAGTTACTATCAGGACGCGGTTGCGACAGAGGCCTACATGGGCACCGCGCGCCGCAGGGTCTCGGTTAAGCGGCACGCCCGTCTGGTCGACTATCATCTTCACGAAGGATGCAACGCGCGGACCTGGATTGCGATCGGAACAAGTCAGGATCGGGAGATCCGGGCCGGAAGCCTGTTTTTTACAACGGGATTCGAAGACGCCCCTGACACCAGCACTGCAGTTCCGGACTGGTCCTCATTCGACGGTATCGACGAAACACGCTACGAAGTGTTTGCGCCTTTGGTACCCAATCCTGACGCTATGTTGCCGCTGCGCGCTGCGCACAATGAAATTCACGTCTACACATGGGGGGATGCGTCCTGCTGTCTGCCCACCGGCGCAACCAGCGTTACTTTGAAAGATGGATTGCCACCCGCGCCTGAAACTGGCGACCCGGGTGCGAATTACCAGGAAAGTTCGGACTGTTATGGGGATGATGTGGAACCTGACAAACCCTCACAGGGAACGCGTGCGCTGGACCTGCATCCCGGTAATGTCCTGATATTCGAAGAGCGTCTGGGGCCGGAAACCGGTAACCCGACCGATGCCGACCCATCGCGCCGCCATGCTGTGCGGCTTGTATCCGTAAATCCATCTGTCGAC
Source organism: Ruegeria sp. AB5 (assembly GCF_056542645.1). Taxonomy (NCBI): domain Bacteria; kingdom Pseudomonadati; phylum Pseudomonadota; class Alphaproteobacteria; order Rhodobacterales; family Roseobacteraceae; genus Ruegeria; species Ruegeria sp. AB5. The sequence continues at coordinate 38,342 of NZ_JBQGAE010000015.1, forward strand.
CCCTTGAATGGCCAGCCAGTTCTGGAGGCTTGCTGGGCCGAAGAGGACGCTTTGCCCGCGCCGTTCTGCATCTCAACACTGGGTCCGCCACCAACCTGCGCGATGCTGGAAAACGTCTCGATCTTGCGCGGGAATGTCGTACTGGCGGATCATGGCCGTTGGCGGCCCACCGAAAATCTGGGATGCGTTCCGATGGCGGATGATCCGACGGTTTGCCTAGCCGAAGGACGCACTGCAGAGGTGACGTACAGGGCTGGGTGTTTCACCCATACGCCAATACCGGGCCCCTTGACCTTCTCGGCTCCAGTTGATCACGGTGCACCAGCCTCGGATGTTCTCAGACAAGACCCGCGTCAGGCCGTGCCTGCCCTGACCGTGGTGACAGAGCATGATCCGGATTGCGTCCCAGGCAAAATCGACGTGGGAGGTCATGATCAACGCCCGCAGAACTGGACGGTAGTACAGGATCTGTTGAACAGTGGTGCGCGGGACGCGCATGTAGTTGCCGACATCGACTCTCGCCACAGGGCCGTATTGAGATTTGGCGATGATCGCTTGGGCCGCGCTCTGGACCCGTTCAGCCGGGTACACGCTACCCGCCGCACCGGCAATGGTCCGCTGGGCAATGTCGGTTCCGACAAGCTTACGGTGCCTGTGCATGAGACGCTGATTGACGGGTTGATCCTGACCCCCCGGAATCCTCTGCCTGCCACCGGAGGCACTGAGCCAGAACCCATTGAAGACGCAAAAATCTTTGCTCCTCATGGCTTTGGGCAGGAACTGGCCCGGGCGATCACCCCCGCTGACTACGCCGAGATTGCGGCGCGACATCCAAAGGTGCAGCGCGCCGCCGCCGAGCAGCGATGGAATGGCAGCTGGTATGAAATTCGGGTCGCCATTGATCCGCTTGGGCAGGCGGTCGCGGATGACGCGCTACTATCCGAGTTGTTCACCGAGTTGAACCGCTATCGCCGCATTGGTCACGATCTGGCAGTGCGGCCGGCCGCTCAGGTGCCGCTAAAAATCTGCATATCCGTCTGCGCCGCCCCCACCCATCTGCGGGAAGCTGTAAAACGGGACCTGCAAGAGATCTTTGGCGCAGGGTGTTTGCCCGATGGCACGCTCGGTTTTTTCCATCCTGATCGGTTGAGCTTTGGCGAGGACATTGCGCTCAGCCCGTTGCTGACGGCTGCTCAGGCGGTCGATGGGGTTGAAAGCGTGACGATGGCCTGTCTCGAGCGTTTGTTTGAAGGGCCGAATGGAGAACTGGCGGCGGGTGTGTTGCCGATCGGGCCGCTGGAAATCGCGCGTGCCGACAGCGATCCGGGCGCGCCGGAAAACGGGCGTGTCGTCTTTGACATAAGAGGTGGCAGATGAGTACCAACGCGACTTGCGGCTGTTGCAAGGGCATCGGCCCTGTCACCCCCCGGACGATCCGGAACCGGCCGGGGCTGAATTCGATTTCGGCGCGGGTCGGAACACATCCTGACTTCTTTGCAACGATGGTGGCACGGTTGACCAGCCACAGCCTGCCCGAAGGAACACGGCCCCTGCAACGATTGACGACGCGCGACCTCAACGATCCGTCCATTGCTCTTCTGGACTCGTGGGCTGTAGTCTCGGATGTTCTGACATTCTATCAGGAGCGGATTGCCAACGAGGGATATCTGGGCACTGCAATTCAGCGACGCTCGATCCTCGAACTGGGTAAACTGGTGGGGTATCGGCTGCGTCCCGGAGTGGCGGCCAGTGTTTACCTCGCGTTTACGCTCGAGGAAGGGTACGAGGTTACGATCCCGGCCGGTACATTGGCGCGCAGTCTGCCGGGTCCCGGTGAAAGTGCCGAGCCTTTCGAAACAAGCCACGGCCTACCTGCACGTGACCTTTGGGCGGCGATGACACCTAGGCTGTCCCAGCCTCAGGCATTGTTCCCGGAGACTGGGTTCGGCGGTGTCCGATCGGTCTATCTGGATGGCACAGCAACGGGGTTGGAGCCCGGCCAGATCATGCTGCTGACCGGCCCGGGTCATCGTCTGCCGTTCGAAGTGCGCGGGGTGGAAACCGACACAGATGCAGATCGCACGCGGATCGACTATGCAGACAAAGATGTGTTGCACGTTCCGAACGCTGCGGAAATTGTGGTCCGCGCGCCGACCAACCCGTTGAAACAGCTGGGCGACGCGGTCGCGGCATTGCGCAAACCTCTGTCGAACCAACCGGTGTCGAAGTTTGCGCTCGGTCGGGACCCGGGTCAGACCTACGGCGCATCTGCCGATTTGGGGCCGCAGCTATTGGCGGAATTGCAGCCGGGCATTCGGGACGCACTGTTTACAGCCTATGGCAACGCACCCGTTTCCGGCAGCCGTCCGGAAGAGAGGTTGGGCGTTGAATCGCTGCGTGTTTCTGCCACGCCATTCGGCGCGACGGCCCCGCTCGATTTTGAGTACCTTGTCGATGGTGAAGTGCTGCGACAGGAGTGGCCTCTGGCCGAGGTGCGCAGCCATCTGTCAGTTGAGGCGCGGGTGGATGTCGGAGGGCCGGATCTGCTGGCGGCGGCATTCCTGCAGGAGGTCGATCTGGATGCCGGCGGCTCGGCCCCGATTAGCCTGTCCCTTCGAATTTGGGACAGAATGGTAGCACGGAACGGAACGCCGATCAGCCTCGCCCAACTTTCTGATGGGGTCGCAGTGTCCAGTGGCCGCCAGCAGGTGCTGGAGACCGACATCGACGGCATACCTGTTCGTGTTGAAGCCATATATATCGGGCCATTAGGTTCGACGGCCCTATTCAGGTTGAGCGAAATCCGAGTGCTTTGGGGAGGTGGTTCTTCGGCTCGGAGCATTACAATATCAGCCGCCACGGACGGTATCCCAAGCGTATTGCTGGCGGCAGCCGCAGTGTTGCCAAACTCGGGTGTCAGGGTCTCGGTTGATGGGGAAAGCGAATTCATCCTTGCCGGACAGCCCCCGGTTCAGGTGGAAGTCGCTCCGGACCGCCAGGCAACACTGGCAATGAACGCCTCAGGTACGGCATTGACGGTGCAACGTCAGGATACAGGGTTCGCAGGAACCCCGACGGCGGCGAGCATTCTGTCTCTGGATGCCGAATACGAGGGAATAGTTCCCGGCGGATTGCTCTTGATCGACCACCCTGTCGAAGGGTGCCATGTATTCGAGGTACTTGCCGTCCGGAATGCCGCGCGATCGGACTACGGAGTATCGCAACCCGTCACACATGTTTTGCTGGATGGGACCTGGTTGACCGGACGCGAGGCGACACTGGCCGATATTCGGGGGCTCAAGATACGGGCCGCGAATGAACCACTGGCTCTAGCGCAGGAACCTTTGATTGCGGACGTGTCCGGGGCGTCGGTCGACCTCAATGGTCTTTACGAGGGGCTCGAGGCCGGGCGCTGGATCGCTATCACAGGCGAGCGCACCGATGTGTTGTCATCGGACGGTCAGGTTGTGCCCGGAATCGAAGCGACCGAACTGGTGATGATAGCTGGCGTTGACCACCGCCCGGCGCAGATCACCGGACCCAATGGCAACGACATCAACCTTCCGGGTGACACCCTGCATACACGGCTGACACTGGCCGAACCACTTGCCTACAGCTACCAGCGGGAGAGTGTGACGCTGAACGCAAACGTCGTTCTGGCGACGCATGGAGAAACCGTATCCGAGACAATCGGTAGTGGGAATAGCGCGACCCGGCTTCAGACTTTTGCCCTGGCGCATGGCCCGGTCACGCATGTCTCGGCGCCCACATCTGCCGGAACCGAAAGCACGCTGTCGGTTCGGGTAAATGACATTCTGTGGCATGGAGGTGAAACCCTGCTGTCCTTTGCAGGCGACGAGCGCGGATACCAAAGCCAAACAGATGATGACGACACTACTTCTGTCACCTTCGGCGACGGCATTCGGGGAGCGCGCCTGCCCAGCGGTTCGGAGAACACACGCGCGACCTATCGGGCGGGGATCGGACGGTCGGGCAACGTTGCAGCCAGGCAGATCTCGACGCTTGGACCCAAGCCGCTTGGCGTGAAGGAAGTTTTCAATCCGCGTGCTGCCAGCGGTGGTGCCGCACGTGAAACCCGCGACCAGGCTCGTCGCCGTGTTCCGCTAGCTACACGGGCACTGGACCGGCTTGTCTCGGTGGAGGACTACACAGATTTCTCGCTGCTATATGCCGGAATCGACAAAGCCCATGCCTTGCGGCTATCCGATGGCAGCCGCGATATTGTACATGTGACGCTGGCTGGCGCATTGGACGCGCCAATCGATCCGTTGTCGTCCCTGTATCGAAACTTGATGACCTCGCTGGCCAAATTTGGCGATCCTTCGGTTCCGGTCGTTCTGGCCGCGCGAGAGGCTGCGTATCTGTTCCTGAGTGCAAAAGTGTCGGTTCATCCGGACCATCTTTGGGAAAATGTCGAACCGCCCTTGCGTAACGCGTTGACCGAACAATTCGGGTTTGACCAGCGTGATCTTGGGCAACCTTTGCGTTTAAGCGAGGTGGTCGCGGTGATGCAGGTCGTTCCTGGTGTTGCGTTTGTGGACGTCGACCTGTTCGAAGCTGTGGGCGAGGTAGATGCCGCGTCGCCGGAAATGCTGGCTGAGCGGCTTGGTGCCTTCGCCAATCGCCCGGCCAATTCCGTGCCCCGATCTTTCATCGGTGCAGGTTTCGCAACCAGAGAGAACGGATCAATCCGACCTGCACAGCTTGTTTTCCTGCCCGACAACCTGCCCGACGCGCTTATTCTGACTGAGGTGACGCCATGACCGTGCGAGATCCAGACAGGCTGTATGACCTGCTTCCTGCCATTCACCGCAAGCGCGATGTCGACCGGGGAGGGCCTCTACGGGCATTGTTGCAGGTTATCGCCGAGCAGGTTGATGTGCTGGAGGACGACATCGATCAGCTTTATGAGAACTGGTTCATCGAAACCTGTGACGACTGGGTTATTCCCTATATCGGCGCGCTGATCGGCTATGAATCTCCTCCGCAGATTGCGGCTGATGATGAACAAAGCACTTTGCTGACCTCGGTTCTGGCACCCCGCAGGGCGGTTGCGCACAACATTCGGGACAGGCGGCGCAAGGGCACGTTGCCATTGTTGGAGCTTATCGCGAAAGACACGGCTGACTGGCCGGCGCGGGCGGTCGAGTTCTACCGTCTGCTGAATTGGATGCAGCCTCTCAATCACCAAAGGCTTGCCCGTGGGCGCACGGTCGATCTGCGGAACGGGCTTGATCTTGCGCATCTGGGTGGACCCTTCGAACAGATTGCACATGGGGTCGATGTACGACGGATTACATCCACACGTACGCTGGGCCGGTACAATATACCCAATGTCGGCGTATTTGCATGGCGGCTGAAACCCTACGAAATCCGCCGCGGGCCTGCCTACGCAAGAGAAGATCTTGGGACTGGCCTGTACGCGTTCAGCGTACTCGGCAATGACACGCCCCTGTTTAACTTGCCCCAACCGGAGACGTCTGAAGACGCAATTGCGGAACCTAAAAATCTGCCGATCCCAATTGGGTTGCGAATGTTTTCGGAAGATATCGCTAGTTATTGCGGCGCGGACAAAAGCCTTGCGATCTGGGCCGAAGATTGGCCTGAAAGCGGTCAGAGCGGCCTTGTGCCGGTCAAGAATATCGTTCCTGCCGATCTGAGTGGCTGGCACTATCGTCCAGCGCGGGGTCAGGTGGCGGTCGATCCCGAACGGGGTCGGATCGCCTTCCATCCGCGCCAGTCGCCGGGTGGCGAGGTGTATGTGCGCTATCACTACGGATTTTCGGATGACACAGGGGGTGGCCCCTACCTGCGCAACCCGACCGAACCTGCTGGGGCGACACGTTACTTCGTCGGTGCAGGCGCGGAGTTTGAAGATATCTCCGGTGCGCTTGCCAAATGGCGGGATGAAGATCCGGATGATGCGGTGATAGAGATCATCGATGGTGGCGTGTATACCGAACGACTGACAGTCGACCTGCGCGAGGGACAGAGCTTGCAGTTGCGCAGCAGGGACGAAAGTCGGGCTGTGCTGCGGCTGCTGGACTACAGGTCATCGCGAGGGGACGCGCTGATGATCCGCGGCGGTGTAGGCAGCCGAATAACGTTGGATGGCCTCATCGTCGTCGGGCGCGGTCTGCAAGTACGCGGTGCTCTGGATGAGTTGCGTTTGCGGCACGCCACTCTGGTTCCGGGGTGGAGCCTTGGGTCCGATTGCGTGCCCGACCGACCGGGAGAAGCGAGCCTAGATCTGGTCGACGGACCGGTCTCGGTTCGGATCGAGCGATCGATCCTTGGCCCGATACAGGTCAGCGGGGATGAGGTCGGGGCAGATCCCATAGCCGTGGCAATTCTGGACAGTATCGTAGACGCCAACTCGGATACGCGCGAGGCAATTGGCGCGCCGTCCTGGCCATTGGCACATGCCGTTCTGGATATTCGCCGCTCGACCCTGATCGGAACAGTTCAAACCCATGCGATTTCCATGGCCGAGGACAGTATCTTTACCGGCACGGTTCGGGTCGCTCGCCGTCAGATCGGCTGTATACGGTTTTGCCATGTCCCGAAGGGGTCAAGAACACCGCGGCGGTTCAGGTGCCAGCCTGATCTTGCCATTGAAGCGGCCGTTTCAGCGGTGCCGCAAATACCTCTTAGCGGAGCGGTCTCCGTTCCTGTCGAGATTGGCAGTACGCCGATTGGGCCGTTCGGTGCTCCGACCGATAGCGCCAATTTGCGTTTGCGGCTGGACACGACCGAGGCCGCCCCCGCCATCGGAGATGCCTTTTCACTGAGCCTGACAATCGACAATCTGGGGCCACGGTCAGCGGGAAAGATTGCGGTCACGATCCTGCCGCCCAGAGATGCCGGCGATCCAACAAACAGCGCGTTCGAAGATGACCCAGATGTCACCGTCAGCCGCGGTGCCTTGTTGGCGGACGCCGACCCGCCGATCTGGGAATTGTCCGGACTGTCCCCTGGGGAATGCGCCGTACTGACCGCCAACCTTGTCGCGGCTGCGCCGGCCGACCCACCGCATCTGGGGGCATTTGTTTCCTCTCATGCATTCGAAGATGGAACGTCGGATTATGTCGACAGGTTGCGCCGCGCGGCTATTTCTTCGATGCGTCCTGTCTTTACCAGCCTCCGGTACGGAGAGCCCGCTTATTGCCAGCTTGATCTTTGTACATCCGAGGGCGTTCGCAAAGGGGCCAGCAATGGTTCTGAAATGGGCGCATTCCACGCCTTGTTTCAACCGCAACGCAGTGCTGCGCTGACGGCGCGGCTTGCCGATTATGTTCCGGCCGGAATGTCCGCCGGGCTTATTTTTGCCAACTAGGAGGGTGGATATATGAAAGCCGACCTCAGCCGTGAAAGTTATCGCCAACAGCACGGATACGCGCGGGTTTTGATGCAGCAGGGACGCGTTCTGCTGGATGCTGATTGGAACGAGCAGGTGTCCATCTTGCTGGAACAGACCCGCATGCTGGCCGCCGACCTAATCGGTCCGCATGGCGGGCCGGGTGACGGGTTCAGGATTACCTGCTCCGATGACCTTCTGTGTGACTTCGAAATCGGAAGGGGGCGATACTACGTCAACGGCATAGCTTGTGAACTATGGCCAGAGGTACATTGCTCACCCAACGGGGACACGCCTCCTGTGTTGTATACAATGCAGGCCGATTTTCCCGTGGCCGAAGGGGGCGAATTCGAGCTCAGCCCGGGTGCACGTTATCTGGTGTACTTGGACGTCTGGGAACGTCATCTGAACCACCTTCAGGCCGATGGTATCTGTGAGTTGGCGCTTGGTGGTTCGGACACGGCGACCCGGGCCAAGGTCGTGTGTCAGGTCAAGGTCGCCTCTCTTGAAAAGGTGGAGGATGACGATCTTGGATGCGAAGACCTTCTGGATATATTGGTGGGGGATCGGTTGAAACTGCCCCGTTGTCTGCGTGCACGGGCTAAGGTCGACATTCCATCAGAAGATCCCTGTCTGGTGCCGCCCACTGCGCAGTACAGGGGGGCAGAAAATCAGCTCTATCGCGTCGAAATTCACAATCCCGGTGCCGTGGGTGGGTCCAAAGGGCAAGCGACGTTCAAGTGGTCGCGCGAAAATGGCTCGGTTGTGTTTGGAATCCAAAGCCTGCAAGGCGCGGTTGCAACGCTGGTCAGTCTGGGCCCGGATCAGGCGCGCGGGCTCAAAGAGGGCGATTGGGTCGAAATCGTCGATGACGTATCGGAACTGACGGCCAGCCCACGGCCCTTGTACGCGATTGAGGCCGTCGACAGGGTCAACGCCGCGGTGACTTTGCATGTGCCAGAGGGGGAAGAGTTGCCGGTCTTCAGCGAAGGCGCGGATACCCACCCAATACTACGACGTTGGGATCAGTCATCAGCGGCAATTCCAGTGCAGGAATCCAAGTGGATTGAGCTGGAAGACGGTGTGCAGATTTGGTTCGAGCAGGGCGGGGACTACAAAACCGGGGACTATTGGCAAATCCCGGCCCGCACGGCGATAGCCGACGTGCTCTGGCCGCAAGAAACCGGTCCTGACGGGGCACCCTGGCCCAAGGCGCAACCTCCGCACGGCATCCGGCATCATCTGGCACCCCTGCGTCAGATCGAACTGGATGAAAACGGCCGAGTGACCTGTGCCGAAGAGGAATGCCGCTGTGTCTTCCCAACGCTATGTGCGCTGGCCAATGACGAACGCCCTGATCCGCCAGATCCTGACCCGGCATTCTCTCGCGTGGACTTGGGGGCAATCGAGTTCGAGGCGGAAACGGTTACGCCGCTTGAGGCGTCTGTCGCGACGCTTTCCGCCAACGTTACCCGCATTCGCACGTCGCTGGCGGCTGGTGGTTTCCATCAGGTCGAGGTTCGGTCTATGTCGGTCGAATCCGGGCCCGCCGGTCTGGCTTTGGGGAAACGTCGTGAGGATCTGGTGGCTGAATCCTATCTCGAAGCTGGTGTGCCGGCGGCCAGCATCGTTCGATCTGATGTTCAGATCGTGAACGACGGCGATCCACGGGTTGAAAGCGTTCTGGCCGAGACCGCCACAAGCGCGACAGATCCCATCGAACGCCCCCGAATTCCGGTCAACGATGTTCCGGGCGTCGGCAACACTTCTGCTGAACGGTTGATCGCAGCCGGGATCAAAGACGCGGCGGCCTTGGCGCGGGTTGATTTGGACAAACTGGTGGAGATCCTCGGTACTCCCGGCGGCCGGGCATTTCCCCGGTCAAGAGCAAGCGAAATCATCCGCGAGGCGCGACGACTTGCAAGCGAGGGCTAAGAGCTGAAAATGGAAGGGTGCCTGTGTGGGTTCTTCGGCAGTTTTTCAATAGAAAAATGCTTGTTTTCTGCCTGATGCCACACTGCCACCGACCAGTAAAAACCTTGACTAAAGTGGCAGTTTGAGAGACCCTGAAATCTCTAAAGTAAACGCATTTTGGTTTACCTAAGAAGGATTGTGACATGTACCATGCAGTCAAGTCCCAGAGCATCCGGAAGCTACTTGTCGTTGAAGGCCCGTCGCTGATAATTTCGATCGCCATCGCAAACACGTATTATAAGTTTGGTTCTTTTCTTCTGGAACTTCTGGCCTTTCTTCCGACCTGGTTTGTGGTGAGCTTTGTGATCTCGCAACTGCTGTCCCGATTGCAGCCCGAAAAGAGACCTTAAGCCGGGGCGGGGCCGCACGGGACACGTCACACCAAAGACCTTGGGGCTGATTGGGCTGTGAAGCCCGCAAAGCCGTCTAAACGAACGCTGTGTTTTTTCAATCGACGGCAAATCAAACCCAATTGGCAGGCGTTTGACCATTGGAACTGAACAAAAGAGGGGAGTGTGATGAATTGGATACCGCAAGGACCGCGACCCGCTACGGACGGTCAGTCTGAAGGTGTTGCAGACCGCGAAATCGTGGGGGCCGTGAATGCCGTAGCGCCTCACCCGTTTGACAGTGACATCCTGTATATCGGTACCGTGAACGGAGGTGTGTGGCGCACGCGGAACACGTTGGACGCAAGACCGGACTGGGTCAGTTTGATGCCCAACGAAGACTCTCTTTCCATCGGAGCACTATGTCTGGATCGAAACGATCCGACGGTGCAGACTCTCGTCGCTGGTACCGGTCGATTTAGCAGCATGCGTCGTGTCGGCGGGGCGTTGTTGGGCGTTATGCTGTCAACGGATGACGGAGCAAGCTGGAACGTACTGGACAATGGTGGGTTGTTTCGCGCCTTGCATATCAGAGCGATCCACGCAGCCGGGGATGTGATCATTCTAGCGGGCAACGGTGGTCGGGCATCTCTGGCGGATGGAGTTTATCGTTCGGATGACAAGGGGCAGAGCTTTACTCATCTGTCGCCTGTTAGTCTGCAAACAGGCCCGTCCTTTGCGGTCGAGGCTTCTCCGGTCGATGCAGATCTGGTCTATGTGCATGCTGGCCGAGCGATCTTTGTGACAAATGACGGTGGCGTAACCTGGGCAAAGATCAGTTCCAGCGTCATGGAGACGTTTTTGTTCAGTCCAACCAGTGTGCGGATAGCACCTGGGCCGGGCGATACGGTCTTTGTTGCTATTGCCGTGAATGGACGGCTTGCCGCTTTGTTCCACTCGGCCGACCGAGGCGCCAACTGGTCCAACCTGGATCTACCTACGACTACCGAGGGCAGTGGCAATACCTTTGGCCTGCATCCGGGCGGGCAGGCGGGGATCCATTTTTCCATGGCCGCTGACCTGCAGGATGCCAACATCGTATACATCGGGGGTGACCGGCAACCCTCGTTCGATGAGAACGCGCCGCCAGGGCTTGCCTTGCCGCAATTTCCCAACTCAATCGGCGCAGAAACCTTTTCGGGTCGTCTGTTTCGCGTAGATGCGAGCCAGCCGCCCGGAGCACAGGCCAGCCCAATCACGCATCAGAACTCCGGTGCAAATAGTGCGCCACATGCGGATTCCCGGACAATGGCCATTGCATGCAACGGCGACCTGATCGAAGGCGATGACGGTGGCGTTTACCGTCGCACGGATCCGCGTTCGAACACCGGGGACTGGATAACGATGATAGGGTCGCTGCAGAACACGGAATTCCATTCCGCTGCTTGGGATCCGGCGACACAAGTCGCAATGGGCGGTGCGCAGGACAACGGAACGCTGCGACAACCCGGGACCGGAGCCGAAAGATGGCCCACCGTGATGGGTGGGGATGGTGGAGTTGTGGCGATTGCACCAGACACCACAAATGGCGGGTCGGTGCGCTATTTTAGTTTTCAGTTTCTAGGAAACGCGCATCGGCAGTTTTTTGATGGAAATGGGGTTTCACTTGGGTTCCAGCGGCTTCAGTTGTTTGAGGTTGGCACGACGATGTCTCTGTCTCCACAGTTCTATTCTCCGATCCAGACGAACCCCGGCGACCCTCTGCGTCTGGTGATTTGTGGAGCCAATGCCGTATGGGAATCTTTTGACCGCGGGGACACTCTGCATCTTGTCGGACCGATCGGGGTTCAGGCCAATGCAGCAGCCTCTGTGGCATATGGCGGCACTAACGACGCTGAAGTGCTGTATGTCGGAGCGGGTTTGGATGTTTTCGTTCGGACCGGCCCCGCGCCAGCGCAGATGCAGCAAGCAACACGGTTCAGCAACGGAGAGGACGTAACCGCTGTGGCGTTGGACGCGAATATGCCAACGACTGCGTACGCAACTCTGTTCAACAGCGTCCATCAGACAATCGATTCAGGACAAACTTGGGTAGACATAACCGATGACCTGTTGACGGCAGGGGGTCGCACCATTCGATCGGTCGTCTGGTGCGGAAATTTCGGAAACGGTCATCTTGTCGTCGGAACCAATGCGGGCATCTTTGCTGCCGAGGCTCCGAACTTTACAGGATGGTTCCGATTGGCGGCCGATCTGCCTGCAGTGCCGGTCATGCAACTGCAATATGACGATGCCAATCAGGTATTGCTGGGCGCGACACTTGGCAGAGGAGCATGGACCTTGGATCTGTCGCAGCCGCTGATCGCCCTGAACCCGAACCCCGCGGCCAACGCCGTGCAACCCAGCTGAGAGGAGGCGTAGAGGACTATGACCACAAGCATCGAACTCAGCTCTGGCATCGTCATCGACACCGAGGGCGGACAGGCTTATGTCATGGCCCCCCAAGGGGGCGTGACCGCCATATCACTGCAGGATGGATCCAGTATCTGGCATTCCGTAAATGCAGATAAGCCGTTATTGCTGAAAGAGAACCTTCTTCTCAGCCAGGCGTTGCCGAAGGATTCAAACAATGGTGTCGCGATCCGCACCTTGCGGGTCGATGACCAGGGGGCCGTGCAAAGTGAAAGCACGGTGCCGCTGCCTGCTGGGGTTCAGTCACGTCTTGCCCCGTCGACGGACCGCGGTTTCAATGTTTCTGCAGTGCCTTTGGACGGCGAAGCCGTGTTGCGTTGGGAGTACCGTGAACGTCCACTGCGCGGACTTGCCACCGGCCCTGACGAGATTCTACCCGATGAAGTTCTGCCCGGAATGGGTCCCCCGACCGGAGGGCTTGGTGCATTGCCGGGTGCAAGCTCTGCCAAGGCGCAGGACGAAGAAACCGTTGTCCGGGGGCAGGTCCGGTTGTCTCCACAGGACGGAACGGTAAGCCCGATGGTTGAACCGACCGTTGAGCGGGCGCTTCCCTCCGTTCCGCAGTTTTCAGTCCGTCGCCCCGGCGCGGCTGGACAGCCAGCGGCGGAAAGCGCTGCGCCCAATCCGTTTGAATTTCAGTCTGCCGACGGCAAGACATGGTTGCAAAGTGTTCCTGAGGAAGGCGCGATTATCTGGACCGTCTACCGCTGGAATCTGCACAATACCGGCAGCACCGAAGTTCTGGGATCGGTCGATTTGCCGGTCAGTTTTTCGCCCTTTGTCGTGTCTGACGGCATGCTGTTCGTCGAGTTGCAACCACACGCGCGTTTGCTTGACGGAGAACTGACGGAAGAACCTATGCAGTTGCGCGCTTATGACATCGCGACGGGAAAAAGACTCTGGTCGGTCGAAGTTAGGGATATCTATGCGGTCCCGGTCCCGCCGCCTTAAACCGGCTTACCCGGCCAGCAGTGGGCCTGTCACCTGAGGATCAGATCAACGACCGAGCGCGGAGCTTCAAAAAGCGAGACGCATTCGCGCACGAACGCGTCGCGCACCGAGGCGTCCGCACGACCGCTCCGCAAACCGGCTGCTGACTCGTCATAGCGTTCGCGTTCATCTGCAGCTTCAAGAACGGCGCGGGTCAGTTCTATTTCACGTTGCATGATGCGATCTCCGCCATATTGCGGAATGCGCCATGCGAAGAATGGTTGTGTACGAGATCGCAGTGCAGTGCGGCGCCAAAGGCTGGGTGGGATCAGGTCGGGGTGTTCAGCGGAACTGGCCAGCAGCTCCGACCAGCTGCGTGAAAGCATGGGTGGAAATTTTAGCGTGTTCATACTTTTGTCCGGGCCGCGCAGTGCGACAATGTCAGGGTGCTGGTGTCCAAAAATACGTGCCGTGTTTTCCACAACTTCGCGAAACAGGCCGTCGTCATAGTCAACCGGGCGCGGGATGCTGGCGGATGAGCCCTTCTCTTTGAGCAGCAGCAACAAATGTGCCCCGTAAAGACCAAGCATCGGGTTTTCAAACTTGCCGCCCACGTATCTCAGTAATTCGTTTGTTGCGGTCGACCTTTCATCCGCCAGCGCGAACCGTGCGGCATCTGTCAGACGGACCATCTCGTCACCCATCAACATCTGGTCGCGTGAGATGTGAATCGAGATGTCAACAAGTCGCTTGTTTGCGGAGGTATCGATGCCTCCAATATCCTCGATCGGTGGCTCGTACAGGGCGAAAACATGGGTACGCCAGCCGGGCAAGATGGTGATCATCTGCTCGATCTTGCTTTCGCCGTCGGACAAAGACAGGGAATACATACCAGGTGCTACGTTCAAAGAAGCACCGGAGTATCGGTCCGAGGACAGATCACCCGAGAACCACGTCGCTTCGGGTGCAACTCGGGGCCCAGCACGCGTGGGACCCGTTCGGACGCCTTCTTCTGTCGACAGGTCCAGAGGCAGCAGACCCCTGCCACCGCCCGTACGCAAGATTGCCCCTTCTGCCGGATTGTCCAAGTTCATCGGTCCAAAGTCGCTCCACGGTGTCCACCAACGGGCCATGAAGACAAGAGATCCGTTGTGGACGGGCGCGCGCCGCCGGCCCAAAGACAGTGCAATGGCCGGAGCTGCATCGACAGTGCTCTGTTCCGGTGGTACGGCCTGTTCGGCTGCATACATATGCGTTTCGTGTGTTCTGTTCGTGCTGGCCAGCGGTGCGGCGGATCCAAACTCGATCCTTGGTACATCGAGGATGGTATCCTCGCGCAGGACAATGACCTTTTGCCATTCACTCCGACCGGAAACCGCACGTACCTTGTATATGCCCGCCACCAGATCCTGATTCAACTGTCGCGCACCGCGACCACACAGGGCGAAATCTGCCGCAATCACGAAGATCTCGGTGGTTTCATCTGCGGCGCGTACACTCAGTTTCGGCATTGCTCTTACCCTGCCTCCCGCAAATTTATTTCGGTTTCTGCTCCGGTAAACTCAAACGCGCTTTCCCATCCGGCATTGTCGGAAAGCACGTACAATCCCGGCGAAAGGTCCAGCGTGATCCTTTCTTCGATAACGTTTAACTGACCCTCTTCCTCAAGTTTGGCATTTACCAGAAACAGTGTTTTGCCGACCATCGGGTCGGGCAACAGGATCTGGACAGATTTCTGAAACAGCGGGGCGTTTTTAACCAGCGTGACCGAGTCAAACGGACCAAAATCGGGTTCCGTTGACACCAGAGGATGCTGGCGCTGTTCGTCCGTCATCAGCTTTTGCATTGTTGCGATAAGGTAGTCTCGCAGGCTTTCGCTGGTGATAACTCGGTTGCCCAAACCGTCGTCAACCGCCGCCGCCCCGTCCAACGCCATTTTCAACGCAAATGAAAACGCGCCGTGGTCCTTGCCGTTTGCCATAGTTCGTTCCACTGCGCGCCCTGCGAACCTGGCCGCATAAACACCAACCGCCTTGATGTTGTGGCTAACCCGGTCGACTTCGCGCCGCCAATGGATCGGCGCGGGGGAAGCCAATCTCCCTTGATCCATACACGCGTCGTAGAACAGGACGCATTCCTTGAAGCGGGCCGCATCCAAGAACCAGTGAAAATAGTCGGTGACAAACAGATTGTTCAGATTGTCCGGCGTGGCGTCGGCAAGGTAGAGCCCGCCTTCGGTCCGCCGCCGTCCATAGCCATGACCGCTGACGTAGATGTACAGGCGCTCTTTGGCAGGCGGTTCCTTGGCGACCTTTACTAGATCGTCTAGCTTTTTGGTCAGGTCCACCAATGAGGGGCCAACGGGCCCTGTATCGGGAAAATCGTCAGAGGTTATTTCAAAGATGTTTTTGTTCGGAATCTGCTGTGATTTCAGCCAGTCCACAAACGCGGATGCGTCATTTACCGGGCCTTTGAGATCCCGTGAGCCCGACGAGGCATTTCCCCCAAAGCTGGGGTATCGCTTGATCGCGATCACCAGCGCCATGTCATTCTGGGCCATTATTCGCAGACCTCAGATAGACGGATAGGCGCGTCGGATCAGTTCGCGATCTGACGGGCTGAAATCCGAATTGAACCCGGTTTCGAAGTTCCCCATCGTCCATTTATTGGGTATAGGGTACATCATGATCGAGTGCGGATCGATTTCGGTAAGGGTCAGGGTTGCCGGATCATAGTGATCCAGAACGTTGCGCCGGATCGTGGCCTCATCCCAGAAATTCGGCGCACCGGAAAGTTCCTGTAGAACAACTGCTTCGTCCCATTGGATCCCCCCATCGGGGTTCTGATGCTCGTGGATCAGTCCAAGGGCATGCCCGAATTCGTGTAACACTACCTCGCGAATTTCTTCCTCTCTGGACTGGTCTGTCAGCCAGCCAAAATTCATAGTGGGTTTTGTCTGATCGGGCTCCGTAAAGCACTCGGTCCCCACTAGGGACCAAGAGCCCGCACCCTGCATGAACGAAATCCTGATATCCGCGTCGCCGTCGGTGACGAATTCAAATGTCAGGGCGGCCATGTCATCCGAAACCCAGAGCTGAGCATAATGTTCAACCCGGGCTTTCAGGTGATCCGTTCCTTCAAGGAACCGCACTTTGATCTTTGAGTTAAAGGGCCATTTCGCGCTGTTCAGCAAGGCCGCCTTTGAACCTTGGAGTGTTTCCGCTTCGCTTGGGTCTTCGTTTCTCATAAAGGCGGCACAAAATCGGTCAGGGTTGGTTTCCGCGGTCTGGATACCGCGCTGAGCGATATTGAGGCTGGCTTGCGCCGTGCCTCCGCCTTTCAGCTTCTCTCCCCACAACATGCAGGTTTCTTCCCAACTGGGGGCCAGGAATCGGCGCACGATAATCGCTGCGACAGGGGCCGCGACAAAGGCTGTCAGACCCAACGGACCGCTGGCAAGCAGGCCCGCAATCGCTGCGGCCAGTGCGCCCTGACCGATGTTGAATGCATCTCGCAGCGCTTCACGGTCTTCCTTGTCGGCATCGTCGGTTCCACACAGCAAACCGTGTAACTCTCGATGTGCCCGCCCGAGAATTCTGGCACCCAGTCGGCGAAGTGTTGGATACCCACCGGACAGGCTGGATTCGGGCACATTGGCGACATCGCGTTGCATGGCCATTGCCGCACCTGCAGGCACCGCCCGTTCCAGCGACGCACGGCGCCCAATCTCAGACAACAGGATAGAATCGTCGAATTGGCCAGCGAGGGAAAGAACGGTTTCGGCCAGTACGTTTTCCTCCGAAGTTGGACGCCGAAGCGTTCCCATCGCACCGAGCGCGTGCGCGGGTTGTGCGCCGGCGGTTACCCGTTTGATGACCGTCTGGAATTTCTGTGCGACCTTACCGAACGAGTTGGAATTTGGATGAAGCTCATCTTCCCAACCGGAATCAGGCACGGTGCCGCGACAATCTACGACGTGGAGTTTCCCGGAGAGGCTTGGTTCCTTGGCGAGGCTAAACAATGCATCGGCCCAACGGTCGATCAGGATGCGCACGATTTCACGCTGCAGTCCCTTGTCGGTGATACCGCGTGAGTTTAAGGGGCGACCCAGCCAGCGGCCATTGTTCGGAATAGCGTGATCATAGGTATGCGTCACAATCGGCGTGCCTGGGGCCGCCGCCGCCAAGTTGTTTGTGATGTTTCGCATATGCTGCTTCACATCGGCCAATATCCGGTCGAAAGCGTCCGTGATGTGGCCTTCTGCATCCAAACCAGGCGTGAAGGTTTGGACGATGGCGGCAAGGTTGCCGCCACCAACAAGATCATTGCCGCCACCGCTGAGAAGTACGACATGCGGTCGTTCCGCCAACACCGCCGTGACCAGCTCATTTTGCGCAGATACATCATCCAACGTGTCTCCTGCGGCGCCGAGGCTCAGGATGGCGTGCTTCCGAGACAGATGGTCGATGACGTCCTGCAGCAGGAAAGGGTATTGAAACCAGCTGTCGCCTTCAGACACTACCTTCAGCCCATTCCACCCGGCTGCAACCTTTGCCCGGTAGGCTTGACGTCTGCGTGCCCGAGACACGTCATTCAACCCACCAAGAGCCAATGCACCCTGCATGGCGCTGTTCAGACCGCTACCACTGGGCGGGGGCTGGATCAGCGCCGGGTTCACCCGCACGACCGGAGCGAAAGGCCGACTGGCTGATGGATCGAGCATCATATAGGCCGCCAGGTCTTCTTCCGAAACGGAAGGATCAAAAAGCATACGGCGCAACTCGTCGGTTTGAACAGGGCCGGGCAGGGTGCTATTGGGCATTGGGTTCTCCTTACATCCAGAGCGCAGCACGGATCATTGCGGGGATATCATCCACGACAATCCCGTCCGGTTTGGCTCCGTCTTGAGGGTGCCAACGCCCATTGTCGGAGCCGGATTGGTGCCAGTAGGACGAAGGATCACACAGGGTCAGGCCGACCAGTGTTTCGGCGACAATGCGGCTGCCCAATTGGCCCAGATGGGCACCATCGGCCTGAACCTCGGCTTCGCGCAGGACATAGAACCAAAGGGGCGTTTCGTTTTCGAAACCTCCATCCAAAACGGCCTGTCCGGTGTCGCCAGAGGTCAACTCCGCCGTAGTTAGCGGAGTGATGTTGCCATAGCTGCCAGTGTTGAGTTCCGCGGTACAGGCCTGAGCCGAGGGCAGGTTCAATCGATGACCACGCCGCAGATTTCGACGGGCAAGATGTTTGAAGACACCAGAGGGTTCGTTGCGCATATCGGCAAGCGGCGGTGCCAGCTGCGTGTCGATCTTACGCGCGACGTGGTCGGACTCGTTTGGATTGTCGAGCGTGAACCGGTCCCACTCGATGATCCAGTTCGTTGGCAGCGTAGGATTGTCGCCGAGCCCCCCGCCTCCGGTAAATGCGAACAGCAGGTCGAAGCCTGCTTGCGGCAATATCGGTGACGGTCCACGCCCAAAGAACCGATTGTGATCGTAAGCTCCGCGTACCATCGAGTGGCCGAAGCGGAAAGCAGCCACAGAAAACTCCAATGGCAGTGGCAGGTGTTCGGCAGGCAGAGCACCGCCGTTTTCGGACTTAACGCGATCGAAAAAGGTCGCATAGCTTGCCGCATTGTTTGCGATGACGTCGGCGACCGTGGCAGGGTCGCACACCTTGTTCAAGTAGATGTTTATTACTAGCCATTGATAGTGCCAGCGCGTCAGCTTTTTGGCTTCGTCGAAGACAGCCTCTTCACCGGTAGGCGCACCGGGTTGACCCCTCAACCAGACGACAACGCGGTTGTGGAACCGAAGGAAAGCGGCATGGAGTTGCGCAACCAGAAGGTTCTCGTCATTCCGTGCGTCTCCGATAACTGCTGCGCGCCGATTGATCACACCATTTTGCGCGAAGGCGCTTTCGATCGGAGTTCCGAGAATATCGTTTTCCTGTAACGTTCCCTGATCCAGCAATGTGCCAAGCCGAAGCAGATCGCAGGCGTCATCCTCAGGCAGCGGGGGTCGACCGCCGACATCAGTGGGCACGTCGAGACGCATCATGGCCGGAAATCCGGGCGACCGCATGGCGTCCTTCAGCTTGACCGCAGTCGGCCCGTCATCCGGTCCGTCACCATAAAGGCTGTCGAGGCCCAAAGACCCTTTGCGCAGGTTCAGCAGGGATGACGTCACGGTGCTTCTGGGCAAGGGATCCAGTGTTTCCCCGGCAGGCGGTTCGATAATAGACTGATCCCCCGAAGGGTCTGCGTTTGCTGTTATATCGTGGTCGATAAACTGCCCAAGGTATGTAAACACCGGGGGAATATTACTGTCTGCGTGCGGTGGGTCATTGTCGGCTTCGACCATGGAATCCGCCAGCGCGTCCAATTTGGCAATTGTTGTACTATCGGTCTGAGTTTCGGGCGAGTTGGGAAACATATATGCAAAGGGACCGCCTGGCGTTGTGCCATCCTGCGGCATGGCCATGGCCCCTGCGGGGACTGTTGCCGGCACGTTTGCCGTAGCTTGGGCATAGGATACGGCATCGGTACGCACCGACGGTGCCAGACCTGCCATTGCTCCGGGAGCAGCTTGTGTAGAAAGAATTATTTTTTGGCCGTGACCGAGAGTGAAAAGCATTTCAGATTACCTCGCTAAGCGGCGAAGCCATCCGATTGCTTCAAAGATTTCATCTCAAAATAGAAGCGGATATCTGCGACGAAATTACTTAAACCGAACGACTTCCTTGTATGAAAACAGACCGAGCTGGGTTCTTTCGGTCCGCATAAATACTAGCAGAATATCGGTAAAACTGAAAGCTGACAGGGAAAAATAGGCAGTTTCCCGCTTTGGAGCAGTCCATCCCATTTGAGTGGACTGTTTACAGATTTTGGTGCAAATGAAACCGGTTGTGCCCGCGTTTACTTAAATTGCCAACGGTGAAATGCCCCCAGCAAACGAAGCAAGGATCGGAGCGACCAGGGCAAACCCGGCACGCAGAACCTCGCCCGTGCCTTCCTTGAGGCCATGAGTGGTTTTCCAATCAGCGATATCAAACGTGTCTTCGGTTTTCGCGCACCCTCGTGCTTGCTCTGCCAGCCTTTTGACGCGGCTGTCGAGAACCAAAGCGACCGGAAGAAAGAAGCTGAGCATCAGCAGGCAGAAATATGTTCCTGTGAACAAAGCAGACGCCTTGACCAACGAACCGTAGGCAGCCTTTCCGCTGTCCGCAATCAAGGGCATGGGCCAATACATCCAGCTTGTGGCGAAGAACATGCCGAATGTCAGAATGAGGCTGGAAAGATACAACTGCTGGCGCATCTGGTGCATGTTGGCGGCCAGCTCTTCGGCCCTCTCTTCGATATCATTGCTGTCGCTGGAGGCAAGACACAGGATCATGCCGGCAATCAACGCCCCGACGGACAGCCCCGCAAGTGCGTTGACGATATCCAGCACCCGTTGGAACATTGAAAATACGGGACTTTCACCACAAGTGCCCAACAGCCAGGTTTCATTCGCGTTCAGGCAGCCCGGCAGCGACCCTTTAGCCAGAGCCGTTTCGAATACCGTTTTGCCGACCTGATAATATATCCGGGGCGTGGTGGATGATGCGAACTGCTGGATTGTCGGTGTCAGCGCCACCAAAAAGACGGCCATAGTCGTGACGATGGTGGCCACCCTGGTTTGCCTTTCCATCGGTCGGGCCAAACTGCGGGCCAGAACGGCAACTGCGAGAACGGCAAGTGCCGCAAAAAACCACGAGGCGGCCAGAAACCTGTACCGCCCGACAGCCTCAAGCCATGCGTTCTGATCGCTCAGGATCTCAATCGGGATATCCAGTTCTGATGCGATCAGGTGATCTTGGATCAGCTTGTGAATTCCGAAAATCAGAACGGGAAGTAAAACAATTGAAAAATATCGCAGTTTGACTCGACGGTTAGACATGTTCGACCTCGTAAATTGCCGAAAACCCCGCTGAAATCCTTAGCACATTTTCTGAATTCCGACACCGCACGCCGACCAGCCCCGCCGGAAAACGTAGTTTTCATAGTTCGGTCCGCCCGCGTCGCTCAGGCATCCGAAGTGCCTGGAATGAGTTGAGATCAGGCAGAATTCTTCTGAATTTTGATTTGTTGTGATAGGATTGGCTAAGTCTCAGGATCGCAATGTCTGACCAACGGATGGCTGATAACGGAGCCAACAATCAGGAAAATGCTTCTGAAAAGTCAGAAGCCCTCATTCTCTACACCCGCAGCGGAGGGAATGCCAAGCAGGCTGCCCCCGCCGAATCCAGCGGCGGAGGGTTTGGCGCCTGGTTTACCGAACTTTTTTCGTCGCTTATTAAGACTTCGGTCGCTTTTTTCTTGGCCTATCTGCTGGTTCAAAGCGTCGAACTTGATCTGAAACGAGCGCAGTTTACAGCGGACGCTGCCGACAAGCTGAAGACTTATATCATCGAACTTAACAGTGCTGAGTTCGAGAATGACGCGGAAAAGTCTAAGGCAACTGCGCTGGCGCTAGGAGGGTTCGGCAGTGTTGCTGCCTTTCCACTGGTCCAGTTCATTGATCACGGTAACGAGTTTCAGGTCAGTTGGGGAAAGCTGGGGCTGGAACAGGCTGGACTGATTACGAACGTCGAAACATGCGAGGTCATCGTTCGCGTGATTGATGACCCGACCGAAACTTTCAAGTGGGGAACGCGCAAGGCCATCTCCGAAATCGCCGGCAGCGTCGGCTGCCGAGATGCCGCCGCACCGTTGGAACGTCTGAGCGCGGATTTGACGGATGCAGGGGTGCCAGCCGATGCGCAGCCGGATTTTCAAAAGGCAATTAAGGCGGCATTGGCGCAAATCGAAAGAGCAAACCAAAGGGCGCAAAAATGGTGGATGTTCTGGTGACTCGCAAATTGGCGACAAAAAGCCTTTCGAAGATGTGCATGGCTGTTATGGCTGGCTTTGTTGCAGTTTTTCTTTTCGGTCAGGATGCGCATGCTGGGCTTCAGGGGTGCCCGGATGACACGGCAAGAAACGATAAGTTGCTGATTGGTTCGATGGATATGGTCAGCCCGATCAGTGAACGCAAAAGGCGCGCCTTGCTTGCGGCGTTCGAAATGCATTTTGTCAAGGCCGACGCGTCGCTTGGATCGCTTGCAAAAGTGATCTACTGCCCACAGCGTCAGTTGCGGGATCGAAACACCTATGATGCCGACGTTACAGGTGTTTTGAACGACGAGCGGGTACTGCTTGAGGTCGGTGCCAGAGTCAGCGGGGGTGACATCATCGTGGCCTATGTGGTCATTCCTCTGCGGCACTATGGGTTCCACAATGTCCAGCCGCCCCGCATGCAGGGCTATCACGAAGCGCTTTACGAGCAGGCCCAGATCGATGCGGGGCTGGATCAGCTGTTTAGGGGTAATGCCGAGTTGCGGCTGTTCTCTGCGCTGGCGCTGGGACTGCGGCATGAACGGGCAGCTGAGTCCACCGTGCAACTGCACGAACAAAAGACGATGCTGTTGCGATCTCGAGCGTTCTACTGCGATGCGATCGGAACACTTGAGGCGGCGCGACCAAGACCTGATTACCTTGGACTGGAGCCAGATGAATGGAAGGCTTTGGGCAATTTCGCCCGCGAAAGGACGGACCATGTCTATCAGCAGACGCTGAACAATTTTAGCGACCAGAGCACGCTTCCAATTCTTCAGGAAATCCGTAGAACCGACAATGAAGACAGCGGTATCTGCGTCGACCCGCTTCCGTCGCAAGCCGATGGAGGAGGTCAATAATGGATAAGGCAATCAAGTCGCCCACAACGCGTGCAGGGTTGGCCCTTTCCGTTGCCCTTATGTCTCTGGCGAGCATTGTGTCGGATATTCGACCCGTCCAAGCCGGCGGGTTTACCGCCTGTGAGCACCCATTCATCTTTGACGATTCCGCAGCCAACATCGTTCCACTGGAGTATCTAGCAACCTCGGCCGATGCGTCGTCTGGCGATGGGAACAGAATAGAAAAACTGCAGGAGACGGCGCGGCGGTTCAGCTGGCTTTTCAAACTGGATAGCTGGCATCAGCCCACCTATGGCAGCCTTGGGGTTGTCGCGCATATGTTCCTGGAAGGCGTGTGCGACCCGGACGAAGTTCTAGGCCGGTTACTTACCGGGGAGGCATCTCAGCCATTGCACAAGGGCCAGATCTTGGTGTTCCTGCAGGGCCGCATCTTTCTGGAAGAAGACCAGATTTTCGTTCAGTCCAGGCTCAGGGGATTTCGCCGTCTGACGGATCAATACGAAGCTGTGCAGCCGCTTTCTGATAACTTCGCCGATGAATACCTGCCAGCTCAGCTCGGCTTGCCTCGCTACCCGATGTCGATTTCGATACCTGCGCTGGACGTGACTTTCGCGCCGCGCGTAGTATCCGAGGAGTTGTTCAATCGCATCGACACGATATTTATCGAAGCCAGCAAGGTTTATAGGAGCCCTGATCTTGGGGCTAGTAGCGACGAGCTGCTGTTTGAACCCAGCCAACCCAGAGCATTCAGCGTTGAAATCGGGGTCCAGCCAGGTTGGATCAAAGTTGACGATATGTTCGGGGGACACCCCAGCCAAGGGTACATCCGCGTGAACCCCGGTGCCTCGCGCGTGTTCCACTCCAGCTTGCCCGAGCTTGATTTTCTGAATGGCGCGCTTGGATTTCTGCGATTGCAGCAAACCCGGATGTCCGATGAGTTTCCACCTGTGTCCGACGGGACAGTGCAATTGGCACAGGCCGCGTTTGAGCGCTATCTGAACAACGATTTGACCCTCAATGAACCTGAAATCAGAGCTCTGGCCCATGCGTTAGTAGGGTTTATTCAGGCCTCTGAAGAAGAAGATTGGATGGCCGCGCGTGTGTCGTTTCTTGAGGCGGCCGAACTGTCCCCGACCGACACCCACTACCGCAATGCGTTGGGCGTGACGGATGCCATTCTTTGCTGTTCGCAGGATGTTTCCTCTCCGTACCGCGATCCGGCAAGATGGTTCGCAGATGCCTTGTCGGTGAACCCGGAAAACGGAGAGTCGCTGAGCAATCTGCTTCATTTCCTAGAATATCTGAGCGAGACCGATCAAAAGCCGGAAGGGATCGATACCACCAATTTGCCTAAGGTGTTGGACGTGGTTCGAAGCGTTGCCGACCAAAACCCGGACCTTATGTCAAAAGGCCTGCGCTAAGGCCCAACCGTGAACCGAATTTGCACATGGAATTCGATTGCGCAGCTGGAATTTCCAGCCTGCCTGCAATCTATGCGAGAGATTTTGTCCTCTCTGTTTCTTAGAATGGCAATTTCTGCTATGTTCGCAGCATATTGTTGAAAAATTGTTGGGTGGTATTGAATGCGTGTTTACGAAGCGGTTGTTGCCGCGCTCGAAACTATTGAGGTAGACGCTGCCTATGGCGGTGCTGGCGAAAATGCAGCCGGTCTGATGCTTGCGCTTGACGCATCGGAAAAGATCAGGCCCGTAATTGCAAAAAACGAGCAGGGCGCGTCGTTCATGGCCTGCGGTCACGCGATGTTCGCCGGTAAACTGGGTGTGTGTTTCGCCACCGCTGGTCCAGGTGCCTTCAACCTTATTTCGGGCATGTGTGTGGCTTTGACCGACAGTTATCCCTTGTTGGCGATCAGCGGGTATTCGACGGTCGCGTGGCAGGGGCGGGGTGGTCTGAACGAAACCTCTGGTCTGGCCCGCACGCCGGATTCGCGGATGATGTTTCGTGCGGCCACAAAAAAAGACCCGCAGACGGATGAACCGGCAGATTTTCTTGTGACTGACCCGGATGATCTAATCGACACGCTGCAAAAGGCCATCGACATCGCCTATGAAGGTCGCCCTGGCCCGGTGCATGTTGCCATTGCAGAGGATATTACTGACCCCAAGATCAAAGTGTCCAATTTCAGACCTCTGCGCATGCCGCAGACTGATGTAAGCCCTGATCCGGCTTCGCTGGATCGGGTTGCGGGCGTACTGGAACAGGCGATCAAAGCCGACAAAACGGTTGTGATGCTTGCCGGGTTTGGCGCGATCCTGTCCGGAGCCAATGATGTTACCAAGGTTTTCATCGAACGGTTCCAGATCCCGCTGCTGACGACAATGGACGGAAAAGGGATAGTCGCAGAGGAAAACCCATTGGCCATTGGCCTATACTGCGATTCAGGGCACAAGGCGGCGTGGGACCTTTTCGACAATGCGGATGTGGTGCTGGCGGTCGGAAACTCCTTTGCCCAACATGCGACATTCGACTTTTTCGACGGATTGTTCGACGATAAGACCCTGATCCACCTCAACGTAGACGCGGGTGAATTTGACAAGTTCTACAAGGCAGATCACGTCGTTTTGGGGGACGCCAAGCAGAGTCTGCAAGGGCTCTTTGATCGTCTGGACGCCTCTATCGGCCCAGTACCGGAAAGGGATTACCGCCCCAAGGACTATGACGAGCGCTTCATCATTTCTCCGCAAAAGCAGCTGCATCCGGGCGAAATGGTTCAAAAGATATCGAAAATGCTGCCGCCGGGCGGGGTTGTTTTGGCAGACGCTGGGGCACATGCGGCCTGGGCCGGTTACTATCTGGAGCTGAAAGAAGGTCAGAATTTCCGAAAACCAGGAACCTATGGCCCCATGGGGATCGGGGTGTGCGGAGCGATAGGTGTAAAGTATGCGGAGATGCATCGCCCGGTCGTTGCTGCCGTTGGCGATGGTTCTTACCTGATGACCGGGTTCGAATTAATGACGGCCGTGCAATACAACATTCCAGTGGTCTGGGTCATTTTCAACGACAGCGAATTCAAGCTGATCAAGCTGTATCAGCTGTCTGCTTTCTTCAAAACAGGGCTCGTCGAATTCGACAATCCGGACTACGCCGCCTACGCCCGATCCTGTGGCGCAGATGGATATGTGGTCAATAAGCTCGACGAGTTCGAGAAGGCGTTTGCGGCGGCTCTGGCAAGCGGCAAACCGACCCTCATTGACGCGCGGATTACACGTCTGGCGCTGCCAAATTATTCACCCCATCCCGAAGGTGTGCTGGCCGCGATCTGGCAAGGCATTCGTTCAAGGTTCGGATTGTAGACAGGAGGCCACACCATGGACGGTAGCTCGGATTCCCTACGGAAATGGCGCGAAGTGTATGTTGGAGGCTCGCCCGAGGCAGAGTTGAAAGAGACCAAAAAGCTTGCCGAACTGATGATGGCGGCACAGCAGAAGTCTGCAAAGGCTGGCAAAGCGCCCAAGGTCGAGCGCGCCTTTCACAAAAAGGCAATCGCCGCATTTGAAGGCGCTGAATTGCGGTTTGTCGACGACCTGCCAGAGGATCTTGAGGTGGGGTTCGCGATACCCGGCAAACGGTATCCCGCGATGGTGCGGATTTCCAACGCATCGTCGCAAACCCAATCCGATGAAGAAAAAGACCTGCGTGGATTGGCAGTACGCGTTCGCGATGCTGACGGCGTTGACCACGACTTACTGGCCACGAATTTTCCTGTTCCCCACGCGCGTAATGCCCGCCAGTTCGTGGTCTTCGCACATGCGGTGTCCGGAGGGAGGTTGTCAAAGCTAGTGGGGTTGGTGCGCCTGTGCTTTGTTCTGGGCTTCTCTGAAACACGCCGGATGCTTGACAACGTGCGGACCGCACTCAGGGAATGTGACAGCGCAGCGTTGGAAAGCTACTGGAGCCGCGGGGCCATTGCCTGGGGAAACGAAGCGGTGCGGTACGTTTTCAAACCGGCACCGGATGCGCCGGGGGTGAAGGGTGCCCACTCTGGCGCGTCACGTCTGTCTTCAGAATACGCCACACGTCAGGCAGATGGTGATGTGGTGTTTGACCTGTTCGTTCAGCGGTTTGTTTCGGAGGATCAAACACCTATCGAAGACGCGGCGCATGAATGGGACGAACGGGTCAGCCCACCCGCAAAGGTGGCGGAATTGGTAATGCCTCAGCGTGATCTGTCGTCACCGCAGGCGCTAGCCGAGGCGCTGAAAATCGAGCAACTTGGGTTCAATCCGTGGAATACAGCGGAAGAATTCCGTCCTTTGGGAAACTTGAACCGCGCGCGCAAAGCCGCTTATGATGCATCCGCCTCGCACCGACAGGGCAAACGGTTCAAGGCCGCACCGCCTCCGATTCAGAATAGAATCTTCGGAACGGCCGCGCGATCCGTACTGCGCGCCGTTAACCGCAGGATTCCGTGGCACAAAATTCCGTTTCTTTTGGTTCAGCTGCTCAACCTCGACGCGCTCAGGTATGATCTGAGGCAAGAGAATCTCATTGACACCGATCCGGAAGAAACCGTGCCAAGCGTGCGCGCGGTACCGCCTGAACCTGCCCCCGAACATCGCGTTTACCGTACTCATGACGGCACATATAACGATCTGTCGGATCCGACGATGGGTGCGGCGGGCGCAACCTTTGGCAGAAACATGCCACCGCAGGCCCAGCCAGACGGCAGCCCCAACCCAATTGAGGTAGCCCGGAAACTGATGGACAGACAGGCCTTTATCCCTGCCAAAATCCTGAACATCCTGGCGGCCTCGTGGATTCAGTTTCAAGTCCATGACTGGGTATCGCACGAGCGGCGCAAACTGGGCGAAGATGATGACGTCGTTCCTCTCCCAGATGGCTACCCCGATTGGAAGAACCGCCCGGACGGAGAGCCGGAACGTAATATGCGCATCGCCGGAAATATCCCGAAAGAAGGGGCAGATGATCCGATCCTGTTTGCAAACGAGAACTCTCATTGGTGGGATGGCTCGCAGGTCTATGGCGTCAATTCCGAGGCCGCGAAAAAACTTCGTGACGGACCCAAGCTAAAGCTGACCAAAGACGGCTACCTGCCTTTGAATGTGAAGGGATTTGAGCTGACCGGCTTTAACGAAAGTTGGTGGCTGGGGCTGTCGACCCTGCACACGTTGTTTGCCCGAGAGCACAATGTTCTTTGTGACGAGTTGCAGCGCGAATACCCCAACATGGACGAAGAACGGGTGTATCAGACCGCCCGCCTCATCGTGTCGGCCCTGATCGCGAAGATCCACACGGTCGAATGGACACCAGCCATTCTTGGCACCGAAGCGCTGGATATTGGAATGAACACCAACTGGTACGGGCCGCCTAAGTCGTGGTTGACGCGCCTGGGCATCTGGTTGACTGACGTTCACGCGCTTAAAGGTATCCCGGAAACTGAGCCTGATCACCACACCGGGCGCTACGCCCTTACGGAAGAATTTGCGACGGTTTACCGAATGCATCCATTAATCCCGGACGATTACATTTTCTATGATTTTCAATCCGGCAAGGAAAAAGCCCGCCGTGGCTTTCTGGAGATTCAGGGCGAAGAGACTGACGAGCAATTGCGAGAGCTTGGCCTGCGCGATTGTCTTTATTCTCAGGGTATTGCCCATCCCGGTGCGATCACATTGCACAACTTTCCGAAATCCCTACAAAACCTCGAACGTTTTGATGAGCTGATCGATCTGTCGGTGGTGGATATTGTCCGCACCCGTGCTCGCCATGTTCCGCGATACAATGCGTTCCGCGAGGGCTTGCATATGCCGCCGGTGACCGACTGGGATGATCTAACAGCCAACCCCGAGACCAATAAAATTCTGAAGGATCTTTATGGCGACATCAACAAGGTTGATACGGTGATTGGCCTTTTGGGAGAGACCCCGCCTGACGGATTTGGATTCTCGGACACGGCGTTTCGTGTCTTTATTCTTATGGCATCACGCAGGTTGCAGTCCGACCGCTTTTTGACCACTGACTTCCGTCCGGAAATCTATACACCGCTCGGGATGGAGTGGGTGGCGAAAAACGGTATGAAGTCCGTTTTACTGCGGCATTTCCCCGAGTTTGCAACGGTTCTGCCAAAGACTGCGACGGCCTTTGCGCCATGGAACATGGTTGAGGGTAAATGAAATGACGCAGGACAAAGTTCAAAATGGGCTGAACGCCTTTCTGAATGCCCCGTTGGCGCAGACGTTGTGGGACCGCAGAACTAAGCGTGTCAGCCGCGGTTCGAATGTAGTCGCCGGTTCGCTCAGCTGGGAATCTCAGAATGAACGCTCGCCACTTTCACCGCTGCAAGAGGCGATCCTGATTGCCGCAACCGGCGTTACAGGCCTGACCATGCCTGACCGGCCGTTTTTCGACGACGAAAGCGGCGATCCGATCATGTCGAAGCCGAACCTTGTGATGGAGGGACGCACCGCTGGTAGCCCGGACAATGCACAAGGTACGCATTTCTTTATGATTAATGATAGTGGTACCTACTTTCTGCGCAGGCTTGAACCTCTTGAAGGTGGGACCGAAAGCTGGACGCCCGAGGTATTGGTCGAGCGTGCAGAACAGGCAAAAGTGCAAATTCTAGACCGGCGTGTCGACGTGCCCGAAGGGATGCGTGATTTTCCGGCTTACCTCGATTCGAACCGCTTTTTGTCAAACACTCCGGGTTCGACCATTTTCTTCCCGGTGGTGGATCTGTCGCACCAGTACATTAACGCGTTGATGTACATTCTGACGCAGCCTGACAAGGCGCGGCCGGTCATCGTGGATGATCGAAATTTTTATCGGCCCGCTGGTGTCAAAAAGTGGATCGACAAGGGGTTTCTGAACCCGGATATCAAGATTCCGTTGGGGGTCCTGGGCCAAATGCGCACACAGATCGAGGCTGACCTTCTGGTGCAAAACTTGTTTCTTGTGACCGAGGCTCTGGGTCTGGGCGGCTGGATTCATGCCGCGATATCTCCACCGGTTCTGATGGGCGATCCGAAGTTCAGCGACAGATTCGGTACGATGTTGGGGTTTGACTATGTCACACCCAAATGGCGGCTGATGGATCTGCTGCGCTGGCATACTTTACCGGTTGCGGCGATGAAGCATGTCCGTGCCCATGCGGTGGGATTGCGCCGTCACGGAGAGCATCTGATCAAGGGTAAATGTCCGCCTTATTACTCGTCTATGTCCGAGGCCGTTGATGCCGTTGTCGCAGGCAAGTTCGGTCCCGGCGGTATTTACAAGAACGACGCGCTGTTCAGCCAAATCTACAAGGGTGATTTTGGTGCCAAGTATCTGGAAGAAGCGGGTGAATACGAGCAGGACATCATCGAATGCGCCCGCGACATCTGTACGTACATTTACGAAACACACGGGCGATTCCCGGCCCATTGCGAAGCGGTTCACGCACCGGGCGTTTGGCTTCAGACGCATCGGGTCGAGAACGAATACTACGACGCCTACTTCCGAAACGGCCTGACATCCGCCCAACGAGCGCATGACTTGAATTGGCCGAGCTGACTTAGCAAACCAGACTTGAGTTTGGCTTGACGGGGGTGTTTTCCACCCATCTTGCTCATGAAAACAAATTGAGCCTGTCAGTCATCAAACAAAGTGGTCCGAATGAGCTGACGGCGTTTAGGACGGTCTGGCCAATCGATTGTGATTTTTTACCGCGCGACCGACATCGAGCAAGAGTTGCCGTTTCAATGTTCCTTTCTTGATTGTTTCCTTTCCAGCAGAATGCTGCCGCTGGGATCGAAATAGATATCGGTCGGTGATAGATTGCCGATACCTTCGTGGTGGCGACGATGATAGTAGTGGTAACTGAAGGCTCTGATCTCTTGCTCCAGTGCTCCAGGTAGGTAATACCTCTCCAAACCCACGCCCCTTAACTTTGATGTAAGTTTCGTCCATTCTCCACGAACGGTCGCATGGCCCATTGCGGTTACATGCGGCTTCAGCGATTGCACTAGCATACCTTTGTCACGGTCCTTTGGTTGCTGGTCGCTCGTCTAAAAAAGTTCAGAAAAATCAGCGCTAGATTGTGCCTTTAATTAATGACTTTATCGTTAGTTGCCGGACTTTGCCCTTTGTTCGCGAACGATGTTTCCGGTGGATAAGCTGGATTGCGGTCGCACGTTAATAGGGCAGGTGCCCCTATCGTCATTGCCGTTGGAAGAGGCGACCACTTCTCGGCAACCTGTGGATTTCCAGGCACTAAAGGCGCAAACCCTGAGGTTCCGTTTGTAACACGTCTGTGTCGGGGAATTGTCTGATGTCAGCGCCAATGGGACAGTCTAGGTCGATTTGATAAGAGAGGGTTTCTGGCTCATCGTAACTGCCAAGCAGCAGAGATGAGAAAGAAGCCCGGAACCAAGCAGAGCCACGGTGAGAAGGTCGTAAAAGACATTCGCCGTGCGACCCGCAAACAGTATTTCGCAGAAGAGAATACCAGGAGCGTGCTTTAACGCAGCATGGTACATCCTGACTTTTGTTGTCCGGGTTCTGCTGGTCTTACACGCGATGATGATTCGACTGATCCCCTATGCAATGGGTTGTCGATTAACCGCTGACCAGCGGCGACAAAGGCACGTATCGGTGAAAACAGGAAATAGACGTGCATCCGGAAGGATGCGAGTTCCCATCCGGACAGCTTCATACGATAGCCAGAACATACCCTGATGAAACGTGCCCACCTTGGTACTGTTGGTTAGGACGCACAGGTGGCTGCCGAATATATCGTTCCGTCGATCCAGCACGGTTCAACACGAATGCAGCAGCGAGTAGGTGCAGTCACTTCTATCCCTGAAGCTCCTCAACAAGAAAGTCGAGAAACACCCGGACCTTCGGCATCACGTAGCGTCGGGAGGGATAAACGGCGTAGAGTCCGGTTTCGTTCGGCGTCCAGCCGTCCAAGGCCGTGCACAGCCTTCCTGAGGCCAGATCTTCAGCGACATATAGACGAGGGACGAGACTGATACCAAACCCTGAGCACAACGCGTCTCGGATCGCGAGGCTGGAGGAGACCTTGTAACGACCGCGGACCGGGACCTTGATGGTTCGGCTGCCTTGTCCGAAGGTCCATTGGGTGGCGTGGTCCGAATGAGTGAATTGAATGCAATTGTGCTGTGCCAGATCCTCGGGCCGGGTTGGACGACCGTACTGTTCGAAATAGGACGGTGCCGCGCAGATGACGTGATCCATGATCATCAGCTTTCGCGCAATCAATCCCGAGTCTTCGAGATTGTCACTCCCACGCAGTGCGACATCAAATCCTTCTTCCACGAGGTTGACCCGCCGGTCGTCCAACCTCAGATCCAGCGTCAGATCGGGATAACGGGCAAGAAACTTCGGGATTTTTTCCGACAGGCTGACCAACGTTACTGTAACCGGCGCGCTGACCCGCAACATTCCCGAAGGCTTATCCTGTATAGCCTGCAAGGTCGCATCCGCCTCTTCCAGATCGTCGAGCAATTGGGCGACACGCTCGAAATACAACGTTCCGGCCTCTGTCAGGCTCATCCGTCGAGTTGTGCGATTGATAAGACGCGCCGAAAGATGCGCCTCCAACTCGCCAACATTCTTACTGATCGCAGCAGGAGACAAGTTCAGCTTGCGCGCCGCAGCTGCGAAACTGCCAAGCTCGACCACGGTTCGAAACACGGTAAGGGCGGTCATACGGTCCATAATTGTTTACTAACAGTGAAGTATGAGTTCATCAATAGGCGTATTCTCCACCTTCGTGCATCACTGTATCTCATGAGGCATCAAGCTGCGTAGGTGACTTTGGCCACGCATCCACGGCAGGACAGAACGTCCCAGTAGATGACTAGGAGCCCCGAAATGCAAACTCTCAGAACTGCCCACCATCCCATCGAACCGCTCTTCCTGGATCGCTGGTCCCCACGTTCCTATGACGCAGAACCCATTCCCAAAGCGGACCTTCTGACCATTCTCGAAGCAGGCCGTTGGGCACCCTCGGCATTCAATGTCCAGCCTTGGCGGTTTTTGTATGCCCATCGCACCGATGACCATTGGTCAGATTTCCTGTCGGTGCTGGACACAGAAAACCGGCAATGGGCCGGATCAGCTTCGGCTTTGATCTTTCTGATCTCGGACAAGGTGATGCCAGCCGATGAAGACCGGCCCGAGATGATCTCGAAATATAACAGCTTTGATTCTGGGTCTGCCTGGATGCAAATCGCGCTGCAGGCGACCGCGCTCGGATATGCCGCGCATGCCATGGCGGGCCTGGATTTCGAACACGCGACCAGAGTTCTGGGATTTCCAGACCGGTTCCGCCTAGAGGTGGGGATTACCATCGGTCGCGCGGCCGAGGCCAGTTGCCTACCCGACGATCTGCGTGCACGCGAGGCGCCGAGCAACCGGTACCCGCTTGAACAGATCTCTTACCCCGGACCCTTTCCGGCGCGCTTCACCGCACTTGCCGCAGAATAGGAGGTTCCTATGTCACGCCACCCAAACCCAACCGTCAAACCTCGGGAAGTCGGAGCCGATCTTCATGTCCACGGCTTGATGCTGTTGGCGACTTTCCTGGTCGCAACGTCATTTCCGGTGGTTGCAGCCATCACAGACAGTCTCGATAGTGTTGTGCTGACCTTTGTGCGGTTTGCCCTTGCGACCATTCTTTTTGCACCACTGGTGGGCTGGAGATACGGTATCGCCCGCCCCCGGCTGAGCGACCTGTTGCGCTACAGTCTGCTCAGTCTTTTGCTGGTCACGTTCTTCTGGTGTATGTTTGCGTCCCTGAGAATGACCACACCGCTGAACACCGCGGCAATCTTTTCGGTAAGCCCCGTCATTACCGCAGGCATCGCGGCGATCCTGTTGCGCGAACGGATGACGCGAAGCGCACGAATTGCGCTTCCCCTCGGCGCGATTGGCGCGATTTGGGTGGTATTCCGGGGCGATCCCACCGCACTTCTGGCTCTTCAAATTGGCATGGGTGATCTTTTGTTTCTTGCAGGCACCGTGGCGCTGGCCGGCTACACCACATTGGTCAAACTCCTGCACAACGGAGAGCCGATGGCCCGGATGACCTTCTGGATATTGGCCACCGGATCGATCTGGCTTTTGCTGGTGTCGTTGCCCAGCCTTGGTAGTGTGTCCTGGACCGCAATACCGATACGCACTTGGGCAGGCATCACCTATTTGTCCGTCTTTACCACCATAGTCACATTTTTCCTGTTTCAGTGGAGTACAACCCGGATCGGCCCGACCCGTGTGATGTCCTACACGTTCCTGAACCCGACTCTGGTGCTTGTGATCGGATTGTTTGCGGGAAACACCCTGCCGCCATTGGCAACCTGGCCTGGCATGGTGATGGCGATCGCAGCGACAGTCATTCTGCAATCGGACGTCACCCAATGGTTCGGGTATATGAGACGGGGCGTTTGGCCTGCCGCTACAAGTTAAGTCAATCAAGATCAACTGCTGTCTTGGGAAACGAAAGGATCGCGAAATGCCAAGTGTTCAAAATCGTCTTCTTGCCACGATCCAAAGGTCTGCCCGCCAGAGTGTGACCCGTCCTGACCACAAGAAACCAATACTCCCAAAATTTGGCTTCGTTGGGTTGGCGGGCCTGCTGATGGCCCCGATGGCTGCACAAGCGCATGTCCGTTGGTTTGTCGATCCCAACAGCCCTCAGGTCGCAACGTTCGAGCCCTATACTCTGTTCGACCCCGCTGTTTTGATCTGGATTGCGATTGCAGCCGTCCTGATTGGAACTGCGATCTTCCTCGACACCCGGTTACCGACGATTCCGGTCGCCAACACCAAAATTCGCCATGACGTCATGGAGCTGATGCGAATTCTCACCGGTGTATCCTTTCTGTTGACCGCGTATGACGGCGCGCTGGTCGCCCCTCACCTGCAGGCTCAGGGCGGGTTTGGGATGTTTTTGGTGTTCTTGCAGGCCGGAATCGGGATTCTCTTGCTCAGCAACCACTTCCTGCACCATGCCGCGATCCTGATGCTAATCCTGTTCATAGGTATGATGATCCAGTTCGGCATCATTCGGTCGTTCGAATATGTCAACGTCGTTGGTATCGCACTCTTCCTGCTTTTCAATTACTTTCCGACGGATGAATTGCGCGCAAAATTGAAGCCATACTCTGTAGACATGCTGCGGATTTTCACCGGGCTCTCACTAATTATGCTTGGCATTTTTGAGAAACTGCATGGTGCCGCGCTCGGCCAGGCATATCTCTCTGAGTATCAGTGGAATTTCATGCAACTGCTTGGCTTCGGCTGGTTCACTGACCGGCTCTTCGTTCTTTCTGCCGGGGTCATGGAAGTTGTATTCGGGGTTATCCTGGTGCTGGGCGTTGTCACCCGGTTGAACATTCTGGTTGTTGCCGGGCTGATGCTGCTCTCTAACGCCGTTTTTATCCTGCAAAACGAACAGGACGAGGCGCTGAAGGAATTGATCGGCCACCTGCCCATCATTGCCACCGCACTGATCCTGCTGCTGTTGGGATATGGGCAACGGCTGAAGATTACGGCGCGAAGATCAACCAAGATCGCAGCGGCCTGATCTACGGGTCGGGTCCGTCAGCCGCACATCTGTTTCGGAGGCTACGATGAAACTACCCAGAAAACTTGAAATCCAGTTGATGTACGTCCTCTATTGGACCCTCGGTTGCTTGTTTCTCGGTATACTGTTCGCACCTGCGGTTAGAACCTTTGACGCTGATCCATCTGTCGACGATGCGCATAGCCACGCCCATCTTCACAGCCAAGTCGAGGTTGATCCGGACAACGCACCGGCAGTGTCGATCAAAGTTGAGAAGGACGCGCTCGCCGGTTGGAATGTATACGTAGCTGTCGAGAATTTCCGTTTTGCACCTGAATTGGTCAACCAAGTCAACACACCGAACGAAGGACATGCCCATCTATACCTCAATGGACGCAAAATCACTCGACTCTATGGAACAGCGTTCCACATCGACGGGATGAAGCCGGGGGAAAACGTGGTTTCGGTCAGTTTAAACGCAAACGACCATTCTGATCTGGTGTTGGGTGGCGAGCCAATTCAAGCCGAAGCGTTGATCTTCGTCCGTGACGAATGAGCGACTCTGATGATGTAGACGCCCCCGCTGGTTTCGGTACGCCATTGTGGGTTTGCCAACAACCTGAACGGAGGCGTCTAAGTAAGAAACTAGCATGGTTGGCTTGGATCTGGCGAAGAGTGTATTCATATTCATGGTTCGGATGCAATTAGCCACGCGATTTTGCGCAACAGGCTACGTCGTAGTCAGGGATTCGAGTTTGTTTTAACCAACTGTTTCGTTGCGTGGTTGCGATGGTGGCATGCTCTAGCGCGCGCTACTGGGGCTTGGAGATTGGTCGCCAGGGCCACGAAATCAGGCTTATTCCACCAGCGTATGTGAAACCGTTTGTGAATCGACAGAAAAACGATACCTCTGATGCAGAGGCCATCTGTGAGGCTGCGAACCGCCCCACCATGCGTTTCGGCCCATTCGAAAGCGAGGAAACCCAGCGCGCAGCAATGGTATTCCAGGCCCGGGATCTTTTGGTTCGGCAACGCATGCAGCTGATTAATGCGCTTCGAGGTCACCTGGGAGAGCAGTGTCAAGTGGCTCCGCAGGGGCCCCGAAACACTCGCAAGCCGGTCGAGACAGTAGAAGATCGTGAGACCGTGACACCGGAAGCGGCGTAGAGTTGCCTGTATAGGATGATTGGAATGCTGATCCGGTTAAACAACCAGATACGAGAACCGGATGCGGAGATAGCTGCCTCGCCCCGAGCGATGGATCCTGTGTTTGTGGGTTTCCACGACTTGGCGTTTTTTGTTCGGTGTTATAACGGCATGAGTACCGCGCGCGGCAATTGGGGCTTGGCGTTTGCAAGTGTCATGGGCACCATCGGCAGTGACTGAACCAATGTCTTGATCGACTGGGATCTGGCCAAGCAACTCCGACAGCATGGGCGCGTCGAATTCGCCAACATGATCCGCAAGGGACAGCTTGGGCCTTTGAAAAACGGATTCCGTCAATTTGTAGAGCTCGCCGGAAAATTACTCGCAATCAAAGCGTTGGCATTGAACCACGCCAAAGTTTGCGACAGAACCGCGCCTTCGTGCTCGCGTACTTGATTAGTCAAGAGCCCGAAGTCTTCTAAGTAACGACGAAGTATCCCAGCGACCGCCACCAAGTTTCTGAACATCCTTGTAGAATTGATCGACCAGTGCAGTCACCGGAAGGCTTGCCCCGGTTTCATTTGCAGTATCAAGACAAATCCCCAGATCTTTGCGCATCCAGTCCACGGCAAACCCGTGGTCAAAATGGTCGTCCAGCATCGTCTCGTACCTGTTGGCCATCTGCCAGCTTCCGGCTGCGCCCTGGCTGATAACCTCGACAACCGCACGCCCGTCCAGACCCGCTTTCTCGGCGAAATGCAGAGCTTCGCTCAAACCCTGAACCAGACCGGCGATCGCAATCTGGTTGCTCATTTTCGTCATTTGACCTGCGCCACTTTCGCCAATCCGGCGGCAGATTTTCGAATAGACCTGCATGATCGGCTCGGCTGCATCGTATACAGACTGATCCCCGCCGCACATGATCGAAAGGACACCGTTTTCGGCCCCCGCCTGACCGCCCGAAATCGGCGCGTCCACAAAGCCCAAGCCCTGATCCTTCGCCGCCGCGTACAACTCCCGTGTGACTTTCGCCGAAACGGTCGTGTGGTCCACAAGCGTGGTGCTTTGCGACATCCCGGAGAACGCTCCGTCTGCACCGGTGCAAACGCTGCGCAGATCATCATCGTTTCCCACACAGGTCATGACAAATTCTGCCCCCTCGGCCACCTCGCGCGGGGTTGCCGCCATCGAGCCACCATGTTCGGCAACCCAGGCATCGGCTTTGGCTGCCGTCCGGTTGAAAACCGTTACGTCGTGGCCTGCGGCCTGCAAGTGGCCCGCCATCGGATAGCCCATCACCCCCAGGCCAAGAAAAGCAAGTTTAGCCATTAGTTAAATCCTCTACTACAAACGGTCTCGCGGTGTTTGACCCGCAAAAAAGGCGTCCAGATTGTCCAAAGCGCGAAAGCCCATCGCGTCTCGGGTTTTGGTTGTGGCGCTGCCGATATGCGGCAACATAAAGATGTTTTCATGCGCGGCGAATTTTGGGTTTCCACCCGGTTCGGTCTTGAAACAATCAAGCCCGGCGGCAGCCAGCTTTCCGCTTTCAATTGCGCCCAGCAAAGCGTCTTCGTCAACAAGCGCACCCCTCGCCGAATTCACGAGTATTGCGCCGTCAGGCAGCTTTGCCAGATTTTCGGCATCAATCAGGTTCATAGTATCCGGTGTTGCAGGACAATGCAGCGACAGGAATTCCGCGACCGTCAACAACGTGTCGATGCTGTCGTGGTATGTCGCGCCTTGCTCTTGTTCAGGCGGCAGGCGGGTGCGGTTGAAATAGTGAACCTCCATATCAAAACCGCGCGCCTTTTCTGCGAACGCGCGGCCCACACGGCCCATACCGACAATCCCAAGCCGAGCGCCGGTGAGCTGTTTGCCGACCATGAAAGACGGGCTCCAGCTGTCCCAGGCTCCGGTGCGCATCAGGCGGTCCCCTCGGACCGCATGCCGCGCGGCACCCAGCATCAGCAACATCGCAAGCTCGGCCGTGGCGTCCGACAGGACGTCGGGCGTGTTTGTCACAACAATCCCCTTCGCCGCCAGCGCCGAAAGGTCACAATGATCTATACCCACTGAATGGTTCGCCACGATCTTCAACCGTGGATCAAGCTTTGAGACGACCTCGGCCGAGAAATGTTCCGAGTGACACGGCATCATCGCGTCGACCTTCGCGCTCATGGCGATGATCTCGTCCGCCGTGCCTGGCGTGTCGGACTCGTTCAGGATCACGTCATAGCCTTGCCGCGCGCGCGCAATCGTGGCATCGGACACCCGGCGCGGTAGCCAGAGAACGGGTCTATCGCTCATGGAGTCAGTCCTTTTTGATCGCGTCTTCCCAGAAATTGTACAGCGCAAGGGCTATGACGAAGACCGCAATACACAAGAATGGAAATCCGCCCCAGAACCCGGCGAAACCGGTGGAGATACTGTGGGCAAGGCCGAGAACGAACACCATCATCAGGCCGATGCCGATGAGGCCCATGAGAATATTTGTCAGTCGTGACATAGGATTACTCTCCCTTTTATTCTTGCGTTCTGAGGGTTCTTTGAACCCATGAAGCTGTCCGAAGAAGCCGGTCGTCTTCTTCGATCGCGCCGATCAGCTGGACACCAATGGGCAAGTCGTTCCGTCCCACCAACAATGGCAGCGTGAGGCAGGGTAAACCCGCCAGCGTCCAGGTGAGGCAGAAAACGGAATCTCCGGTGTGGCCCGCGCTTAGCGGAACGGCTTCGCCGGTTGCTGCCGGGGCCAGGATTGCGTCGAATTCATTGAAATATTCGGCAAAGAAGCCCTGAGCGGACGCCATGACGGACAAGGCGTCTTCATATTGGGCTTCGCTGATATCTCCTCCACGGGTTATTGCGGATTGCATCTCGGGGCTGAGTTCCGGCCAATGCGCGTTCGAGATTTCGGCCATGTTCTGGCGAATCTCAAAGTCATAGATCGTTTTGTGAACGGTGATCAGATCGGCCAGTTGCGGCGATACTGAAAAACGCTCGACCCGGCCGCCAAGCCCCTCAATAACGGCGTTCAGCCCCTCAAGCGCATCTTCATCAAGGCGGTCGTTGAACGGAAAATCGAGCCAGGCAATGCTCGGTTCAACAGGAACAACTGCCTGCGCGCCGGACAGCATATCCGCTCGCGGCCGGGCAAAGCTGGCGGGATCGCGCTGGTCATACCCGGTCACCACATCTGTCAACAAAGCGATATCTTCCAGCGTGTTTGCGAACCCCCCAACGTGGTCCAAAGAAACCGAGGTCCTGAAAACCCCGTGCCGCGAGATCATTCCCCGGGTGGGTTTGAAACCATAGACGCCGCAGTATGAGGCCGGGCGGATGACCGAGCCACCAGTCTGTGTGCCGATGGCCAGAGGCACATGTCTTGCCGCAACAGCCGCAGCCGATCCGCTGGACGACCCCCCCGGTGTTCTGGTCGCGTCGAAAGGGTTGGTGGTGTCGGTCGGATGCATGAAGGCAAGCTCGGTCGTCTTGGTCTTGCCCATGATGACGGCGCCGGCCTCGCGCAGGCATTCAACCAGCCTTGCATCTGCCTCCGGCTGTCGACCCGAAAAGATCGGTGTGCCCCGCTGTGTGGGCATGTCTTTTGTGTCGACAATGTCCTTCAGCCCAATGGGAACCCCATGCAAGGGGCCTGTCGCCCGTCCTGCCTTGCGAATGCGATCCAGCTCACGCGCCTGATCCAGCGCTACGCCTGCATCCAGATAAGCCCAGGCGCGGATGGTGCCGTCAGTCTCTTCGATGCGTTTGAGACAGTCCTCAACCAGCGCTTCGGACAAGATACGCCCGTCCCGAATGCCCTCGGCGGATTGAACCGCCGAGAACAATGACAGATCGTGCTTGGTCATGGCACCCAGACCCCGAACAGATAGTCAGGAAGCCACAGCGCGATCCCCGGGAACTGGTACATCAGCACCATGCAGAGGATCACGATGGCCAGATAGGGCATCAGACCTCGGAAGATCTCCATCAGCTGGATCTGGTTCTTGAGGACCCCCTTCAAATAGTAGGCCGACATGGCCATCGGCGGTGTCAGGAAAGAGGTCTGCAAGTTCAGAGCCACCAGCATCGCGAAGAAATACGGGTTGACGCCAAACGTCTCGAGCATGGGCAGGAAGATCGGCACGAAGATGATCAGAATCTCGGACCATTCTAGCGGCCAGCCCAGCAGGAAAATGATCAACTGCGCAAGCACCAGGAACTGCCAGGGCTGAAGGTTCATACCAACAACCCAATGCTCAATCACGTCATGCCCGCCGAGATACGAAAAGATCGACGCAAAGGTCCACGAGCCCACGAACAACCAGCACACCATCGCGGTGGCCTTGGCCGTGAGGAAGACGCTTTGCTTGACCTTGTCCCAGGTGAGCGACCGGTAAAGCACCGCCAAAACAAGCCCGCCCAACGCGCCCATCGCGGCCGCTTCGGCCGGCGTTGCAAGGCCACCGAGAATAGAACCAAGCACCAGCAGGATCAAAACAGTCAACGGCACGAACGAGATCAGGAGATCCATATAGATCTGCCGTTTTGGCGGAACATCATCACCTTGCGGCTTGGGGGCCAGCGACGGGTTCAGCCAGACGCGCACCATGACGTAGACAATGTAGAGACCCGCCAGCATGAGGCCGGGAAAGACCGCGGCTGCATAAAGGCGCAGCGGGGAAAGCTCGGCTATGGCGGCGTAGACGATCAACATGATAGACGGTGGGATCAGGATGCCCAACGTGCCACCCGCACAAATCACGCCCGAGGCAAAACTGCGCTGATACCCAGCGTTGGCCATTGCCGGATAGGCCAGCAATCCCATCAGGGTGACAACTGCGCCCACAATCCCAGACGCCGTCGAGAATACCGCGCAGGTCAGCAGCGCCGCAATCGCCAGCGATCCGGGCAGGTTGCGGGCCGCCATGTAGAGCGAAAAGAACAGCCGGTCGACGATATTCGCCCTTTCGACCACGTAGCCCATGAACAGGAACAAGGGGATGGCAACAAGCGTGTCATTCTCCATCACCGAATAGGTGTTCTGGTTCAGCAGGTAGAAGATGTTGTTGTTGAAGATGTCCGCAATGCTCTCGGGCGCGGACTGGTAATAGGCATAGTACCCGAACGCGACGCCCATGGCGAGCAGCGTGAACGCAATCGGAAAGCCCAGCAGCACCAGCACAATAAAGAGGCTGAGCATCAGGATGGCGACTTGTGGATCAGTCATCGCTGCGACCTCCT
Organism: Ruegeria sp. AB5; assembly: GCF_056542645.1. NCBI lineage: Bacteria > Pseudomonadati > Pseudomonadota > Alphaproteobacteria > Rhodobacterales > Roseobacteraceae > Ruegeria > Ruegeria sp. AB5. The sequence goes on from NZ_JBQGAE010000015.1 coordinate 80,142, forward strand.
TGCTTGGTGCCTGTTGTCTGAATCCGGTCGACGGTTGATTCCATCAGCATGTCTTCGGTCTCGCGCACGTCATCCAGACGGTCGAGCCAGACGCCATTTCGCATCGCCAACCAGCATCTTGCCATCTCGGCAAGTCCTTGCAGCATCAGCAAAACGCCGGCGACCGGGATCAGGGTTTTGAAGAAATATATCTGAATTCTGGCGGGGCTGTTCCAGCTGACTTCTTCATACCGCCAGCTGTCCTTGGCGATTTCCCAGCCGTACCAGAACAGGGCAAACATGCCGGGAAAGAAAAAGATAATATACAGAACGAAATCGACCCGCGCCTGCCAGCGGACCGAGAACAGGCGGTACAGCACGTCTCCGCGCACATGCGCGTCTTGCGCCAGCGCATAGGCCCCGGCCATCAAGAACAGGGCGCCATACATCTGAACCATCATATCGAACGCCCAGACGGTCGGCTTGTTCAGCACGTACCGGACGAACACTTCATAGGACACCGAAAGTGTCAGTATTAGGATGCACCAACCGAAGGCTTTGCCGACCCATTGGCTTAGCCCTTCGATGGCGTGGATTGTCTTGATCAAGGTCAGTTCCTCGCCTGTTCCGCCCGCAGTTCAGAAAGCCGCGCACCGGCGCGACCTTCCGTTTTCAAAGAGTTGTCAGGCCTCAGCCGAAGTAGTGCTTATACGCCAGCTTGTAGTCCGGCTGGTTGAGGTTGAGGTAGTTCATGACAGTCTTCGCATAGGCCTTCTGGCTGTCGACGACCTTGGCAAAGAACGGATCTTCGTTCGAGATCCTTTCGACCACAACATCCCAAGCCTCGAGCTGGGCCTGCATAACGCTGTCCGGCGTGCGATACACATTGACACCCTGCTCTTCAGCCAGTGTTACCAGATCATCGGCGTAGCGCTTGGTGTTGTTCCAGTAGAAATTCGAGTTCTCGGCCTCGGACGCGTATTTCAGGATCGCCTGAAGCTCGGGCGCAAGCGCGTTGAACTTGTCTTTGTTGAACGTGACCTCGAAGAACTCCTGGCTCTGGTGGAACGATGCCAGATGATAGTGTTTGGACACATCTTGCATCCCAAAGTCGCGATCGGATGTCGGGTTGTTGAATTCCGCCGCATCAATCAGGCCCGATTTCATCGCGGGCTGAATCTCGCCGCCTGGCAGCTGCACAACGGACATGCCCATCTCAAGCAGAACATCTGCCGCAAGACCAACTGTACGGTACTTCAGACCGTTCATCTGATCCGAGCTTGTGATTTCCTCCTTGAACCAACCCAGCGGCTGCGCGGGCATTGGCGAGTTGAAGAACGAAACAACGTTGAGGCCCAGGATGCCCATCAACTCATCGAACAGTTCCTGACCACCGCCATAGTTCACCCAGCCCAGAACTTCTTGACTGGACCAGCCAAAGCAGGGACCGGTGCCAAATAGTGACGCAGATTTGGATTTAGAGTACCAATAAGCCGGAACGTAGTGCGCCGCGTCCAGAACGCCGCGGTGAACCGCGTCCTGCATCTGGCTGGTTTTCACGACCGAGTTTACAGGCAGTAGTTCGATCGTCAGTTTGCCACCGGACATTTCATTTACGCGGTCGACATATGATTGCGCGTTTTCAAGAAAGATGCCGCCGCCCCAGGCCGCCTGCATCTTCAGGGTTGTTCCTTCCTGCGCATGAACTGCCGGAGCAGCAAGCGCGCCAGCACCTACAACAGCGGAGCCACGCAGAAAACTTCTGCGGTTCAAAGATTTTGTCATGTTTCCTCCCTAGACTGGGCCGCCGCCGATATCCCTTTGGCATTGGCACCAAACCCGCCCTCCAGCGGATAAAATCTACGATAAGCCAGATTCGCGAATTTTCAAAATATTTTGAAAACTCTTTCACTCTGGGCGGCAAAAGACACGTAACACCATGTTTTATATAAACTTAATATTTTCATTTTTTTGCGCCTGCGAACAAGCTAGAATCTTTGCACTAAATGCTAGACGACAATTGCGCCAAAAATGAACGAACCAAAGACTGCTGTCCGCCGAGGACGACCACGCCTGAAAGCGAATGAGGACAAGCCCGCAGGTTCACTTGTCGGGGCGCTTGATCGTGGGGTGCGCGTCCTGATCGCTGTCGCGGATGCGCGAGGCGCAACACTTGTGGACATCGCAAGAACCACCGGAATTCCGACGGCGACAGCGCACCGGCTTCTGACCACGCTTCAGCAACGAGGCATGGTCGTCAACGATGCGGAACAGGGCAAATGGCGCATCGGACCTCAGGCCTATCGGATCGGCAGTACGTTTGAAGAAGCGTCGAATTTGCTGGAGGTCGCACCAGCTGCGATGCGTAAGTTGTCAAAGGCAACTGGTGAGACCGTAAATCTCGCAATCGAAGAGGGCGGGCAATTGCTCTACCTTATTCAGGTGGAATCCGAAAACCCGATCCGAGCTTCGATCAAAAATGGAACTGCCGCTTATTTTCACACATCAGGTGTCGGTAAGGCCATAATGGCGTTTATGGACGAGGCCACGCTTGAAAAGCTGCTGGCCCCTCTCACACTGGTTCGGCAGACGCCCAATTCGATTACGGACAAACAAGCGCTTAAAGACGAATTGCTCAAGTCCAGACAACGTGGATGGGCAATAGACGATGAAGAGCGATTTCCCGGCCTGCGCTGTATCGCTGCGCCTGTCTTTGACTCGCTGGAAAATGTCGTAGCGGGGGTTTCGGTCTCTGGACCCATTGCCAGATTTCCTGACAACAAGCTTGAAACCTTGGCCGCTTCGGTCGTTGAAACCGCGGCAAGTGTATCAGAAAAGCTACGGAATTCATCATCAGGAGATTAATACGTTAATCTTTCGGTACGTTAGAAACTCATAGCGTCATTTGTACGGTCCTCAATAGGACACTGCGCTCCGTTTCTTTTTTGTGAAATGGTATTTCGAAAAATCGTCGCGGAAGGCCAAAAAAACCGTTGTGTCGCAGATTTTGGGTTTGGATTGACGAGCGTGCAAATTTTGACGTTTGTTGTCCGCGTATTGTTTTCCAAAAGGTTTCAGTATGATTTCCTTGAAAGGCTGCCACTACCCCAAAGGTGCCGATTTGTACGCTGTGTACTTCTTTCTGCGGTACACGGTTTCCTATCGTGATTTGGAAGATATCATGGCTGAACGTGGTGTACGAATTGACCACATCACATTGAATAGGAAGGTCGTGAAATACTCACTGCTGGTGCACAATCAATAAAACGTCCAACTCAGAATTCCTGGCGCATGGACGAAACCTATCTCCGTATGCGCGGCTAGTGGGCGTATCTATTTCAAGCAGTCGACAAAGCGGGTAACACCTTTGATTTCATGCTGTCCGAGCGACGAAATCGTCCAGCAGCGATCAGGTTCTTTGCCCAAGCACGATCGTTAAACTGGATCTCAAACAAAATCGTCTTAGAAAGAGCGGCGCCAATGCAGCGGGCATTCGAGAAGTGAACAGAGTCCTGAAGCGGTTCGGTTGGCCAACCATAGTACACACGATCAGGTCCAAAAAACCTGAACAACATGATCACAGATTTATCAAACGACGCGTGCGGCACATTTGTGGGTTCAAGTCGTTCAGACCGGCTTCGGCCACGCTTAATGGGATCGAGGTCGCCAACATGATCCGGAAAAAACAATTCTCTAGTGGTACGGCTTCCGGCTTTCGGATGTTTGCTGAGGTCGCAAGACAACTGCGTTTAGCACAACACTGGCCCTCGTCGTTCGAAAAGTTTGCGGCACAAGCATTTTCATTCAAAAGCTGCTCTCGTTGTAAAGCGGAACTTCGGCAAGTTTATTGGCCTAGGGTAAACAACCTAGTATGAGCCACAAAAAACGTCTCAACTTGACACCTTTAGATGCCTCACTTCACCGGGCCCGGTACTTAGCAAGCTCGCTCCAGCACAATTCAAGCGCATCCGACGTGTTCTGCGACTTACGCGCCGCGCAAATGTTCCACGCAAGGTTCTGTTTCATCGACACGGGTTTGACTTTCTTTGCACGGACCAGCTCTGCGAATGTGTCCGGCATCCCTCCCACGATGAAGTCAGGCTCTGCCAACAATCCCGTCAAGAGGTTGTAGTCGTCGCATTCGATATGCGGCTGGGCATTAACCTTTTCGACAGCTCCGGCATCGCCACCAAGTGACTTTATCAAAGTGGCTTTCCAGTGTTTGTGAAGATGCGGTGATGCAAAGGGAAATTCGAATATGCCTGCCATGGTTTGCGGGCCGCGCTGGTGAATCTCATGATCTCGATGCGCCAAGAACTGGATGGGTTGTTTCTCCATCACCATGATCTCGACATCTTCGGCTTCAGGTGTGTAGGTCAGATCACCAAGGAATACATCGAAATCCCCTGCCTGCAATAAATCGAGCGGGCGCGCGTAGGCGCTCACTAGAATTCGGAAGCGTAGGTTAGGCATTGTTCTTCGGACGGCTCGCAAGACGGGCAGGATCAGGGTCCTCGTGGTGAGCGGCCCGCAACCGATCAGCAAAGTGCCCGGCCCGGTTTCGCGCAATCCAGAAACACGGGTCGCATAGCGGTCCAGGTCTTCACGCAACGCCTGGGCGATTGGCAAAAACTCCTGCCCCGCGCGTGTCAACGTGCTGCTGTTTCGGCTGCGATGGAACAAAACAAGTCCCGTGTGGTCCTCAGCCTGCCCGACATAGCGGGACAACGACGCGTTGGAGACACCCATCGCACGGGCTGCGTTTTGGAAACTGCCGGTTTCAGCCAATGCGAGAAAGGCGGTCAAAGCGTTTTCGTTCATCATGTGGTCAAGTTCATTTCAGGTTTCGTGGTTTAGTTTTCACAATATGAAATCATGGTAAAGCTCTGTTGCGGCGAGAAAGTCTCAATCGCTATCCCTGATGGATCCTTCGAAATCGTCTTCCACGTCCACAGAGGTAACAATGTTCATTCTTCGATCCATTGCGGTTTCCGCCACGCTGGCCACAGCTTCGGTCTGTGCCCTGCCGGTTTTGGCCGAAACCGACCAGCCCAATATTCTTGTCATCATGGCCGATGATGTTGGTTGGGCCAGCCTTGGCAGCTATCATCAGGGCGTGAAGAGCATCAAAACCCCCAATCTTGATCAACTGGCTGCCGACGGTATGCGTTTGACGGATTACTATGCTCAGCCAAGCTGCACTGCTGGGCGATCAGCATTTATCACCGGACAATTCCCGGTTCGAACCGGAATGCACACAGTCGGCTTGCCCGGAGATCCTGAAAAGGGGCTGAATGAAAATGACCCGACGCTGGCCAATATGCTAAAGTCTCTGGGCTATACAACCGGGCAGTTCGGCAAGAACCATCTGGGCGATATGAACAAATTCCTGCCGACGGTGAAGGGGTTTGATGAATATTGGGGCTGGCTCTATCATCTGAACGCGATGGAATACACATCCGACCCGGACTGGCCAAAAGATCAGAAATTCAACGACACGTTTGGCCCTCGGAACATCATTCACGCCTATGCCACGGATACAGTCGATGAAACTGTGGACCCACGCTGGGGTCTGGTCGGCAAGCAACGCATCATTGACGATGGTCCGGCTCCACCCGAGCGGCAAAAGACGCTGGACGACGAGGTGACAGCCCACACGCTGGACTTCATCAACCGCGCGGTCGATAGCGATACACCGTTCTTTGTCTGGATGGCCCCGGCGCGCGCGCATGTCTGGACCCATCTGAGCCCCGAATACGAAGCCATGTTGGGTGACGGGCGCGGTTTGCAGGATGTGGTCATGAAAGAGCTTGATGACAACGTGGGCAAAGTCATGGCTCGGTTGGACGAACTGGGCGTCTCAGACAACACTATTGTTGTCTTCACCTCGGATAATGGCCCCGAAACCATGACTTGGCCCGACGGGGGAACAACGCCATTCCATGGCGAAAAGGGGACAACCTGGGAAGGTGGTTTCCGCGTCCCCGCCATCATTCGTTGGCCCGGAAAAGTCCCAGCCGGAACCGTGAGCAATGGTATCTTTGCCGGTCTTGACTGGATGCCCACCCTTGTTGCCGCCGCTGGTGGCCCGGACGATCTGCCCGGATCCTTGCTCCAAGGCTACGAGGGCTATCAGGTGCATCTGGATGGGTTTAACCAAATGTCGTTTTTAACTGGTGACAGCGACAGCAACCGGGATGAGATTATCTACTACGAAGGTCCGGACTTGCAAGCGGTACGTCATGGTGACTGGAAAGCGCACTTCACGATACAAACCGAAGGTTGGGCGGGGCCCAAAGAAGAATTGAACGCACCCCTGCTGTTCAACCTGCGCCGCGATCCCTACGAAAAAGCGGCCGAGGAATCGGGGATGTATACACGGTGGATGGGCAACAAGATGTGGGCATTTGGTCCTGCTGCCAAAATCGTCCAAAATCACTTGTCTACGTTCAAGGAATATCCTCCACGGGGATCAGACATAACCAACCAGGGCCATGTCGAAGAGCAAATTTCGACCGAAGGCGGGATGTCGCAGTAGAAATCAAGACTCGGGAGGCATCAATCGTTGCCTCCCGATCCATACAAGAATTTGCGGGAAACACCTGCTTGAGAGGTTCCGATTTTTCATTCAACTTGTCATTTGGACGTGGCGCAGCATCAGTCAATTTGGCCTCTCTGCTGCCACCAGAGAAAACGCAGCAACCGAAGACCCAAGCCTCAATTACCCATGGAGGACGGCCCATGGGACATTCACCGCCTACCCGAGATGTTGCGCCAGCAGCCCACGTACATGCCCTTCGCCATTAGTATTGGTTATCCAACTGAAACTTGGAATCAAACATCCGTGCCCGTAATCCAGTGCGACCCGTTTCAGCTCGGTAGAACAGAGCACTCCTGAGTAACCTGCCAGCCGCCGATTGGATGATCGCTGACCGCGTTTTCGATGCCGACTGGTTTCGAGAGGCGTTGAAAGACGAAGGGATACGGACCCGCATCCTAGGCAGGAAGTCTCGCGAAAAGCCGGTGCGATACGACAAGCGCAGGTACAAAAGACGCAATCGTATCGAGATCATGTTCGGCCGGTAGAAGGATTGGCACCGAGGAACAACCCGCTACGATAGATGCCCGAAAGTGTTCCGATCAGTCATCGCACTCGTAGCCGCCGTCACCTTCCGGCTCTGAAACTCAATGAGTCTGGAACCTAGATCTGGTTGAGCGAGCAGAAACACTGAGCCCTCAGGACGTTTTCACTCATCTTTGGCTGATGGGCACACATTTTGCCCATTTTTGTCGTGAAGATTACGATAGTGCAGAACACACGGTTCGCCTTGCATTGGCGTTGGTGCCCGAGAACCAAACCTATAGAACGCAGTTGGTGGTGACTCTGCACCTTTCTGGTCGCATTGAGGAGAGAGGCAAAGCATTAGACGCATATCATGCCGTTGCTCCGGACGTTCGAGCAAGTGATGCAAGAAGGATTTCCGGTCGAGACCGCGAGCAAGTGGAGCGCTTTGTATAAGGCTTGATTGATGCAGGTGTGCCAAACTGAATTCTTGAAAGGCGTTTTTCAGAATTTCCAATGTTCAACTTGTGCTCACAATTGCCATTCTTTACAACCAGTTTGATAGACCGGAGGCAGCCCGAAGTGGACGTTATACTGGCGTCTATTTGCCGGCAATTTGAGGATAAAGTCGGCATCTGAATTTTGCGTCAAATTTTTGGCAAGTATCGATCCAACAAAGCATCGACCAACCCTTTCTGAAGTTGGTAGCCAGTTGCTTCGTTCACACGCAAAATGTCTTCAAGAATAATAAGTTGCTCCATGCCCGTCGACATGGACAATCGCTTCGCCAGGTCTTCAATTTCCTTCGGCTCCATCAATGGGTGAACTGGTGCCAGTGCTTCCGAAAAAGCCGCCACTCTTCTGGCGCCACGCATTTTGACCGTTCCATCCTCAATTGATGCCTTGAGTGATTCAGCCAGAAACTGCCGGAAGTGCACCTCATGAGCCCGCGAAAGATCTAGGTAGTAACGTGCGACGACATGTACACGGCTCCTGACGTTAGTCAGTCCCTCGAGAAGTTCTGACGTTGGAGTAACTTCAAGATCGAGCGTCGCTTCCAAAGCTAAGACACTTGGGGCAGAAAAGTAACGATAGATCGTCGCACGGCTGGTTTTGGCGCGTTCAGCGACTTTTGCCAGAGTGACTTCCTTGCCTTCCGACATCAGGTCACGTGCAGCCGAAAGAAGTGCTTCTCGCGTTCGGTTGATTTGATTTGTACGAGGCGCCAATTTCAAACCTTTATGTTACACTTGTCTCATAAGTAGATATATGTATCATAAAGGCAGTGTTTTTGAAGTAAAGGGAGTCGCCGTAATGACTGAACCTCGCCCGCGAATTTACCATCTTCTTGGGAACCTTTTGACCTTTCACGCCTTTCCCAATGAGACAGGAGATCGTTGCACAATCGTTGAGATAAAGACGGCGCCGGGAGCCGGTGCCCCGCCAAATCATCATGCTGGCGAGGATGAGAGCTTCTATGTGCTCGATGGTGAATTCGAGTTCTTTTTGAATGGGGAGACAGTCAACGTCAAAGGTGGTGACTTCGTCAAAGTTCCGGACGGCGCAGTGCATGCCTTTATATGTACCGGGGAACGACCTGGCAGGTTACTTTGCATAAACGCCCCAGGCGCGATGCACGACACATTCTTTACTGAAGCTGGGGAAGCAATGCCTGACGGTACGACAGATATTCCGGCGCCAGATGGACCGCCAGACATTCCGGCGATCATGGCAGTAGCAGGTCGAGTAGGAATGACGATCTTGGCGCCCGCGGATGCTCACAGCTAACGAACGCGCTTACAAAACTTCGGCCTGCGAAATAGAGGCTTTTGAACAAAGAACCTGCCGCACACCCTACTAGGCAATGCTGTTTGTCAGCCCGAAGCGGGCCTTCAACAGCGAGATTTGAAAAATCTGGGATGCACAACAAAGCCGCCATTTAGGAGTCTCTATTGGCAATAGATCAGATTTCATTGTGGCTCAGCGGATCCGCCCGGGTTCACACCATACCGTCATCGCCTGAAGCGCATGGAACACTACCTGCAAAGAAACACTGTGACTTCTATCGTATGCCCTCTAAACTCCGGTCTTGTGTGTTTCTTTAGTTTGCGTGGGGGCACGAACGCAGGTGGGTGGAAAGAAGGCATCACGAGAGACTGCTGATTCAGCGTCGTCATCTTCGCAACGAGCGGGGCTCAGCGCGGATGATCAGCAGGCTCGGTTCGAAGCAACCGCGCGGATCATGCAAGCTATCTCTGAGGCCAAGGACGATGTGCAGCCGGTCTGCGACCTGATCGTATCACTGGCAAAAGATCTCTGTGATGCCGTTTTTGCCGGCCTGGTTCTCGGGCAAAAAGGCGATGCCCTTCAGCAACTGGTTGCCAGCGTCAATCTGCACCCGGATATTCAACAGCTCTGGTTCGACGGCAAATACACAATGGAGCCAGGCAATTCCATCGTAACTGACACCATTCTCAGCGGTGAGACCAGACGCGTTGTCGACATGGGCGACACCGATTTCCATAAATCGGGAGATGAGCGCTTTAAGCTCATTGTCGACACGCATGGGTGCCGGAGCAATCTGTTTGTCCCTTTAAAGGTGGGTGGCAGCGCTATTGGGTGCCTGATGCTGGCACGGAACGAAGTGAGGCCATACACCGACGATCAGGTGCAACTGGTTGAAACTTTCGCCGCGCAGGCGGTCATCGCGATAGAAAATGTCCGTCAGTTCAGTGAGTTGCAGGCCCAGTTGGCTCGCGAAGGTGCCACGCGTGACGTTTTGGAAACGATCACTCGGTCTCGGGATGATGAAGCACCGGTATTTCAGACGATCTTGGAAAATACGGCCCGGCTTTGCGAAACGGACGTGGCTACACTGAGCCTAGTAAATGAGGCGGGAACTCATCTGGAATATGCGGCCCATTTTGGCGATCAATTGGCCACATATAAAGTCGGCGTGGATCGTTGGTCTTTGGACTCAAATTTACAGATTGCCGAAGCAGTGCGGGAAGCGCGGGTCATTCACAATGTCGATTTGCGCCAGACAGACCACTACATCAACGGAGATCGTTGGCGCCGCCAATTGGTTGATGAAGAAGGTGTCCGCTCGTTTCTGACGGTTCCTTTGATGTCAGCGGACGGTGATCCCGTAGGCGTCATTGGGATTTACCGTCGTGAAGTGCGGCCCTTTACAGACAGTGAGATTTCTTTGGTCAAGGGCTTTGCGGCGCAGGCTGTGATCGCAATCGACAACACCCGTCAAATGAAAGAGCTGCACACCCAGTTAGAACGCCAAGCGGCGACGCAGGAAGTTCTGAGTGTTATCAGCAAAAGCCGAGACAATGATGCGCGGGTCTTTAACGCAGTGCTTCAGCAGGCCACAAAGATATGTGGCGCAGATCAGGCTGCTCTGGTTTTGGTCAATGATGCAGGGACCCAAGGGCGGTTGGCCGCGAATTGGGGGCATCAGAAAACTCAATTTGATATCGGGGAAGAATGGCCTGTGGACGGTTCTGTAACCGTGGCCACAGCGATCAGAACTGGCAAGGTTCTTTGCATCGACGATTTGGTTGAAACGGATTTTTTTCGTTCGGGCGACCCAACAGCGATCATGATGGTCGAAGTTGAAGGTATTCGATCACGCGTAACAGTCCCTTTGCTACAAGGCGACCGGGCGATTGGTGCGATCGCGGTCAGCCGCCGCGAAGTCCGCCCGTTTTCTGACTCCGACGTGCAACTCATCGAAGAGTTCGCCAAACATGCGGTCATAGCGATAGAAAACACGCGTCAGTTTCGCGAAGTTCAGGAACGGCTTGAGCGGGAAAAAGCCTCCCGAGAAATCCTAGAAGTCATCAGCCGCAGTCGTGACGACGAAGGACCTGTTTTCCAAAGCATTCTCGAAAACTCCAGCCGTTTGTGCAATGCCCCGCTCGCCTTCTTGTGTATCGCAGATCATGAACGCGGGCTCGCCACAATCCCCGCCAATATTGGCGCAAGAACCGATTTTGACGAAGCGCTTAAAGGTTTTGTGGAGCCGTTAACGCGCACTGAGTTGATCGCTATCAGGCCAATGATCGATGGCCAAGTCATCCGCCAGGACGATATCGCGGATGACCCGCTTTACGTCAGGGACCGCGATCCAAAACGGGTTCAGATGGTTGAGATTGAAGGGGCCCGCTCGGTTCTAGCGGTTCCGTTGATGAAAAACGGAACCGGTCTAGGGGTGATTGTTCTCTATCGTCGTGAAGTCGCGCCTTTCTCAGACGACGACGTGGCACTGATCCAAACCTTCGCAGCTCAAGCCGTGATCGCAATGGAAAACGTCCGCCAGTTTCGGGAAGTGCAGGATCGGACAGCCGAAGTTACGCAAGCATTGGAATACCAAACCTCTACATCCGAAGTGCTGCGGGTTATTTCGGCGTCACCCAACGAGCTGGCACCCGTTCTCGACGCTATCCTCAAAGAAGCGTCGCGTATCTGCGAATTGCAGGATGCTTATGTTGCGATGCTGAACCCCGACGATCAGCTATTCCATGTGCTTTCGACGCTCACGCAGGACACGGCCTTTTCGGAATATGTCAAATCTCACCCTATTTCGCCTAGTCAGAGCGGAGTAAGCGGGCGTGCCATTTTGTCAAAACGCACAATCTATATCGAGGATGTCGAAGCGGATGCGTCCTATACATGGATGGAAGAAAGCGGGGTCGGTGAATACAGATCCTTGCTGGGAGTTCCGCTGCTAAAAAGCAACGAGGTCGTGGGTGTAATTTCTTTAGGTTCACCCGAGGTTTCGGGGTTTTCCACAAAGCAGATTCAACTACTCGAAACATTCGCCGATCAAGCCACTATCGCCATTACGAATGCGAACCTTTTCCACGAAGTCGAGGAACGGACGGCCGAAGTAGAACAATCACTTGAATACCAGACTGCCACTTCTGACGTGTTGTCGGTTATTTCCCGGTCTCCGAACGAGCTTGAGCCGGTGCTGGAAGAAATCTTGCGGGTTGCAAGCCGGATTTGTGAACCAAAATACGCTGCAATTTCGATCCTCAACCCAGAGGATAATCTCTACCACACTGATATTACGCTGGAATTTGACAGTGATTTCATGAGGTTCATAAAGAATAACCCTGTGCCAGCAGGTCATGGAAGCGGTATTGGCCAAACAGCAGCACGAGGAGAAACAGTTTATTACAAGGATACCGAAGCTGAAGAATACGAATGGAAAGAGGCGGCTCGCATCGGAAAATACCGTTCGCTGTTAGGTGTCCCGCTGATCAAAGGCAAAGTCGTCGTCGGCGTGATAGTTCTCTGCCACGACAAAGTCTCACCGTTCAATTCAAAGCAAATCTCGTTGTTGGAGACTTTTGCGGCTCAGGCTGTGATTGCGATCAACAACACTCAGTTGTTCGAAGAAGTCAAAGCACGCACAGCAGAGGTTGAAGAGGCACTCGATTATCAAACTGCCACATCTGAAGTTCTGGGAGTGATCTCCCGCTCGCCAAATGAACTCGATCCAGTACTCAAAGCTATTTTGCAAGTTGCAGTTCGCATCTGCAAACCCGAGGCGTCTTATGTCGCGCTACTAAATGAAGAAACCGGAATTTATGACATAGCTGCGACTCACAATTCCGGTGCCGCTCACTACGACGTAATAACCCGACAAGTGCTTGTTCCAGACAAGGGTACAACCACGGGACGCGCCGCACTAACAGGCAAAACAGTGTACATCGAAGATTTTGAACACGACCCAGATTATGCATGGAAAGAAGAAGCACTGGGTGCCGGATTTCGTTCAGCTTTAGGGGTTCCGCTTGTAAAGGATGGGGTCACGCTCGGCGTCATTTCACTTGCTCATTCGAAAATTGGGGCGTTCTCAGACAAGCAGATAGCTTTGGTTGAAACGTTCGCCTCGCAAGCGGTAATAGCTCTTGGAAACGCGCATCTTTTTGACGAGGTGACAGCCCGAACCGCGGAAGTTGAGGAATCGTTAGAGTACCAAAAAGCCACAAGCGAGGTACTCGAAGTTATTTCCCGATCTCCGGACGCATTGGAGCCTGTACTGGAAGCATTGCTGGCCGTTTCGTCCCGCATTTGCCGCCTACAGGATGCCTTCGTGGCGCTTAAGACACCCGAAGATGGGAAGTACCATTATTTTGCCGGACACAATGTGCCCGACAGTTTTGCAGAGTTTTTAAAGGCGCATCCATTTGAACCAGGGGAATCAACGGCAACTGCAAGGGCGCTTCTTCATGGACGCGCCGACTACGTGGAGGATACACAGGCGGATCCAAACTACGACCCGGTTCTAAGATCTCACAATGAAGGTTACAGATCTGTTCTTTCCGTACCACTGATACGTGACGGTGATACAATCGGTGCAATCAGCATGGGCAGCCGAAATGTCGCGACTTTTGACCAGAAACAAATCAAGCAATTGGAGACCTTCGCGTCGCAGGCGATTATCGCAATTCAGAACTCGCAGCTCTTCAACGATACGCAGACCGCCCTCGCGCGCCAAACCGCAAGCGCGGACGTCCTAAGAGTAATCTCTGAATCTCCAACCGATACCAAACCGGTTTTCGAGAAGATTGTCGCGCTGGCGACAACCCTCATAGATTGCGACCTGTCGATTGCTATTCAGGCGAACAAGACCGAACTTTGGCAAATCGCCGCCGCGACACCTGATGGTGTCGAAGAAATCACATGGAACGAGCGCCTGCCAATTGATCCCGAAGACAATCTGCCCTCAAAGGCAATCAAGAGCGGCAAGACCTTGCATTTGCCCGAATGGCGGTACGATGAGCTACCCCCACGCGATCAAGAGATCATCCGCAGGAAAGGGTTCAAGTCTTCGCTGACAGTGCCTCTGATGCGCGGGGCGGAATGTTTCGGTGCCTTGGTATTCATCCGAAAAACTGCCAAAGTTTTTAGCGAAGATGAAGTCGCCATTGCCGAGTCCTTCGCCGATCAGGCCATCATCGCGCTGGAAAATGTTCGCCTGTTTAATGAAACTCAGGCTTCCCTAGCACGTCAGACTGCGAGTGCGGACATTCTACGGGTGATCAGCCAATCTCCTGACGACATCAAGCCAGTCTTCGAGGCAATCGCAGAAGCAGGTGTGCGGTTGGTTTCCTCTGATATGGTTGCAGCTATGACCGCTCAAGGTAACACGTTCGAGGTGCTTGCGCGGGTGAGTGCAGACGGTGTTGCCACCCTTGAAGGGAACCAGAGTTTCCCTATCGACCCGGATCCAATGTCCAGCTTTCCCGCTCAGGTTCTTCATGAGAAGAAGATGCTCCATCTTCCGGATTGGGATACACTCGAACTCTCACCGTTCGAACAGATTACGTATGATCGGCACGGCGTTCGCGCCGCTCTGTTGCTCCCGCTGATGAAAGGCTCTGTGTGTCTGGGTGTGTTGGTGTACGCTCGGAAAACGGCCGGTGCTTTCACCAAAGATGAGATCGACCTCGCTTACTCGTTTGCAGACCAGGCGGTAATTGCAATCGAAAATGTGCGCCTATTCCGCGAGGCCGAAGAGGCGCGAAAGGTTGCTGAAGAAGCAAACGAAGCAAAAAGTGCTTTCCTGGCGACGATGTCCCACGAAATTCGCACGCCAATGAATGCAGTAATCGGGATGAGCGGGCTGTTGATGGACACAGAGTTGGATGCAGAACAAAGTGACTATGCCAATACGATCCGCGATAGCGGCGATGCGCTTTTGGGAATCATCAACGAGATCCTCGACTTCTCGAAAATTGAGGCCGGACAGATGGGTATCGAAACCCATCCGTTTGACCTGCGCGAGTGCGTAGAAAGCGCGCTCGATTTAATCAGCGGCAAGGCTGCCGAGAAACAACTCGATTTGGCCTATGAGTTCGATGACGCGCTACCGCTGGCGATTAGCGCCGATCTAACGAGATTGCGGCAGATTCTGCTAAACCTTCTTTCCAACGCAGTGAAGTTTACCGAAAGCGGCGAAGTAGTTCTGTCTGTTGAGCAATCTGCCAAGGTACAGGGAATGCTCGAACTGACGTTCAAAGTTCGAGACACCGGAATCGGCCTGTCCAAAAAAGGCATGAGTCGACTATTTCAGTCTTTCAGTCAGGCAGATAGTTCAACGACCAGGAAATATGGCGGCACTGGTCTGGGTCTTGCGATCTCGAAACGCCTCGCCGAACTTATGGGCGGAACCATGTGGGCTGAAAGCGATGGCGAGGGGAGCGGTTCCACTTTTATTTTCAAGATCCAGGCAAAACCTGCAAAGCCGGTTAAGTCGTCTTCTCGCAATCTTGTCGGCGTTCAGCCTGAACTCGAAGGCAAACGAATTTTGATGGTAGACGACAATGCCACCAATCGTAAAATCCTATCTCTTCAAACCGAGAAATGGGGCACGCAGACCACGACGTGTGAATCTCCGCTAGAGGCGCTGAGCATAATTGAAGAAGGCGTCGAGTTCGATTTGGCCGTTCTAGACATGCATATGCCCGAAATGGATGGAGAAGAGCTTGCCAAGAAGGTTTGCGCCAAGAAGCCGGGTTTGCCAATCATCCTTTTCAGTTCACTTGGCCCGCGAGACATAGACCTAGAAGATGGGCTCTTCGCCGCCAACCTTGCCAAACCTCTGCGCCAATCCCACCTGTTCGATACTCTGGTTACATTGTTCGCGACCGAAAAGGTACGCGTAAAGCCGTCCAAACCACAGGACAAACCTCAAACAGACCCGGATATGGCGACGCGACATCCGCTGCGCATTTTGCTGGCTGAGGATAATTTGGTGAACCAGAAACTTGCACTCCGACTGCTAGAGCAGATGGGTTACCGCGCGGATTTGGCCAGCAATGGTGCTGAGGCGGTCGAAAGCGTAAACCGGCAAACATACGATGTCGTTTTCATGGATGTGCAAATGCCCGAGATGGATGGGCTTGAAGCGTCTCGCCGCATCAACAAAGCGCATTCGGAAGGAAGTCGTCCTCACATTATCGCGATGACCGCGAACGCAATGCAGGGGGACCGTGAGATGTGTCTGGATGCAGGGATGGACGACTACATCACCAAACCAATCCGCGTACCTGTCCTAATTGAAGCCCTGTTAAATTCCCCAAGAATAAGAAGGTGATCCATGACAGACAGCCCAATTAATCATGAAATCTTCATGGAGCTAAAAGACGCCACAGGCGAAGACTTTGCAGCCGAGCTTGTAAACACCTTTCTCGACGAAGCGCCCAGTATGATAGGCGAATTGAAAGCGGCCGCGGGCGAGGCCGATGCCGACCGATACCGGCGTGCTGCGCATTCCATCAAGTCAAACGCCAACACATTTGGTGCGACGGCTCTTGCCGAACTGGCCAGGAAAGTTGAACTCGGAGAATTGCCCGAGGGGGGAGACCTAAAAGATGCGACGGCGTTGGAGACAGCCCTCACCACTGCGGCTGCGGCTTTACGGAGTCTGATTGATGACTGACGCCCCTGGCCATTTGCTCATCGTCGACGACAACAAGGTGAACCGCTTGCTTTTGTCGCGCAGCGTAGAGCTCTTGGGTCACCAAGTATCGGTCGCGGAAAACGGCCGGGTTGCTATGGAGATGTTGTCTAACCAGGCGTTTGACTTGCTTCTACTGGATATCGAAATGCCGGAAATGGACGGCTTTCAAGTTCTGGAGGCCGTCAAATCCGACACCGACCTGCGCGATCTGCCGGTGATTGTGACGTCATCCGTTGAGGGTCTGGACAATGTCGTGCGGTGCATTGAATTGGGCGCTGAAGACTACCTGCCAAAACCAGTCAACAAGACACTTCTCGGAGCGCGCGTCTCCAGCGGTCTTGAAAAGAAAAGGCTCAGGGACGAACAGAAACGACTGCTAGAGCGCTTTGCAACAACGGAGGTTGCACAAGACCTGCAAGAGTCTGGCTTTGCGATAGGTGGCAAGCGTGCCAACGCTTCGGTCCTCTTCTGTGATATTCGCGGCTTCACGACCCTATCGGAGAATCTCGCTCCCGAGGAAACAATCGACCTGCTCAACACCTTCTACACGTTGATGTTCGAGGCTGTTGCCAGCAATGGCGGAATTGTCAGCCTGATGTTGGGAGACGGTTTGATGGCTCTTTTCGGAGTTCCACAGCCGATGTCCAATTCCGCGCAAAGTGCAGTGGCGGCAGGGCATGAAATGCACAACATGATTGAGTTGTTAAATCTCGAACGGCGTTCAGAAGGGAAAAGTGACCTAAAGATCGGTATCGGAATAGCGACTGGAGAAGTCGTCGCTGGCTATGCCGGAACGGACAGCCGGGCAACGTACACGTGTATTGGATCCACCGTAAACCTTGCCGCTCGCCTGGAGGCGGAAACACAGAAAACCGGAAGCCGGATTTTGATTGATCAAGAAACCCTCGATCTGTTGGAAGGGGCTAATGTGTTGGAGACACTTGGTAGCACTAGGATCAAAGGATTTACCGATCCGTTCGACATTCACGTGCTATAATCATTCATGCAACGTTGTAAGCGCATCTACGTCGGATGTAGGTGCGCCCGTGGTTTTGTTTTTCGCCCGATGATTTACATACTTGGTCCAGCAATTGGGGACTAGATAAAGCTAGACTTTGCAAGTCCGTTTTCTGCGCAGTGCCGAAATTCAAATCTGACCAGGTTGCACGGGCTGCAAGCGGTGAATGAATCCGCGAAGCGGTCAATCCGTCAGACCATACCGAACAGATGCTTTGGGTTCTAGGCTTATTGAGTTTTAGTGCCAGAGGATGACGGTGGCTGCGAGTGCGATGGCTCACAGGAACACTTTCGGTCATCTATCGTAGCGGGTTGCTCCTCGGCGCCAATCCTTCAACCGATCGAGCATGATCTCGATATGGTTGCGTTTTTTGTACCTGGGCTTGTCGTATCGTACCGGCTTTTGCAGTTTTTCGAGAACCTTGAGCCGAGTCTCATCGGTATGGAGGCCTTTGGATCAGGCCATCACTGGGCGCACCGATTTCAGAAACTTGGCCATGAAATCAGACTTATGCCAGCAATGTATGTGAAGGCCTACGTTAAACGTGGAAAGTCTGATGCCATCGATGCAGAGGCCACCTGTGAAGCGGTCATGTGCCGCACGATGCGCTTTGTCGCAATCAAAACCGAAAAGCAGCAGGGCGGTTTGTTCCTCTATCGTGCCCGTGACCTAGTCGTGGGGCATACCATCTCAAAAATGCCTTGCTATGCAGGAGCCATCCACACAAGACATTTGTCGAAATTCTGAGAACCGCGGTTCCCCTCAATGCTATCTAGATTTTTTGTCCGTAGGGGAAGCATGAGTTTACCGTTCGTTTTGGTCTCGATTGAGTAGTATATACTTGATGAGATGTTTTCTAGAGAGTAGCTGCCCTCCAAAAGTCCCGAGGTCGCCTACGTTTGGCAACTCAGCACCGCGTTGAACGATTGACATGCATTCGCAGTTGGTATGCTATCCTCAATCACAACGTTCACAGAAATTTGCGACACAGTATCGTGAATTCGATGCAGCTAAACGGCTGTAAATTGGGAGAAAATAATGAACAAACAAATACTCGCGCTTGCGCTGTTGATGACAACGACGTCGTTGGCCAATGCAGAAACCCTGCGTTGGGCGCGCTCGGGGGATGCGTTGACGCTTGACCCGCACTCGCAAAACGAAGGGCCCACGCATACCGTGCGCCACCAGATGTATGAACCTCTGATTATCCGCGACACCTCCGGCGCGTTTGAACCCGCGCTGGCCACCGATTGGGCTCCGAGCGAGAGTGATCCGAATGTGTGGGTGTTCAATCTTCGTCAGGATGTGAAGTTCCACGACGGCGCCGATTTCACTGCAGAAGACGTGGTGTTCAGCATCAATCGCGCTAAACAGCCGAACTCGGATATGAAAGAGCTGATCAATTCTATCGTCGAGGTGCGCGCGGTTGACGACCACACTGTCGAGATCGTGACTGATGGTCCGAACCCGATCCTGCCGGCGAACCTGACGGATCTGTTCATCATGGACAAAGGCTGGACCGAAGCGAACAACGCAGTTGACGTACAGGATTTTGAAGGTGGTGAAATTACTTTTGCGACCACCAATGTGAATGGCACGGGTCCTTACAAACTTGTCAGCCGTGAGCCAGACGTGAAAACCGTGATGGAGCGGAACGAGGATTATTGGGGTCGTGATCAGTTCCCGATGGCGATCAGCGAAATCATCTATACACCTATCCAGAACGATGCGACGCGCGTTGCTGCGATGCTGTCTGGCGAAGTAAACTTCCTTCAGGATATGCCGGTGCAGGATCTGGACCGGGTGAATGGCGTGGATGGGCTGGTCGTCAAACAAGCGCCGCAGAACCGGGTGATCTTCTTTGGCATGAACCAGGGTGGGGACGATATCGAAGCAGATAACGTCGATGGCAAGAACCCCCTTGCGGATGTGCGTGTACGTCAGGCCATGTCCAAGGCGATCAACCGCGATGCCATTAAGCAGGTGGTCATGCGCGGTCAGTCGCAACCTGCTGGAATGATCGCGCCGCCCTTTGTTAACGGCTGGACCGCCGATATGGACGCCGAGAGCGGCACGGATGTTGAAGGCGCAAAAGCCCTGTTGGCAGAGGCAGGCTATCCCGAAGGTTTCTCGATCCGTCTGGACTGCCCCAATGACCGCTACATCAACGATGAAGGTATTTGTCAGGCCGCTGTCGGGATGCTGGGTCAGATCGGCATTACAGTAAATCTGGATGCCAAACCGAAGGCGCAGCATTTCCCGCTGATCACGGACGGAAAGACCGATTTTTACATGCTCGGCTGGGGCGTGCCGACTTATGACTCGGAGTACATCTTTAACTTCCTGGTTCATGGCCGCGAAAGCGACATTGGTACATGGAACGGCACTGGTTATGACGACGATGAACTGGACGCCAAAATCAAGTCGTTGGCGTCGAACACAGATCTTATCGCGCGCAATGAAGATATCGCTGCGATCTGGCGTGTGGTGCAGGACGAACAGCTGTATATCCCGATCCACCACCAGGTGTTGAACTGGGGCATGGCAGAAAACCTGGACATCAACGTAGATCCCGAAGATCAGCCAATGGTCAAACATTTCGGCCTGAACTAAGAAACGTGGCGGGCCTCGCGTCCTGAGGCCCGCCACCAAAAAAGTGGGAGCTATCATGAAACGTTTGACCACTGTCGCGCTTTTGGGAGCGCTTGCCTTCCCTGTCGCAGCCGAAGAGTTCACGTTTGCCGTCACAACAGACCCGCAAACGATGGATCCTCACGCGGTCAACTCCGCCCCTGTGCTTGGTTTTCTGAACAATGTCTACGAAGGGCTTGTTCGGCGGGGTAAGGATATGACCATCGAACCGGCACTGGCGACCAGTTGGGAAACCATAGGGGACGGCGCAGGCTGGCGGTTCAAACTGCGCGAGGGGGTAACATTTCATGACGGTTCCGAATTTAATGCGGATGACGTGATTTTTTCGTATCAACGCGCCTCGGACGAGATTTCGGACACCCGCAGCTGGTTTGCACCGGTCAGCGAGGTGGTGAAGGTCAACGACTATACCGTCGATGTCATGACGACTGCTCCCAACCCGATCTTTCCGGACAGTATCGCCAATTGGATGATCATGGATAGCGGTTGGGCCGAGGCAAACGACGCAGCACTTCCCGACAAAGAGGCTGGCAACTACGCGACCCTGAACACCAATGGCACCGGTGCCTTCCGCATCACCGCACGAGAGCCGGGCTTGCGCACTGTTCTGGAACCCTTTGAGCGCTGGTGGGGCGAGGCAGAACACAACCTGACTCGCGCCGAACTGGTTCCGATCCAGAACCCGGCGACAGCTCTGGCGGCACTCTTGTCCGGTGACGTGGACTTCATCAATCCGGTGCCCATTCAAGATGTCGCACGGTTGCAAGGCAATCCAGATGTTAAGGTCATTCAGGGCATCGAAGCGCGTGTTATCATGTTGGGTTTTGACCATCAGGAAGGTGCAAACGATGCCGGGCAAGGTGGGTCCGACATCTTCAGCGACGCGCGCGTACGCGAGGCGGTTGCCAAGGCGGTGAATGCACCTGCCATTCTGCAAACCATCATGCGTGGGAACGCCGAAGTGGCAAGCCAGTTGGTCAGTCCGGCGATGCGCGGGTATTCCGCCGCGAACGCAGTCCCTTATGCCTATGATCCTGAAGGTGCGAAAGCGCTGCTGGCCGAGGCCGGTGCCGAGGGGTCCGAGGTCAGCTTTAAGTGCTCTAACAATCGGTATCTGAACGATGAATCCGTTTGTCAGGCGATCACCGCCATGCTGTCCCAAATTGGATTGAATGTGACGCTCGACGCGATGCCGGTGCAGAACTACTGGCCGGAACTACGGGCCGACAATTTTGACATGTACCTGTTAGGCTGGTCGCCAGGTACCTTTGATGCCGAACATCCCGTGCGCTTTCTTGCCTCTACACCGAACGAAGAAAAGAAGCTGGGTTCGTGGAATTTCGGCGGCTACTCCAACGCGCGCGTGGACGAACTGCTGCCGATGATTCAATCCGAGATTGATGAGCCTAAACGGCAGGCGATGCTGGATGAGGTCGCGGGTATCCTGCAAGACGAAGTGGCCTATGTGCCGCTCTATGTCCAGCCACTGGTCTGGGGTGCGCGCAGCAATATCGAGCTGACACAACGGCCGGACAATTTTTTCCTTCTACGCTGGGTCACGGTCAATTAAATGCTGTCATACATTATCAGGCGAGTAGCCCAGTCGGCGCTGGTTCTGTTCGTCGTGGGTTTAGTCGCCTTTTCCATGTTCCGCTTTGTTGGCGACCCTATCGACAACATGCTGGGGCAGGAGCGGACCATGGAAGACGTGGAACGTCTGCGCGCTCAGCTGGGCCTCGATCAGCCATTTCCAGTGCAATATGTAAAATTCTTGCAGGAAGCAGCGCAGGGAAATTTCGGCGTCAGTTTCCGCCAAGGCAGGCCGGTTGCGGAAATCCTGGCCGAACGCGCCCCGGCCACGTTGGAATTGGCACTGGTTTCAGCCATTTTTGCCATTGTTTTGGGCATTGCCCTGGGTGTGTTCACAGCGATCCGACGAGACGGATTTGCGGCGAACTTCATCATGTCCGCCTCTTTGATCGGTGTGTCCCTGCCCACCTTCCTGATCGGCATCTTGCTCATCTACATTTTCTCGGTCGAGCTTGGATGGCTGCCCAGCTTCGGACGCGGAGAGGTTGTGGATCTGGGCTGGTGGAACACCGGGTTACTGACCAGCAGCGGTCTCAAAGCCTTGATTCTACCTGCGATTACGCTGGGCCTCTACCAGATGACCCTGATCATGCGGCTGGTTCGGTCCGAGATGCTGGAAGTGCTCCGACAAGACTATATCCGCTTTGCCCGCGCCCGCGGTCTGAGTGACAGGACCATCAACTTTCGCCACGCGCTGAAGAACACGATGGTTCCTGTTATTACGATTATCGGCCTGCAACTCGGGGCGATCATCGCCTTCGCGATCATCACCGAGACAGTGTTTCAGTGGCCAGGCCTTGGCCTTCTGTTCATCAACGCAATCCAGTTTGTGGATATTCCTGTCATGGCAGCTTACCTGATGATGATCTCGGTCATCTTCGTTACCATCAACCTCGCGGTCGACATCCTCTATGCCTTCATCGACCCGCGCCTGAGGGTCAGCGCATGAGCCATCTGAAACGCATTCTGGACAGCGACCAGTTCTACGCCTTCCGCCGTTCGTCTGTGGCCATGGTGTCGGCGACAGTTGCTTTGATCCTTATCCTCGCCACCTTATTTGCGCCACTGATTGCGCCGACAAACCCGTTCGATCCGTCGAGCCTCAATCTGATGAACGGCTTCACGCCGCCAATGGAGCCCAATGCTTTTACTGGAGAGAGCTTCCTGATGGGTACTGACGATCAGGGGCGTGATGTGTTCTCGACAATCCTCTACGGAATGCGGATCTCACTTTTCGTTGGGGTGGCAGCTGTTCTTTTCGCGATGGTTCTGGGAATCATTCTGGGCCTGTTGTCGGGGTATTTCGGCGGCTGGACCGAAACGATCATCATGCGCACCGCCGATGTGCAGCTGACCTTCCCATCAATCCTTCTGGCCATGCTGATCTTTGGTATCGCCAAGGGTGTCACACCCGTTGAGTATCGCGACCAGATGGCGATCTGGGTGCTAATCCTTGCTATAGGCCTGTCCGACTGGGTGCAGTTCGCGCGGGTAGTCAGGGGCGCGACTCTGGTAGAGAAAAACAAGGATTACGTCGCCGCCGCGCGTATTATCGGACAAAGCCCATTGACGATAATGCTGCGGCACATCCTGCCCAATGTCCTGTCACCGGTGCTGGTGATCGCAACTATCTCATTGGCGCTGGCGATCATTGCCGAGGCAACACTCAGCTTTCTGGGCGTTGGTGCACCGCCAACGCAACCCTCGCTGGGTACGTTGATCCGGATCGGGCAGGGCTTTTTGTTCTCGGGCGAGTGGTGGATCCTGTTCTTTCCGGCCTGCACCCTGCTGGCGCTGGCGTTGAGTGTGAACCTGTTGGGCGACTGGCTGCGCGATGTTCTGAACCCGAGGCTGAAATGACTGACCCCGTTCTTTCGATCCGCAACCTTACAGTGGAAATCCCTACCCGCCACGGCATTTTCAAACCGGTGGAGCATGTGACCTACGACCTGCATCCCGGTGAAATCCGGGGAGTCGTGGGCGAAAGTGGCGCTGGCAAATCCATGACGGGCAACGCCGTGATCGGCCTGCTGGACCCTCCGGCGCATGTGTCCGAAGGCGAGGTTTGGCTAAACGGTCGCAGGATCGACGCGCTTGATGCCGAGGACAAGCGCAGAATCCGGGGCAAAGAGATCGGGATGATCTTTCAGGATCCACTGACTTCGCTCAATCCGCTATTTACAGTGGGTCAGCAATTGGTGGAAACGATCCAACTGCACCTGGGCCTGTCTGCGTCAGAGGCCAGAAAGCGCGCCATTGCACTGCTGGATCGCGTCTCCATCCCAGACCCTGCGGATCGGTTCGATCAGTATCCCCATCAGTTTTCCGGCGGAATGCGACAGCGGGTCGTGATCGCCTTGGCCCTGTGCACCGAACCCAGCGTCCTGATCGCGGATGAACCCACAACGGCCTTGGACGTGTCCGTGCAGGCGCAGGTGCTGGACCTGATCAAGGAACTGGCAAAGGAGCGTCAGGTAGGCGTAATCCTCGTAACGCACGACATGGGCGTTATCGCCGATACCACCGATACGGTCACAGTCATGTATTCGGGCCATGTGGTCGAAAGCGGCACCACCGACCAGATACTCAGCGCGCCCACACATGACTACACCAAATCCCTGATTGCCGCCGTGCCACGACCTCACACCAAAGTGGATCGCTTTCCGGTGGTCAGCTATGGTGAGCGAGAAAGAACCTTCAAGATCGATGATCTGGCCGCACATTGGGACAAAACCGATCTGTCAAAATCCGGCAAGCTGCTTGAAGTCGAGAACATCACTAAGACCTTCTTGCAGAAGGGTGGGCTGCTACCGTCACAACGCAAGTACTTTACGGCCGTTGATCAGGTCAGTTTCGACATTCGCGACGGCGAGGTTTTTGGCCTCGTCGGTGAAAGCGGCTCGGGTAAATCCACCGTCGCGCGGATGATTGGTACTCTGTATCCAGTGGACAATGGCCGCGTGATCTTTGACGGACAAGATGTGACGGCCATGGGGGCAGACGCCCTGCAAACCTATCGCCGCCAGATTCAAATGATCTTTCAGGATCCCTTTTCCAGCCTTAATCCACGCATGAGAGTCGGGGACCTTGTGGCCGAGCCAATCCATCACCATAAAATCCTGACCAAGTCCGCTATCGAACCGCGTGTGCGCGAATTGCTTGATTGGGTGGGGCTCGCCAAGGATGCTTGGCGTAAGTATCCACATGAATTTTCCGGTGGGCAACGCCAGCGCATTTGTATTGCCCGCGCCCTTGCGACTCAGCCCCGGTTTTTGATTTGCGATGAACCGACCAGCGCCCTGGATGTGTCCATTCAGGCGCAAATCCTGAACATCCTCAAAGACCTGCAGGACCACCTCGGCCTGACTATGCTCTTTATCAGTCACGATCTCCCGGTCGTGCGTCAGATGTGTGATCGGGTGGGCGTGATGCGCCAAGGAAAGCTGGTTGAGGTTCAGGAGACGGACTCGTTGTTCACAGCCCCAGAGCACCCGTACACACGGGAACTCTTGGATTTGATGCCCCGGCTACAGCAATTGGCGTAGACCTATCGACTTGATCTTGCATCGGTTTTTACAGAAGAAGTTGAATTGAGAGGTACAGAGGCGAGCGATCGGCGGTAGTATGAACACGGACACCGTCTTGATACGCTTTCGTTGCAAAGAATCAGGTCGATTCTGTACATTCAATTTCGACCCAGGTTCAGATTGCCAACCTGGAGTATTGACCAAACGGAGGGATTCTGCTCGTGATTTGACCTTCGAGATTCATGTTCGAAACGTCAATTCCGCACGACGTGGCCACTTCTGAAGCAAGGGCTTTCGTACTCGACTTACCGAACCCTATTTTGCAACCCTTGATCGTGCTGTCTCAGCGAATGACCGCTTGGCGCGCTTTGTGATCGCCAATAACAGCAAGGGAGGAAACCGGTGCTTTGTTGCGGCAGCAGAAATTCATAGGCTCTAAGGTTCGAAGATTGGAATTCAGAGTAACGCTCAGCCGTCAATCCACCGGCTCTGTCGAAGGATACTTGTAAACTCTTCAACAAGAGCAGGAAATTGAGTTCTGGATCTGGTCAAAAGCGATACACGGCGAATGTCATTCAGTCCCGCAATTGGTCGAAATGCCAAGTTCTCGGGAAAAATGCGGGCAACAGACTCAGGCAAAATGGTAACCCACTCACCGGCCCGCACCATTGCTAACAGTGAGTGGGTGTTGTGAACCGTTACTCGCGCTGCTGTCATTGCCGCTTTGACCTCAGGTGCTTCGATGAGTTCGCACAAGCTGTTGCGGATGAAAGATGCATTGAATACCTGCTCCATGGTTGGTGGCGTCGGCCGCGACGCAAGGTCATGAGAGACACCACAAATTAATCCGAACGTGTCGTCAAAGAGTGGTGAACATTCAATGCCGTTCAGTGTTGGGACACCTGACACGATGCCAATGTCCGCATGATCTTGAAGCAATGCATCAATGACCATTCCTGTGTCCATGTCACGCAACTCGACGCGGAGCGATGAATGGCGTTCCGTCACTTCCTTGATGGCATCAGGAAGGGCCAGCCCAGACGCCGAGGGAATCGAAGCAACTCTCAATAGACCCTGCGGTGCATTGGCCGCAGTTTGTATGGCATCAATCGTTCCGTCGAACTGCCGAAGCTGCTGTTGCGCCAGCCGAAACACTTCCTGTCCCAGGGGCGTCAGACGGTTCTTGCGTTCATTCTCAAATAGACGCTGGCCCAGATGCTCTTCGAGCTGCTTCAGGGTCATCGATAATGCAGATTGAGTGCGTCCCATTCTGATGGCTGCGTCCGCTAGGTTTCCGGTTTGGGCAACAGTGCTGAAACAGCGAAGCATTTCTATCTTGATCACGTTTCAATCTTTCTGAAATTTGGTTCAATACTTTAAGTTTGACTGATATCGCTTCGAAGTCCACCCTGACTTATCAATTTCAGCGAATTGGGCACGGGCATGTCGAACACGAAACTCAATCTTATTGCAGGCGAGTGGCTCGCAGGCGAAAGCGATATTGAAAACCACAACCCTTCGGATCTGAGCGATCTTGTCGGCCTGTTTGCTCAGGCGAGCAGCGACCAGCTTGACAAGACATTGGATCAAGCCCGTCGGGCCCAAGCCGAATGGGCTGCATACGGCCTTGAACGCAAACAGGCTGTATTAATGGCCATTGGCAACGAGTTGATGGCGCGTTCCGAAGAACTGGGAACGTTGCTTAGTCGCGAAGAAGGTAAACCACTGGCCGAGGGCAAAGGCGAAGTCTTTCGCGCAGGGCAATTCTTTTCGTTCTACGCCGCAGAGTGTCTTCGCCAGACTGGCGAAAATGCGGACAGCGTAAGAGCGGGCGTAGAGATAGACGTGCGGCGAGAGCCGGTTGGCGTTGTTGCTGTGATTTCGCCGTGGAACTTCCCGACGGCCACAGCGTCGTGGAAAATTGCGCCTGCACTCTGCTACGGAAACGCGGTCGTCTGGAAACCAGCCAATGTGACTCCTGCTTCGGCGGTGGCCCTGACTGAGATCATTGCACGACAGGATATCCCCAAGGGTCTGTTCTCATTGGTCATGGGCTCGGGCCGCTCGGTTGGGCAGCGGCTCGTAGAAAGCCCGATCGTAGATGCCATTTCGTTCACCGGCTCGGTGCCGGTTGGCAAGGGCATTGGGGCTGCAGCGATTCAGAACCTCACCAAAGTACAGATGGAAATGGGGTCTAAGAATGCGCTTGCGGTGATGGAAGACGGTGATTTGGATCTCGCGGCGTCTGTGGCGCTTGGTGGCGCTTTTGGCGGAACCGGGCAGAAATGCACCGCCTCATCTCGCTTGATCGTACACTCAGCAGTTCATGATGCGTTCGTTGAAAAACTCGTCGCAGGGGCGCAGGCGATGAAAGTTGGCCATGCACTGGAGGAAGGAACCCAGATGGGACCGGTCGTCAGCGAACAACAGTTGCGCGAAAACCTTTCTTATGTGGACTTGGGAAAATCCGAAGGAGCGGAACTGGCGTGTGGCGGCGAAAGGCTCGAGATGCAGAGTGAAGGGTACTATATGTCGCCCGGTATTTTTCTAAATACTAACAACAACATGCGCATCAATCGCGAGGAAATGTTTGCACCTCTTGCGGCGGTCATCAAAGTCGACAGCTATGACGAAGCTTTGGCAACGGTAAACGATACGAATTTCGGTTTGTCCTCCGGGATTGTCACCCGCAATCTTGCCCGCGCGACGCATTTCCGCCGAAACGCGCGTACCGGCGTCGTAACAGTGAACTTGCCCACAGCAGGCACCGACTACCATGTTCCATTTGGCGGCAGAGGGGACAGTTCATATGGACCGAGGGAACAGGGCAAGGCTGCGGCAGAGTTCTACACAACCGTAAAAACCGCATATGTCAACGCGGGCGAGCCTCTCTGATGCTGATCGACGGCCTTCAATACGCCAACTGGTCGGAAAAGATCTTCCGACAGCTGCGCGAAGGCGGTGTCGATGCCGTTCACGTGACCATCGCCTATCACGAAAACTTTCGCGAAACGGTTCTGAATTTTGAGAAATGGAACCGTTGGTTCGAAGCATATCCCGATCTGATCATGAAAGGTCTAAGGGCAAGCGACATCGACGTCGCCCGCGAAACCGGCCGCACTGCGATATTCTTCGGGTTCCAAAACCCAAGCCCCATAGAAGATGACATCGGCCTGATCGAGATTGTGCACACGCTTGGGGCACGGTTCATGCAGTTGACATATAACAATCAATCGTTGCTTGCGACCGGATGTTACGAGGCGGAAGATACCGGCATCACCCGCATGGGTCGACAGGTAATCAAGGAAATGAACCGTGTCGGTTTGGTTGTGGATATGAGCCATTCGGCCGACCGTTCAACTATCGAAGCTGCCGAGATTTCCGAGCGTCCAATTGCCATCACTCATGCCAATCCGCACAGCTGGGCCCCGGCTCTTCGTAACAAAAGAGATGATGTAATCCAGGCCGTGACGCGGAGCGGCGGAATGCTGGGCTTTTCGGTGTATCCGCACCATTTGAAGGACAAGGGCGACTGCACGCTTAAAAGCTTTTGCGAGATGATTGCCCGGACTGCCGACAAGTTCGGCGTGGATCATCTTGGTGTCGGAACGGACCTTTGCCAGGATCAGCCCGACAGCATCGTCGAATGGATGCGGGTTGGCCGCTGGTCCAAGGAAGTTGACTACGGCGAAGGATCTGCGGCCAATCCGGGATTCCCGGACATGCCAATCTGGTTTCGCGACAATCGGGATTTCGGAAATATCCGGACCGGCTTGCGTCAAACAGGTATGAACGAAGAAGAAGTCGCCGGAGTTATGGGACGGAATTGGTACCGTTTCTTCAGCGAGAACTTTGGACCTCCGCAAAGTGATGTCTGAAGCGACGCATATCACACGTCGGGATCCTTCAAGGGTTATGCGGCTGAAAAGACTGGGGTCCTTGCACCAGTGTCGGCTAAGTTTCATGCGCATTCTGACTCGTCGCCTCGCCAATGAGGCTTGGTCGTTTACACGCCCAATATTTGATATCGACGAAAAGGGCGTTGGAACAGCAGTTTATACCGCGACTGGCCCTGATCGCTCCTATTCACTTGTGGCCTTTGCCCATGATCTGCCGGACGAACTTCGATCTGATCGCGTAATTGCAGAAGCATGGGACGCCACCTTTGCCCTGTTTGATGGAGTGCCGACGCAGCAGGATATCGAGCGACTGTCCCAAAACGTTCCGCTTCAGGAAGCCGGAAGGATCACCGAAAGCGAATTGTCTCTGTCGCGCGCCAACCGTTCGGTTCGCCTTTGGGCACATGTTGTTGATGCCCTCGCCTCTGGCAAGCAACCCAATCAGAAACTGATCGATGGCGTGGGATATCTGATGCGGACGACCGCCGTATATGGGTCCGGAAAATTCGGAGCCGCAGATCGTGAAGATATCGCCGACCGGCCCGAATTGGGTGCACCATTTCAGGTTGAGATGCTCTCTGTCTTCCTGACCCGCACATTTGTTCGCGATCTCGTTCAGCACATGGCGAAGGTGAAGGGAGGCGATGATGCTGTTGAACTTGACCCATCAATTGCACGCCGTTTGGGGATAGGCAACTCGACGGGCCTTGGGATGGCTCCGTTCATCGTCAACCATCCGGTGCTGTTCAATAACTGGATCATGGCACGTGAAGAGGCGATTTCACGCGTTCGATCGGTTCGGACCGCGTCGCGTGACGAAATCGAAGTTTTCTTAGATCGACTGGCGCGAAGCGAAGTATCTATTGCGCATTGGACATCGAAACATCCAGTTCAGATCGACAAACTGGACGATCTTTCAACTGACCTGAAAGCTTTGTGCAATTACGCTGAGCGCACAGATTTCGCCCTGCCGAACGCATGGGATCGGCTTTTTGTCTGGGCTGAGCGGACGCTGAGCCTTGAAGGGCAAGAGCTCGTCGCCTCATTGATGCTCGAACCCTACAGCAATCTCGTGGACGGGCTTGCCGATTGCATGGCAGACAGCAACACTGCGGCATTCCGGATTGACGGGTCAATGAAAGTCGCCGAAGTCCGCGCTCTTTTAAAGCGCAGTTTTGGCTGGTCATTGGATCTCAACTGGGATGAGAAACCACACTGCGCGCGTGCCTGGTATGTCTCCGAAGAAAAGTTGGAACCGAGGCTTGGAGAGCGTTTTGATGAGCCGATCGGTCCATATGAGGTGCCTCTTGCTCCGGCCCGTGATGCGGCTTTGGCCTTTGATGCACTGGAAAACTGGGACGCCGACACTCCGATTTACGAGTTCCTTCTGAGGCACCCAGAGCACCGACATTCGGTAAGGCGTGCTCAAATCAGCCGCTTCGCGCCTTACGGGGAAATCCGCGACAATACGATCAGCGCCGAAGTCATGCCCATCGACATGTTGCGCGCCAAGCTTTCGTTCTTTGGTGCCACACATTTCGATCCAAGGTCAGATCGATGGGTTCGGATTTGCATGTATGCTGGTGCGCCCTATCCCGAAGAGGTCAACGCAGAGAATGCCGACGACTGGGTGTACCCGGAGCTAGTCGGATGAACGTTTCTTTGAACGAAATCGACGCGACGGCAAAAAAAGCCGCAAGGGGTGCAGGCTATCCTTGGGGGCTGGCGGAAGAGGCGGGAAAAGCGACACGCTGGCTTTGCCGACACAACATTGACGGGTGCGCTGCGCTTGCCAATTTGCTGGATGAAATGGACGGCAGAGATATTGCGTCAATTTCTCCAAGCATCGAAGGCCAGAATTGGGCCGCAGCAGGAACGGTCGTTTGCCCGTTAGTCGCAGGAGCGGCGATATCTGATCGCGCACAGGGTTTTGGCAGTCATGGCATCGAGCTGCGAAATGTCGTCAGCCCGATCTTGCTCGCACCTTTCATAGCCTCGATTGCCCAACAACTGAGCGCCACAATAAGGTTAACTGCTGAAACAGCCGAATTGCACGCTGATGGTCAGCGGGTCAGCATCATAGGTGAATTCCCTTCGTTGTCGCACCAAGCAACAGCGACGATTGGCGGCGAACTCCTCAAACCCAATGACCTTTGTCGCCGCGCAATCCCGGACCGGACGACGTGGAAGCGGCTTAATTCCTTTGCACGGCGAACTTACGCGCCCGCAACGGATGAGTCCCGTCTTATGGGCGCTGGCGCTGGATTGTCCGACAATGACTGAAGCGAAAGAAACGATGCAAACAACAACTTTGACTCTTGCCGAAATCGAAGATCTCAGTTTTCGCGCTCTGGTTGCTGCGGGTACGTCCGAGTCAAATGCCCGTCCCCTGGCTATTGCCACAGCCGCGACCGAAGCCGACGGCATATCCAGCCACGGGCTGGCGTACATCCCGATTTATTGTGAGCACGTTCAGTGCGGCAAGGTCGATGGGCAAGCGCTTCCCGTACTAGGCAAACCAGCGCCGTCCGTCCTTACAGTCGATGCCGCCACTGGATTTGCCCACCCGGCAATCGAACTGGGATTTGACGGTCTGGTGCCGCTCGCAAAGGCTCAAGGAATCGCAGCGCTGGCCATCCGAAACAGCTATAACTGTGGCGTTCTTGGATATCATACGGCGCGGCTGGCGCGCGCAGGCCTCGTCGGACTTGGCTTCACAAATGCGCCGGCCTCGATCGCGCCGTCCGGAGGGGCAACGCCGGTCATAGGCACCAATCCGTTCTCGATCGCGGTTCCGGGTCAGGACGGTGAACCAGCCTTCCTGATTGACCAAAGCGCAAGCACAATCGCCAAAAGCGAAGTAATGAAGCACGCACGGGAAGGAAAACCTATTCCGGTAGGCTGGGCCCTGGACGCCGAAGGCAATCCAACGACTGACCCGGAAGTAGGTCTGAAAGGCTCGATGGCGCCTTCCGGTGGTTACAAGGGTGTCGGCTCGGCGCTGATGGTTGAAACTATGGCCGCGGCGCTGACCGGTGCAACGCTTGGTATCGATGCATCACCATTTTCGGGAACCATTGGCGGACCTCCTAGGACAGGTCAGTTCTTCATCGCCATCGATCCTACATCCACGGCTGGTGAATGCTTTGCAGCCTTGATCGCAAGGCTAGTAGATGCCGTTCACGTGCAGGAAAATGCACGGCTTCCGGGAGACGGAAGACAGAAAAATCGCATCAAGGCACGGGTCGAGGGAGTGAAAGTCAGCACGGCAATACTCGAAAGGATCGAGAAGTTCACCGGGTGACGGATAGGCCAGGTTGGCCGCTAGGCCCGGTAGAAGCGGCGGTAGTGCACAGTTTTTGTACAGCGCGACCGCTAGCACTTGAATACTCAGCTTTCAGGGAGGAAGCGCATGTCTATGAAACCACCGTTCACTGCGGTCGAAGTTAAAAGGGCCGCATCCGGCTTTTATGAGGGGCACAGCGTAGAAATTGCTTTGCTATCGAAGGGCATCATGGTCGCACTGGTCATATGGGCTTTGATGTTCCCGGCGAATGCCAACGGAGTCTTGGGGAGCCTGAACTGGAGCCTGCTGGAAGACTTCAACGCATTTTACATCGTTATCGTCGGCTTTTTCGCGTTTTTCCTTTTTGTCATTGCGGCACTACCGCAGACCGGAAAACGCGTTATGGGAAGGCCGGGAGAGGGAACAGAGTTCTCGAACTTCTCTTGGTTTTCTATGATGTTTGGCGCCGGTCTCGGCGTTGGCCTCATGGTATTCGCAACCGCGGAACCGCTTGGTCTGTGGGGGTCCAACCCTGTGGTCGTAGCAGGCGAAGTGGCCGGTAACTCCGAGGACGCCCTGCAATCGGCCTATCGCTATACGTTTGCCCACTATGGCTTTCACGCCTGGGCAATCTATGTGGTGACCGGTCTATCCCTGGCATACTATGCTTACACACGGGATATGCCGCTAACGATCCGTTCGGCACTCACGCCGCTTTTCGGACGACTTATGAATGGCTTCCTGGGTCATGTCGTTGACGTCCTAGGCGTCGTCGCGACCATTCTCGGCGTATCCGTGACGATCGGGTTTGGCGTTTCTCAGTTCATTGACGGGATGTATGCCATCACCGGCATGGACTGGATGATGGACCTCAGCGGGGAGGCACCAGCACCAGGTACGGTCGGTCTGATCGCGGGGCTTCTCGTGATCATGGGATTGTCGATCATCTCAGCGGTTTCAGGCGTTGGTCGCGGGGTCAAATACCTCTCGAACCTCAATCTGGTACTGTCGCTGATCCTACTGTTTACCTTTGTCGTATTCGGTTCGTTTCTGTTTGCGATGACCACCTACGCAACTGCGTTTGTCGATTACATAATAAACTTCGTATCGTTGAGTTTCGGTGCTTATGGGCCGCAGGCCCCTGTGGACTTTGACGCCGCTTTGCCGGCAGAAGCTGCACCATTTGCCGATGCCCTCCGCGCAGGTGCAACCAACGCATGGGGTTCATTCGATAGTTTCCGTTCAGGGCTCGAAGGCGACGCCGCCAACCTGCCGGAAGAGGTTCTTCAAGCTGCATACGCAGCCGGTGAACCAGGGCGCCAGTTTGGATGGCAAGCGGGCTGGACAACGTTCTACTGGGCATGGTGGATCGCGTTTTCTCCATTTGTCGGACTGTTCCTGGCGCGCATCTCCCGCGGACGAACGGTGCGCGAGTTCATCGTAGGCTGTCTGTTTGCACCTGCACTCGTCTGCTTCGCGTGGATGACGATCTTGGGCGGTACAGCCATTGACCTGGAACTGACGGGAGGCGCTGATGGAGCGATCATAGGAGCCTCGAATACAGCAAAACTGTTTGTGACATTGGGTGAAATGCTGTCCGGAAGCTTCTTGTCGGCCATTACGATCATGTGCGTTGTTTTGATCATGACGTTTTTGGTCACATCTGCCGACTCGGGGATTCTGGTGATGAACACCATCATGTCCGGCGGAGATCAAAATATCGGCAACAAGCACAAGATTGTCTGGGGCGTCATCCTCACGGCTGTCATCGGCACACTTCTGATCGCTGGCAAATCCGGCGGAGGGGCAGACCCGATGGAGGCACTTAGAAGTGCCATGATCATCGGAGCCTTACCCTTCACGATGGTGATGGGCCTGATGTGCATTTCGCTGGCCAAGGCTCTATATCGTGACGGTGTTCGCGAGAAAGGCGCAGCTGCTGCTGAACCGGCAGAATAAACTTGTGGCGAGCGGTGCAATGCTCCGCTCGCCACAACTCCGGTATTCGGATATGCAATTCTCAAGTATTTTCTAGCCAAGCACATCCAGCGAATGTCCACTGTGCGGCTGCACCGCAGCATCTCGATACCATGTTGAGAGACCGTTCGTATCAAGCCCAAAGTCCGATTTCTGCTGCTTCGGGGTTATTTGTGTAAGGTGCAGCATCCGGAACTAGGGATCGAAACGGACATTCATTGCGTGTTGAACAAAAGGCTGCTTCGGGCTCGCTCAGAACCTTTGCTGAAAAGCGTCTAGAGGGCGGCGAGGCGGGACAAAGCTGCCTTCAAAGGCTAAACTTCACGGCGTGCAGCCAATCACGTAAATCCAGTATGCTATTGCAAAAGCCGGATTTGTCGGGTGATCAGAAGATAAATGAATGCAGGTGCTATTCATTGAACAATCAGTTCGTTTTGAAAGCGTATTCTTGATTAGTGCCGCGTATCTCAGCATGATCCAAAGATGTCGGTTGAAATGGACAAATGGTTATACGATCTCGACCTGAGTCAGTACGCAGATGTTTTTGCGGAAAACGATATTGATGCGCGTGTTTTGCCACTACTGTCTGGCGACGACTTAAAAGAGCTCGGGGTAAGCCTTGGTCACCGAAAAATCATCCTCGCTGCAATTCGCGAGCTAGTCGGCCAACAATACGCAACGCCATCTCCACAAGCAGCTCGCGAAATAGCGCTAACCTCTGACTATTCACAAAGTGATGTTCTGCTCAAGCGGAGGCACAATGAACCAGCCACCGCAGAAAGGCGTCACGTAACAGTCTTGTTTGCCGATCTCGTCGGTTCGACGGAACTCACCAATCGTTTTGATCCCGAAGACATGCGGGACTTGCTGCAGAACTACCAAGATGCCGTTGCAGGAGCCGTAAGTCGATATGGTGGCTACGTTGCAAAATACTTGGGCGACGGCCTTCTTGTGTTTTTTGGCTGGCCGAGAGCTTACGAAGATCATGCAATTCGGGCGACAAAAGCCGGTCTTGAGGCCGTTCATCGCGTCAGAGAGCTGAATACACCGGACGGAGAGCGCTTGTCGGTAAGGCTTGGCGTTGCGAGTGGCGATGTCGTGGTCGGCGACACCATCGGTGAAAACACATATGAGGAAGGGGCTATGACTGGTCCGGTCGTCAATCTTGCGGCGCGGATTCAGGAACATGCAGAGCCAAACTCGGTCGTTGTGTCGGTGGAGGAAACCGAGACAGCTTTGCATCGGATATTCGAATTTAAACTTCTTGGGAAGGCAGACCTAAAAGGTTTTTCTGAACCACGTACTTTGTTGAAGGTTGTGTCGGAACGCAGTGCTGAAAGCCGGTTTCGAGCTTTACACCGCGATGATGCCGCCAGCGCGATGATTGGCCGTGACTACGAAAAAGGCATACTACTGCAATCATGGCAACGTGCTCAGAATGGTCACGGGGAGGTTGTTCTGTTGTCCGGTGAACCCGGGATTGGAAAATCGCGACTTACAGAGGAATTTCTTGCTGATATCACCGCAAACGACCAATCCGATGTCATACGACTGAACTGTTCTCCTTATCTTAGCAGTAGCCCCTTTCATCCTGTTGCCCTAAGAATATCCCAGGATGCAGGTGTTGAACCGGACTTCGATGACAATCTGATTCCTGATCATGTGAGGAAGATGCTTGAAGGTCGGCCTGGGCTGGACTGGGAACAGGTTCTGCCTGTCTTCGCGGCTTTGGTCGCACCCCGTAGTGTGCTCGCACAAAAGGTGCTCGAGATGACACCGCAGGAGCAGCGCGACATAACAATCCAAACTTTGATCCACACCGTACAAGTGCGATCAAGCGTGCGCCCGGTTATTCTGTGCGTAGAAGATGCTCATTGGATAGATCCTTCGACACAAGCCCTGTTGGAAAGGTTCAAGTCGATTTGTACCGATCTTCCTCTTATGATCTTGATAACTCACAGGTTTGGTTGGGAATTGGCTCGAGACGATGGGGATACGCACGTTCAATCTCTTGTATTGCGCCGGTTCGGTTCTGCACATGTATCAAACCTTGTCGAGAACATTACAGGTAAGAAACCGGACGTTGCCTTGATTGCTACAATCGTTGAAAAGACCGACGGTGTACCTTTGTTCGTCGAGGAATTGACCCGATCGATTGTGCAGGCCGGAGAGCAAGGGCAAATACATATACCGTCTTCCTTAAAAGGCGCGTTGATGGCGCGTCTTGATGCGGTTTCGCCTGAAGCAAAGCAGGTCGCGCTTACAGGGTCTGTTATTGGCAGAGAGTTTGAGCCGAGCATATTGAATGCGGCGATGCGTCTTGCAGATTCTGATATCGACAAATGCCTCGAAGAACTTTCGCGAACAGGCATAATCTTCGAAAGCGGTCACAATCGCGGGCATTTCGTATTCCGTCACGCCCTTATCCGCGATACCGCCTATCAGTCGATGCTAAGCTCAACTCGAAAACAACAACACGCAGATGTGGCGCGTGCGTTGATAGAGACAAGGTCCGCCGAGATCGCGCGTCGTCCCGAACTGGTCGCCCGTCACCTTTCAGAAGCTGAGGATTGGAGGGCTGCGTTCGAAAAATGGCAAATTGCGACAGAAATGGCGTTGGCGCGTTCTGCCAGCCAGGAGGCGATGACGAACGCCAGAGAAACGCTGCAAGCTGCTGAAAAACTTGGCTCAGACTCCAAAACAGAATTGATCAAAGGCAAAATCCTTGTTGGCCGTAGCCACGACAGCCTGGGCCAATTGCCTGAAGGGATAGCAGTTCTGAAAGACGCCTCCAATGCGGCGCGGGCGGTGCACGATGTGGAATTGGCTGCTGACGCGGCTAACCATTTCGCTGACTCATGCATGATGTCCAGCGAAAGGCACAATGAAGCAATCGATCTCTGCGATAATGCACTGAAAGACTTGCCCGATGATGATGAAGTCCGTCGGTGCAGACTGATGAGCCAACTTGCACGCGCCCACATGTTCGTCGGTCAGTTCTCGGAAGGTGCGCGTTTCGGCCAGCAGTCCATGGAGTTGGCCGCAAAACTGGGAGATTATAAATCGCAGTTCTCGGTCATGATGATGCATTTTGGGGCCCCATTCGTTGCGCGTAAGGGAAGAGAAGCCCATCACTGGCGTGAAAATCTGGAGGCCATGCACGGTGTGGCAGAGCATCTTGGTAGTATCGATCAAGGGCGGGACCGAACTCTGAGCTTGTTTGTAGGCGCCGAGATGGCCGACCGCGAGTTGATGGACCATTCTCTGAGTTTGCTCACCGAGATTTCAGAAAAAGACAATCATCTGCAACTCTATTGGGTTCAGAAGCACGCACGCGCCATGGTTGCAATTATGGACGGCGATTTTGAGCAAGCCGAGAAACACGCGACTGAGGCGGTGAAGATCGGTCGAAAGACCCATGGGGAACATGTTGAAGGCGTCTTCGGGGTTCAGATGTTTACCATCCGCCGCGAGCAAAACCGACTGCACGAGGTTGCGCCTGTGATCAAGCAGCTGATGAAAGACAGCCCTGAAGACATTTCGTGGAAACCGGGTTTTGGCCTTATTGCTGCCGAACTGGGATACAAGGAAGCTTCTGAACGTATACTGAGTGAAATGGCTGCCAATGGCTTCGACCTTGCTCCTGACGCCATGTATTCAACGACATTGTCATATCTCGCCGACATATGTGTCGCCATTGAGCATCAGGAACACGCTAAGGCGCTTTATGGAATACTGGCCCCCTACGAAGAATTGACGATCACCGCAGGGGCGACCACAGTTTGTACTGGCGCAGCTGCGCGACGCCTCGGCAGTCTGGGCATGGTGTTGAAAGACTGGGACGCCGCTGAGGCGATGTTCCAGAAGGCCATAGAAATAGACACCCGCATGAAATGCCCGCCTTGGATTGCGCACAGCAAGGCAGCTTATGCATCCGCACTAAGGCGACGGGGACGTCCGAATGATGTGGAACAGGCGTTTCAACTGGAAGGGGAAGCGTTGGCAATTTCGCAGAAATTGAGTATGGTTTCCCTAAGGTCAAAACTCGAAGGAGTAGCGAGTTAAAGTACTTGAATTGTTTGGGGGACTTTATGCCTAGGTACATAATTGAAAGAAACTTTGCCGAGCAATTAAACGTCAGCGATGATGACAAAATTCACATCAAAGAAATCAATGACGAAGTCGGCGTCGAGTGGATTTTTTCGTTCCTCAGTGCAGATAAGCGCAAAACATATTGCTTGTACGAGGCCCCTGATGAGGAGAGCCTCAGAAAGGCGGCTGAGCGCCTGAATATTCCTGCCGATGTCATAACGCCCGTGGACCGGATCGATCCAGCGATATTCGCCTGACAGGCAGGAATTCAATTCTCAATTAGTTGCAACGACTTCGCGGGATATCGCGACGGAAGTAACTATTAGCTGAGGCAGCTCTGCAAGAAGCCCGACCAGAAAATAGGGAGGAATACGCATGTTTGACATAAGAACACTCGACGGTGGTACTGCAATTGTGGATCAAGACGCGTTGGATGCTCTTGATTCATCGCTTCGCGGCAGTGTCTGTCATAAAGGTACTCTAGAATACGAAGACGCGAGAACAACATGGAATAGTATGTTCGAGCGTTACCCCGGGTTCGTGATCCGCGCGTTGGGGGCAAGCGATGTGCAGAAGGCCGTTAACTTTGTCCGAGACGCCAGCCTCGTAATGTCGGTTCGGTCAGGTGGGCATCAGATCGCAGGGCACGCTGTTGCAGATGAAACCGTAATGCTCGACCTATCGCAGATGCGGTCGGTTCATGTCGACCCTGTCAAGAAAACTGCTCGGGTTGCACCAGGCGCCCTGCTAGGCGATGTAGATCGTGAAACTCAGGCACATGGACTTGCTGTTCCCGTTGGCATCAACTCGACCACTGGTATTGCAGGACTTACCCTTGGCGGCGGTTTTGGTTGGACCACGCGGAAATTTGGCATGACGATCGATAACCTGCTCTCAGCGGAAGTCGTAACTGCGGACGGAGCTATTGTGACCGCCTCCCCCGCAAGCCATCCGGAACTGTTCTGGGCAATTCGCGGCGGTGGTGGAAACTTCGGTGTCGTGACCTCATTCGAGTTTCGACTCCATGAGTTAGGACCCGTCGTCCTGTCTGGCCTCATTGTTCATCCGATAGAAAATGCTCCAGAGCTTCTCGCTGACTTCGCCACCATTGCAGACAATTCTCCGGATGAGTTGACCGTCTGGAGCGTGATGCGAAAAGCGCCTCCTCTATCATTCCTGCCGGAAGAGTGGCATGGGCGGGAAGTGTTGATCTTTGCAGCCTGCTATAGTGGCGATATGGACGAAGGTGCAAAAGCCATGGCGGCTTTGCGTGCGCTTGGAGAGCCGATCGCCGATGTGATCTCTCCCCATAAGTTCGTAGACTGGCAGTCCGCATTTGACCCGTTGTTGACACCAGGCGCCAGGAATTACTGGAAAAGCCACGATTTCGATGCACTTTCTTCGGATGCAATCTCAGGACTCTTGGAAGCGATTTCCAGCCTTCCCGACCCCGCGTGTGAAGTTTTCATTGCTCATGTGGGTGGTGCAATGGCGCGCGTCGAGGCCGGTTCGACTGCCTATCCCCAAAGATCTGCTCACTTCATCATGAATGTTCACACGCGTTGGGGGGATCCCCAAAAAGATGGCGAGTGTATTGATTGGGCGCGAAAG
Organism: Ruegeria sp. AB5; assembly: GCF_056542645.1. NCBI lineage: Bacteria > Pseudomonadati > Pseudomonadota > Alphaproteobacteria > Rhodobacterales > Roseobacteraceae > Ruegeria > Ruegeria sp. AB5. Next base: position 120,323 of record NZ_JBQGAE010000015.1, read on the forward strand.
CTTTACGATCAGATGCAACCGCACGCGACCGGAAGTGTGTATGTGAACTTTATGCCCGAAGACGAAGTGGACCACATGGCAGGAGCATATGGCGAAAACGGTGAGAAGCTTTCCAGGATCAAGGGCACCTATGACCCAGCCAATATTTTCAGGGTAAACCACAATATTTTGCCTAGTTGATGGAATTCAGAACTGCATAGACTGACCCAGATTGATGTCGAGAGTATTGCTTGACATCAGGCGGCTTTTCTCGTCAGCCAATTTTTGAGCCAAATGGAGCGTCCATGCGAGGATCGCGCTGGTGATCATGCAAAAACCTGGTCGTGGTATTTCGAAAATACGACCAGGAAAATCAATTTGCGTATGTGCCCGATTTGGGTGCGATGTAGACACTCGCCGTAGGTTTCTCGAACGACCGAGTTGCGGATTTAACCGGCCTTTTGCCCACGAGGTTATTGCTGACGCAGCATCGCTTAGAGGGTGCGGCACGCTCGCTGCTGCGGTGTAGCCAAATTTGCCAGAGCGGTCATTCAAAATTCCGCCGAGCCGCAAAGTTCAAAACGTGCTTTCGCTGCTTGGCCTATTGACCATCAAGACGCGGGACAGAGCCGTCATTCGCCCAACGTACGCTTCAGCACACGGTTTCGTGAGCGACTTTTGCACGATACAAACGAAAACCTGTTTGGGCGCGAAGGCACTCTTGGGATTTCAAGCATGTAAACTTGCATTGTTCTGCCCACTGGGTCACCAAAAAATCAAACCTCCCGTATTTCACTAATTTCTCCGGCCAGAAACTTTTCTCGCAATGCGAATTTCCTAATTTTTCCCGAACCGGTCAGAGGGGAAGCGTCCAGTTGGATCTAGATCACAGGTGCCTTCATTGGTGCCAGATGAGCCCGGCAGTAAACCTTGAGCTTGATGACATCTAGATCGCACCCGTCGCTGGGGCGAACGAAGGCTGCAACGATCTCGCCCAATTTGTCATCGGGCAGGCCCACGACGGCGACTTCGGCGACCTCGGGGTGTTCCAGCAAGGTGTTTTCGATTTCCGCCGGAAAAAGGTTTTCGCCGCCGCGTATGATCATCTCCTTGACCCGGCCAGTCACAGAAACATAACCGCGTGCATCCATTCTCCCCAGATCACCGGTACGCAACCAGCCTTCGGAGTTCACCGTGGCAGCCGTAGCTTCGGGATTGTTATTGTATTCGATCATGCACCCATAACCTCTGACGCAAATCTCACCCACTTCGCCCAAGGGTTGGATAGCGCCATCCTCATTGGAAAGGATTGCGATTTCAGTTTGCGGCAAGGCCTGCCCAATCGGATTGCAGCAATCGTCGAGCGCCTCACCTTGCCGATGCATCATAACAAGAGGCGAGCATTCAGTTTGGCCATAAACTGTCTGAATAACGCAGCCAAACTCTTGTTTGGCAGCCAGTACCAGTTGCGGAGCAACCATCGACCCGCCGGACACGCAGCTTTTGACTGAGGAAAGGTTGAATTTTTCTTGTTCCATGGCCTCTAGCATGGCGACGATCATCGTCGGCACCCCGCCGATTGCCTCCACGCGCTTGGTCTCGATGATGCGCAAGTAAGAAACCGGGTCAAAAATGGCGAACAGATACAGTGGCGCGGCCATTTGCAGCGCGCCCAGCACCTGCATGGCACAGCCTGCCGTATGGAACAGCGGCATCACATTGGCCCAGGGGTCACCGCGCTTTATCCCTAGTCGCTGCGCATAAAAACGGGCGTTGTTGGTCAGGCCGCGATGGCTGAGAACCGCGCCTTTGGGAAACCCGGTGGTTCCTGACGTGTACTGAACCTGCGCAGCATCTCTGGCTTCTGTTTCGGGCAGCCCAGGAGGGTAAGTTCCATGTTCGCAGAGCGCCTCAGGGTCCTGAATATCGGTGAGTTCACGTATCCCGGCCAGCCCATCCACCGCCTCTCGTGCGATGTCAGCCATCGGGTTGCCTCGGTATGCGACCGTCAGGAAAAGACCAGAGGCACCGGACTGCTCAAGCACATAGCGCAGTTCTTTGGCTTGATAGGCGGGATTGGCCGTGACAAGAACCAAACCCGCCAACGCACTTGCGTATTCCGGTAGCACCCATTCCGGAATGTTGGGCGCCCAGACACATATGCGTTCTCCTGGCAAAAACCTGGTCGAGAGTGCGAGGGCCAACCGCTCGGCATCCAAGTACAAGGATTAATAGGTCCAGCGGCGGCCTATTTCTCCTGCAATATCGACTTCGACAAGCGCAAGCTTGTCGGGATCACTTTCCGACACCGAGCGCAACAGCCCGCCCACGGTGGTGTCCAAGACCTTTTCGGAATCGTGAATTGCAAAGTATGAATTTGGGAGGTTTACATTATGCACGGCCACCCCCGTTTGCGCTTAAACCATTTAGTATCACGAAAGCGGGATGGTTCGTAAAAAACAATTCTCCACACAACTGACAAACGTGATGTTGCTTGAACGGGTTATCCGCTTCATGCGCGACGCACATACCTTCTGCAAGAAAGCAAACGAGCTAACTCAGTGCTGTTGGCCGCTATAGACCAGTCGTTCGCGGAAACCTTGCGAAAGATAGGATTGGGCTCAGAGCCGCCCGAAGCACTCGCGGAACGGCACTTGCCTTGGGCAGACCGTGACCGACCATCGGCGAAACCCTCCAATGCTCTGATCTTGCTGCGCACCTAGGATTGTACTGCCGTTCGCGCCAAAGGGAACGCTATTGATACAGGCAGCGGCGAAATCTGACTGCGAGCCTAAAGTCCCGGATGCCGCGTCCTGATCGAAGGTCCGCTGCGCGACAGATCGCTATACCGACGGTCTTGTCAGATTAATTTGCTCTCATACCGTTTTAGTTGCCTGTTCTTCTGTTTCGTGCCGCTCTACAAGTCTTTTTCCATACAGATCAGGCCTTTGTGCGCTCTCGTTCGAAGAGAGAGCCAAGAGGGACGTCAGGATGCAATTCCTTTGATAGTACCCTTCAGCCTACTCGGCTACCGCTTGGTAAAAAAACGATAGCAGTGCTGCAGCCTCAGAAAAACAATGGCTGTTCGTGGCGACTATTCTAGAAGTGGCTACTAGCGACCGAAACATTCTGTCTGAGACGTATTCCAATATTGAGCCGGACCACTTGGCTCAATGGCGTGTTAAAGACTTCGCATCAATGTTGTCCATTATTCCGAGAGGCAGATTTGCTGATAGTGACGGTCTTCAAAACGATCTGTTTTAACTTCTGCGCCGCTTCGTTGCGACGCTCGCAACGGCGATCAGTATTGCCGACGAGTCCGAACGCCGCTCCGGCTCAAGACTGCTGTGAGAGTTTTTGAAATGTATCTGGAGTTTGGCAAGGTTGTTAGAAGAATTGCCACCCGAAAAGGTGCGCCGCGTTAACAACGCATGACTGACTTGGCATCTTACCCCAATTACTTCAGATAGGTGTTGAACCAATCAACGGTACGGTTCCAGGCTAGGTTTGCCA
>NZ_JBQGAE010000016.1:0-117191 GCF_056542645.1 Ruegeria sp. AB5
CTAACAACTTCCCTAAGATGCCCCCAGTCTCTCCTGAGCGTCACCGCCGCTGCCGCAGCGTCCCAGCACCTCAGCGCCGCCGGTGAAGGGGTATTTACGGATTAGGTCTGGGACCTGCAACCCCCATTTTGCAAAAACTTCAAATTTCTCGGCAGAAAGTTTCTTACCTTAATAAAAGCAACAAGTTAGCTTCATTTTACTGGCGATTTTTCCGCCTATATCCCCACGGATAGCTGCCAAAGAATAGTCATAAGCCGGAATCGTACCCAATGCTTGGTATGTAACCAGCACCAACCAACAAAAACGCCGCCCAAGTCTCCTCGGACGGCGCTGTTTCGTGAGTAGTGTAGGCCACTACTTCAGATCAAAACGATCCGCGTTCATCACCTTGTTCCAGGCTGAGACAAAGTCACAGACGAATTTGCCCTCGGCATCTGCCTGACCATAGACCTCGGCCAATGCCCGCAGTTGCGAGTTTGAACCGAAGACCAGATCGACACGGGTGCCCGTCCACTTGACCTCACCGCTCGTACGGTCACGACCTTCATAGACGCCTTTGCCCGAGGGCTTCCATTCTGTGCTCATGTCCAGAATGTTGGTGAAGAAGTCGTTGCTCAGAACCCCAACGCGATCGGTGAACACACCGTGCTTGCTGTCGCCGAAATTCGCACCCAAGACGCGCAGACCGCCCACAAGGGCCGTCATCTCGGGAGCAGACAGCGTCAGCAGCTGCGCCCGGTCGACCAGCAGCTCTTCTGGCGAGACAGTATAGTCGGCCTTCTGGTAGTTGCGGAACCCATCTGCGATTGGCTCCATCACGGCAAAGCTGTCCACATCGGTCTGCACTTGCGACGCGTCGGTCCGACCCGGGGTAAACGGCACTTCAACATCCTCACCGCCTGCTTTGGCCGCCTGTTCGATACCAACGGCACCGGCCAGAACGATCACATCGGCCAAGGACACTTTCTTGCCGCCCGATTGTGCATCGTTAAACGCGGCCTGAACGCCCGTCAGCGCGTCCAGCGCCTTGGACAATTTCATCGGCTCATTGACGTCCCAGTCTTTCTGCGGCGCAAGACGGACGCGAGCTCCATTGGCTCCGCCGCGCTTGTCCGAGCCCCGGAAGGTTGAGGCCGAGGCCCATGCCGTCGAGACCAGCTCGGACACCGAGAGACCACATGCTGCAATCTTGGCTTTCAGGTCCGCTATATCCGCATTGTCAATCAGATCGTGATCGACAGCGGGGACATTGTCCTGCCACAACAGCTCTTCGGCCGGAGCTTCCGGGCCGATATAGGCCGAGCGCGGACCCATGTCGCGGTGGGTCAGTTTGAACCACGCCCGAGCGAACGCATCGGCGAATTCCTCAGGGTTCTCGTGGAAGCGTTTCGAGATCGGGCCATAGATCGGGTCCATGCGCATCGCCATGTCTGCGGTGGTCATCATGGTCTTGACCTTTTTCGACGGATCATGCGCCGCCGGGGCCATGTCTTCTTCTTTGACATTCACCGGTTCCCAGATCCACGCACCCGACGGGCTTTTGGTCAGGTTCCAGTCATAGCCAAACAGCAGATCGAAATAGCCGTTGTCCCATTTGATCGGGTTCGCGGTCCATGCACCTTCGATGCCGCTGGTGGTGGTGTCGTCACCCTTGCCCGTGCCAAACTTGTTGATCCAGCCAAAGCCCATCTCTTCCATCGGGGCGGCCTCAGGATCCGGGCCAACCAGATCGGGGTCACCCGCGCCGTGCGCCTTGCCAAAGGTGTGACCCCCAGCGACCAGAGCAACGGTTTCCTCATCATTCATCGCCATGCGACCAAAGGTGTCGCGGATATCGCGGCCCGAGGCCAGCGCGTCCGGCTGCCCGTCCGGGCCTTCCGGGTTCACATAGATCAGGCCCATCTGCACAGCGGCCAGCGGGTTTTCCAGATCGCGCTCGCCAGAGTAACGGCTGTGCGGGTTGTCGGTCGGGGCCAGCCATTCGGTCTCGGACCCCCAATAGATGTCTTCCTCAGGGGCCCAGATGTCTTCGCGGCCACCGGCAAAACCAAAGGTCTTGCCGCCCATCGATTCGATGGCGCAGTTCCCAGCCAGAATCATAAGGTCAGCCCACGAGATTTGGTTGCCGTATTTCTGCTTGATCGGCCACAGCAGGCGACGCGCCTTGTCGAGGTTGCCGTTATCGGGCCAGCTGTTCAGAGGCGCAAAGCGCTGGTTGCCGGTCGAGGCACCGCCCCGTCCATCTGCCGTCCGGTACGTACCCGCGCTGTGCCAGGCCATCCGGATGAAAAAGCCACCGTAGTGACCGTAATCCGCGGGCCACCAATCCTGCGAATCCGTCATCAAGGCATAGAGGTCCGCCTTCAGCGCCTTCATGTCGAGCTTTTCGAACTCTTCCGCATAGTTGAACTCAGCACCAAGAGGATTCGATGCCGGCGCATGCTGGTGCAGAATCGACAGGTTCAACTGGTTCGGCCACCAGTCGCGGTTCGACCGGGTTCCGGCACCATGCATTACAGGGCATCCACCCGTTTTGGGGTTGTCACTTCCGTCCATATCGATCTCCAATCCTGGCTCAGGTCTTGCGGCTTAGCGCGGTCACTATCTGCAACGAACAAGATTACAGAAAGATGTCGGTGTGACCGTTTTCAAGACCCGCTTTCTGGAAAACGGAAACAGAAACAGACCCGGGCAACTCTGCGCTCTTGCGTTGGCGAAGACATAGCAAAACCACAGCATAAATATAAGTTTTGTTTTTTGATAATATTGATAATCAAAAGCTATCATATTGCGTGCGTGGCGGACCGCAGGGATTGTGACCTCGGGTCACTGCGCACACAGTCAGATTGTTTTTCCCGCAATTCGGTTTCAGTCTTTCCTGACGGCCAGCCCCAAGATCTGGCGCATCAACAAAGGAAAGCCGGATGGAGTTTGACTACGTTGTCGTCGGTGGCGGATCAGCCGGTTCGGTTCTCGCAAATCGCCTGAGCGAGGACCCAAATATCACGGTGTGCCTGCTTGAGGCCGGTGGCGGTGGCAATGACATAAGCATCCGCATGCCTTCGGCGGTTGTGGCGGTGCTGCCGGGGCGACCAAAGGTCAACAACTGGGCCTTCAAGACAATCCCACAGCCGGGTTTGAACGGCCGAACAGGGTATCAGCCGCGAGGCAAGGCGCTGGGTGGGTCCAGCGCGATCAACGCCATGCTTTATATCAGGGGGCAGAAACAAGACTATGACGGTTGGGCCGATCAGGGGTGCCCAGGCTGGGATTGGGACAGCGTTCTCCCCTATTTCAAGCGGGCCGAGAAAAACGAAGATGGCGCCGACGAGTTGCATGGCGACAGCGGACCCTTGCACGTCTCACATCAGAAAGAGCCACGCCCGATCACCCGCGCGTTCATCGAGGCTGCCGAGCAGATGCAACACCGCCATGTCGTAGATTTCAACCGCGGTGACAACGAAGGTGTCGGCCTTTATCAAGTCACGCAGTTTCATGATCCTGCGAAGAATGGAGAGCGGTGTTCGGCGGCTGCAGCCTATCTCTTTCCCGTTATGGACCGACCAAACCTGACGGTCATCACCCGTGCACATGCCAGCAAGCTGATCCTTGATGGCAAGCGCGCAACCGGGGTGGTCTACAAGAAGAACGCCAAAGGCGCGGATATTCACGTCATCGCAAAACGCGAGGTTCTGGTCTGCGCCGGAGCTTTGCAATCGCCACAGTTGCTGCAAGTCTCGGGAATCGGCGCAGGCGAGGACCTGTCCCAATACGGAATCGCGGTGCAGCACGACCTGCCCGGGGTTGGGAAGAACCTACAGGACCATCTGGATTTCATCCTTTCCTACAAAACCAAAGATACTGACAATTTCGGAATCGGACCCGTTGGCGCGGCACGGCTGCTGGGCCATCTCTGGCGCTGGCGTAAAACCGGTGTTTCGATGGCCGCGACCCCTTTTGCCGAAGGGGCCGCCTTTCTGAAAACCACGCCCGATCTGGATCGCCCGGACATCCAGCTGCACTTCACTATTGCTCTGGTCGATGATCATGCGCGCAAGCTGCACTATGGCTATGGGTACAGTTGCCATGTCTGCAAGCTGCGCCCAGACAGCCGGGGCACCGTCGGGCTGCACAGTGCGGATCCCTTTGCGGCGCCCGCCATCGATCCCGGATTTCTGTCGGACGACCGCGATCTGGATACGCTGATCAAGGGCGCAAAAATGATGCGCGACATTCTCGAGGCCCCGGCCTTGGCAAAGTATCGGCACAAAGAGATGTTCGGCACCGACACCGCCCAGACGGACGCGGATTGGGAACACCATATCCGCTCCCGCGCCGACACGATCTATCACCCGGTGGGCACGTGCAAAATGGGGCTGGACGAAATGGCCGTTGTCGATCCCGAACTGCGGGTACATGGCATCGACGGGCTACGCGTTGTCGATGCCTCGATCATGCCAACCCTTGTTTCCGGCAATACCAACGCTCCGACCATCATGATCGCCGAGAAAGCGGCGGATATGATCAAGGCGGCTCGCTAAGCGTTCATCAACGCCTCTAGCCCGACCCGGTAATTGGGATAGAGCAACTTCACCCCAAGCTCTTCCTTGATCCGAGTGTTTCGGACGCGTTTGTTTTCATTGTAGAAACTGCGCGCCATCGGCGTCATTTCGGCCTCGTCAAACGGAATGGCAGGCGGCAGCGGCAGCCCCTGCAACTCGGCTGCATACCCGATAACATCCTGAGGCGGCACCGGTTCATCATCACATACATTGTAAATCGCACCAGGATTGGGCGCAGCCATCGAGGCCGCAAGGACCTGCGCAATGTCATCCACATGGATACGCGAGAACACCTGCCCGGGCTTGATGATCCGCCGCGTCCCCCCGCCCTTGAGCTTGGAAAACGGGCCGCGTCCCGGACCGTAGATGCCCGCCAACCGAAAGATATGCACCGGTAGTCCGGGAATTGCTGACCATTGCTGCTCGGCCAGCAAACGCCAGCGGCCGCGTTTGGCCGTTGGCGTGGGCGGCGTGGTCTCGTCAACCCATTGGCCCTGATGATCGCCATAGACAGCCGTGGTCGACAGATACCCGACCCAGTCGAACTGCCCGGCGCGGGCCGCAATTTCTTCGCCCAGCGCGGACAGCACAGGATCGCCGTCTTCCTTTGGTGCAGTCGAAATCAAAAGATGCGTGACACCGTCCAAATCCGGCCGCCCTCCGGGCCAAACCAACGGTTCGGCGCCCGAGGCCCGGATGGCATCGGTCCCCTCCGAATCCCGCGTGGTGCCGACTACACGCCACCCATCCGGCGTCAACCAGCGTGACAGGGCCTGCGCCGAATACCCGTGGCCAAAGGAAAAAAGCGTTTGCGTCATGCCCCCTTGATGATCCGAGCGCGCCAGGGATGCAAGCGACGGATGCGCGCACTTGATTCGAATCCTTCGATGCGCCTTTCTTTTAACCATGAGCCAGAAAAAACCCGATATCCACGCCGCCTACGCGCTGAACTCGCCCGAAGACAACAAACGCCTCTACTCTGAATGGGCGGGCGACTACGATGAAAGCTTCGCCGCGCGCGAGGACTATCAATTGCATATCCACACCGCCCGCGCCTTTGTCCGGGCTGCAGGTCAAGGTCCGGTACTGGACGTGGGGGCAGGCACAGGCCTGTGCGGTGCGGTTCTGGCAGGGTTGGGTGTGGGGCCGATAGATGCCACGGATATCAGCGCCGAAATGCTGGATCAGGCCATGCGCAAGGACACCTATCGAGACGCGATCGAGGCCGACCTGACCCAGGGCATCCCCGTGCCCCGACACAGTTACTCCGGTATCGTGTCTTCAGGGACGTTCACCCATGGCCACCTTGGCCCCGAAGTTCTGCCCGTCTTGCTGCGCGTTGCCCGCCCCGGCGCGCAATTTGCCCTGTCGATCAACGCAAAACACTTCGAAAAACTCGGCTTTGCCGACGCCCTGCGCGAATTGCAGCAAGGCCGCATCATCAACGTCACCCTGCCCGAGGTCCGCATCTACGGCGACCTTGCCACAGGACCCAACAAGGACGACACCGCCTACATCGCGCTGTTCGAGCGCACGTGATCCATCCTTCATCTGGCCAAAAACGTCCCGGGGGAGGCGCGACCTGCCGCGACGGGGGCAGAGCCCCCTATCGACCCTTCCAAACCGGATCGCGCTTTTCGGCAAAGGCCCGGGCGCCCTCCAGATTGTCCTCGGACCCGTACAGCACATCCACGCTGGCCAATTGCCGTCTAGTGATCCGGTTCATCACATCCTGGAACTTGGCATCCTCGGCTTCACGCACGATCTCCTTGATCGCCGCATAGACCAAAGGCGGCCCGCTGGCCAGCAACCGTGCCAGTTCCCACGCGCGGTCCATCAACTGCCCGGCGGGCACAACTTCGTTGACCAACCCCCAGCGGTGCGCTTCTTCTGCATCGAACCAGCGCCCGGTCAAAAGCAATTCCATCGCGATATGATACGGGATGCGCTTGGGCAGCTTGACGCTGGCTGCATCGGCCACCGTGCCCGAGCGGATTTCAGGCAGGGCAAAACTGGCGCTTTCGGAGGCGATGATCATGTCGGCGCTCAGGGCCAGTTCCAAACCTCCCCCGCAGGCAATACCATTGACCGCAGCGATCACCGGCTTGTTCATGTGGCGCAGTTCCTGCAAGCCGCCGAAACCTCCGACGCCATAGTCCCCGTCCACCGCATCGCCATCTGCGGCGGCCTTCAGGTCCCAGCCGGGGCAAAAGAACTTGTCACCTCCACCGGTCAGAATTGCCACCCGCAGATCGGGATCGTCGCGAAACTCGCGGAACGTTTCCCCCATGATCCGGCTGGTGACCAGATCGATCGCGTTGGCCTTGGGGCGATCCAGAACGACTTCGAGAATTGCGCCGTCCCGGCGTGTTTTAATCGGACTCATAAACTTGCCTTTCGGATCAATGCATCCACTGCGACCGCGCCCTTGGCGGTGCAGATCAGCGGGTTAATCTCAACTTCTTCGACTGCTGCCGCATTGGCAATGACATAGTTCTGCACCGCTTCTACCGCGTCCAGTATTGCCCCCATGTCGGCCAGAGGTTTTCCCCGGTACCCGGCCAAAAGAGGAGCGCAGGCAAGGGTGCCCAATGCCTGTTGAATGGCCGACCGGGCGGACGGAATCAAAACCGATACCGTGTCGCGCAATATTTCGGTCAGCACCCCGCCGGCCCCAAGGGTCAGGACATAGCCATGCGCCGGGTCCCGGGTGACTCCGATCAGCAACTCGGCAACTGCGCCGGTCGCCATCTCCTCGATCAACACGGTATCTGTGCCAATCGAAACCGCTGTTTCAGCCAGTTTGGGCGGCGAAACCCCAAGACGCACCGCGCCGTGTTCGGATTTATGTGCCAGCCCCACGCCTTTGACCGCAAAAGGGCCCGTCAGATCTTGAGCAACCTTTTCGGCATCCGCAGCGCAAACCACATGACTGCGCGGCACGGACAGACCGAAGGCTGCAAGCTCCGCCTTGGCCTCCGCCTCGGTCAGCACATGGTCTGCGGGACTGTCCGCCGGCAGCAACACCGGGTCGGATAGAACGACCAAAGGTCGGGCGGCCGCCTCAACCGCAGAAAGGGCCTCATGCAATCCGGAAAACGGAACCACACCGCCGTCCATCAGGCGTTGGGCAATATGTTCCGGCATCAGTTCGGGCAAGGTTGCGGCCACAGCGAAAGGTCGTCCGGTCGTCGCGATACAGTTCAAAGCGGCCTGTGTCGCGCATTCCCAATCCGTCGCATCCGTATGCGGATAGTCCACAATCGCTATGGTCAGAGCCTGATTTGGCCCCGTCAGTCCCGACCACGCCCGGGTCATCGCGTCCGTATCGCGCCAGATATAGGTGTGATAGTCCAGCGGGTTTGCCAAAGCCACCATGGGTCCCAGCACCGCCCGCAGGTTGTCTCGTTGCAAGTCCGTCAAAGGCTGGAAATGCAGATTGCGGCTTTCGGCCATATCCGCGGACAGGCTGGCCTCACCACCGGAACAGCTGATCATGCCAAGGCCGGTTCCATCCAAGCGCCCGTTTACGTGCAGCAGCTTCAGACACTCCAGGAAACTTGGAATATCGTCTAGCCGCGCGATGCCCAGGCGATCCAGAAAGGCTTGTGCGCCGGCGTCCCCACCCGCCAGAGAAGCCGTATGCGAAATCGTGGCGGCCTGCGCGTGGTCTGAACGGCCCATTTTCAGTGCAACGATCGGAATACCCCGGTCACGTGCCTTTTGGGCCAGGGCCTCCCATGACCGCAAATCACCAAAACCTTCGATATGAACGCCAATTGCCGTGATCCGGTCGTCGTCCAGCAATGCCGAAGCAATCTCGGCCTGACGCGTCTGCGCCTGATTTCCACAGGTTAGCATGAACGCAAGCGGCAAGGCGCGCCGCTGCATGGTCATGTTGATCGCGATGTTCGAGCTTTGCGTCAGGATCGCCACGCCACGCTCGACCGGATGCATGCCGTGCTGGTCCGGCCAGACCGCCGCGCGGTCCAAGCCGTTGACGAACCCATAGCAATTTGGCCCGAGAATCGGCATATCCCCCGCTGCGGCGACCAGCTGCGCCTGCAGATCTGCGCCATGATCATCTTCGGCCCGCGCTTCGGTAAAGCCCGAGGCAAAACAAACCGCGCCGCCCGCGCCAACGGCGGACAAGGTCCTGACAGCCGAAATCGTCGCGTGGCGATTGATCCCCACAAAAGCTATGTCTGGTGGGCTCGGCAGCGCCTCAATGCTAGCAAAGGCCTTTTGTCCACCAACCTGCTCGGCCTTAGGGTGAACCGGCCAGATATCCCCCTGAAACCCGAATTTTCGGGCCTGGTTTATCACCTCGGCACACCAGACCCCGCCGCCGATTACAGCCATCGACGAAGGGTTCAGAAGACGCCCAAGTGGCCTCATGCGCCCAGCGCCCTCAGCAGGTCCCGGCTGATGATGTGCCGTTGAATCTCGCTGGTACCATCCCAGATGCGTTCCACGCGGGCGTCACGCCAGAACCTCTCCAACGGGTAGTCGTCCATCAACCCCATCCCGCCATGGACCTGAATCGCAGCGTCCGTCACCCGCGCCAGCATTTCCGAGGCATAAAGCTTGGCCGACGCAATCTCGCGGTTTGCGGGCAGGCCCTTGTCCAGCCGATCCGCGGCCGCCAAGGTCAGCAGATCCGCCGCGTCGATTTCGGTGATCATGTCCGCGATCTGGAAAGAAACGCCCTGAAACTTGCCGATCTTCTGCCCAAACTGTTCGCGCGTGGCCGCATAATCCAGCGCATAGTCAAAGGCCCGCCGCGCGCGGCCAACCGACATGGTGGCAACCGTGATCCGCGTGGCGTAGAGCCAGGTGTTCATCACCTCAAACCCGCCATCAACCTCACCCAGAACCTGTGAATCCGGCAGGCGGCAATCGTCAAAATCCAGAACCATGTTCTTGTAGCCACGGTGGCTGACCGACTTGTAGCCATCGCGGATCGTGAAACCCGGCGTGCCGCGATCCACCAGAAACGCGGTGATCCGCTTTTTTGGTCCTTTTGGGGTCTGATCCTCTCCGGTTGCGATGAACACGATGATGAAATCCGCGTGCTCTGCCCCCGAGATGAAATGTTTGGTTCCGTTGACCACCCAATCCCCTCCATCGCGGACGGCGGCACACTTCATCCCGCGCACATCCGATCCGGCCCCCGGTTCAGTCATGGCGAGCGCATCCATCCGCTCCCCTCGCACGGCGGGCATCAAGTAGCGCTCGACCTGCTCACCTTCGCAGGCCATCAGAATGTTCTGCGGGCGTCCGAAGAAATGGTTCAGCGCCATGGACCCACGACCCAGTTCGCGTTCGACCAATGCGAATTCCAGATGGTTCAGACCTGCACAGCCAACGCTTTCCGGAAAGTTGCAGGCATAAAAGCCCAGCTCGATCGTCTTGCGCTTGATCTCATCCGCGATCTCCTGAGGGACTTCGCCGGAGCGTTCCACCAGCTCTTCATGGGGGTAAATCTCGTTCTCGACAAAGCTGCGCACAGTCGACGCGATCATTTCCTGCTCGTCGGACAGACCATATTGCATCTGAATTCTCCACATCTGGGCCTGCGCGTATCGTGACGGGGCTTGAGAATCGTATCGTGCAGATATAGCCGTTTATCATGCGCGTATGGACTAAATCCCCCACTGCACCGCAGCAAATCGGTGTGCTTTTGTTCGACGGGTTTTCGAACCACTGCCTCGCCAACACGGTCGAGCCGCTGCGTGCCGCAAATACGCTGTCGGGGCGTGAGCTGTACAAATGGAAATTCCTGTCACTGAACAACGGACCGGTGGCATCTTCATCGGGTTTGCAGGTTGCCCCCCATGACGCGCTTCAAGCGGCAAGTGGAAACATGTTGATGGTGATGCCATCCTACGGGTTTCGGGCACATGGTGGCTGGCAAACCCTGTCCGGCCTCAGATCAGCCGCGTCACGCTATGAAACTCTGGTGGGGCTGGACACCGGCAGCTGGTTGCTGGCCCAGGCGGGGCTTCTGGATGGGTACCGTGCCACCATTCATTGGGAAGAACTGACCGGATTTACCGAACGGTTCCCCGAAGTCGACGCGGTACGCGAGAGGTTCGTGCTGGACCGAAACCGCATCACCTGTTCTGGCGCGATGGCCGCTTTTGATCTGGTTTTGCACCTGATCGGGCAGGATCAGGGTCAGGCCCTTGCCCTGGAAGTGTCGCAGCTTTTCATGACCCGCGATTCCGCGCGATCTCATGTCGGGGGCGCAGGGGCGACCAGCGGATACGTCAACAAAGCCTTGGCACTCATGCAGGAGCATCTGGAGGCTCCGCTCACTGTGTCCGAGATCGCGCGGCGAGTTGGCCGGTCCCAAAAGGCGCTTTCGGTTCGAATGCAAGCCGAGCTGGGGGCAGGTCCTGCACAGGTTTATCGGCGCCTTCGCCTGAACCTGGCCCGCAAGCTGGTCGCAGAAACAGATCTTGCCATCAGTGAAATTGCCCTGCGCGCCGGGTACGAAAACCCCAGCGCGCTGACACGAGCGTTCAGGGCCGAGTTCGGCATGGCACCACGCGCCTTGCGCACCCGCTAGGTGTACATCTGCTTTTTGTAGGCCCGCGTGCGGGTCGTCGCCTCGGCTGATCCGTCGTGATAGGTGCCGAACCACTTGTCGAACGGGATTTCCGAGGTGCCATAGTTGCATTCGAAATACCGGTGATGCAGCTGATGAAAGAAATCTCCGGCGCGCGCAGCCTCGGTCTCTCCGGCCTTGAGTTTTTCGAACCCCGAATGCGACAAGACCGGACTGACCTGCTGGAAATACGTGTGGAACAGCAGATGCAGCGGGTGCGACGGGATGATCAGGTGGATGAAATACGTGGTGAAATACAGGGCATTTTCATACCAATGGTTCGAAATCCCCGACCAAGGTCCGATGTTCACGTTGCGATGATGCACCGCGTGGACGTGCTTGTAGAGTTTCGGGTGATGCTCAATCCGATGCACCCAGTAGAAATGCAGGCCCGACCACATCGGGATAAACAGCATCCAGAGGACGAACCAGACCGGCGCGCTGGCCCATGTCACCGTCGGTACATAGTCATTGGCCATCGCCCAGTAGATAATCCACTGATAGACTGTGGCCACGGTCATGGCGCTGCCTAAGGTCCACCAGATGTTGTCCCAGACCTGATTGCGGAAGGTGAAGGTACCGTTGTCGCGGGTCAGGTCGCGGCGATCGAATTTCTTGTACATGCCCTGCCCTTTGCGCATGTACAGCCACCAATGCAGGCTGCCCGCGACCAGAATCTGGGGCACCATGTTCAGTAGCCAGATGCGGAACATCCAGCCCACCGAGAAGCTTTTCATAGTCTCTAACCCAGGGAAAAATAGCATGTACGCTGTGATGGCCAGGGCCAGGCACAGGGTCAGCGATGTGATCTGCAACCACGCGCCGCTGTACCATTTCAGCACCGCAGCCGGGCGCGGCGGCCAACTGAACAACGGATTCAATCCCACGAGGCCATCGGGATGATAATTCCAACGGGCGGCTTCCGGATCCTGAACGGTGTCTGTCATGGCGGTCCCTCCGGTTTAAGGTCAGGTCGCGTAGTCCGACCCTTCTGCATCCAGCATCGCTTTGATCTCACGCAGATACGCCTCGGCCTGGCCGGGGTAGTCATCCAGCTCTTGCGCGGTCTTCTCGGCGACCTCATCCGACAACACGCGCAACGGCTGGCCGGTTTGCAATGCGCGGATGTATGTTTCCGCGGCTCGTTCAAAATAGTAGAGTCTATTAAAGGTATCGGCGGGGTCGTCGCCGACAACGAGAACACCATGATTCCCCATGATCATGACCTTTTTCTTCGGGTCCGACAGCATCGCGGCACAGCGTTCTCCCTCGCTTTCGAAAGCCAACCCGCCGAATTCCTCATCAATGACAAAGCGGTTGTAAAACGTGGCGGTATTCTGATCGATGGGCGGCAAAGTGCTGTCGGCCAGCGAAGCCAGAACTGTCGCAAAGATCGAATGCACATGCATCACGCAGCGCGCATGGGGACAGCGGCGGTGAACAGAACCATGCAATCCCCAGGCGGTTGGGTCCGGCGCGCCGGGCTGGCGCATCACATCAGGATCATTCGCATCCAGCAACAACAGGTCCGAGGCCCGGATACGGCCGAAATACATCTGATTGGGGTTCATCAGAAACTGCGTGCCGTCCTCATTCACCGCAAGGCTGAAATGATTGGCCACGCCCTCATGCATGTTCAACCGCTCGGTCCAACGGAAGGTTGCGGCCATATCCACACGCGCGGACCAATGGTCGATATTGGGGCGAAGACTGGCAACACTCATGGGAACGCTCCTTGGATGGTTGATCTGGCCAAAAGCCTGCCTTGGGCGTCAGAGTTTGACCAACGAAAAAAACAGAGCTATCTCATTAGCTGAACTTATGCCGAGGTTATGCATATGCAGAAGTCTCTGCCACCCTTGGGTTGGCTTCGCACATTCGAAGCCGCCGCCCGCCACCTGTCCTTTACAGGCGCAGCACGCGATTTGAACATGACGCAAAGTGCGGTGAGCCAGCAGATAAAATCGCTGGAGGGGCATCTGGGGCAACCCTTGTTCCTGCGTCGCCCCAAGGCGTTGGAGCTAACCGAGGCTGGAATCACCTATCTGCCGGTCGTGCGCGAAGCGTTTCGAACGCTGGTCCGCGGCACGCAGGCAGTGACCGGAGCGCAGCAAAACGCGGTGCAGGTGCAATGCAACATCAGTTTCGCAGTGAACTGGCTGGCCCCGCGCCTGCCCGCGTTTCAAGCCAAGCACCCGGACGTGCAATTGAACATCTTCACCGAACTCTGGGAGCCCCGCGAAATGGCCGAGGGTGCGGCGGTGGAAATCCGCTTTTCGCTCAGACCGGCCGACACGGTTCGGACCGAATTGCTGCGGCAGGAATACTACTATCCCGTTTGCGCACCGGGCTTCCCGGTCACGTTGGACACATTGCAAGAACACCCCTTGTTTGACTGTTCAAACCTGCTGTCAAACTGGCCCAGCTGGGCGGAAGAACAGGGTCTAACACTGGGGAAACCTGCGATCACCTACGCAACAACCTACCTGTTTTGTCTGTCGGCGGCTATGGCGGGGGGCGGGTTGTGCCTGGCCCATGACGCGATTGCATTGCGCCTGATCGAACAGGGGTTGCTGGTCGCCCCGTTCGACCATCGCGCCCCGATGCCCGAGGCGTATTACCTGCTGCTCTCGCCTCAGGCCGAAGAAACCCCGGGCGCTGTCGCATTTGCCAATTGGATACGACGGGAAATCGGGTAGCTCCCGCTCATAGTCACTGTCCCTTTCGGGACAATTCCTCAGGTTGGGCCGAGCAGCGCTTGCGCGCTGCGGGTCGGTTTTGTGATGATTTGATGATCCGACATTACCGGGGTTGCACCTGACCACACATTCGGGAAAGTTGAGCCATGGAATACACGCCCTTCCCAACCTGGCCCGATGTCGCCCTTCGTTTGATCTCAGTTGCAGCCGGACGCGACGCCGCAGATATGGTCATTCGCGGCGGCATCTGGGTCAATGTACACAGCCGTGAGTTGCTGCCCGATCACTCGGTTGCCATTGCCGAAGGACGGATTGCCTTTGTCGGACCGGATGCCGGACATTGCATCGGACCCGAGACGCAGATCGTCGATGCTCAGGGGCGCCATATCCTGCCGGGTCTGTGCGACGCGCATATGCATATCGAATCCGGCATGTTGACCCCTGCCGAATTCGCGCGGGCGGTTATTCCGCATGGCACCACTTCGATGTTCACCGATCCGCATGAGATCGCCAATGTGCTGGGCCTGGACGGTGTGCGAATGATGCATGACGAGGCGCTGCTGCAGCCGGTGAACATCTTCACCCAAATGCCGTCCTGCGCGCCGTCGGCGCCTGGATTGGAGACAACAGGCTATGAGATCACGCCCGAAGATGTCGCGCAGGCGATGAGCTGGCCGGGCATTATCGGGCTGGGTGAGATGATGAACTTTCCCGGCGTGATCCATGGCGATCCCAAGATGCTGGCCGAAATCGCGGCCACCCAACGCGCCGGAAAGACCGTGGGCGGGCACTATGCTTCGCCCGATTTAGGGCCTGATTTCGCGGCCTATGTCGCTGGCGGACCGGCAGATGATCACGAAGGCACCTGCGAGGCCGACGCCATTGCGCGCGTGCGGCAGGGGATGCGGTCGATGATGCGGTTGGGCTCGGCCTGGTATGACGTGGAAAGCCAGATCACCGCTGTCACCGAAAAGGGTCTGGATCCGCGAAATTTCATATTGTGTACCGATGACTGCCACTCGGGCACGCTGGTTTATGAAGGGCATATGAACCGGGTCGTGCGCCACGCTATTGCCTGCGGCTGTGATCCGTTGATTGCACTACAAATGGCCACGATCAACACGGCCACTCACTTTGGGCTGGAACGCGAGATCGGCTCGGTCACGCCCGGACGCCGGGCCGACATTATCCTTAGTTCCAACCTGACCGAGTTGCCGATTGAGACGGTGATCGCCCGCGGGCAAATCGTGGCTGAAAATGGTGCGATCACTGTGGATTGCCCGCATTTGAACTGGCCCGAAAAAGCCCGCAACACAGTGCATCTGGGGCACCATTTGACCCCAACTGATTTTGAAATCAAAGCTCCGCCCGGCGCGAACCGCGTGCAGGCGAACGTCATCGGCGTCGTTGAAAATCAAGCCCCGACCAAGGCGCTCAAATCCGAGTTGCCGATCATCGGCGGACTGGTCGAGGGCGAAGGCGACGTCTGCCAGATCGCATTGGTGGAACGGCATCGCGCTACGGGGGGTGTAACCAATGCATTTGTTTCGGGCTTTGGCTATCAGGGCAAAATGGCCATGGCATCGACTGTGGCACATGACAGCCACCATATGATCGTTGTTGGCACCGACCGCGAGCAGATGGCTTTGGCTGCCAACCGTTTGGCCGAGGTCGGCGGTGGGATCACATTGTTCCGGGACGGGCAAGAGCTTGCGCTGGTCGAACTGCCCATTGCCGGATTGATGTCCGACAGTCCGGCGACCCAAGTCGCTGCCAAAGCCGAACAGATGGTTCAGGCGATGCAGGACTGCGGCTGTAAATTGAACAACGCGTATATGCAGCATTCGCTGTTGGCTCTGGTTGTCATCCCCGAGCTGCGCATCTCGGACCTCGGACTGGTGGATGTGCGCACGTTTGAAAAAATCGACCTTCTGGAACCCTTGGCATGACCACAATACAAACACCCGACCACCTTGCTCCGGAACAGTTCACCGACCCCGCAGCAGCGGTTGAACGGCTGGAGCAGCTATACGCTCAGGCAACGGAATTCCTGTGCAACGGTTTTGCTACCGCCATGCGAGATGGGGCACCTTCGGGACGGATCAGAGCCTATTACCCGGAGATTCGCATCAAAACGTCCTCGTACGCGCAAGTTGACAGCCGTCTGAGCTTTGGCCACGTCTCGGAACCCGGCATCCACGCGACCACGGTGACTCGTCCTGACCTGTTCCGCTCGTACCTGACTCAGCAGATTGCCCTGTTGATAAAGAACCATGACCAGCCAGTGACAATCGGCGCATCGGACACCCCTATTCCGGTCCATTTCGCCGTCGCGAACAACCCGGATCTGGTCGTGCCGCACCAAGGTGCAGCCGATTTCACGCTGCGCGACGTGTTTGACGTGCCCGACCTTACGACAACCAATGATGACATCGTCAACGGTGTTCAGGACCATGACGAGGTCGGGCCCCTGTCCCTGTTCACCGCCCAAAGGGTCGACTATTCGCTGGCACGGCTGGCACACTATACGGCGACAGATGCGGGGCATTTCCAGAACCACGTTCTGTTCACCAACTATCAGTTCTATGTTTCAGAGTTCGAGAATTACGCGCGCGAACAACTGGCCGATCCAAACAGCGGCTACACCAGCTTTGTCTCGACCGGGAATGTCGAGATTACCGACGCCGATGCCATTCTGGAACAGCCCCTGAAACTTCCTCAAATGCCGACCTATCACCTGAAACGCGGGGATGGCTCGGGCATTACGCTGGTCAATATCGGGGTTGGCCCGTCAAATGCCAAAACCGCGACGGACCATATCGCGGTTCTGCGGCCGCATGCCTGGCTGATGGTTGGACATTGCGCCGGATTGCGCAACACGCAGGCATTGGGAGATTTCGTTCTCGCCCACGCCTATCTGCGCGAGGACAAGGTTCTGGATGACGATCTGCCGGTCTGGGTGCCCATCCCGCCTCTGGCCGAGGTGCAAGTGGCATTGGAACGGGCCGTGGCCGAAGTCACGGAACTGGAAGGTTATGAGCTTAAGCGGATCATGCGAACGGGCACCGTCGCCTCGGTCGACAACCGCAACTGGGAGTTGCGGGATCAGTCCGGGCCGGTCCAACGCTTGAGCCAGTCGCGCGCAATTGCACTGGATATGGAAAGCGCCACGATCGCAGCCAATGGCTATCGCTTCAGGGTCCCCTATGGAACTTTGCTCTGCGTGTCGGACAAACCACTGCACGGCGAATTGAAGCTTCCCGGCATGGCCTCATCCTTTTATACAACGCAGGTCAGCCGTCATCTGGCGATCGGAATAAAGGCGATGGAGCACCTGCGCGGCATGCCTTTGGAGCGTCTGCACAGCCGGAAATTGCGCTCTTTTGACGAAACCGCCTTTCTCTGACGCAAAAAAGCAACGTTTTCCCCATATTTTTAGGGCTTTCAACGCTACTATTCGTTGTGTTCTTCCACAATATCCCGTTACAGTTACGCGGTGAGGCCCTATAGATCGGGCACGTTAAGGAGACCAAGAAATGGCAAAGCCTATGACAAAGACTCAGCTGGTTGCTGCTCTCGCTGAGGAAATGGGAACCGACAAGAAATCCGCGAATGCGGCGCTGGAGGCTGTGACCGGCCTGATTACCCGCGAAGTTTCGGCCGGTGGCGCAGTGACCCTGCCCGGCGTCGGCAAAATCTACTGCCGCGAACGCCCCGAGCGTCAGGTGCGCAACCCGGCCACTGGTGAGACCTTCACCAAAGAAGCTGACAAGGTTGTGAAAATGACCATCGCAAAAGCGCTGAAAGACAGCGTCAACGGCTAAACCGCGACGCAGCGATCTTCAGATCGCAGGGGCCACCCTCTGGTGGCCCCTTTTATTTTGGTACACAACGTCACAATATCCTGAATAGTCGCATCGTATTTCCGAGGAGACCGACATGGACCTGCGTGCCATTGCTTTGGGGCTGTGCTTCGCCCTGATATGGTCGTCGGCCTTTACCTCGGCGCGCATCATCGTGGCAGATGCGTCACCGCTGTTCTCTTTGGCCCTGCGGTTTCTGATTTCCGGGATCATCGGCGTCGCAATTGCACGGGCCATGGGGCAAAGCTGGCAACTGACCCGGGATCAATGGCGGGCGACCATTCTGTTCGGGATTTGCCAGAATGCCCTTTATTTGGGTCTGAATTTCTACGCCATGCAAACCGTCGAGGCCTCGGTTGCCGCGATCATTGCCTCGACCATGCCCCTGCTTGTTGCGCTTGCGGGATGGATGCTGCTGGGCGAGCGTCTGCGACCCTTAGGGGTTATCGGCCTTCTGGCCGGATTTGCAGGCGTGGCTCTTATCATGGGCAACCGGATCGGCGACGGCGTCGACCTGTTCGGCGTTGTCCTCTGCGGCATCGGCGCGCTGGCCTTGACCTTCGCAACGCTGGCTGTACGCGGGGCAACGTCGGGTGGCAATTTCATGATGGTGGTCGGCCTTCAGATGTTTGTCGGTGCGGCCATTCTGTTTGTCGCCGCCCCAATCTTTGAAACCATCCGTGTTCACCCCACGATGCCTTTGGTTCTGGCCTTCACCTATACAACCTTGTTCCCCGGACTATTGGCGACACTGATCTGGTTCACGCTGCTCAACCGGATCGGAGCGACCCGAGCCGCCACGTTTCATTTTCTAAACCCGGTTTTCGGTGTGGCGATTGCCGCAGTCCTGCTGGGCGAGAAACTGGGACCCCTGGATGCGCTAGGCGTCGCCATCATCACGCTGGGTATTCTGGCCGTGCAGGTGTCGCGCCAGCCCGGTCAGGGCAGCAGCGCCTCAATCTGACGAGTCAGCTTGGGCGACATGGGCTTCACACCTGACCCGAACGTCACCACGACACCGCCGTCCGAATCCAAAAGGATCTTGTTGAAGTTCCACTGCGGTACAAATCCCGTCTGATCGGCAACCAACTGGTAAAAGCCATGCGCCTGAGGGCCTTTGACCGGTGTGATATCGGTCATCGGCAGTGTCAGACCATAGTTCATTTCGCAGAATGCTTTGACTTCACCGGCTGTTTCCAACTCTTGACTGAAGGAATCGGATGGCACCGCAAGCACCACCAAACCCCGTTTCGCGTAGGTTTCGTGCATCTTCTGCAAGCCCGCATATTGACCGGTGAACCCGCATTGCGATGCGGTATTCACGACCAGAACCGGCTGACCCCGCCAATCCTCAAGCGACAGGGTGCCACCATCGATCGAGGCAAATTCGCCTGCCAATGGCGCCGCTTGTACGGCCCGGCCAATCAACAGAAGTAAGCCCAGAAGACAAACCCGAAACATCGCAAAACCTCCTTTGTACTTGAACTACGGACAGAGCGGCCTGTCGGATCACCTTGCACATGCGCGCGAGGCGCTTGAAATATGATTTTGATTTCCTGTGTATTATGCCCAAATAGTCGTCAAGCACTCAACAAATTCGGAGGAGCCATGTCGCGCTTTACAAAAGACCCCACGGTTGTTGCCGCTCTTTCCCCCGAGGAGTTTCATGTAACCCAGCGCAGCGGTACGGAACGTCCCGGAACGGGCAAATACCTGGGCAACAAAGAGCCTGGGATCTATGTGGACATCGTGTCCGGTGAGCCGCTGTTTGCCTCGACACATAAATACGAATCGGGCTGTGGCTGGCCCAGTTTCACGAAACCGATCATTCATGAGCATGTGGAAGAGTTTCACGACACCACGCATGGCATGATCCGCACCGAGGTCCGCTCAAAACACGGCGACAGCCACCTGGGCCATGTCTTCCCCGACGGTCCCCGCGAACATGGCGGGCTGCGCTATTGTATCAACTCGGCCGCCCTTCGGTTCATCCATCGCGACGATATGGAGGCCGAAGGTTATGGCGAATATCTGATCCATGTGGAGGAAGTCCAATGACCGATGAACGCGCTGTTCTTGCAGGTGGCTGCTTTTGGGGGATGCAGGACCTGATTCGCAAACTGCCCGGCGTTTCCCGCACCCGTGTCGGCTATACCGGCGGTGACGTGCCGAATGCCACCTATCGCAATCACGGCACCCATGCGGAAGGGATCGAAATCTTGTTTGACCCGGCCCAAATCACCTATCGTGACTTATTGGAGTTTTTCTTCCAGATTCACGATCCGACCACCCCAGACCGCCAAGGCAATGACCGGGGGATGAGCTATCGCTCGGCCATCTACTATGCGGATGACGCGCAAAAACAGGTGGCTCTGGACACAATTGCCGATGTGAACGCCAGCGGTTTGTGGCCCGGCAAAGTGGTGACCGAGCTTGAACCTGTCGGCGATTTCTGGGAGGCCGAGCCCGAACATCAGGACTACCTGGAACGCATCCCGAACGGCTACACCTGTCATTTCCCGCGTGCGAACTGGGTTTTGCCCAAGCGCGACGCGGCAGAATAATCAGAAACGGTGGCGCAACAGCAGTGCGCCGCCTGCTATTCGACCCATAGACCATCGATTGGGGCCCAAGGTTCTACACCGCGTCAGCGACACCTCTGGCAGAAACTGTAGTCGCTTTTTTGAGCGGGAAAATGCCTATGGCTGTGCCTTAGACCCCATGGTTTGCATTGCCTGTCAAATGTACCCTTCGGACCGAAAGCTCAACTCGGTCGATTTTCCGATGATCAGGTGGTCATGCAGGGTCAGGCCCAGCGCTGTACAGGCGTCGTGAATGCGGTTGGTCATGTCGATGTCCGATTGCGACGGTGTCGGGTCGCCCGACGGGTGATTGTGCACCAGAATCAGTGCTGACGCATTCAGCTCCAGCGCCCTTTTTGCCACTTCGCGCGGATAGACCGGCACGTGGTCCACCGTGCCTTTGGCCTGTTCTTCATCCGCTATCAGAACGTTCTTCCGGTCCAGATAGAAGACACGAAACTGTTCGATCTCACGATGCGCCATTGTTGTATGACAATAGTCCAGCAAAGCATCCCAGCCGGAAATCACATGTCGCTGCATCACCCGAGCCCGAGCCATGCGGTGCGCGCAGGCCTCCAGTATCTTCAGGTCGGTTATGACTGTTTCTCCGACGCCTTTGATCTGGCGCAACCGCTCCTCGGGTGCGGTCAGCACGCGGTTGAAGTCGCCAAGCGTGTCCATAAGCAGTCTCGCCAGCGGCTTCACGTCCTGTCGCGGGATGGATCGGAACAAAACCAGCTCCAGCAATTCATAGTCCGGCATGGCACCTGACCCGCCAGACATGAACCGTTCACGCAGCCGCTTGCGATGGTCTTTGATGTAGGAGGGCACCCGACCAGACGGCAGCGGCTGCGCTGGCGCTTCGTCCGTATCGAACAACATGGGGGCTTCGGCAAAGGCATCCTGAGTCATGAACTCACCCTGACGCAGAAACGGTTTCCGAAGTGTTAACGCAACTCACCTGCCATTCGCGCCGTGGCCCGGCGGACCAGCATGTGCAGCAGGACCGAAAAGACACCCAACGTCAGCATTGCCGCAAACATCAGATCTGTCTTTGCGCGCCCATTGGCGAGCAACATCAGATACCCCAACCCCTGTGAGGACCCGACCCATTCCCCAATCACCGCACCGATCGGTGCATAGACTGCAGCCAACCGCATCCCCGAAGCCAGTGAGGGCAACGCCGCAGGAATCCGGATGTGCCACAGAACCGCGCGCTTGCTTGCCTGCATGGTGCGCGCAAGGTCCAAATACCCCGACGGCGTTCGCATCAGCCCGTCAAAGAAGGACGATGTGATCGGGAAATAGATGATCAGCACCGCCATTGCGACCTTGGACCAAAGCCCATAGCCCAGCCACAAGGTCAGTAACGGGGCCAGCGCAAACACCGGAAGGGCTTGCGTGAACACCAGCATCGGCTGCACCAAGACCCGGGCCGCGCGCGAATTGGCCAGTTGCAGGGCCGTAGCGACCCCCAAGACCGTACCAACGGCCATACCGATCACAACTTCGACTGCAGTGATCCACGTGTGCTCGGCAATCAGCCAGCGGTTCTGCCACCACGTCTCGGCCACGAGGGCCGGCCCCGGCAAGATGAATTTCGGCAAGCCCGTGACCCAGACGATCCCTTGCCAGAACGCCACCGCAAACACAGTTGCTGCAAGCGCAGAGAGGTATTTCATGCCACCTCCTCCCGCAGGAGGCGCAACAACGCGCCTTGTGTTTCCAGCGTCTCAAGATCATCCACGTGACGCGGTGCGGCGGCTTTGGGAGGCTCACAGGGCGTCAGCCCGTGCTGTGTCATGACAACGATGGATTGACCCAGACGCGCGGCTTCTGCCGGATCATGGGTGACAAGCAGAACCGTCCGGCCCTGCAAAGCCTCGACCGCAAGATCCTGCATATCGGCGCGTGTGCGGGCATCAAGCGCCGAGAACGGCTCGTCCAACAGCACAATCGGTCGATCCTCCATCAGGGTTCGAGCCAGAGCAACGCGCTGCCTCTGACCGCCGGACAGCTCTGCGGGTTTCTTGGAGATGTGATCCTGCAGACGCATCCGCCGGATCAGGCGGTCACGGCGACCCAGATCCGGTGTCTCGCCGCGTAGCCGTGCGCCAAGTGAGACATTCTGCGCCACTGTCGCCCACGGCAGCAACAAGTCATCTTGTGCCATATAGGCCACACGATCCGGGACCCTGTCGCCGTCGCTCGCTGCAATCTGTCCGGTGAAATCCGCGCCCGTCTCCAGCCCCGCAATCAGGCGCAGAACCGTGGTTTTTCCAACGCCCGATCCGCCCAACAGGCAGGTCCACTGCCCCGCCCCAAGGGTCAGGGTCAGCGGCGCGAACAAAGGCTGGTCGCCAATGCTCGCATGTCCACTGATGGTCAGATCGGGCCCCGGGGTCATGGGGTCAGGCCCATTTGCCAGAAATTCACCTCGAGCTCGGTCGCCGTTCGGAAGGTTTGACACAAGCGGTCCCAGCGAGGGGATGCTTGAAAATCCGCCCCAATACGCCGTGTTAGAGCCGTATCGAGCAAGTCGCCAACCGCATTGCATGCGGCTTGGTAGTCGTCACCGGCATAGGTGTTGATCCAATCCCGATAAGTCTCGGATGTGGCCTCAGTGGCCAGCCGCGCTCCGATCTCGCCATAGCCCATGACGCAGGGTGCCAGCGCCGCCAGCAGATCCAGCAGATCACCGCTATACCCGGCTTCCAGTACAAACCGTGTATAGGCAAGATTCTCGGCGCGTTCGGGGGTTGCGAACAGCTCCTCCTGCGAAATCCCGGCGACCTCGCAAATACCGATATGCAGCTGCATTTCCTCGGCAACCAACGCATTCACCGTGGCCACGGCCGTCAGCATTTCCGAATGAGTCTCGGATTTGACAACCGCCAACGCCCAGGCTCGGCTGAAATGGATCAGAAACACATAGTCCTGACGCAGGTAATGCAAAAACGCCTCATGCGGGAGGGTGCCGTCCTTCATGCCTTCGACAAAGGCGTGACGGGTATAATCCCGCCACGGTCCCTGCGCCGCGTCACGCATGAGCGTGAAGGCTTTGCCATAGTCGCTCATTGCGCCGTCACGTCGATGGCGATGTCGCTGACCGGCAGAATGCTGTCGATCATGCCGCTTTCGTTCAGGAACGCTTCGAACCGGGCGTAACGACCGGCATCAAAGCCTGCCGGGCGCAATGCAAAACGCGGCAGAGTGTCGACCCAGGCGCGTGCATTCAGCTCATCCTGCAATTCGGGCGAGGTCGCGGCAAAGATTTCCCAGCTTTTTTCCGGGTTGTTGACGATATACTGGGTCGCTTTTTCGGTCGCCGCCAAGAAACGCGCAATCTTGTCTGTGTCCATCGTCTCGGGGTTGGCGACGTAGATCAGTTCGTCATAAGACGGCACGCCCTCTTCCTCGATATAGAAACAGGTGCCGGGACGGCCTTCGATGTCCATCTGGTTCAGCTCGAAATTGCGATAGGCGCCGATCACCGCATCCACCTGACCGGTCATCAGCGAGGGCGAGAGCGAGAAGTTCACGTTGATCAGTTCAACATCGTCCAGCGCCACGCCATATTTGCCCAGCACGGTGGTCAAAACCGCTTCTTCCACACCAGCGACCGAGAAACCGATTTTCTTGCCCTTCAGGTCCGCAGGCGACTTGATCGGGCCGTCTTCCAGAGCCAGCAGACAGTTCAGCGGAGTCGCAACCAGCGTGCCAACACGCTTCAGCGGCAGGCCTTCATGGATCTGCAGGTGCAACTGCGGCTGATAAGATACGGCCAGTTCGGCCTGACCTGCGGCCACCAGGCGCGGCGGGGCGGACGGGTCGGCGGGGGGGACGATCTCGACCTCAAGGCCCTGCTCGGCAAAATAGCCGTTTTCCTGCGCCACGATGATGGGTCCATGATCGGGGTTGATGAACCAATCCAGCAGAACGGTCATCCTGTCTTCGGCCCAGGCCGGCGCAGCGGCCAGAAGGGCGATGGCTGTCATCAGCTTTTTCATATCTCGCGTTTCCTTTTCACTCACGAGGTTGAGGCCGCGACGAGGACAATCTCGCCCGGCCAATCCGGTTCAATCTGTTCAGCCGCACGCCAGGCGCGCAGGCCGGTTGCACAGCACAAAGCCAGTCGTTTTGCTTTGTTAGGCTCTGATTTCAGGTGTTCCACGCTTAGTCTACGTGCCAGGGGGTGGATGGGTTGAGGAGCTTCGTCTTCACTCCGAAGCTCAACAATCACATCATCTGAGCACAGCTGCGAGGCGGCAACGAAGGCAAAGGACTGCTCAGGCTCGGGCGCTGAATCAAATCGGAAGCTGGAGCTGCGGAAGGTCTGGGCGTCCACCTGCACTACCTGGCCAAGGGGCGACGGGTCGAGGCCGAGGATCAAAGCCAACGCCATCTGCGCCTGCATCGCGCCGATCATCCCCACGACCGGTCCCAGCACACCTGCCGTGGCGCAGCTCGCCCCGCTGGTTGGGGCTTCGGGGAAAACGGCCCGCAGTGACGGCGCGCCGCCGCAGAACGCGCCCACATAGCCAGACAGGCCCAACACAGAGGCGCTGACAATTGGTTTGCCCAAGGTGAGGCAGATATCCGACAGGGTATAGCTGGCGGCATAACTATCCGCGCAGTCGAGGATCAGATCGGCCTGTGAAGCAAAACTACCCACATTCTCACTTGTTAGAGCCTGTTTTCGCGCGACGACGTTGATATCAGAATTCAAGGCACGACAGCGATCGGCTGCAACTTCGGCCTTTGGGCGTCCGCAATCGGCCTCGGTAAACAGTGTTTGCCGGTGCAGGTTCGACAGAGCCACGTCATCTGCATCGAGGATCGTCAGATGCCCAACGCCCGCCCCGGCCAGCAAAGGTAGCACAGGTGCCGCCAATCCGCCCGCCCCGACAACCAGAACCCGGGCCCGAGACAGGCGCGCCTGCCCGTCGGCACCGACCTCGGGCAGGATCGTCTGACGGGCATAGCGGCTCATCTGGAGACCTCGATCCATTGGCGCACGCGCCCTTCGGGATCGGCATTCAGGGTGATATCCGTCACGACCGAAACGATATCTGCCCCGGCCTCAAACACATCGGGCGCACGTTCGACGCTCATGCCACCGATCCCGACCAAAGGGATATCTCCGACGCGAGCTTTCCATTCGGTAACACGCGGAAGGCCCTGCTGTTCCCACTTCATCTTTTTGAGGATCGTGGGATAGACAGGGCCCAGCGCAACATAGTCGGGCTCCATGGCAAGAACGCGTTCAAGTTCATCATCATCATGGGTCGAGACGCCCAGTTTCAAGCCCGCCTTGCGGATCGCTTTCAGATCTGCGTCGTCCAGATCCTCCTGCCCCAGATGTATCCAGTCGCACCCTGCATCGATGGCAACCTGCCAATAGTCATTCACCACCAGCACGGCGCCGTGTTTGCGACAAAGGTCGCGGGACGAGGTAATCTCGGCACGAACAACGTCGTCAGACTGGTCCTTCATGCGCAGCTGAACAAGCTTCACACCCAAGGGCAGCATCCGCCGCAACCAGTTCGAATGATCGAAGATCGGATAGAATCGGTCCAAACTCATGACAGGAAGGCCTTTCCAACAACGGGGGTTGAAGGTTCCGCCATATCCCGTGCCTCGATCGGATCGGCCTGGTAGGCCATTTGCCCGGCGTCAATCGCACGCGCCATCGCCTGCGCCATCTGCACAGGATCACCCGCACGTGCCACAGCGGTATTCAGAAGAACCGCGTCATAACCCAACTCCATCGCATGCGCCGCATGGCTGGGAAGGCCGATTCCGGCATCAATCACCAAAGGAACATCGGGAAACTCTGCCCGCATCGCACGCAGGGCGTATTCGTTGTTCAAACCACGACCTGAGCCTATAGGGGCGCCCCAGGGCATCAGAACCTGGCACCCGGCGTCCAGCAACCGCTCACCGACGATCAGATCCTCAGTGGTGTAGGGAAAAACCTCGAACCCGTCCTCGGTCAGAATGCGCGCCGCCTCGACCAGTTGAAACACATCCGGCTGCAGGCTGTCCGTGTGGCCGATCAGTTCCAGCTTGATCCATGTGGTGTCAAACACCTCACGCGCCATATGTGCGGTGGTCACCGCCTCTTTGACCGTGTGGCAGCCAGCAGTATTGGGCAGCACCAGCACGCCCAGATCTCGGATCATCTGCCAGAACGTCTGCCCAGCCCCGGATTCGCGCCGCAGGGACACCGTGGCTACGCCCGCACCGCTTTCGCGGAAAGCCCGTTCCAGAATGGCGGGGCTTGGATATTGCGCGGTGCCCAGCATCAGCGGGTTAGGCAGGTCTACACCATAAAAGCTCTTCATGCTCATCCCCCTTGCATCGGCGACAAAATTTCAATCCGGTCGCCCTCGTGCAACGCGCGTGCAATGCGCAGGCTTGAGGGCACGAATTCTTCGTTAACCGCCGTTGCAACACGGCCCGAGATCCCGCATTCCACCAGCAGGTCGGCCAGCGTGGCGGCCTTCACCAATTGGGGCTCTCCGTTAAGCACGATCTTCATCGACCATCTCCGAATGTTTGTTCTCAAGCGCCAGATCGGCCACACCCCGCGCCAACGCGGGGGCCAAAAGATAGCCGTGACGGTAAAGACCGTTGGCATAGATTGTCCGGCCAAGACGCCGGATTCGAGGCAGGTTGTCCGGAAACGCCGGGCGCAGGTCGACGCCGATTTCCAGCACCTCAGCCTCACCGAATGCAGGGTTCAGGGCATAGGCGGCGCTGAGCAGTTCCAGCATCGAACGTGCTGTGACGCGGCTACTGTCTTCCGACTCGATCATGGTCGCACCCAGCATGTAGACGCCATCACCCCGTGGTACGATATAAAGCGGCATCCGCGGGTGCAGCAGACGCACCGGGCGCGTCAGCGTCACATCGGGACAACGAAGAACAAGCATTTCACCCTTCACTCCGCGTAGATCATGCAGGTACTCACGCGCGTGTAGTCCTCGGCAATCAATGGCGTTCTGCAAATGCGCAGGGGCGAGCTTGCGGTGAAATTCGACGCCCCGGTCTTGAAGGCTTCGATACAGATCCTGCAACGCTTGGCGCGGGTCCAGGTGAGCTTCCTGATCAAAGTACAAGCCCTTTCCGAATCCATGCAAATCAGGCTCTAACTTGGCCAAATCCGACCGATCAACCTCGGAAAATGCATCCGTCCGGCGTGCGAAGCGTCGCAGGTCAGGTACATCCCGTGTGTTGGCAACGACCAAAGTACCGCAGCGGTTCACCCGCGTTCTGTGCGCCCACCAGTCAATGGCCTCCTGACCCAGACGCAGAACCGGTTCCTCGGCATTTTCGTATTCACACCACGGGGCCAACATGCCGCCAGCCCACCACGAACAACCATGGGGACCCGGCGGACCGCCGGGATCAAAAACCTGTACTGTCGCCCCGCGCGAGACCAGTTCGCTGGCAACGGCCAAACCGGCCACTCCGGCCCCTATGACAGACCACTGGGTCACGCGGACCAAACCCGGTGGAAGTGGTGCACCGGCCCATGCCCCGCACCGACATTCAGCTTGTCTGCATGCGCAATTGCCCCCTGCAGATACTCATGGGCCTGTGCAACTGCATCTGTCAGTGCCAAACCCGACGCCAAACCCGCCGCGATCGAAGACGACAGCGTGCATCCCGTTCCGTGCGTGTTCTTTGTAACCTGTCTGGGCGCCTGAAACTCGGCAATGACGCCTTTTTCACCGATCAGAAGATCATGGCAGATGTCCCCGCTACCATGGCCGCCCTTCATCAGGACCGCCCCTGCACCCAGCGCGCACAGCGCTTTGCCCTGCTCAATCATTTCTGCCAGAGACCCGGCACTGCCCTGCTCCAACAAACACCCGGCCTCGGGCAAGTTGGGCGTCAGGATCGTCGCGCGGGGCAGCAGTACATCACGCAGGGTCAAAACCGCGTCGTTCGCCAGCAAGGCATCCCCGGATTTTGCGACCATGACCGGATCCAGAACGACAGGGCCATCAAACCCCATAATACCCTGCGCCACCGTGCCTATAATCTCAGGGGTCGCCAGCATTCCAATCTTGATGGCCCGAACATCCAGATCACTGAGCACTGTATCAATCTGCGCAGAAATCACATCCAACGGAACGCCATGCACCGCCGTGACGGCCCGAGTGTTCTGGGCCGTAACAGCTGTGATCACACTGGCCCCAAACACTCCCAAGGCCGACATCGCCTTGAGATCAGCCTGAATACCAGCGCCGCCGCCGCTGTCGGATCCTGCTATGGTCAAGGCAATTGGTGCCACGCTGCCGCTCCATCATTTGGGGCAACGGGGCATGGAAAACGTCTGTTTGCGTTAGACCGTTCCCTCCGCCGGTATTGCCCGGATCAGGTTCGATGGGTTGACGCATGCGCCTCTCAGCCCTGAACCCAGGGCACCCCAACGGTTGGTGCGGACAATCTCAGGACAAGCAGCGAAAATCAAGCCTGAATCGGTGGGTCATAAGGCCACAATCAGCAAGAAAATAAGACCAAATGAAATTGTGAGGCTCTGCCTCGCGCTTCGGGATTTTTAGAGCCAGATGAAAAAAGGATCCCCTGCTTCATCTGGCCAAAAATGTCCCGGGGGAGGCGCCCGAAGGGCGGCGGGGGCAGTGCCCCTTGCCGAACAGACCGCCCCTCTTGGAACGGTCCGGATCCTAGCCTTTCATCCCATCCCAGAAGGACTTCACAGATGAGAAAAAGCTTTTTGATTCTGGGTGGTTATCTTCGCCCAGATCGTCGAATTCGCGCAGCAGCTCTTTCTGACGGCCGGTCAGGTTGACCGGTGTCTCTACGGCCAGTTCGATGAACATGTCCCCGACGCCGCCGCCGCGCAGCGCCGGCATGCCTTTGCCACGCAGCCGCATCTGGCGACCAGATTGACTGCCCGCCGGGATCTGAACCCGTCCACGGCCCCCATCAATCGTTGGCACTTCGATGGATCCACCCAGCGCAGCCTTGGCCATGCTGACCGGAACGCGGCAGTAGAGATTTACACTGTCGCGTTCGAACAGCTTGTGATCCGAGACTTCGACAAAGATGTACAGATCCCCGGGAGGTCCACCGCGCATCCCGGCTTCGCCTTCACCCGCCAGACGGATACGAGTACCGGTTTCAACTCCGGCAGGTATGTTGACGGACAAGGCGCGCTCTTTTTCAACGCGGCCTGCACCATTGCAGACTTTACAGGGGTTCTTGATGATCTGGCCCAATCCAGAACAGGTCGGGCATGTACGCTCGACGGTAAAGAACCCTTGCTGCGCACGCACCTTGCCCATGCCAGAGCAGGTCGGACAGGTGGTTGGCTCAGCGCCACCTTCAGCGCCGGAACCGTCACAGGCGGAACAGGCCACAGCAGCGGGTACGTTGATGGTCTTTTGTAGACCCGAAAACGCCTCTTCCAGCGTGACACGCAGATTGTAACGCAGGTCCGATCCGCGGGCGGCACGACGACCGCCGCCGCCACGTTGCCCCCCCATGAAGTCGCCAAACAAATCGTCAAAAACGTCCGAGAATGCGCTGGAGAAATCGCCTTGACCGAATCCGCCGCCCGGACGGCCCCCACCGCCCATGCCGTTTTCAAACGCGGCATGGCCAAAGCGGTCATAGGCGGCTTTCTTGTCATCGTCGCGCAGAACATCGTAGGCCTCATTGGCCTCTTTGAACTGCGCCTCGGCATCCGGGTTGTCCTTGTTGCGGTCAGGATGCAATTCCTTGGCTTTCTTGCGAAAACCTTTCTTGATCTCGTCCGCTGATGCGCCCTTGGACACGCCGAGCACATCGTAGTAGTCGCGTTTTGACATCAGTATTTCCTTATGTCTCAACGTAATCGGGCCGGCCCGGTGACCGGACCGGCCCGCATTGGCCCGGTTTCCCGTTACTTACGCTTGTCGTCGTCCAGATCTTCGAACTCGGCGTCGACGATGTCATCATCGGCAGGTGCTTCGTCCGCAGCGGCAGGCTCATCGTCACCCTCTTCGGCTTGCGCCTTGTAGATGGCTTCGCCCAGCTTCATCGCCGCCTCAGTGACGTTCTGGATGCCCGACTTGATCTTGTCGGCATTTTCAGTTTCCAGCTCGTCCTTCAGCGCGGCAATCGCCAGTTCGATGGCTTCGATGGTGGTCGGGTCGACCTTGTCGGCATGCTCTTCCATCGACTTTTCGGTCGAGTGGATCAGGCTTTCGGCCTGGTTCTTGGCATCCACCAGCTCACGGCGTTCCTTGTCGGCTTCCGCGTTCTCTTCGGCGTCCTTGACCATCTTTTCGATGTCCTCGTCGGACAGACCACCCGAGGCCTGGATCGTGATCTTCTGCTCTTTGCCGGTGCCTTTATCCTTGGCCGAAACCGAGACAATACCGTTGGCATCGATATCAAAAGTCACCTCGATCTGCGGCATGCCGCGCGGTGCAGGCGGGATGTCTTCCAGATTGAACTGACCCAGGATCTTGTTGTCCGCAGCCATTTCACGCTCACCCTGGAACACCCGGATGGTTACGGCATTCTGGTTGTCTTCGGCAGTCGAGAAGACCTGAGACTTCTTGGTTGGAATGGTCGTGTTTCGGTCGATCAGGCGGGTGAACACGCCACCCAGGGTTTCGATGCCCAGCGACAGCGGGGTCACGTCCAGCAGAACCACGTCCTTGACGTCGCCCTGCAGAACACCGGCCTGAATGGCGGCGCCCATGGCAACAACTTCGTCCGGGTTCACGCCTTTGTGGGGCTCTTTGCCGAAGAATTTGGTGACCTCTTCGATCACTTTCGGCATCCGGGTCATACCACCGACCAGAACAACTTCGTCCACGTCAGCAGCCGACAGACCGGCGTCTTTCAGAGCGGCGGCGCAGGGCTTCATCGACTTCTTGATCAGATCGCTAACCAGCGATTCCAGCTTGGCACGGGTCAGTTTCATGACCATGTGCAGCGGCTGACCGTTCGAGCCCATCGAGATGAACGGCTGGTTGATTTCGGTCTGCGAGGTCGAGGAAAGTTCGATCTTGGCTTTTTCAGCGGCTTCTTTCAGACGCTGCAGGGCCATTTTGTCCTGGCTCAGGTCGACACCGTGTTCCTTTTTGAACTCATCCGCCAGGTAGTTGACGATGCGCATGTCAAAGTCTTCACCACCCAAGAAGGTGTCGCCGTTGGTCGATTTGACCTCAAAAAGGCCGTCATCGATTTCCAGAATGGTCACGTCGAAGGTACCACCACCAAGGTCATAGACCGCGATGGTTTGGGTTTCTTCCTTGTCCAGGCCGTAGGCCAGAGCAGCCGCTGTCGGTTCGTTGATGATCCGCAGCACTTCCAGACCGGCGATTTTACCGGCGTCTTTGGTGGCCTGACGCTGTGCGTCGTTGAAATAGGCCGGAACGGTGATAACCGCCTGCGTGACTTCCTCACCCAGATAGCTTTCTGCGGTTTCCTTCATCTTGCCCAGAGTGAAGGCCGAGATCTGGCTTGGGGAGTACTTTTCACCGCGGGCTTCGACCCACGCGTCACCGTTTCCGCCGTCGACGATGGCATAGGGCACCATTTTCTTGTCTTTTTCGACTTCGGCATCATCCACACGACGACCGATCAGACGCTTGACGCCAAAGATCGTGTTGTCGGGGTTGGTGACCGCCTGGCGTTTTGCAGGCTGACCGACCAGACGCTCATCTTCCGTAAAAGCGACGATCGAGGGCGTGGTCCGCGCCCCTTCGGCGTTTTCGATGACCTTCGGCTGCGAGCCGTCCATGATGGCAACGCACGAATTGGTGGTGCCGAGGTCAATCCCGATTACTTTTCCCATTTTTGCAATCCCTTTCTCTTCAAGGCGATGTCCCGAGGGCCGGACCCGTTATGGCATCCTGTCCCCGATCTGATGTGCGCGACAGCACTACACCATCGCGCGTCCCGGCGTATATAAGGGCCGGATCAGAGGCCTGCAAGCACTCTGAATCGCAGGTTTTCGGGAATCTGCGGCCTTTTTTGGCAAGGATTTGGTAAGGAATGGGGAATCCGGGATGGCACGGCTGCTTTTGCGGGGGTTTGACATCAGAAAAGGCTATCTGGATGGGACGGCACAGTCTCGACTGATCGGGGCACTGCGCCCGATTCTGAAATCCGCGCCTTTGTATCGGCCTGTCACCCCATCCGGCAAAGAGATGTCTGTGCGTATGACTTCGGCTGGTGCGCTGGGATGGGTGACGGATAAAGCGGGCTACCGCTATCAGGGGCAGCACCCGGACGGCAGCGCATGGCCCGCCATCCCGGAACCCATCCTGACCATCTGGCAAGATCTTGTCAGCGCCGAGCGCGCGCCGGATTGCTGCCTGATCAACTACTACGGCGAAAATGCAAAGATGGGCCTGCATCAGGACAAGGATGAGGCGGACTTTTCCTGGCCCGTCCTGTCTGTGTCTTTGGGGGATGATGCCCTTTTCCGTATTGGCAATACCACCCGTGGCGGCAAAACAGAGTCGATCTGGCTCAGTTCCGGGGATGTGGTCATCATGGGCGGCCCCGCGCGGCTGACCTATCACGGGGTGGATCGCATCAGACCCGGTTCGTCACGGCTGTTGCCCAAAGGTGGGCGGATCAACCTGACAATGCGCGTCGCAACCTAACGGCGGGCGTTCCAGCTTTGGGATACGTGCTGCTTGGTGTAGAACACTCCGAGCAAACCAATCATGACCAACGCCACTCCGACCCAGACGGCGTATTCCCAGCTTGAATTGCGCGGATAGTAGTTTCGAAAGACAAATCCCCGACACTGGTCAATGATATGAAACAACGGGTTCCAGGCGAACATCGCAAGCATGTATCCTCCCAATGCGTTCCCCAGGACCATCTTGCCCGAAAAAACCATGTTCATGCGCCTGTAGACGTTGGTGAGGATTGCCGCTGTCGTCGGAAACCAGGGTGAGAGCGCCATAAATAGCAGGCCCACGGCGCATCCGGTAAACCAGGACAAAAGGACCATTGCAAACGCCCCGCCGGGATCTTCGATAACCAAAGGCGCGACCGCAACATGATATAAAAACAATATGACAAACAAGGTCATCAACATTGTGTAAAGAATGCCAAACGCCGTTGCCATGATCATTACCATCATGTTCATCGGCGAATGGAGCATCATGGGATTGTTCCCCGCACCCACACCGGCAACCTGCTTTACCGATTTTATGTGAACGACAAACAGAAAGACGCCCGACAACAGGTAAAGGACCAAGTCACCCCGAACCTTCGCCACCCGTGTGCCCATGAAGGACATGATCAGGTAAAAAACCAATACCAGAGCAAGGACTTGCACAATACTGCGCACAATCGCGACCACGGCATTCGAATGCTGGGATCTAATGTTGCGCACCACCGCATGAAACACCAGTTCAGCGGTCGTGAATGCACCACCCAAAAGGGTTTTGTTATTCCTGAAATAGAACAATTGAACAGTCTTTCCCGTTCTGTTGGCCTCAGTCTTACACGAATACCTTGCTGTTCGGTAACCGGCGCATCATAAGTCCGTCATACCATTGGATCAACAAACCACGAAAACGGAGCTTTTTTGTGACCTATGACGCTCTTATCCCCGTCATCCGACGGTTGGCCCTGGAAGCGGGCGACACGATCATGGAGATCTACAATTCGGATGATTTCGACGTAAAGGTCAAATCAGATGCCAGCCCCGTGACCGAAGCGGACGAGGCGGCCGATGCCCTGATCTCGGCAGGTTTGCGCGCGGCGTTTCCCGACATATTGCTCGTCACCGAAGAACAGGCGGCCTCGCACGCTGAGACTGCTGACACGTTCCTGATCGTCGATCCCCTGGATGGCACCAAGGAATTCATCAACCGGCGCGGCGACTTCACCGTGAACATTGCACTGGTCGAGAACGGGGTGCCGACTCGTGGTGTGGTTTACGCACCAGCCAAGGGGCGCATGTTCTACACCCAGGCAGATGGTCGGTCCGTCGAAGAAACCGGTGCGCTTGACAAAGATCAGCCGGGCAAGTTGACGCCGATATCAGTCTCTAAACCGGACAATTCGGCGCTTTTGATCGTGGCGTCCAAGTCGCACCGCGATCAGGCCACCGAGGATTACATCAACAAGTATCAGGTGCAGGACAGCAAAAGCGCGGGCTCGTCGCTCAAGTTCTGTCTGGTGGCGACGGGTGAAGCCGATCTTTACCCTCGGGTCGGGCGCACAATGGAGTGGGACACCGCAGCAGGCCATGCGGTACTTGCAGGTGCAGGCGGTCATGTGGTTCGGTTTGACAACCACACGTCACTGACCTACGGCAAGGACAGCTATGCAAACCCCTTCTTCATCGCCTACGCTCCGGGTGTTGAATTGAAGGAAGCCTGATGTCTGTTCTGATCGCCATTCCGGCCCGCTACGCATCGTCCCGGTACCCGGGCAAACCTTTGGTGCCTTTGACCGGCGCAACCGGCAAAGCCATGACGCTGATTGAACGATCCTGGCGCGCTGCGTGTTCGGTCTCTGGCGTGGACAAGGTGGTTGTTGCCACTGACGACGATCGCATTCGGGACGTGGCCCAGGGGTTTGGCGCAGAAGTCGTCATGACCTCGGAGGCTTGCCAGAACGGCACCGAACGCTGCGCCGAGGCGCATACGGTTCTGGGCGGCGGGTACGAGATTATCGTGAATCTGCAAGGCGACGCGCCCCTTACCCCGCATTGGTTCGTCGAGGACCTGATCACGGGCCTGCGCGCAGCTCCGGAAGCGGGTGTGGCAACACCTGTGCTGCGCTGTGACGGCAACGCTCTGTCCGGCTTGCTGAACGACAGAAAACACGGGCGCGTCGGCGGTACGACCGCTGTGTTCGCGCGTGATCGCAGCGCCATGTACTTCTCGAAAGAAGTCGTGCCCTTCACGTCCGAAACCTATGCAGGCGATGCACCAACACCTGTCTTCCACCATGTCGGTGTCTACGCCTACCGCCCCCAACCATTGGCGGATTATCCCAGCTGGGCGACTGGACCCTTGGAACAGCTGGAAGGGCTGGAGCAGCTGCGCTTTATGGAAAACGGACGCAAAGTGCTCTGCGTTGAGGTCGAGGCCAAAGGCCGGCAGTTCTGGGAACTGAACAACCCGCAGGATGTGCCCAAGATCGAAGAGATGATGGCAGCAATGGGTCTGGATTGACCTCTTTTCCCCCTGACCCACCTTGTGAACAGAGCATAGAAACACCCAATTCTGAACGTATGGACCTGTTATGAAAACAATCCTCGTCACCGGCGGCGCTGGCTATATCGGCTCGCATGCGTGCAAAGCGCTGGCGCGGGCGGGCTATCTGCCTGTGACCTATGACAACCTCGTCACGGGTTGGCAGGATGCGGTCAAGTTTGGTCCGTTCGAACACGGAGATCTGCTGGATCGCGCGCGGTTGGACGAGGTTTTCGCCAAACACCAGCCACAAGCCATCATGCACTTCGCCGCACTCAGCCAGGTGGGCGAGGCCATGAAAGAGCCAGGGACATACTGGTCCAACAACGTCACGGGATCGCTGACATTGATCGAGGCTGCGGTTGCGGCGGGTTGTCTGGATTTTGTATTCTCATCGACCTGTGCCACCTATGGCGACCACGACAATGTTGTGCTGGACGAAGAGACAGACCAGCACCCTCTAAATGCCTACGGTGCCTCAAAACGTGCGATCGAGGACATCCTGCGCGATTTCGAGGTTGCACACGGCTTGCGCCACGTGATCTTTCGGTATTTCAACGTGGCGGGTGCCGATCCTGAAGGAGAGGTCGGCGAATTCCACCGCCCCGAGACCCATTTGATCCCACTGATGCTGGATGCAATTGATGGCAAAAGGGACGGCCTGACCGTATTTGGAACCGACTATGACACGCCGGACGGCACCTGCATCCGGGACTATGTGCATGTCTGTGATCTGGTCGATGCGCATGTCCTGGGATTGAACTGGCTGGAACAGGGCAATTGCAGTCGCGTGTTCAACCTGGGAACGGGGTCGGGGTTTTCGGTGTTGGACGTCATCGAGCAGTCGAAAACCGTCACCAATCGCGCTGTACCGTATACGGTTGGGTCGCGCCGGGCGGGGGATTGTACCAAGCTGGTTTCGGGCTCGGCCCGAGCCGAGGGCGAACTGGGCTGGCAGCCAAAAAGGTCAACGTTAGAGACGATGATCACCGATGCATGGCGTTGGCACCAGACGGGCGACTATCAGAAATGAGCCTTCCGTGACCAGCGCAGGTGCACAGCTTCCCCGCATAAGCTGGGCGCAGAAGTACCGGTTGCGTTGGAAACGGCGACAGTTGCTTTGGCGGTCCTGGCGCAGTCGCAATCAACTGGCGTGCCTGAAGGACCAGACCGCCAGGATCCACCGGGGCGATATTCTGGCCTTTACCACGTTGCGCAACGAGATCACCCGCCTGCCGTGGTTTTTCCGGCACTATCGCGCGCTGGGCGTCAACCACTTTCTGATCGTCGACAATGACAGCGATGATGGCTCGGTCGCTTATCTGTCTCGGCAGCCAGATGTATCGCTTTGGCAAACGCAGGCCAGCTATCGGGCTGCGCGCTATGGATTGGATTGGCTGACCGCGTTGCAAATCAGATATGGCCACGGCCATTGGTGCCTGATGGTAGATGCCGACGAGTTGCTGATCTACACCAATTTCACCAACCGGACCCTGCAGGACCTGACAGGCTGGCTGGACCGACAGGGTCGGGCCGGGTTTGGGGCACTGATGCTTGATCTGTACCCAAAAGGCCCGCTTGGGACGCAGGAATATGACGCGGAAAGCGACCCGACAACTGTTCTGAACTGGTTTGACTCAGGACCATATCGCGCGCAACGCCAAAGCCCGATGGGCAACCTTTGGGTTCAGGGCGGCGCACGCGAGCGGATGTTCTTTGCCAGAACCCGGCAACGCTCACCCACTTTGAACAAGATCCCGCTGGTGCGGTGGTCGCGTCGCTATACCTATGTAAACTCGACCCATTCCGCGCTGCCCCGGCGCCTGAACGCGCTGTATGACGGCCCCGGCGGCGATGCGCCATCCGGGATATTGCTGCACACGAAATTCCTTCCGGAAATTGTTGCGAAGTCGCAGGTTGAAAAGCTGCGGCGTCAGCATTTTCATGATCCCGACCAATTCGGGCCATACTATGATGGGATTATCGCGCAACCGGATCTTTGGACCACACAATCTGTGCGATATTCCGATGGGTCAAACCTGCAGGAACTGGGACTGATGAAGGCTGGCGGCTGGACAGGACAACAGAATTCAGGGGCATGATCCTAACGTGTTGTAAATTCATTGCCTCACAAGATGGAAAAATGTCATAAACAGCGAAACCCGGTCGCCAGGCAACAGGTCCGGGGATGCTCGCGTCAATATAAAGGTTGGGCAGTCACGTGAGCCTTTGGGAGTCATATCGTATGAGGTTGCGGCGCAAGCGCCGTCTTGTGCGATGTGTCCAAAGACGTCGTGATCTCAAGCCCGTCAGCACCAACACGGCCGCCATCCGCCCAAACGATATCTTGCTGATGAGCGTCATCCGCAACGAGAAAATCCGCCTTCCCTATTTTCTGGACTATTACCGCAAGCTGGGCGTGGATCATTTTCTGTTTGTGGACAATGACAGCGACGACGGCAGTCTGGAGTTTCTCAGCGCGCAGCCTGATGTATCGGTCTGGTGCACAAAAACCAGCTACAAGAAGGCCGCATACGGGCTGGACTGGTCCAACTATCTTTTGCGCAAATACGCGCATGGGCATTGGGTTCTGACGGTCGACCCGGATGAGTTCTTTATATACCCGTTCTGCGACACGCGTCCGATCCGCGCACTGACCGACTGGCTCGACAGCTGCGCCGTGCGCAGTTTCGGGACAATGCTGATCGA
Organism: Ruegeria sp. AB5; assembly: GCF_056542645.1. Taxonomy (NCBI): domain Bacteria; kingdom Pseudomonadati; phylum Pseudomonadota; class Alphaproteobacteria; order Rhodobacterales; family Roseobacteraceae; genus Ruegeria; species Ruegeria sp. AB5. The sequence continues at coordinate 38,232 of NZ_JBQGAE010000016.1, forward strand.
CATGTACCCCGAAGGGCCGGTCGATGCCGAACCCTACCAAGAAGGTCAGAACCCGTTTGAAATCGCCCGCTGGTTCGATGCCGGAAACTACATGATCACCAAGAATCCCGACTACAAGAACCTATGGATTCAAGGGGGACCGCGGGCACGGGTGTTCTTTGGTGACAACCCTTGGAAAGCGCCAGCGCTGAACAAGATACCCTTGGTCAAATGGGATCGGCGCTATGTCTACATCAGCTCGACCCATTCCCTGTTGCCGCGCGGTTTGAACCAGGTCTACGACGAATGGGGCGGTGAAAAGACCAGCGGGGCGCTGCTGCACGCCAAACTGATCAACACCTTGGGCGAAAAAGCACATGAAGAAGTTCAAAGGGGCCAGCACTATCGCAGCTCTGGTGAATACAAAGCTTATGCCGCTCAGTTGCAGGAACAACCTGTCTTCCGTTGTGATTGGTCCGAGCAATACATCAACTGGCGGCAGCTTGAGATTCTCGGCCTCATGTCGAAGGGAAACTGGGCGTGAGTTCTTTGGGCATCATCATGCTGGTCCACACTGCGCTGGATCGGGCGGAACAGGTGGCGCGTCACTGGACTGCTTCGGGATGCCCGGTGGTGATCCATGTGGACGGCAAAGTGTCGAACGGGGTGTACCATCGGTTTGTGGCATCCTGCGCGGACAACCCATTGATCCTGTTTTCGGAACGACACAAATGCGACTGGGGGCGCTGGGGCATCGTTGCGGCCTCGCAATCGGCATCCGAGCAGATGCTCGAAACCTTTCCGGATGTCCGCCACGTCTTTTTGTCGTCGGGGGCCTGCCTGCCGTTGCGCCCGGTTCAGGAGCTGATCGACTACCTGTCTGACCGCCCTCGGGTCGATTTCATCGAAAGCGCGACAACCGCCGACGTCAGCTGGACGATCGGTGGCCTGGACCATGAACGCTTTACCCTGCGGTTTCCGTTTTCATGGCGAAATCAGCGCAAATTGTTTGACGCCTATGTCAAACTCCAACGAGCATTGGGAATGCGCCGTCGCATCCCCGACGGCCTGACCCCGCATATGGGCAGCCAGTGGTGGTGCCTGACTCGGCAGACCCTTTCGGCCATTTTGCAGGACCCCAAACGCAAGATCTATGATCGCTATTTCCGCCACGTCTGGATACCGGATGAAAGCTATTTTCAAACTCTTGCCCGGCTCTATTCCACACATATTGAAAGTCGCTCGCTCACTTTGTCCAAATTCGACTATCAGGGGCGCCCGCACATTTTCTATGATGATCATCTGCAATTGCTGCGCCGGTCGGACTGCTTTGTCGCCCGCAAAATCTGGTGGCGTGCTGAACGCCTGTACCAGTCCTTTCTGACCGATCAGGCAGGTGCGATGAAACCCGCCGAGCCCAATCCCGGCAAGATCGACCGTGTCTTTTCAAAAGCGGTCGAGCGGCGCACGCGTGGGCGCGACGGGCTCTATATGCAAAGCCGCTTTCCCCGTCACGGCAGCGAGAACGGCCTGACGTCCTCGCCATATTCGGTATTTCAGGGCTTTGCCCAAGTGTTCGAAGACTTCGAGAGCTGGTTGAGCGCGACGACCAACACACGGGTCCACGGGCATTTGTTTCACCCCGACCGGGCTCAGTTCGCAAATGGTGAGGCCATCACCAACGGGGCGCTGAGCGACTGTGCGACCCTGCGCGACTATAACCCGACCGCCTTTCTATCGAACCTGATCTGGAACACCCGCGGCCAGCGTCAGTGCTTTCAGTTCGGCCCCGGGGACACGCAAGACATCAACTGGTTTCTGGCGCGGGACAAAAACGCACAAATTTCGGTGATTACTGGTGCCTGGGCTATTCCGCTGTTCCGCTCGAACAGCAATTTTGCAGACATTCGCTGCGAAGCTGCCCGGCTGCAACGCGTTGAGACAAAACAGCTTGAAGTGCTGACCTCGGTCTGGACAAAGGCCAGAGTCCGAAGCTGGTCATTGGCTGATTTTATCGAGGCACCGATGGAACCGCTTCAAACTGTTTTGGATGAAATCGGTACGCAACATGCCAGTCATTTGACCGAAGCGCCGGTCATGGTTGATCTGTCCGGCTTTGGGCAGTTCCTTCAAAACCTGAAGAACCAGGGCATGCACCCCCAACTGATGGGAGATTTTCCTGTCGACGACGTGTTTGGACATCAAACCAAACCCTACCGTAAACCCTATCTGGTGCAGTGATCCTTTATGCGCGGTCTGTTTGAGTATTTCGTCATTCTGGCTGCCATGCGAACCGGCTCGAACCTGCTGGAAGCCAATCTGAACCGGATGGACGGCGTGACCTGCCATGGCGAGGCATTCAATCCGCATTTCATCGGCCGGGTGAAATCGGATGAGATTTTAGGCCTGACACTGGACAACCGGGACGAAGACCCCGTCCGGCTGCTGACGGCTATCCGCTCGGAACCGGATGGTTTGCACGGGTTTCGGTATTTTCAGGACCACGATCCACGCGTTTTGCAACATGTTCTGGACGACCCGCGCTGTGCAAAGATCATTCTGACCCGCAACCCGCTGGACAGCTACCTGTCGCTGAAGATCGTCCGGAAAACCAAACAGTGGCAATTGAAGAACATCAAGCGCCGGCTTGAAGACCAGGTTGAATTCGACCCGACCGAGTTCTTGGACTATCTCGACACTCTCACGATTTACCAGACTTCGGTACTGAGCCAGCTGCAAAAAAGTGGCCAGACCGCATTCTGCATTGATTATGACGACCTGAACGAATTGGATGTTCTGAACGGCCTCGCCAAGTGGCTCGGGGTCAAAGGGCGGTTGACCGCGCTGGATGACACGTTGAAACCGCAAAACCCCTCTGCCGCCGTTACCAAAGTGACAAACCCCAATGAAATGATGCGGGCTTTGTCCGACATTGACCCGTTCGCACCGCACCGCATCCCCGATTTTGAGCCGCGGCGGGACCCGGACGTCGTGCACTATTTTGCCGCCGCCAAGACGCCCTTGATGTTTCTGCCCATCCCCGGCGGGACAGAGCCTGCAATTGCCGAATGGTTGGCGAAACTGGACGGTTGCGAGCTGCAATCTCTGCTCACCAACCGCGATCGCGACAAAAGAGAGGAATGGATGAAAGCCCATCCCGGGCATCGTAAATTCACCGTGCTGCAGCACCCCATCGTCCGTGCCCACAGTGCATTTTGCCAGTATGTCCTGGCCAAGGATCACGACAGCTATGCTGAAATCCGCCATATGCTGCGCAATCGTTTCAAACTGCCGATCCCCGGGCAGGTGCGGGCAAAGAACTATTCAAAAGAGCAGCACTATGAGGCCTTCGCAGCCTTTCTGATCTTTCTGCATCACAATTTGAACGGTCAAACCCCGATCCGGGTCGATCCCATGTGGTGCAGCCAGTCGAAAGTGATCGAGGCAATGGTCAGTGTCGCCCTTCCCGACCTGATCCTGCGCCAGGACAATTTGAACACAGACCTCCCCAATCTGGCCCAAGCCATGGGTCATGAAAACCCACCAATCCCCCGGACTCCAACGCCCGACACGCCCTATGAGCTGTCCGATGTCTACGACCGGAAACTGGAAGCGCTGGCGGCCAAAGCCTACCAGCGCGACTATTCTAAGTTCGGTTTCGGCAACTGGAGGTGACGCTGCCCTAGGGACGCAGGGTGATCAATGTGCCTTTGTTGACCATGGCATAGATCTCTTCCATCTCGTCGTTCTTGACGGCAATACATCCCGCCGTCCAATCCGGCGTCTTTTTTGCGCGCCGCAGCTCGGACCGCAGGTTGGGCTGGCCATGAATGAATATATCCCCGCCCGGGTCTAACCCTGCCGCCTTGGCCTGTGCGACGTCTTGCGAGTTGGGGTAGGAAATTCCCAGCGACAGATGATAGCGGCTGCGCGGGTTCCGACGGTCAATCAGATAGGTGCCCTCGGGCGTGCGTCCGTCGCCACGTTTTGTTTTCGTGCCGTTGGGCGCAAATCCCAGATCAACCTCATATTCCCGCAAAACCTGCTGGTGGTGCAAAAGGTAAAGTTTGCGCGCGCCCTTGTTGACGACCAGCGAGGTCACCTCGGGCCCTTCATAGGACAGAAATCTCGGGTTGGCTGAGGCACAAGCCGAAAGGCTCAGCGTTGCCATCGCCCCCAATCCAAATGCTCGACGATCCATGTTTCACTGCCTGCTGCTTTTTTTCGGGTATTATGCCAAAAAAAATAAAAACTGAAATCACTTTTTGCTGTTCGAGTGCTCAATTAGGCGGCGTTCGATGGTCTCCAGCCTCTCAAGTACCTCGTCACGGTAGGCGTCGGTTTTTACTTCATCTTCGGCGTGGTGCGCGTCCTGCATCGAGTTCACGATCAGACCGACCAGCAAGTTCACCACGGCAAAAGTCGTGACCATGATGAACGGAACAAAGAACAGCCAGGCATAGGGATAGACCTCCATCACCGGGCGCACGATGCCCATGGACCAGCTTTCCAGCGTCATGATCTGGAACAGCGTATAGGCGGACAGGCCCAGATTTCCGAACCAATCGGGGAAGGAAAATGAGAACAGTTTGGTCGAAATCACCGCGCCGATGTAAAATAGGATCGCCATCAGCAGGAACACGCTGGCCATGCCCGGCAGGGCCGAGATGAACCCTTCGACCACCCGGCGCAAGCGCGGGGCGACCGAGATCACACGCAGAACCCTCAGGATTCGCAGCGCCCGCAGGACGGACAGGCCACCCGCGCTTGGAACAAGCGCGATCCCGACAATAGTAAAATCAAACAGATTCCAGCCGCTTTTGAAGAAGTTGCGCCCGGTGGCAATCAGTTTCATGGTGATCTCGGCAACAAAAACCGCCAGACACACCTTGTCCAGCAAGACAATCAGAGGGCCCGCCGCATCCATCAAGACAGGCGATGTCTCCATCCCCAGCAAAATCGCATTGAATATGATCACGGCCGTGATGAAGCGCCCAAAGGCGGGGGCCTCGATGATGGTCAGCAAGCGCTGTTTGAACCCCATGGGTCGCGGTCTCCTTAAGATGCGGGGTTCAGCACAAACCGCGCGGCCAGTTCCGTATGTGACGACCATCGAAATTGGTCAACAACCTGTACCCATTCAAGGGCGTAGCCTGCGGCAGAAAGCGTTTTTGCGTCCCGCGCAAAGGTGACCGGATTGCACGAAACATAGGCAATCACCGGGCGCCGGGCCTCGGCCACTTGTGCGACTTGTGCCTCGGCACCAGCCCGCGGTGGGTCCAGAACAACCGCATCGAACCCTTTCAACTCATCCGGCATCAACGGACGCCGGAACAGATCACGCGTTTCGGTCGAGACACGTTTCAAGCCTGTTGCCCGGCGCCAGCCCTGATCCAGGGCCTGCGTCATCGCAGCGTCCCCCTCGACCGCGTGAACTTCGGCCATCTGGGCCATCGGTAACGAGAATGTTCCGCTGCCTGCAAACAAATCCACAATGCGTTTTGCCCCTTGCGTCGCTTGCAAAACAGCCTGTGTTAGAGCCTGTTCACCGTCCTTTGTGGCCTGCAGAAAAGCCCCGGACGGAGGGACGGCCCCGGCGGTTCCAAACCGCTGGACAGGTGGTTGCCGCATCGCAATAACCTCCCCATCCCAGCTGAGCCGGGCCAGCCCGTGTTTCTCGGTCGCTTGTGCAAGCGCCAGCTCTAACGGTCCGTCCAGAGGTTTGCCCCCTGTAACAGCGACATCCAGCCCGCCTTCGGACAGGGTCAGCGTTGCGGCCAGAACAGCTTTGCGGCTGCCGCCCAGTATCGCCAAAGCTTCGGCCACGGGGATCGCGGCGATCAGCGCCGGGTCCAGAAGGTGACACTCAGGGATTTCCGTGATCGTGTCCGAAGCACGCCCGTGAAACCCGGCAAGCGTTCCTTTCTTCGTCCGCCTTACAGCAACCGTCGCGCGCCGACGCGACCGCTCGGGTGATGTGTGGATCGGACGCATCGGTGCCTCCAATCCCTGCGCAGCCAGCGCAGTGGCGACAATATCAACCTTCCAATCCGCAACAAACCTATCTGAGGCATGTTGCAGCTGGCACCCCCCACAGGCCTTGTAGTGGCGACAAGGCGCCTTGACCCGTTGGTCAGACGGGGTTTCCACCCGGATATCGGTCAGCAGCTGACCGACCAGAGTGCCTGCTACCACTTCACCGGGCAGGGTCCGAGGTGCATAAACGGGGCCATCTGCGATACCGTCGCCCTGATGGCCGAGGCGATTTATGGTGAACTGCTGCGTCATAGGGGGCCTGATAGCCGGGCTTTGTCCGCAACAAAACCCTTATTCCGCAGCCTCAGCCTGAATGAAACCGCCGGACTGACGGTGCCAGAACCGGGCATAAAGCCCACCCTGATCCAGAAGCGCCTCATGCGTGCCGGTTTCGACGATCCGCCCCTGATCAAGAACAACGATCCGGTCCATTTCGCTGAGTGTGGACAGGCGGTGCGCGATGGCCAGAACGGTTTTGCCCTGCATCACCCGATGCAAGGCGGTCTGAATCGACGCCTCAACCTCGGAATCCAGGGCCGATGTCGCCTCATCCAGCACCAAAATCGGTGCATCCTTCAGAATGGCACGGGCCAAGGCGATCCGCTGGCGTTGCCCCCCGCTGAGCTTAACGCCCCGCTCGCCCAGATGTGCATCATAGCCTTTGCGACCCTGCGCGTCTTCGAGGCCAAGAATGAACTCATGCGCTTCGGCCTTTTCAGCGGCCTCGATCATGTCGGTCTCGGATGCATCCGGGCGACCATACAGAATGTTCTCGCGCGCTGAGCGGTTGAACATGGCCGTTTCCTGCGTGACCATGCCGATCTGACGCCGTAAACTGTCCTGCGTCACCTGCGACACATCCTGACCGTCAATCTGGATGGTGCCGTTTTCCCCTTCATAGAGCCTTAGCAGCAGCGAAACGAGCGTCGATTTTCCCGCCCCCGACGCCCCGACAATGCCCAGCTTTTCACCCGGTTCAATTGTCAGGCTCAAGTCCGATACGCCACCAATATCCCGGCCATAGGCAAAGCTGACCGCGTCAAAACTGATACCGCCTTCGCTGACCTGCAAATCCTTGGCCTGCGAAACGTCTTCGACCCGGTCCCGTTTGGCCAGTGTCTTCATCCCGTTTTCGATCTCGCCGACATTGGCATACAGACCCATCAGCGTGAAACTCACCCAACCGGTCATCTGTGCGATGCGGATCGAAACCGCGCCCGCCGCCACGATATCTCCGGCGGTGGCCATACCCGACTGCCACAGCCAAAGTGTCGCGCCCAGCAGCAATACCGGTAAAATCCCCGCCAGCGTCATCAGGATGAACCGGAAGCTGGCAGAGAGCTTGCCGAAATCCAGTGACCGTTCGCGCAATTCAACCATCGAATCCCGCGCAGCCTGATCTTCGAACGCGGAATGGGCAAACAGTTTCACCGTCTTGATATTGGTGATCGTGTCCACCACCTGCCCCGACACCATTGCCCGTGCCCCGGCCCGCGCGGCCGAGCGCATACGGATACGCGGCAGATACCAGCGGACCAGCAGGAAATAGACCGCCAACCAGGCGGCAAAGGGCAGCATGACCAGTGGATGAATAGACCCTAACAAAAGCAATGACCCCACCAAAGAGGCCAAAGCAAAGACAATCGCACTGATCGTTTCGGACACGACCGAGGCCATCGCGTTCGATGTTTGCATCTGTTTCTGTGCAATTCGTCCCGCGAAATCATCATCGAAATAGGTCACCGACTGCCCCAGCGTCCAGCGGTTCAGCTTGGCCAGAACCAAGGGCGTGATATTGGGCATAACGATGTAGTTGTTCGATACAGAAGACAGGCCGAACAGGATCGGACGCAGCAGCATGAAAAAGGCCACTGCCCCAAGGATCATCCACAAATTGGCGGCGGTCAGAAAATTCTCGGGTCCGCTTGCGGTCGCCACATCGATCACGCGGCCCAGGATCCAGGCCGTCCCCGCCTCCATCGCCCCCGCTATGGCCGAGAAGAAGGCCGCAACAAACAGCATCGGCCAGGCCCCTGACAGGCTCCAGCGAATGAACGCCCCCAACGATTGTGGTGGGGGCGTTTCGATGTTCTTGAACGGGTTGATCAGGTCGGCAACCCTCATTCCGCGGCCTCCGGGTTCATGAAGCCGCCAGATTGCCGCGCCCAGAACTGAGCGTAAAGGCCACCTTGCGCCAGAAGATCGGAATGTGCGCCCTCTTCCACGATGCGACCACTATCCATTACCAGAATACGGTCCATCTGCGCGATGGTGCTCAGTCGATGGGCAATGGCGATCACTGTTTTTCCTTGCATCATGCCGTACAGAGTTTCCTGAATGGACGCTTCAACCTCGGAATCTAGGGCGGAAGTTGCCTCATCCAACAACAGGATTGGCGCATCTTTAAGGATCACCCGCGCCAGTGTCACCCGCTGCCGCTGACCACCGGACAACTTCACGCCACGCTCGCCCACATGCGCGTCATAGCCCACACGCCCCTGCGGGTCTTGCAGGTCAAGGATGAATTCATGCGCTTCGGCCTGTTTGGCGGCAGCAATCATCTGATCTTCGGTCGCGTCTGGACGGCCATACAGGATATTGTCTCGCACGGACCGGTGCAGCAAAGCACTGTCTTGCTGCACCATTCCGATATGACTGCGTAGACTGTCCTGAGTGACGCCTGCGATGTTCTGCCCGTCGATCAGGATCGCACCGCGTTCGACATCGTAAAACCGCAAAAGCAGCTTTACTAGGGTCGATTTTCCGGCACCCGAACGCCCGATCAGACCGATCTTTTCACCGGGTCGAATGACCATGTTGATATGATCCAGCCCACCGGTTTCACGACCGTAATGGTGCGAAAGATCGCGGATTTCGATCTCACCCGTGCTCAGTTGCAGCGGCTTGGCGGCGGGCACGTCCAGCAAATCGATGGGCTGAGCAATGGTCTCCATCCCTTCGGCCACGATACCAAGCTGGCGGAAAAAGCTGGTCAACGCCCACATGATCCATCCGGTCATGGCGTTCAGGCGCAGGGTCAGCGCCGTTGCTGCCGCGACCACACCAACCGAGGCAGAGCCCTGCATCCACAATGCAATCGCCCAGCCGACAACGCCCACGATCAACATCCCGTTCAGAGTGACCAGAACCGCATCCATGACGGTGAAGATCCGCATTTCGACCTGGAATGTCCGGCGCGTTTCCTCGATCGCTTCGCGGGCATAGTCCAGTTCTTGCGGGCCATGAGCAAACATCTTGACCGAGTGAATGTTCGTGTAGCTGTCGACAACGCGCCCCGTAACGGTTGAACGCGCATCCGATGCCGCCTTGGACGCCGGGCCAACACGCTGCACTGTCCACCGCACCAACAAAGCATAAAGCGCGAACCAGATCAGAAGCGGAATCAGAAGACGCGGGTCCGCGGCATACAGCAGGATCGCCGCGCCGATCAGATAGGCCAGCGAGAATGAGATCGCGTCAAAGACCTGAAACACCACCTCGCCGGCGGCGGGTGGGGTCTGCATGATCCGGTTGGCAATCCGCCCGGCAAAGTCGTTTTCAAACCACCCAACCGATTGGCGCAAAACATGTTTATGCGCGCGCCATCGAATCAGAGTGCCAAAGTTCGGCAGGATCGTGTTGTTCAGCAGCAGAACGTCGATCAGATGCAGTAGCGGACGCAGCAACAGAACAAAAGCCGCCATCAGCAGCAGCTCTGTTCCGTGGTTCTGCCAGACATCTGTCGGGCTGTCGCCCAACAGATCGACCACACGGCCCATGTAGTAGATCAAACCGATCTCGACACCCGCCACGATGATCGAGATTAGCGCGGCCCACAAGAAAACGCTGAAGAACGGACGTGAATACTCGAGCATGAAAGGCCACAGCCGGGTGGGTGGCGTGTCGGTCTCAGTATAGGTGACAAATGGGTCAACGAGGTTTTCGAAATAGCGAAACATGGAAAGTGCTCCGATTGAGCATTAGTGTAGACATGCGAAAAGAATGGCGCCTGAACACCACCCTATACGGGGCAGGTGTCGCGGCTTTAGCCGAACCAAATCCCGTAATACATTCGCATTCCTCCATCCATGTGACAGGCGCACGTAACCACAAACTTGTTAGCTTGTCATCCCCTTTTGAGACTTCCCGTCAGCTGGCCAGCAGATCCTCGCGGGTCAGCGTGAAACCGGATGCGATCCAGCGCGCCTCAAGCTCGGCCAGTTTCTTGCCCAGCGCGGGACCAGAAAAATCCGGGATCAGATCAGCGGCTTTCACAGGAAAGACCGCAGCAGCTCCGCTGTGCAACTGGGTTCGCAGGTCCTCGGACCAGGGCTGTTCGAAGAATGCGCAGCGCAACAGAGTTTCATGCAGGCCACCTTCGTCACCGTACCGATAACCCAACTCAGCGACGCTGGTCGCAGCCTGCGCTTCGTCCCGCATCCGGGTCAAACGCTGCAGTTGCGCACGGCTCAGGCGCAAGCTTGCCGCATCCTCGGGCGTGGCGATGGCCGCAAGGCGGCGCACCGGATCGGGTGGTGTATCGGCGGTCTGCTCGATCTCAATCAGTGGTGCCAAGGCGCGATTATCCGCTCCGGGCAGCACATGAGTCAGTACGCCCGCGCTGCGCATCGCGGCAATAGACGGTGCGGGGTCGGGTGCGCCCAGAAGCTTGAGAATCTCGGCACCCACGCGCTCACGCGAAAGCGCCGACAGCCCATTCAGATTGGTGGCAATCGCCGCCAAGGCGTCCGGATCGAACCCGGCATCGGCATCGCCATACCAGGCGTGAAACCGGAAATAGCGCAATGAGCGCAGATAGTCCTCGCGGATGCGGTTTTCAGCCGTTCCAATGAATCGCACCCGTCGCGCTGTTAGGTCCGAAAGACCAGAAAGCGGGTCTAACACGGTCCCATCGGGCCGGGCATAGATCGCGTTCATGGTGAAATCGCGCCGCGCCGCGTCCTCTTCAACCTTGTCTGAAAACGCCACAACCGCACGGCGACCATCGGTTTCAACATCGCGACGGAACGTTGTGATCTCATGCGGGACATGGTCGCAGACCACGGTGATCGTACCATGATCGATCCCCGTAGGAATCGCCTTGAGGCCCGCTTTTTGCGTCAGCTCGATAACCCGTTCGGGTCGGGCGTCAGTAGCGATGTCAATATCCGACACTGGTGCGCCCAGCAGCGCATTTCGAACACAGCCACCAACGAACAGGGCCTGCGCTCCTGCATCGGTCAGGGCTGAGCAAACCCTTTGAGTTGCCGGGTCCGAAACCCAGGCGGCGCTGATCTGCATCATTCATTCACCCGTGCCGCCAAGCCGCGCAATATGCGGGCGGTCGCGCCCCAGATGTAATAGGGGCCATAAGGAATGGCGAAGTATTTCCGCCTTTGGCCACGCCATCGGCGCGACTCAATCACATAATTCGCGGGGTCCAGCACATGTGCAAGCGGAACCGAAAAAACCTCATCCACTTCCCCCGGCTCGGGCACTGGATCGAACCCGTGTCGGATGACCCCAACCACGGGCGTCACAGAAAAAGAGGTCACTGTCTCATGGATAGGCAGAAAGCCAAGAACTTCGGGCAGGTCAGATGGCAAGCCGATTTCCTCACGCGCTTCCCGCAGGGCGGCGGCAGTGACATCCGCATCCGTTTCCTCCTGCTTGCCGCCGGGAAAGGCAATCTGGCCAGGGTGGTGTTTCAAAGCCGAGGAGCGTTTGGTCAGGATCAGCCTGGGCGCACCATCAACAACTGAAATCGGCACCAGAACCCCAGCAGGGCGCAGTTTACGCCCGGGCGGCAAGACGGTTTCAGGGTTCAGGTCAAAGTCACTGGACCCGTGACCGGGGCGGCCCAATGCCGCCCGGATCTGTTCGCTGGGGTCATGCACCTTTGGCGTCTTCGGCATCGAACCCCACCGTGGCAGGGTCCAGCACGTAATGAGCACCGCAGAACTGACAATCGGCCGTGACCTCACCCTCGGCCGTGGTCATCTTTTCGATGTCCCTGGCCGAGTAGATCGACAGACTCTGGCGCACACGGTCTTCCGAGCAGGTACACCCGAATTGCACAGACTGCGCGTCATAGACCCGCGGGCTTTCCTCATGGAACAGTCGAATCAGCAGGTCGGTCGGCGCGACCGAGGGGCCAATCAGTTCCAAGTCCTCAACCGTATCCAACAGGATGTTGACGCGGCCCCAGTTCTCACTCTCTTCGCCGACAACAAGGTCATTGGCGGTCAGAATCTCCCCGGTGCCTTCACCGGACGCCGCGAAGGGAGAGGCCTTGGGCATGTGCTGCAACATGATGCCACCTGCACGCCAGTGTTCCCCCACGCCGGGTTCGGTCGATTTGCCAAAGCTCAGCGAAAACCGGGTCGGCAACTGCTCGGACTGGGCAAAATACGCCTCGGCACAAGCCGAAATCGAGCCGCCGGCCAGAGGAGTGATCCCCTGATAAGGCTGTGTGCCTTCGCCCTGATCGATCATGATCGCAAAGTATCCCTCGCCCACCTGATCAAACGGCGCGCTGTCGGTCAGACGATCCCGGTCGAAACTGGCATAGGCGCGGATGCGGGCCGGTTCGCCTTCGACCTTTGGTGCATAGTAGTCGGTGGCGATCATGCGCACCGCACCCTTGGATTGCACCTGCAACGACAGTTTCCAGCGCAACGAGACGGTCTGGCCGATCAAAGCGGTCAGCAGGGCCATCTCGGCCACCAATGCCTCGACCTGTTCGGGATAGTCATGCTGTTTCAGGATGCCGTCCAGCACACCATCCAAACGGGCCACGCGGCCACGCATGTCCGATACATCGAGTTGAAAGGGCAGGACGGTATCGTCCCACGCGATTTTTGTTCCAAGAGACATGGGGTTTCCTTACACGCCACAGGTTGGCATACCGGCACCATATAGGTCGCAGAGATTGGGTTTTAAGGGGCCATACATGATCAGACGGTTCGGCGAAAGCCCCGAGGCCGGGCGGAAATACACGCGACGGGTCGGTGTATATGCATTGCTGCCCCGCGACAGACACCTGCTGTTAACTTGCCAGACCGAACCGGGACCGGATCTGCAACTTCCGGGCGGCGGGATTGACCCCGGCGAATCGCCGATCACGGCGCTGCACCGCGAGGTATTCGAAGAAACCGGCTGGCTTATCGCGTCCCCCCGTCGGCTGGGCGCGTTTCGGCGTTTCACCTATATGCCCGAATATGACCTGTGGGCGGAAAAAGTCTGTTTGATCTATCACGCGCGTCCCGTGCGCCGCATGGGCCCACCGACCGAAGACTTTCACGAGGCGCTCTGGATGCACACCGCCGATGCGGTTGATTTGCTGGGAAACGATGGGGATCGCCATTTTGCAGCCCGGCACCTTAACAGTCTTTAGATCCCATTGTATTCAAAGAACACGGCGGACACATCGTCCCCCATAGCCTCACCGGGTGACATCACCTGGGTCAGGCGCCAGAACAAGTCGTCCAGAAATTCGGACCCGCCGCGCCCTGCCGTACATTGCAAGGCCATCTCGCGCAGCCCCTCTTCATCCAGCAACCCGCCTTCGGCCAGATGGCATTCGGTAAACCCGTCCGAATACAGCAAAAGCCGGTCGCCCGGGCGCAATTGCGTTTCGATCTGCTGGTATGTCACATCCGGGATCAAACCAATCGGCAATCCGCCTTCGCCCAGAAACTCGGTCCTGCCATCCCGGCGCAGCACCAACGGGTGCGGGTGCCCGGCCTGAACCATCTTCAAATGCCCATTGCGCAGGTCGACAATGGCGTAGACCATCGTAAAGTATTCTTCGATCCCGGCATCGGCCAGCAAACGTGCATTCATCATCTCGGCCACCTCTTCTGGTGGCAAGAGGGCGAAGAACTTGTCGAAACGACGTTCCATCGCCACGTTCTGATCGAAATGCGTGCTCGACAGATACCCCCCCAGCCGCGCCGTCATCATGGCCGAGGTGATGCCATGACCTGACACATCAATACTGTAGAACCCCAAGCGATTTGGCCCGGGTGAGAACATGCCCACCAAATCGCCGCCAATATGCCCGCACGGCTTCAGCAACAGGCTGACCCGTGACCTTCCAAACTCTCGCGTGAGTTCAGGAACCAGCGACTCCTGGATTTTTCGAGCCTGAATCAGGTCTTTGTCGATGGCATCATGGGCCAGTTTCAACTCTTCCAATGCGGATTCGATCAGGCGATTCTTTTCAGACAGCTCACGCTGCATGTCCAGAATACGCGCTCCGGCCGAGATCCGCGCGCGCAGTTCATCCGCTTCAAGCGGCTTGATCAGAAAGTCATCGGCGCCCGCATCAAGACCGCGCGCCACCTCCTGCTTTTCGCTTTTTGAAGTGAGCAGGATGAAATAGCTGTAGTGCTCTGCCTCCAGCGCACGAAAGGCACGGCAGAACTCCAGCCCGCTCATCCCCGGCATGACCCAATCGCTCAGCACAAGATCGGGCGCGGCGTCGGCACACAGGTCAAGTGCCGCCTCACCATTGTCGGCTTCAAGCACTTCAAACCCCCACTTCTTGAGCGAGGCCACAAGAATGCGCCGTTGCAGGCGGCTATCGTCAACGACCAGCACCTTGCGGATTGCGCCGAAGTCCAGATCTGATCTGGCTTCCTCAAGACTAGCCACTGGCACCCTGCAACCCCCAACGCCTTATTCCTGTTCCGGGACAAGATGAACCTAGCGCCCTTGAGTTTAACATCCGGTGAAGGCCGTCAGGCCGACGACCTTAACCCTGCATTTACCGGCTATCGGCTAACAAGGGTCAGCCCCAATCCGACGCAGGAGGATGACCATGATCCATTGGCCCCGGGTCCAACAGTTGCGGGACGAGGTTGGCCCCCAGGAATTCGAGGAGGTCGTCGATATCTTTTTGGACGAGGTGCAAGAAGTGATCACGCGCCTGCACGCAGATACCAAGCGAAGCGATCTGGAACAAAACCTGCATTTCCTCAAGGGCAGCGCGTTGAGTCTGGGGTTCGATCACTTCTCGAAGCTCTGTCAGGATGGGGAACGTCAGGCTGCAGCCGGTCAGGCATCAGATGTGAATCTACCCGAAATCCTTGCAGCCTATGACGCGTCGATATCCGTGTTTCAAACCGAACTGGCCCAAAACCTTGGCTAGATCACGAACTGCGCCAGGGTTTCATCTTCGGTGATGTCGGTATAGGTAAAGCCCGCCTCATCCAGATGGGCGGACAAACGGGCAAAATTCTCTGGCTTGCGGGTTTCGATCCCGATCAGGACCGACCCAAAGTTACGCGCCGATTTCTTCATGTATTCAAACCGGGCAATGTCGTCTTCGGGGCCCAAAATATTCAGGAACTCTTTCAAGGCACCGGGACGCTGCGGCAAGCGCAGGATGAAGTATTTCTTGACGCCGGAATAGCGCTGCGCACGTTCCTTGACCTCGGGCAGGCGTTCGAAATCGAAATTCCCGCCTGAGGTCACACAAACGACCGTCTTGCCGCGAATAAAACTCTGCACATCGGCTACCGCTTCGACAGCCAAGGCGCCAGCCGGTTCAAGAACAATGCCTTCGACATTCAGCATCTCGATCATCGTTGTGCAGATGCGATCTTCCGACAGGACCAGAACATCCGACAGGTGGCGGTCTTTCAGCAGGTCGAACGGTTTTTCCCCGATCTTTCCAACGGCGGCGCCGTCAACGAAATTGTCCACATGATCCAAAACAACCGGATGCCCTGCAGCCATGGCAGCGTGCAGACACGCTCCGCCTTTCGGTTCGACAAACAGGCAATGCGTCCGATCTCCGAACCACGTCGCCACGCCCGAGGACATGCCGCCCCCGCCGACAGGAAGGATCACATGATCCGGCACGCGGCCAAGCTGTTCCTCGATCTCGACCGCAAGCGACGCCTGCCCTTCGATCACATCTTCATCGTCGAAGGGCGACAGGAAATGCCCCCCCTCATTCGAACACCAGGCTTGCGCGGCGGCCAGCGTATCATCGAAATAGTCGCCGCTCAGGTGGATCTCGATGTTGTCGCCTCCGAAGATGCGGGTTTTCTGAATTTTCTGCTGCGGCGTTGTCACCGGCATGAAAATCACGCCACGCACATTCAGGTGTTTGCACATGAAGGCCACGCCCTGCGCATGATTGCCCGCACTGGCACAGACAAACAGGTCCTGCCCCTGCTGCTTGCGCATGGCGTTGAACGCGCCCCGGATCTTGTAGGACCGTACCGGGCTGAGGTCTTCACGCTTGAGCCAGATATCCGCGCCATAGCGGTCCGACAAATGGGCATTGCGCTGCAACGGCGTGGGCGGAAACACTGTGCGCATCGCCTGTTCGGCGGCGCGGGCGCGGGTCATGAAATCACTCATGGCCGCTTCACTGCCGCATCAGCGCGATAAGGGCAAGGAATACATATGTGTACGCGGCTATCGCAGAGCGCGGTTTTCAATGATGTGGCCGTAAAGGGCTGTCATCATGGTGATACCAAGCATCAGCAAAAACCATTGCGCGACCAAGAAGTAGACAAGACCATCAATGATAGGACCGAGAGGCGTCAGAAGCAGCAAATTCGGAATTGCCGCAAGAATTCCGACGCAGAGCGCAGCCGCAAATATGGGTTTTGAGTATTCCTTAGTCGCACTCCACGAGTCCGGGACACGCATGTAGAGCCCGAGGGCCGCAGCCGGAAGCACAAGGGAAAGTCGCATCCATATGTATGAAACGACGACACCCAGCAGAAATCCAAGAAACGAACCGTCATTGGTTGACACATCGCCTCCATTGAAAACGGCTGCAGGTATCAAAAATACCAAAAGAGCGGCAAAACAAAGCAACAAACTCAACGGGATGATCCTAAGAAAAGCCCCAGAATATGCCCACATTCGATCGCTCTTCCAGTCCGGCCAAGCCAAACTCGGCTCGACTCCTTCAAGAATATAGCGGTGCCAGCCAACGGCTACCCATACAAGCACTATGAGATAGGACGATAGGAGTGCAATAATACCAACCCACGCCATCGGTGATTGTTCTAAGCCATTGGTTTCGATTGCAAGCTCCGCAAGGACAAGAAGCAAGACATATGTCAGGACGACCAGCGACACAAAGGGCAGAAGGCTGATCTTCAACGCGTGCGATATATTGTCGATCAACATCAGAACGGCATGTCTAAACAGTCGATAGCCCAACATACCAAACCAACCCTCAACTATTCCTTGTTCTTTGTTCGCCTGTTTCACCCCAATTCCCGTCCTGCGTCAACGCACATAACTTGCCCCCAGCTGCAAAACCCGCTAGGGGCCAGTCGTTCTACGCATAAAGGGAAGTCAGATGTCCGCGCCCAAGAAAGTTGTTCTGGCCTATTCCGGTGGCCTTGATACCTCGATCATTCTGAAATGGCTGCAGACCGAGTATGGCTGTGAGGTCGTGACCTTCACCGCTGATCTGGGTCAGGGAGAAGAGCTGGAACCCGCCCGCCAAAAGGCCGAGCTGCTGGGGATCAAGCCGGAAAACATCTATATTGAGGATATCCGCGAGGAATTCGTCCGCGATTTCGTCTTCCCGATGTTCCGTGCCAATGCGCAATATGAAGGCCTGTACCTGCTGGGCACGTCGATCGCGCGTCCGCTGATCTCGAAACGTCTGGTTGAGATTGCCGAGGCGACCGGTGCGGATGCCGTGTCGCACGGCGCGACCGGCAAGGGCAACGATCAGGTGCGGTTCGAACTGGCAGCCTACGCGCTGAACCCAGACATCAAGGTGATCGCCCCGTGGCGCGAATGGGACCTCTCCAGCCGCACCAAATTGCTGGAATTTGCCGAAGCAAACCAGATTCCGATTGCCAAAGACAAACGGGGCGAGGCGCCCTTCTCGGTCGATGCCAACCTGCTGCACACCTCGTCCGAGGGCAAGGTTCTGGAAGACCCCGCTGATATGGCGCCCGACTATGTCTATCAGCGCACCGTCCACCCCGAAGACGCGCCGAATGAGCCCGAATTCATCG
Organism: Ruegeria sp. AB5; assembly: GCF_056542645.1. NCBI lineage: Bacteria > Pseudomonadati > Pseudomonadota > Alphaproteobacteria > Rhodobacterales > Roseobacteraceae > Ruegeria > Ruegeria sp. AB5. The sequence continues at coordinate 56,255 of NZ_JBQGAE010000016.1, forward strand.
AGATCGGCTTTGAAAAAGGCGACGCGGTCAGCATCAATGGCGAGGCGATGAGCCCCGCAACCATCCTGACCAAGCTGAACGAATATGGCGGCAAGCACGGCATTGGCCGTCTCGATCTGGTCGAAGGCCGGTTCGTGGGTATGAAGTCGCGCGGCATCTACGAAACCCCCGGCGGCACCATCCTGCTTGAGGCGCATCGCGGCATCGAATCCATCACCATGGACCGCGGTGCGATGCACCTGAAAGACCAGCTGATGCCGCAATATGCGGAACTGATCTATAACGGTTTCTGGTACAGCCCCGAACGCGAAATGCTGCAGGCTGCCATCGACAAATCGCAAGAACATGTCACCGGCACCGTGCGTGTGAAACTGTACAAAGGTCTGGCTTCGACCGTGGGCCGTTGGTCTGATCACTCGCTCTATTCCGAGGCACATGTGACCTTTGAGGAAGACGCGGGCGCCTACGACCAAAAAGATGCTGCGGGCTTTATCCAGCTGAACGCCCTGCGGCTGAAACTGCTGGCAGCACGCGACAAACGGCTGTCGAAGTAATCCCCGCAGGTTTTCAGATGCGAACCCCAGCACCCGAACAGGCGCTGGGGTTTTCTTTTGTTCAACCGACCCGGCGTCATGCTTGCCGGGTGTCAGGCGATGTCTTTACGCATGGGTCAAGTTTGAAAGGACAGACAATGCTGCAAGAGATCGCCGACGGAATTCAAAAAGGGTTGGACGGGAAAAACTTTGACGGCTCGCTGAAATTCGATTGTGGCGAAGCTGGCGTTATAGTGCTTGCTGACAATACCGCCACCACGCAAGACCGGGACACCGACTGCACCATCCGCATTTCACAGGACAACCTGACAAAGCTGTTGACCGGTAAACTGAACCCAATGACCGGCGTAGCCATGGGCAAACTCAAGATTTCGGGCAATATGGGGGTGGCCATGAAACTGGGACAATTGCTGGGCTAGTCGTCGCCCCAATAGTACCCGATCACGTCATTCCCGGTCGTCGCTGCCAACCCGTTCAGCACGTTGTCGGAATCGTTGAATTAGACACAGACGTGGTTGACCGCGAATGGAACACCGCGCCGTTTTGACCAATTCTGCGCCGCCAAACCGGAAGTTGGAGCAAAGCTGCCGTCTTTGGCCGCACAGGATATCACTCTGGCGTACAAATGGTTCCAGGAACGGGCGACCTCACACGGATCAACCGCCGGATAAACTCGTCTCACCAGCGCGTGACAATCCATGTCAGGCGATTGCGTGAGTGGAAAACTCCGGGCACCGTGGGTCTCGAAAGGAGACTTGCCATGACCCGTGCTACCTCTCTCGATTTTATCAAACCCGTATTGCTGTTCGTTCTGATTGCCCTGGCTGCGATGCTGCGCGCCGTGCCCGCACCTGCGGCTGGAACCGAAACGCTTACAGTGGCCGGTGGGTGCTTTTGGTGTGTTGAATCCGATTTCGAATCCGTTCCCGGTGTTGTCGAAGCTGTATCCGGATTTACCGGCGGGTCCGTTGCCAATCCAACATATGATCAGGTCACCAAAGGCGGAACCGGCCACTACGAGGCCGTACAGATCACCTTCGACCCGGCCCGCGTTTCTCGGGAAACGCTGCTGAACATGTTCTTCCGGTCGGTTGATCCGACGGATGCAGGCGGTCAGTTCTGTGATCGGGGCGAAAGCTATCGCACCGCGATATTTGTCTCTAACACAGGGGAAAAAGCGCAAGCCGACCAAGCCAAGGCGCAGGCACAGGCTGCTTTGGGTCAGAAAATCGTGACACCCATCATACAGCAATCGACCTTTTACCCGGCCGACGCGTATCATCAGGACTACTACAAAGGGGACAAGCTGGTCTTCACCCGCTTTGGACCCAAACGCCAAAAGAACGCCTACAAAGCCTACCGCACTGCCTGCGGCCGGGATGCGCGTGTGAAACAGCTTTGGGGCACAGATGCGCCCTTTGCGGGGTCTTAATCAAACTGCGCGTCACGCACTTCGCGCAGATCCGGGATGACATCCGCTGTACCGTGCCGCGTGACCATCAGGGCCGCGGCACGGTTTGCTTGCAAGATCGCCTGTTCCATCGGCATGCCCCGGTCCATCCCAGCCAGAACATAGCCGGTGAAGGTGTCGCCTGCCCCGGTCGTATCAACAGCCTGAACCTTATGTGCCGCAAACTCCATCGGCTCGCATCCTTGCTGCAAATACCGCGCGCCTTTTGCGCCCAGGGTGACAATCACGTGCCGAACGGGCAAATCCGCCGCGTCCAGCCCGGTTTCCTGCCTCAATTGCTCGGCCTCAACCTCGTTCAGGATCAGAAAATCCAGATACGGTACAAGATCCTGCACCGCCTGCGCCTGAAACGGAGCTGCTGCATAGCAGACTGTCAGGCCAAGCTCATGCCCTAACCGGGCGGCCTCGACCTGTGCATTGGTTTCGTTTTGTAGAACCAGAAGGTCTCCGGTGCTGGCGGACGCAAGAGCCTGCCCGACCTGAGCCGCCTTCAATGCGTGATTGGCGCCGGGAAACAGAATGATCAGGTTTTCGCCCTGCGCGTCGACAGCAATGATGGCATGGCCTGTCGGCACATCAACTTCGGCGATGAAGCGCGTATCCACCCCATATTCGGTTAACCGATCCTTGGCCCAGCCTCCGTCCGGCCCGACGGCACCGACATGGCTGACCCGCGATCCGGCCCGCGCCCCTGCAACCGACATATTGGCCCCTTTGCCGCCCAGAAACCGGTCAAGCGCGCTGGCTGCCAAGGTTTCCCCCGGCGTGGGCAGATGCGGCAGGGCATAAACCATATCCGCATTGATCGAGCCGAGATTCCAGATTGTCATGGCTCACCCAATATCGCAGGAGGCCAGAATGGCCATATTCAGGATGTCATTGGCGGTCGACACGGTCGAGCAGATCTGGATCGGCTTATCGACCCCCGACAGGATCGGGCCAATCACTGTGGCCCCGCCCATTTCCTGCATCAACTTGGTCGAGATCGACGCCGAGTGCCGTGCGGGTACGATCAGGATATTGGCCGGTCCGGTCAGGCGCTGAAACGGGTAAACGGCCTGCTGGTCCACGTTCAGCGCGACATCCACGGTCATTTCGCCTTCGTATTCGAAATCGACGCCCCGTCGATCCAGAACTGCTGGCGCTCGGTGCATTTTCTCGGCCCGTTCCGACACTGGATAGCCAAAGGTTGAAAAGCTGACAAAGGCCGCGCGCGGTTCCAGCCCCATATGGCGGGCCACAGCGGCAGAACGCTCAGCGATATTGGCCAGATCTTCTTCATCTGGCCATTCGTGCACCAGAGTGTCCCCGATCAGAACGATCCGGCCCTTGTGCAGCAACGCAGTCACACCCGCTGCGCCATGTGCTGCATCGGCGTCGAACACGTGGTTGATCCGATCCAGTACATGCGCCGATTTCCGGGTGGCACCAGTCACCAGACCATCGCCATGCCCATGCGCCAGCATCAGCGATGAAAAGACATGCCGGTCACGCGCTGCCAAACGATGAATGTCTTTGCGGTCAAAACCCTTACGTTGCAGGCGGTTATAGAGAAAATCAGTATATGTTTCGAGATGCGTGGTGTTGGCTGCGTTGACCACCTCAAGCTCGCGCACAGCGTCGCCCAACCCGGCCTCTTCCAACTTTGTCTTGACGTCATCTGGGCGGCCCACAACCAGCGCCTTGCCAAAGCCCGAGCGCTGGTACATCACCGCCGCGCGCAAGACGCGAGGATCGTCACCTTCAGCAAAGATCATCCGGCTTTGCGCCTGGCGCGCACGGGCGTTCAGTCCGCGCAGGATGCTGGCGGTCGGGTCCATGCGCGATTTCAGGCTCAGCTCATAGGCGTCCATGTCGATGATCGGACGCCGCGCCGCACCCGTATCCATCCCCGCCTTGGCCACAGCCGGCGGAATACGGTGGATCAGGCGCGGGTCAAAGGGCGTCGGGATAATGTAGTCTCGACCGAAAGTCAGCGATTTGCCATAGGCCATCGCAACCTCGTCCGGGACATCTTCGCGCGCCAGACGGGCCAGCGCATGGGCACAGGCGATCTTCATCTCGTCATTGATCGCGCGGGCATGGATGTCCAGCGCACCGCGGAACAGATAGGGAAAACCCAACACGTTGTTCACTTGGTTCGGATAATCGCTGCGCCCGGTGGCAACGATGGCGTCAACGCGCACCTCATGCGCCTCTTCCGGCGTGATCTCAGGGTCCGGGTTCGCCATGGCAAAGATCACCGGGTTGTCGGCCATGCTGGCCACCATATCCTGCGTCACCGCGCCTTTGACCGAGACGCCCAGGAATACGTCGGCGCCGTTCATGGCCTCCTCCAGCGTGCGCAGGTCGGTGGTGATCGCGTGGGCCGATTTCCACTGATTCATCCCCTCGGTCCGGCCCTGATAGATCACACCCTTGGTGTCACAGACGATGCAGTTCTCATGCCGCGCGCCCATCGCCTTGAGCAGTTCGATACAGGCAATCCCCGCAGCGCCCGCACCGTTCAGGACGATCTTAACATCTTCGATCTTCTTGCCCGAGATATGCAGAGCATTCAGCAGGCCCGCGGCACAGATCACCGCTGTGCCATGCTGATCGTCGTGGAAGACGGGGATATCCATCTCTTCCTTCAAGCGCTGTTCGATGATGAAACACTCGGGTGCCTTGATGTCTTCCAGATTGATGCCGCCAAAGGTCGGCCCCATCAGACGCACGGCGCGGCAGAACTCATCCGGGTCTTCGGTGTCCAGCTCGATATCGATCGAGTTCACATCGGCGAAGCGTTTGAACAGGACCGATTTGCCCTCCATCACCGGTTTTGAGCCCAGCGCGCCTAGGTTACCAAGACCCAGCACCGCCGTCCCGTTCGAGATCACCGCGACCAGATTGCCCTTGTTGGTATAGTCATAGGCCGTTTCCGGATTTTCCGCGATTGCTTCACATGGAACAGCCACGCCGGGGCTGTAGGCCAACGACAGATCGCGCTGCGTGGTCATGGGAACGGTGGCCTGCACCTCCCACTTGCCGGGGGTTGGGTCCAGGTGAAAGGCCAGCGCCTCTTCGTTGGTGATCTTCGCTTTGGGCATGTAACGGGCCATTTCCATTGGTTCAGGGCCTTTGCGTTCTAGCGCAGGCGGGGATGCGTCTCAACGACAATACGTTTTCACCTTTCGTCGCCGTTGGGGGATTTGTAAGGTCGCCAGCGGAATACGCCAGAAGGGGGCCGCCTTGTCCACAGTCACGCCGATGATGGCGCAATATCTCGAAATCAAAGAGGCCCATGCCGACGCCCTTCTGTTTTACCGGATGGGCGATTTCTACGAGATGTTTTTCGAGGATGCCGTCAACGCCGCCGAGGCGCTGGACATCGCCCTGACCAAACGCGGCAAACACAATGGCGACGATATCCCGATGTGCGGTGTGCCGGTTCATGCCGCCGAAGGATACCTGCTGACGCTGATCCGCAAGGGCTTTCGCGTGGCCGTTTGCGAACAGATGGAAAGCCCGGCTGAGGCGAAGAAAAGAGGCTCTAAATCAGTGGTAAAGCGCGGTGTTGTCCGGTTGGTGACACCCGGAACGCTGACCGAAGACGCGCTGCTTGAGGCGCGCCGTCATAACTTTCTGGCCTGTTATGCCGAGGTCCGGGATGAGGCGGCGCTGGCCTGGGCCGATATCTCGACCGGGGCGTTTCACGTGATGCCTTTGACATCCGTGCGCCTCAGCCCGGAACTGGCACGGCTGGCCCCATCGGAACTGATCGTGGCAGACGGGTCCGAGCAAGCCTTGCACGAACCCACCCGAGATCTGGGCATATCCCTGACCCCCATCGGACGCGCCAGTTTCGACAGCACGGCGGCGGAAAAACGCATCTGCGCCCTGTTTCACGTCGGCGCGCTGGATGCGTTTGGCAATTTCGGCCGGGCCGAGGTGTCGGCAATGGGCGCGTTAATTGATTATTTGGAGATTACGCAAAAGGGCAAATTGCCCCTGCTGCAAACGCCGTTAAAGGAATCCGAAGACCGCGTGGTGCAGATCGACGCCGCCACGCGCCGCAATCTGGAGCTGACCCGATCCCTGTCCGGGGGCCGGGCCGGATCGCTGTTGTCGGTGGTCGACCGCACCGTGACACCGGGCGGCGCGCGGCTGTTGGAACAACGCTTGTCCAGCCCCTCACGCAATCTGGATGTGATCCACGGGCGGTTGGATGCGGTGAGTTTCGCGGCTGAGGACAGCCTGATCGGCCAGGATCTGCGTGATGCCCTGCGGAAAACCCCCGATCTAGACCGCGCCCTGTCGCGCCTGTCGCTGGAGCGCGGCGGCCCCCGCGATCTGGCCGCCATCCGCAACGGGCTGGCACAGGCCGCAACCATCGCCGAACTTTGCAATACAGGGGATCTGCCGGTCCTGCTGGCCACTGCGGTGCAAAACCTGACGGGCTTTGATGATCTGCTGACCCTGCTGGACGAAGCGCTTGTGGCCGAACCACCCCTGATGGCCCGCGACGGTGGCTTCATCGCCCCCGGCTATGACGCAGAACTGGATGAGGCGCGCACCCTGCGCGACGAGGGCCGTTCAGTCATTGCCGGGTTTCAACAGAAATATTCCGAACACACCGGCATCACCTCGCTAAAGATCAAGCATAACAACGTGCTGGGCTATTTCATCGAAACCACGGCCACCCATGCCGAAAAGATGCTGAATCCACCGTTTTCCGAGACCTATATCCACCGCCAGACCACGGCCAATCAGGTGCGGTTCACCACCGTCGAACTCTCCGAGATCGAGACCCGTATCCTGAATGCAGGCAATCATGCTTTGGAGATCGAAAAGCGGCTCTATCAAAGGCTGTCTGACGAGATTCTCGCCCTCGCCGCGCAGCTGAACCAGGCTGCGCGCGGGCTGGCCGAGCTTGACCTGACCACCGCGCTGGCCGATCTGGCACGGGGCGAGAACTGGTGTCGCCCGCAGGTCGATGCCTCGCGCGCCTTTGAAATTCAGGGCGGGCGACATCCGGTGGTCGAGCACGCGCTGCGCCAGCAAAGCGGCGATGCTTTTATCGCCAATGATTGCGACCTCAGCGCAGATACTGGCGCGGCCATCTGGCTGCTGACCGGCCCGAACATGGCCGGTAAATCAACTTTCCTGCGGCAAAACGCGCTGATCGCCCTGCTTGCACAGATGGGCAGCTATGTTCCCGCCGAACAGGCCCATATCGGGGTGGTCAGCCAGTTGTTCAGCCGCGTCGGGGCATCTGACGATCTGGCGCGCGGGCGGTCGACCTTTATGGTGGAGATGGTTGAAACCGCCGCCATTTTGAATCAGGCTGATGACCGCGCGCTGGTGATCCTGGATGAAATCGGCCGTGGAACAGCGACTTATGACGGTCTTTCCATCGCCTGGGCCACGCTGGAACATCTGCATGCCGCCAATAAATGCCGCGCGCTGTTTGCCACGCATTATCACGAGCTGACCGCGCTGGCCGGAAATCTGGAAGGCGTCGACAACGCCACCGTTGCGGTCAAGGAATGGGAGGGCGAGGTGATCTTTCTGCACGAGGTTCACAAAGGCGCCGCGGATCGGTCCTATGGGGTTCAGGTGGCGCAACTGGCTGGCCTGCCGGCATCCGTAGTCGACCGTGCCCGCGTCGTGTTGGATCAGCTTGAGAAAACCGAACGCGAAGGAGGCAAGCAAAAGGCGCTGATCGACGACCTGCCGCTGTTCTCGGCTGCCCCGCCGCCGCCGCCGCCAAAAACCTCACCCGTTGTGGATATGCTGGGTGAGATCCTGCCGGATGAGCTGAGCCCGCGTGAGGCTTTGGACCTGATCTATAAATTGAAAGAGGCGGCCAAATCCTGACCGCCTCAAAACTTATTGATATCTTAGGTGCTTAGCTGGCAGGCGTCGAAGACACACCAACCTGCGCGGGGCGCAACAGTCGGTCGTACAGCATGAACCCTTCGGCCGAGACCTGAATGATGTCACCGGCGCGGGTTCCCGGCACGGGGGCCTCGAACATCGCCTCATGCACATTGGGGTCAAACCGCTCGCCAACTTCGGGCGTGATCACCTGAATTCCGTGTTTCTGAAATACGTCTTTCAGCGCGCGCATGGTCAGCTCGACACCTTCCAGTAGCGCACCTGCGACCTCTTTCTGCTCATCCGTAGCGGCCTCAAGCGCGCGTTTCATGTTGTCGTAGACCGGCAGCATGTCGCGGGCCAGCTTGGACCCACCATATTGTTCAGCATCGCGCCGCGCCTTGTCGCCACGCTTGCGCGCGTTTTCCGCATCGGCCAGCGCGCGAATGAACTTGTCTTTGTAATCGTCGCGTTCGGCGCGCAGCTCATCCAGCTCCAGCGCTTCTTCGCTGATCTCTGCAAATTCATCAGCCAGCTCTTCAGCCTCGGCCGTTGCGATATCGTCCAGAAAATCTTCGTTCTTGGGCTCTGCCATCTCTTACCCTCTAGCTCCGGTCGGATATCAGTTTGCCGACCAGTTGCGCCGTATAATCCACGATCGGCACGATCCGTCCATAGTTCAGACGCGTGGGCCCGATGACCCCAACCGCACCGATTATCTTACGATCAGCGTTCATATATGGAGAGACCACCAAAGAGGAACCCGAAAGTGAGAAAAGTTTGTTCTCAGAGCCGATAAAAATGCGCACACCCTCGCCTTCTTCGGTCAATTCCAGAAATTCGGCGATGTCGCGCTTGCGTTCCAGGTCGTCAAACAGGGTGCGAATGCGCTCCAATTCGTCGGCTTCACCCGGTTCACCCAGCAGATTCGCCCGCCCACGCACGATCAAACGGGCCGAGTCGCCGTCATCGCCGTCCCACGCGGCCATACCGCTGTCGACCATTTCACGGGCCAGCACGTCAATTTCCTGTTTACGCGCATCGATCTGGGTCAGCATCTGACGGCGAACCTCGCTGATGGTGCGGCCCTCGATCAGTGCGTTCAGGAAATTCGCCGCTTCGCGCATCGAGCTGGGCGTTTGCCCCGGCGGCGGCGTAAACAGCCGGTTTTCGACCTGACCGTCGGAAAATACCAAAACCACCAGGGCCCGGTCATGGCCCAGCGACACGAACTCGATATGTTTGATTTCCGCCTCGTGTTTCGGCGTCAAGACCAGCGAGGCGCCTTGTGTCACGTGTGACAAAGCCGAACCCACTCGGTCCAGCATCCCGCCAACATCCCCCGCGTTAGAGCCTAATGTGTCATCCAGTTTCTGCCGGTCATCCGCGCCCAGATCGCCAACCTCTAGCAATCCGTCGACAAACATCCGCAGCCCCTGCTGCGTGGGAATCCGACCGGCACTGACATGGGGGCTGTCGAGCAGGCCCAGAAACTCAAGATCCTGCATCACATTACGCACCGTTGCGGCGCTGACTTTTTCCGACAAGGTGCGCGTCAGGGTACGGCTGCCCACAGGCTCACCGCTGTCCAAATAGCTTTCGACGATCAGCCGGAACACCTCACGCGACCGGTCATTCATCTCATTCAGAATTTTGCTTGCGTCACTCATCGGCAATCCTCTGCTGGAGGGTCATTAAATAGCAGGTGCGCGAAAGGTCAATCAGGGTTGCATCCTGACGCTGCGGGGCGGTATCCCCAAACCAGCAAACAAAGGAATTCCCATGCGACCCTCAGGACGTGATCTAAACGAAATGCGCGCCGTTTCCATCGAAACGGGATTCACCAAACATGCCGAAGGTTCCTGCCTGATCAAGATGGGCGACACCCATGTGCTGTGCACCGCCACGATCGAGGATCGCGTGCCCCCGTTCATTAAGGGCTCGGGCCTGGGTTGGGTCACTGCGGAATACGGCATGCTGCCCCGCGCGACCAACACGCGGATGCGGCGCGAGGCGGCATCGGGCAAGCAAGGCGGTCGTACAGTGGAAATTCAGCGCCTTATTGGCCGTGCCCTGCGCGCCGGTGTGGATCGGGTTGCCCTGGGTGAACGTCAGATCACCGTCGACTGTGACGTGATCCAGGCCGATGGCGGCACCCGCTGCGCCTCGATCACCGGCGGCTGGGTTGCGCTGCGTCTGGCGGTGAACAAGCTGATGAAGGCAGGCGACGTGATTTCCGACCCGCTGGTCGATCCGGTTGCTGCCGTTTCTTGCGGTATCTACGCCGGTCAGCCGGTGCTGGATCTGGATTACCCCGAAGACAGCGAAGCGGGCGTCGACGGCAATTTCATCATGACTGGCTCGGGCAAATTGATCGAAGTGCAGATGAGCGCCGAAGGCTCGGTCTTTAGCCGCGCCCAAATGGATCAACTGATGGATCTGGCGGAAAAAGGCGTGGGTGAGCTGGCTGCCGCGCAAAAGGCCGCCACCGCATGACCCGCAAGTTCGACGGCGACCGGCTGCTGGTGGCCACGCATAACAAAGGCAAGCTTGAGGAGGTGGCACATCTGCTTGAGCCTTTTGGCGTCACCGTCATCGGCGCCGCCGACATGGACCTGCCCGAACCAGACGAGACCGAGGATACATTCGTCGGCAATGCCCGGATCAAGGCCCATGCCGCCGCCAAGGCGACCGGCCTGCCTGCGCTGTCGGACGATTCCGGGATCACCATCGACGCACTAAACGGTGCGCCCGGCGTCTATACCGCCGATTGGGCAGAAACCGGCAATGGCCGCGATTTCCTGATGGCGATGACCCGCGCGCACACTGAGCTGGAGGCGAAGAACGCCCCTCACCCCCGCACCGCGCAATTCCGTTGCACGCTGGTACTGGCTTGGCCCGACGGCCATGACGAGGTGTTCGAAGGCATCGCCCCCGGCCATCTGGTCTGGCCCATTCGCGGCGCCGACGGGTTCGGCTATGACCCGATGTTTGTCCCCGACGGCCATGACATCACCTTTGCGCAGATGGATCGCTGGGAAAAGAACAAGATCAGCCATCGCGGTCGCGCGGTTGAGATGTTCGTGAAAGGCTGCTTTGGCGGATGATTGGCGCAACGGGGGCTTTGGCCTGTATGTGCATTGGCCCTTTTGCGAGGCCAAGTGCCCCTATTGCGATTTCAACAGCCATGTTTCCCGTGAAATCGATCAAAAACAATGGCTTGACGCCTATCTGACCGAGCTGCACCGCAGCGCCGCCGAAACCCCCGACCGTGTTCTGAACACGATCTTTTTTGGTGGCGGCACCCCGTCTTTGATGGATCCCGAAACGGTTGCGGCTGTGATCGATGAGGCGCGCGCGCTCTGGCGTCCGGCCAACGATATGGAAATCACGCTTGAGGCCAATCCGGGCTCGGTCGAGGCAGGCCGGTTCGCGGCCTATCGGGACGCGGGCGTCAACCGTATCTCGATGGGGGTGCAGGCGTTGAATGATGACGATCTGCGCCGGTTGGGTCGCATTCACACGGTTTCCGAGGCGCGTGCGGCCTTTGACATCGCCCGTCATTGTTTCGACCGCGTCAGCTTTGACCTGATCTATGCACGGCAACATCAGACGCTGGACGCCTGGCGTTCCGAGCTGACTGAGGCTCTGTCGATGGCCGTCGATCACCTCTCGCTGTACCAGTTGACCATCGAAGAAGGGACCGCCTTTGGCGACCGCTATGCCGTTGGAAAGTTGCGCGGCCTGCCCCTGGATGACAGCGCCGCCGATATGTATCTGACCACGCAAGATATTTGCGAGGCGCACGGCCTGCCCGCCTATGAGGTATCGAACCACGCCCGCCCCGGCGCGGAATCGCAGCACAACCTGATCTATTGGCGCTATGGCGACTACTTGGGCATCGGACCGGGCGCCCATGGGCGGATCACCGTCAACGGTCAGAAAGTCGCAACCGAAACCTACCTGTCACCCAATGGTTGGCTGACGGCGGCGCAACACGGATCGGGCGAGAAGAACCGCACTGTGCTTTCGGCCCGAGATCAGGGCAAAGAATACCTTATGATGTGTATGAGGATAATGGAAGGACTAGATATAGATAGATTTAGATCTCTGTCTGGAATGCAGCTAGAGCAATCCAGACTGGACCATCTCTCGCAAATCGGGATGATATCTCAGGACGCCAGCCGCCTTGTCGCCACCAAAGACGGACGCGCCGTGTTAAACGCGGTCATCCGAGAGCTGTTGGATTAAGCATATGCGGTATCTTTGGGCCGGTCTCGGAGTTCTATGCGTGGCGCTGGCCATGATCGGCGTCGTCCTGCCGTTGCTCCCAACCGTTCCATTCCTGATTCTTGCAGCTTTCCTTTTCGCCAGATCATCATCCCGGCTACATACTTGGCTGATGACCCACCGCCTGTTCGGCCCCATGATCGAAGATTGGCAGCGGTCCGGTGCCATTCGGCCGGTGGCCAAAAAGGCAGCAACCGTTTCGATCGCTGCCGTATTCGGGATTTCAATCTTGATGTCCGTGCCATCCCATGTCCTGATCATTCAGGCCGTTGTTCTGGGCGGAGTGCTGATCTTTATCTGGACCCGGCCTAACGGCTGAGTTTTGCACAAAGATCGTCCAACTGGTCAAGGTTTTCATAAGTCAAAACAACTTGCCCCGACTCTGTACCTGGCTTGTGATTGATTGACACTTTCATCGCAAGTATCGCCGACAGGTCTTTTTCGAGAGCCCGCGTATCCGCGTCCTTGCCCACATGCAGGTTTCGCGACTTTGGGGCCGGACGTTCCGTTTCACCCTGTTGCTGCTTTTTAACCAAGGCCTCGGTCGCGCGAACGGACAATCCATCTTTGACAACCCGCTTCGCGAGGTCCGACGGGTCTTCGGCCGTGATCAACGCCCTTGCATGTCCTGCGGACAATTTACCCTCGATAACCAGAGCCTGAACATCCATCGGCAGAGACAACAGGCGCAATAGATTCGCAATGTGACTGCGGCTTTTGCCCAGGGCCTCGGCCAGCTTTTCCTGCGTATGTCCAAACCGGTCCATCAACTGCTTGAATCCCGCAGCCTCTTCAACCGCGTTTAGGTCTGCCCTTTGTATGTTTTCGATAATTGCAACTTCCAGGACTTCGGTGTCATCGAATTCACGAATAATAACAGGAATATCATGCAGTTGCGCCATCTGCGCCGCGCGCCAACGACGCTCGCCCGCGACGATTTCATACGCACCATCACCGATTGAACGCACGATCAACGGCTGAATAATGCCCTTTTCCTTGACCGAAGACGCCAATTCATCCAGTTGTTCCGGTTGAAACGTCCGGCGCGGCTGGTTTGGATTGGCCCGCAGCTTTTCAATCGGGACTGTCATGTCGGGCCGACGAGGCTCAGCCGTCATGCGGCCGTCTGTTTCCTGAGTGACATCAGCCATCAGTGCGGACAATCCGCGTCCCAGACCTCTGGGTTTTGCTTTTTTGGCGCTCATGTCGCCCTCCTCACTGCCGCTTATGCGGCGACTTTATTATTCTTTTGCATGACTTCGCGGGCCAGGTGTCGATACGCCATCGCCCCAAGCGAACCAGAGTCATATTGCAGAACCGGCAACGCATAAGACGGAGCCTCACTGACCCGCACATTTCTGGGTATCTTGGTTTTAAAGACCATCTCACCCAGATTGTCACGCGCATCTTTTTCGACCTGACGGGACAAGTTGTTGCGGTTGTCATACATGGTCAACACAACACCTTCGATTCTAAGGTCTGGGTTTGCAGTTTGACGAACCTCTCGGATCGTCAACATAAGCTGCGAAAGACCTTCCAGGGCAAAGAACTCACTTTGAAGCGGAACAAGGACCGAATGCGCAGCAACCATGGCGTTCACTGTCAGCAGATTCAAAGATGGAGGGCAGTCAATCAGGACGAAATCCAACTCGAAACTGTCGATCGAAGTCTGCCTTAGGGCGTCATGCAGCAAATAGCTGCGTTTTTCATTTGAAATCAGTTCGATATCAGCAGAACTCAGGTCAACGGTTGCCGGAACGACGAACAGGCCCTCGATCTCGGTCTCCTGTACAACCGCTTCCAAAGGTGCATCGTCAAGGATCAGGTCATAGGTCGTCCAATCCCGATCCTCAACGCCCAATCCGGTGGATGCATTCCCCTGAGGATCGAGGTCCACAACCAGAACCCGGCATCCGGCCTCGGCCAAACCCGCCGCAAGATTGATCGCCGTTGTGGTCTTTCCAACTCCGCCCTTCTGATTGGCAACCGCAATTATCCGAGGCCCGGAAGGACGAGACAGATCAACCACGTGATACTCCTTTGATCTTAAGGATGACAGCCTGGGGTTCAGTTAAACTTGTAATCGGCTCGACGTCGAAATTCCATTCTTCCTGTGCATCGGCCAACTCTTTTTTCCAGTTCGCGCCTTTCGGCAACAAAGCAGTTCCGGAGTCGCCTAAATGTCTGTTACAAAAAGATAAAAGCGTTTTTAGGTCGGCCAGCGCCCGGGCCGAGACAATATCAGCCCCCAAGGGATCAATGCGTTCGATCCGCATGGAAATGACGGAGCACTTCACCCCGCATTCACGTGCGACATTGCGGAGAAACGCGGACTTTCTTTGGTCGCTTTCTACGAACTGAAATTGGCTTTCCGGCGCCTGTTCAAGCGCCATGATGGCGCAAACCATTCCAGGAAACCCGCCTCCGCTGCCAAGATCTACCCATGTTTCGAACGAATCCGCACAGCGGAATACCTGCACGGAATCCAGAATATGACGACTCCAGATCTCCTCCAGGCTGTTTCGCGAGACCAAATTAATTCTTGGATTCCAGCGCTTCACCAATCCGACATAGGTATCGAGTCGTTCGAATGTTTCACGTGAAACATCAAGTGCATCGAGGTCTGGGATTTCAGACATCATGCCTGCCGCGCCCTTTGGTCACGACGAAGCTTCGCCAATACCAGTGTCAGCGCTGCCGGTGTAACCCCCTCAACCCGGCTTGCTTGCGCGATATTCGCAGGCTTCGCGCGTGAGAGCTTTTGTTTCATCTCAGACGAAAGCCCCTCCAACAAGAAATAGTCGAATTCGCGCGGGATCTCATAGCTTTCATCTCGCTTCATCGCATCAACATCACGCTGTTGCCGTGCAATGTAGTTTGCGTAAAGCGCGTCCCTTGCAATTTGCAGTCTGATATCCGGCTCGACATCACCGAGATCGGGGATCAAAGGCAATAGATCGTCAAAAACAACATCCGGAAAGGCGAGAATAGCCATCCCGTCTCGCCGATTCCCATCCTGATTGACGGTTATTCCAGCTGCCCGAACCTCTTTCGGCGTAAAAGTCCGATCCGTCAATTGCGATTTGGCGGCATTCAACTTGGCGACCTTGTTCTCGAAATGGGCACGCCGCACCCCTCCGACACATCCCAGCGTCAACCCCAGTGGGGTCAAACGTTGGTCTGCGTTGTCAGCGCGCAGGGACAACCTGAACTCTGCACGAGACGTAAACATACGATAAGGTTCAGCAACACCGCGCGTCGTCAGATCATCAATCATGACGCCAATATAACTGTCCGCCCGTGTGAAATGTACTGGTTCACCGCCCCGAACCTCCATCGCTGCGTTGAGACCGGCAACCATACCCTGAGCAGCAGCTTCCTCATATCCTGTGGTCCCGTTGATCTGACCAGCCAGATACAGGCCGGGAATTTCGGGCAAGGATAGCGATGCAGTCAGCACACGAGGATCGACGTAGTCGTATTCAATAGCGTAGCCAGGTTGAATAATTTCCGCCTGTTCTAGCCCTTTGATCGACCGAACATAGTCCTGCTGTACGTCCTGCGGCAAAGACGTTGAAATCCCGTTGGGGTAAATCGTGTGATCGTTCACGCCTTCGGGTTCAAGAAAGATTTGATGAGATTCTTTCTCGGCAAAACGGACGATTTTATCTTCAATTGATGGGCAATAGCGCGGTCCAACACCGTCTATGTGCCCACCATACATCGCCGATTTGCTCAAGTTTCTTTCTATGATCTCATGGGTGTGTGCATTCGTATGGGTGATACCGCACCAGATCTGGGGTGCGACAACCGATGTGGACAGGAATGAAAACAGGGTTGGTTCGTCATCTCCATTCTGCCGATCCAGATCCGACCAATCAATGGTGCGACCATCCAGCCGGGGTGGCGTACCAGTTTTTAGCCGCCCAGTGGGCAGATTGTAACTGTCCAGCCGTTCAGCCAGTTTGACAGATGGCTTGTCCCCCATTCGGCCACCAGGGCGCGATACGTCACCAATATGAATGACCCCGCGTAGAAAGGTGCCAGAGGTAAGAATAACGGTCTGCGACCGAACCTCGGCCCCGTCACCCAGCCGCACGCCTGAAACGCGATCCTGATCCATCAGGAAGTCGACAACTTCACCGATAAGAACAGTCAGATTGTTCTGTTTGTCCGTCGCACGTTGCATAGCCGCCCGATACAACGCGCGGTCTGCCTGGGTACGAGGCCCTTGAACAGCGGGCCCTTTTCGACGGTTAAGTAAACGAAACTGAATGCCTGCCTGGTCGGCGACTCGGCCCATCACGCCATCCAATGCGTCAATCTCGCGAACCAGATGGCCTTTTCCCAACCCACCAATGGCAGGGTTGCACGACATAACGCCGATATCTGATGCGGAAAGGGTGACCAAAGCCGTTGATGCACCCATCCGCGCCGCTGCATGCGCCGCTTCAGTCCCAGCGTGACCGGCACCTATGACAAGAACATCGAAGTCTGAATGTTTCACGTGAAACACTCCTTATTTTCCCAGACAGAAGCTTGAGAATATCTCATCCAACAGGTCCTCGACCCCAATTCTTCCCACCAGAGCTTCAAGGGCTCGGACGGCGGTTCGCAACTCTTCTGCTGCAATATCATATAGGTCGGGTCCTGATTCCAAAACTGACATTGCCGCGTCTAGCGCCTTGTTCGCGTTGACCAGCGCCATGCGGTGACGCTCACGCGTGGCAATACCATGGCTAGTGGTACGTTCACTTAGTACACGCGATATGTTGGATATTAGGTGATCGATCCCCTGCCCGGTTTTTCCGGACACCCCGCCTTCATTATTATCCCGTAGGTCGGCTTTTGGAGCAACGCGAATGTCATCCGACCGCATTTCGACGCCAAGATCTACTGTATCGTCAGCTAAAAACACACGCAGGTCTGCGGATTCGGCGCGCTTTTTAGCCAGTGCAATCCCCAGGTTTTCAACATGGTCCTGGGTATCACGCAGTCCGGCAGTATCCAGCAAAGTCACAGGCAGGCCAGCAAGATCCATGCGAACCTCAATCACGTCTCGAGTCGTTCCCGCAAATTCAGACGTGATTGCCGCTTCGCGACCAGCCAGGGCGTTCAACAAAGTGGACTTTCCCGCATTCGGAAGCCCCACAATGGCAACTTCAAACCCGGTTCGGATACGCTCGGCGATTTGCACACCGGCGGCTTCTCGTTGTAAATCTGTCATAACGCCTGAAACAAGGTGACGAACCTCTGGCGTGACATCTGTCGGCACTTCTTCATCTGCAAAGTCAATCACTGCCTCTAGCAGAGATGCAGCTCTGATCAGATCACACCTCCACCGTTCGGCCAAATCTCCGAGCGCCCCTGCAAGAATGGTTTGCGCCTGTTTTCTTTGGGCTTCCGTTTCTGCGTCGATCAGATCGGCCAAACCCTCGACCTGGGTCAGATCCATCTTTCCGTTTTCAAGGGCGCGACGGGTGAACTCTCCCGGATCGGCAAGGCGCAAGCCTTTTACACCCGACAGGCATCGCATAACTGCATTGACCGAGGCGGTGCTGCCGTGGATTTGCAGCTCTGCCACGTCTTCGCCGGTAAAACTGGCTGGCGCCTGAAAGGTCAAAACCAACCCATCATCCAAACGCGATCCCTCATCATCGCGCAATGTCCGAAAAGACATGCCGCGCGATGGCAGGGTCCCGCCGGCCATCCTGGCAGCAGCAGAATGTGCCATGGGGCCCGAGAGGCGGATAACCGCCACCCCTGCCTTGCCTTGCGCGCTGGCCAAGGCGAATATCGTATCCATTCGACCGCCTCGCTTGCGTCAGTGACCCGTGTCAGGTGTTCATCGAATCGAAGAACTCGCCATTCGTTTTCGTCTGCTTCAACTTCGACAGCAGGAACTCGATTGCGTCGGTGGTACCCATCGGGTTCAGGATTCGGCGCAGAACAAAGGTTTTCGCCAGATCGCCCTTGTCGACCAACAGGTCTTCTTTCCGGGTACCGGATTTGAGGATATCAATAGCCGGGAACACGCGTTTGTCTGCGATTTTACGATCCAGAACGATTTCCGAGTTACCGGTGCCTTTGAATTCTTCGAAGATTACTTCGTCCATACGGCTGCCGGTATCGATCAGCGCGGTGGCGATGATGGTCAGTGAGCCGCCCTCTTCAATGTTCCGCGCAGCACCAAAGAATCGTTTAGGCCGTTGTAGAGCATTCGCATCCACACCACCGGTGAGAACTTTACCAGAGGATGGGACCACGGTGTTAAACGCTCTACCAAGTCTTGTGATCGAATCGAGAAGAATAACAACATCTCGTTTATGCTCGACCAAACGCTTGGCTTTTTCGATCACCATTTCCGACACGGCGACGTGGCGCGTTGCAGGTTCGTCAAAGGTCGAAGACACGACCTCACCCTTCACCGAGCGCTGCATGTCGGTCACCTCTTCCGGGCGTTCGTCGATCAGCAGGACGATCAGATAGCACTCAGGATGGTTCTGTTCGATCGAGTGCGCGATGTTCTGCAAAATGACAGTCTTACCGGTCCGCGGCGGCGCGACAATCAGCGATCGCTGGCCTTTACCAATCGGCGAGACAAGATCGATCACACGGGCGGACTTGTCTTTGATGGTGGGATCTTCGATCTCCATCTTCAGACGCTCATCTGGGTACAAAGGCGTCAAGTTGTCGAACAGGATCTTGTGCTTGGCCTTCTCAGGGTCTTCAAAGTTGATCTTTGTAACTTTGATCAGCGCGAAATAGCGTTCGTTCTCATCCGGGGCCTTGATCTCACCTTCAACGGTATCCCCTGTTCGCAGCGAATGCAGACGGATCATATCGGGCGAGACATAGATATCGTCCGGACCCGGCAGATAGTTCGCCTCGGGTGAGCGCAGGAAACCGAACCCGTCCTGCAGGACCTCAAGCACGCCATCGCCGCCGACAGTCCAGCCTTCATCCGCGCGTTCGCGCAGGATCTGGAACATCATCTCGCCTTTTCGCATGGTCGAGGCGTTTTCGATTTCCAGTTCTTCGGCCATCGCCAGAAGGTCTTTGGGGCTTTTGGCCTTCAGATCGGCCAGATTCAGGGATTCAGTGGACATGATACATACCTTCACCGCGACGGGACGGCTCGAAGTTGAATTTCAGTGCGGAAAATACGCCGCCCGGACGGGCGTGTTGTCCCCTACATAAGGGTGACCGGTCCCGGAGTCAAACGGGCGCTCAGAACTTCAGAATGACCGCCAGAACGATAACAACCATCAAAACAGTCGGAACCTCGTTCATCATGCGATACTGCCGCCCAGTGAGCTTGTTTCGGCCCTCAAGGAAGTCCTTGCGCCGTGCCGTCAGCCAATAGTGAAACCAGGTCATTCCGATCACGGCCGCACCTTTGAGCCAGGGCCAAACAAAATCCCAACCGACAATGCCCGGTGTGAACACCATGATCAGACCACACACCCAGGCCACGATCATCGCTGGGCGCATGATTACCCGCAGCAGTTTTTCCTCCATTTCAAAGAAGATCTGTTGTGCACTATCGACAGCTTGCGCCTTCTCGACGTGATAGACGAACAAGCGTGGCAAATAGAACAGGCCGGCCATCCACGAGATCACGGCCATGATATGGAGCGACTTTACCCATGGGTAGATCGTGAACAGCAGATCAGTCATTTCAGCTCCGGTCATTGCTCGGAACTCTCCCTAATAAAAAATGGAGAAAGAAGAAAGGAAGATGGTTTTGTAGGAACATCAATTTCAGTGGATTACTTTTTTAACCCGTAGTTTTCCCCAGGTGGACAGTTTTTCCTGAACTGAATCTTATTCTGTGGAGTCCTGTTTTATCCTTTTTAAAACAATACTTTACGTAGATGTTCTTTTGGCTGAACTGGGGATAAGTTGCTGAGTATCTGCTGGATTCCCAGTTTTCCATGGTCTTCGACTTATCCTTGTCCCGATTGGATCGAATTCGAGCGACTCGGGGAAGTATTGCTCAGTTTTCTCGGGCTTGCGTGTCGATCTGAAAACCATACAAAGCGTCCTAGAACGCTCAACGATTTGCACACGGGGTTGTCCACATGTCTGTCCCCATCATCCTGGCCTCTGGCTCTTCTATCCGCGCGCAGTTGCTGGAAAAGGCTGGCGTGCCGTTTTCAGTTCGAGCCGCGCGCGTGGACGAGGATACCATGAAACGCGCATTGCTGGCCGAAGGCGCCCCGCCGCGCGACATCGCCGATGCTTTGGCCGCGATGAAGGCCCGCAAGGTCAGCGACAAATCCCCGGGCGCGATGGTGCTGGGATGCGATCAGGTGCTGGATTTCGAGGGGCATTTGCTGTCAAAGCCCGAAACACCCGAAGACGCATTGACGCAGCTTAGGACGATGCGTGGAAAACGGCACATGCTGTTGTCTGCCGCAGTGATCTATCAGGACGGTGAGCCGATCTGGCGGCATGTCGGACAAGTGCGCCTACGGATGCGTATGAGTTCGGACGCCTATCTGCGGGATTACGTCCACCGGAACTGGGACAGCATTCGCCATGCGGTTGGGGCCTACAAGCTGGAAGAAGAAGGCGTGCGCCTCTTCGCCACCATTGACGGCGACTATTTTAACGTTTTGGGTATGCCCTTGTTGGAGCTGCTCAATTATCTGGCCGTCAAAGGGGCGATCGATCAATGACCGACTATCGGATTCCTCTGGCCGGGGTGATCGGGCATCCGATCGGGCATTCCCGATCTCCCAAGTTGCATGGGCATTGGCTGAAAACCTACGGGTTGGCAGGGCACTATATTCCGATGGATGTGGCCCCGGCTGATCTTGAGACCGTGTTGCGCACCCTGCCCAAGGCCGGGTTTGTGGGGGCGAACGTCACGGTGCCCCATAAAGAAGCTACTTTGCGGATCGCTGATCACATCTCTGACCGGGCAACGGTCATTGGGGCGGCCAACACATTGGTGTTCCGCGAAGATGGCTCGATCCACGCCGACAACACCGATGGCTACGGGTTCATGGAAAACCTGCGCAGCGGTGCGCCGGACTGGAACCCCTCGGATGGTCCGGCGGTGGTGTTTGGCGCTGGCGGCGCGGCGCGGGCAGTATTGCAGGCGTTGGCGGATGCGGGCGTGCCCGAGATCCTGCTGACCAACCGCACACGTGCCCGCGCAGATCATCTGAAAGAGGAATTCGGTCAGCGCATCATCGTGGTGGATTGGGTACAGGCCGGAAACGTGATCGAAAACGCCGAACTTGTCGTCAATACGACGTCGCTGGGAATGCAGGGCCAGCCAGAGCTGCGGGTGCCATTGGACGGGTTGCAGCCCGGCTCAGTCGTGACCGATCTGGTTTACGCCCCCCTCAAGACAAACCTGCTGAAAACGGCTGAAGAGGCCGGGTGCACCACCGTCGATGGGTTGGGCATGTTGCTGCACCAGGCCGTTCCTGGCTTTGAGCGCTGGTTCGGCTTGCGGCCCGAGGTTGATGCAGAAACTCGTGCGGCGGCGCTGGCATGAGCTTTGCGCTTGGTCTGACCGGTTCGATCGGGATGGGCAAAAGCACCACGGCGCAGATGTTCATCGCAGAAGGCTGCGCGCTGTGGGATGCGGATGCGGCTGTGCATCGTCTCTATGCACCCGGTGGAGCGGCGGTTGAGCCGATACGCACGGCGTTTCCCGCCGCGATTGTCGATGGGGCCGTGAGCCGTGGGGCATTGAAACGGATTATCTCCGAAGACAGTTCCGCGTTAAAACAGATCGAGGGGATCGTTCACCCTCTGGTCGCCGCAGATCGCGCCGCGTTTCGCGAAAATGCCTCGACTGATATTCTGGTGTTCGACATCCCTTTATTGTTTGAAACGGGCGGTGACGCGGCGATGGATGCGGTTGTCTGCGTTTCCATTCCCGATGACGAGCAAATGCGTCGCGTCATGGCGCGTGGTACGATGACCGAAGCGCAATTCGAACAAATCCGAGCCAACCAGATGCCAAACGGTGAAAAATGTGCGCGGTCGGATTTTGTGATCGTGACGGATACGCTGGACCATGCCCGCGCACAGGTGCAGGATGTGGTCAGGCAGATACGGGCGGGGCTGGCCGATGCGTGAGATTGTACTGGATACCGAAACCACCGGATTCGACCCCGAAAGCGGCGACCGGATCGTCGAGATTGGCGCGGTCGAGCTGTGGAACCACGTCGCCACGGGCGAAACCTACCATGTCTATATCAACCCGGAACGGTCCATGCCCGAAGAAGCGTTTGGTGTCCACGGCATCGGCCCGGACCTGCTGGAAGCCCCGCGCCCGCCGGAAAAGGGTGAGGTGACGCTGAAAGACAAGCCGGTTTTTGCCAAGGTGGGTCAAGGGTTCAGGGATTTCGTTGGCGAAGCCAAGTTGGTGATCCACAACGCATCCTTTGATATGAAGTTTTTGAACGCAGAGCTGAAATGGATGGGACTGCCGCCAATCCCGATGGAACAGGCACTGGACACGCTTGCCATTGCGCGTAAGCGGTTTCCGGGTTCGCCGGCCTCTTTGGATGCGCTTTGCCGCCGATTCAACATCGACAATTCGAACCGCGTTCTGCACGGCGCGCTGTTGGACTCGGAAATCTTGGCCGAAGTATATCTGGAACTGATCGGTGGTCGACAACCGGATTTCGGCTTGTCCACTTCGGCCGCTTTGGGCGCAGGTGGTGCCGATGACTGGCGCCCCGCACCGCGTGCAACCCAACTGCCGTCTCGGATCACCGAGGAAGAACGCGCAGCCCATCAGGGGTTTGTGGAAAAACTGGGTGAAAACGCCCTGTGGACCCGCACCTGACCTTGTCAGGTGCGGGTCACTGACTTAGGCGTCGGTTTTCTCGGCCTGAGCTGCCTGACGGCGCAACAATTCATTGCGGTAGAGCGCAACAAAATCGATATTGTCCAGATTCACCGGCGGATACCCTCCGTCGCGGGTGATGTCGCTGACGATCCGGCGCAGGAACGGGAACAGCATCCGCGGGCATTCGATCATCAGGAACGGATGCAGCTGATCTTCTGGCACGCCTTCCACGTGGAACAGACCGCAATAGTCCAGCTCGCACAGGAACAGCACGTCTTCCATGCCTTTGGCTTTCGAGGTCAGCTTCAGCTTGATCGAAACCTCATATTGATGATCTGCCGGGCGCTTTTTTGCGTCCAGATTGACCTGAACCTGTATTTCGGGCTGCACGTCACCCGACACGCCCTTTTGTGCCATCACGTTTTCAAAGGACATATCGCGAATGAATTGTCCCAGAACCCGCATCTGAACCTGAGGGGCAGCTTGAGCCGCAGTGTTTTCTGCAGCGTTTTCTTCGGCCATGGATCTACTCCAAAAATGAAATCCGCCACTGCTTATCAACTTGGGCGGGGTATCTCAATGCTCGTGCGGGCCTTCGACCCATTTTGACGGTTTGGATGCGTCCTTGCGCGGGCGGACTTCCGAGAACTCTCCGTCAATCACATCGCCTTGGTCAAAGGGGCTGCGCTGTGTCTGAAAGCCGGCCCCCGGTCCCATCTGGAACTGGGTGACTTTGACCTTGGACTTCAGATACCGGAAGACGGCGATCCGCACGCCGGGGACAAGCAGGGCAAATCCAACGGCGTCGGTAAAAAAGCCGGGTGTCAGCAACAGCGCACCGGACAACAGGATCATGGCCCCATGGGCCAGAGGCTCAGTCGGATCGTCCAGTTGAGCGAAAGATCGCTGCAACTGCCCCAGCGCCATGCGACCTTGTGTCCGCACCAGAACAGTGCCCAGAACCGCTGTCAGGACTACAATAGCCAGTGTCGGCCACAGGCCGATCAGACCACCAACCTGTATGAACAGAGCGATCTCGATGATCGGGACCAATAAAAATGCCAAGAACAGGTACATATGCGTTATCCTTTCCATATGGCCGGGCTGTGGACTTGCTACCAACTGTCACCTACATAGTGGCAGGAGGCCGCGTACACAAAGTCTCGGTTCTGAAAAGAGGATGAAATGAACGAACCCATGATCCAGTTGCTGGTCCTGGCCGGAATTGCCGTTTTCCTGATCCTGCGCTTGAAAAGCGTATTGGGTTCGCGTGAGGGTTTTGAAAAGCCCCCCGTGCCGCATCAGCCCGATACAAATACGTCCCGGCGTGATTTCGAGGTGATCGAAGGTGGTCCGGATCATGACATCACAGACCACGTACCTGAAGACAGCGAACAGGCCCAAACCCTGGCCGCGATGAAGCGGGTCGAACCCAGCTTTTCGGTCAGTGAATTTGTTCAGGGCGCACGTGGCGCCTATGAAATGATCGTGATGGGGTTTGAAAAAGGCAATCTGGATGAAATCCAGCCCTTCCTGGCCGAGGATGTGTTCGAAACCTTCGTATCCGTTGTTTCTGCCCGTGAAGATCAGGGCCTGACTATCGAGGCCGAGTTCATCGGCGTGCGCGAAACCACCCTGACCGATGCGAGCTTTGACAAGGACACCAATGAGGCCGAGATCACCATGAAGTTCATTGGTGAACTGACCTCGGTGGTGCGGGACCGTGGTGGTGACATTATCGAAGGCAACCCGAACACCGTGAAACGCCAAAAGGACAGCTGGACCTTTGCCCGCGTGATGGGCAAGGACGATCCGAACTGGCTGCTTGTCGCCACGGACGCATGATTGCCACGCTCCGGTCGCTTTTTCTGGTGGGTGTGATGACCACTGCCAGCGCTGCCGGAGCCGAGGCAACGCGATCTATTCTGACGTTCGATGATTTGCAGGGCTGGGCCGAGGATGACCACGGCGCGGCCCTTTCCGTTTTCCTGAACACCTGTGGTGATCTGAAAGACCCAGATTGGCGCGCCCTGTGCGGTGTCGCCCGAACATATGAGGCGGATGCCGCCCGGTCGTTCTTTGAGTTGTTCTTTCGCCCGATGCTGATCGAAGACGGGAAAGAAGCCCTGTTTACCGGATACTTTGAGCCGGAACTGGACGGCTCTAAAACGCGCACCGATCGATTCAAATACCCGGTCTATAAAATGCCACCCGAGGCCCGGGCCGAGGGACCGTGGCTGAGCCGTCAGGAAATCCTGTCCAGCGACGTCATGCGGGACCGCGGGCTCGAGATCGCCTGGGTCGATGATCCGGTCGAGCTGTTCTTTTTGCAGATTCAGGGTTCGGGCCGGGTTCGCTTGCCGGATGGGAGTACATTGCGCGTGGGATATGGCGGTGCGAACGGCCATCCCTACCGCTCTATTGGCGTTGAACTGATCCGACGGGGCATTCTGGGGTCGCACGAAGTCAGCGCCCAGATGATCCGCGCCTGGGTGCGCAAAAACCCGCAGGCCGGGGCCGATCTGCTGTTGCACAACCCGTCTTACGTGTTTTTCCGCGAAGTCAGCCGGGTTGCGCCGGACCTTGGGCCGCTGGGTGCCATGAACCGCTCGATCACCACCATGCGCAGTATCGCTGCCGATCCGGCCTTTACCCCACTGGGCGCTCCGGTTTGGATCGAAAAGGACGGCAAGGACCCAATGCGGCGCTTGATGATTGCGCAGGATACAGGCGCGGCGATCAAAGGCGCGCAACGGGCGGATATCTTTTTCGGGACCGGCGACGCCGCCGGGCAAGCCGCCGGTCGGCTGAAGGATCCGGGGCGGATGATCGTGTTGCTACCCATACAACACGCATATGCCCTGTTGCCGGATGAATTCTGATGACCCGGCGCAAACTGACCAGTGAAGAGATCGAGCTTTGGCGCAAGGTCGCAAAGCAAGCCGAGCGTTTGCATCCCGAAATCCCTCAGACCGTGCGCCCGACACCCTTGCCAAAGCCGACGCCCAAGAAACTGCCCAAACCGCGGGTTGAGGCGTTGGAGCTGGGTCAGACCTACCAGGCCACACCGCCAGCCAACAGTCTGAAACCGTCGATAACCGAAGCGCTGCGCGCTGCGCCGGTGCAGATGGATACCAAGGCATTTGGTCGGATGAAGCGCGGCAAGCTTAAGCCCGAAGGCAAGCTGGACCTGCATGGAATGCGGATCGATACCGCACATCCTGCCCTTGTACGCTTTGTGTTGACGGCGCAGGCACAGGGTAAACGACTGGTTCTGGTGATCACTGGCAAAGGCAAAGATCGGGACGAACCCGGTCCAATCCCGACCCCGCGGGGCGTGTTGCGCAATCAGGTGCCGCATTGGCTGTCCATCCCTCCGCTGGCGCAGGCAGTGATGCAGGTCACGCCTGCCCATATCAGCCATGGTGGAGATGGGGCGTATTACGTCTATTTGCGGCGCAACCGCTAAAACGAGGTTTGGGCGCGACGGATTCCAAAACCGACTGATACGCAGACCAGACCAAAGAATCCGGCGATCCACAGAAACTGCGCGCTCATCGCAACGCCAAGGTCGATTAGCACACCGGTCAGCACCGGACCGATGGCCGAACCCAGAACCATCAGCGCGGTCGCCAGCGCCTTGATCGCACCGATATGCTTTGTGCCGTAAAACTCGGCCCAGAATGCGCTGGGCAAGGTGTTGTGCGCACCAGCCGTAATACCGAGAAAAACTAAACCGATCATGGCGCTGGTTATGCTGTCCGAGACACCGAGAACGCCAAATCCAATCGCCATCGGGATCTGGTAGAACGGCATGAGGCTCGCGGTGCCCCATTTGTCCAACGCCCAACCAGACGCAAACATGGCAAAGATGGTGATGGCGGTGAAAATCGGGAACAGGGCGACCAATTGGATATGTGCCCAGCCTTTGATCTCGGCCAGATGCACCTGGTGGAAGAAGAAGGCGGTGACGAAAGCAGACGGTGCCAGAATTGCGGGTGCCATGCACCAGAACAGTGGATGAAACAGCGCCTCGCGGCGGGTCCAGTGACGGCCCTCCATCCCGGTGGCCGTATAGTCATCCGCAAGGCTTTGCGGAGTTCTTTCCTGTCGCAGAAGACGGATCAGAACCGGGATGCCCAACAGGACCAGACCGGCCGCAATCACCCAGAGCCATCGCCAATCCAGAAAGGCCATCGCCGCAACAAAGGTCAAAGGCAACAGCGCTTCTCCGACCGAATAGCCCAGCGACGCGATGGACAGCGCCTTGCCCCGCGAAGCCGTGAACCAGCGGGCCATGGCGACCTGCGCCAGATGGGTGCTCATCCCCTGCCCGAACAGGCGCAGCAGGAAAACCACCAACGGCAAAACCACCACCCAGCTGTTCAAGGCCATGGCCAGCGCGGCAAAAGTCAAACCGGCCAGAACATACGGCCCAAGCGCGCGGACGCGGAAAATATCGGTCAGGCCGCCAGCCCAGATCATCACACCGGCGGCCACCAGGGTTCCAAGTGAGTACAACCCGCCCCAGGCACCATGGCTTAGCCCGTAGGCTGTGCGAATTTCACCCGCAAAGACCGAGATAAAGAAGGTCTGTCCAAAGCTGGACAGGAAGGTCAGTAAAACACCGGCGCCAAGCCATGACCCGTTGTCGCGAAGAAACCGACGCAGGCTGAACTGCGTCACGGGGTTTTGACCTGAGCCTGCTCTGTTCCGGTCAGAACAATCTCGGTCGCGCCATCCGGATTGCGTTCGATATCGGGGACGATAACGTCCACGCGCGAACGGACTTCCCCGAAGGTATCGCCAACACGTCGTACCGAGTTCAGGATTGACAACAGCGCCGGAGAGGTTGCAGCGACAAAATGAGATGATCCGGCGTCGTCGTTGAAGGCGGTCGTGTCGATGACGTCAATCGGGTACTCGGACAAGTCGTCGATCGAGCTGATATTGCCCAGGCGCTCGCCATCTGGCAGGCCACGCAGCCGGGCCGAGATGTTCAGAATCTTGTCCTTGCGCGATACCATGACAACAAATGGTTCGGGGGGTGAGGCAATGTTGTCCATCTGTGAGCGAAAGACATCAACGTCCAGATCCGGCGAAATCAGGAACACGCCTTCCAGATTGCGACGCGACCAGCCCGGAGCGCGCAGTTCGGCCTGACGCATCATCTCCATGGACAGCGCGCCCCCCATGGAATGGGCCACAAGCACAACCCGCTTCACACCCATGGATTTCAGATCCCGGACGGTTTTTTCCAGCCCGTCGCGGGCAAACAACATACTGTCCAGATCGTAGGCATAGCCCGCGCCCCGTGCCTGGCTGGGCCAGGAGTAAATCAATATTTCGCCAGGGATTTCGATGTCATGAGCCAGCTGGGCGGCTCGGAATGCCGTCTCTGTATGGGTCGAGTTGTAGCCATGCACGAAGATCGTGACGTCGTCAGCCCCGCGCAGTTGTTTGGCCAGTCCCTGCGAGTTTGAAAATTCGGTGACACCGGCCAGAACGAATTGATTTTTCGGGTTCGGGTCGGCATATGAAAAATTCAGGCTGCCCGGGGTATGCGTAGGCGGAATCGAGACGGTCATTTCCAGATACTGCAAACCGTCACCCCGTTCGGCATTGTAGGTGCCGTCAGGATCGCGACCGCGGGTTGTGGCGCCGTAGACGGTTTCCGGCGTTCCGACATCCAGCGCCTCTGGAAGCGTGACCGACACAGATCGGTCGACGCAGGCAGAGAGTGTAGAAATCGTGAAAAGTAACAAAAAAACACGCAGCACGGCCAAAACCCCAAGATGTGTCTTAGCCACGGATAGCAATTTTTGCCCGAAGGTCCAGAAATAACACCGGTCGCATCGCCGCAACAACGGTGAAATCCCGCTTGGACCGTTACAGAACGTAGCGGCTGAGGTCGGCTGATTTGGTCAACTCACCCAGGTTTTCGCTGACGAATCCCGCGTCCACGGTAATCTCAGACCCGGCCTTGTCAGGTGCGTTGAACGAAAGTTCCTCGAACACACGTTCCATAACCGTGTAGAGCCGCCGCGCACCTATGTTTTCGATGCTTTGGTTCACGTCCGCAGCAATACGGGCCAGAGCCGCGATGCCATCCTTAGTAAAGGTGACGGTGACCTCTTCGGTGCCCATCAGCGCGGTGTACTGGCGTGTCAATGCGTTATCGGTTTCTGTCAGGATGCGGACAAAATCTTCCTCGGTCAGCGCGCGCAGCTCGACGCGGATCGGCAGACGACCTTGCAATTCCGGCAGCAAATCCGACGGTTTGGCGATGTGGAACGCGCCCGAGGCAATAAACAGGATGTGGTCGGTTTTCACGGGACCATGTTTGGTACTGACCGTCGTACCTTCGATCAGTGGCAGCAGATCGCGCTGCACCCCTTCGCGGCTGACATCACCGCCCCGCGCATCCGAGCGGGCGCAGACCTTGTCGATTTCATCCAGAAACACGATGCCGTTCTGTTCAACCGACTCCAGGGCAACGCGGTTGACGGTTTCATCATCCAGCAGTTTGTCGGCTTCTTCCCCGATCAGCGCATCATAGCTTTCGGCGACGGTCATGCGTTTCTTGACTGTGCGCCCTCCGAAGGCCTTGCCAAAGATGTCACCCAGATTCATCATCCCCATCTGGCCGCCGGGCTGACCGGGAAGGTCAAACATCGGCATCGGGTTTGAGGTCTCGGACAGCTCAAGCTCAATCTCCGTGTCGTCCAATTCGCCAGACTTCAGCTTCTTGCGGAACATCTCGCGGGTACCTTCACGTGCGTCTTCTCCGGCTATGGCCGTGATCACGCGGTCTTCGGCTGCCTGATGCGCGCGCGCCTTCACGTCCTCGCGCATGTAATCGCGGGTCTGGATAATCGCTGCGTCCGCCAGATCCCGTACGATCTGTTCGACATCACGGCCCACATACCCGACCTCGGTGAATTTGGTGGCTTCGACCTTGATGAAGGGTGCGCGCGCCAGTTTGGCCAGACGGCGGCTGATCTCGGTCTTGCCCACACCGGTGGGGCCGATCATCAGGATGTTCTTGGGATAGACCTCGTCCCGAATGTCGTCGGCCAACTGCTTGCGCCGCCAACGGTTGCGCAGCGCCACGGCCACGGCGCGTTTGGCATCTTTCTGACCGATGATGAAACGGTCCAGTTCCGAGACAATCTCGCGCGGGGTCAGGTCGGTCAAAGCGCAATCCTTTCGGTCGGCAGGTCAAAACTTGGGCTTAGGTAATCACGTGCGACGTGAAAACAACCAAGCGGTTCTCATGGGCAGGGCTGGTTAGCAACCCCCCATCCGGTTTGCAATTGCTTTCCATAGGTGAAACGCGCCTGCTCTGATACAGTGATTTCAATGCCTTGTGGGTCAGGAGCGCAAAGATGACGAAAATCGCCAAGATCACGCTGCTATTTGTGGTGTTTGTCGACCTGATCGGACAGGGGCTTGTGTTTCCCATCATCAACTCTTTGATCATGGAGACGAAATCCGGGTTTCTGCCGGATAGCACACCCGAGGGTCGGCGGCATTTCTACTATGGCCTCGTGATCGGGTGCTTCTTTCTGTCCTGGTTTCTTGGGGTCGTTTACGTCTCGAAAGTCTCGGATTCCATCGGACGCAAAAACGCCCTGCTGGTTTGTCTGGCCGGTGCCCTTGTCGGCTATGCGCTGACCATCGCCGCGCTTTACATGAACAGCCTGTTGATGCTGATCATCGGGCGGTCGATCACGGGCTTTACCGCAGGAAATCAACCCATTGCGCAGGCTGCAATGATTGACGGCAGCACCGATGCCGCCGATCGAGACCGAAACATGGGCTATATCGTAACCGGCGTCAGCTTTGGTCTTGTTGGCGGCCCCATTATCGGAGCGGTCCTGTCAGACGCCGCCCTGCTGGGCAGCTATGCCACGCTCAAGACCCCGTTCTATGGTGCTTTTGTTCTGGTCCTGATCGCCATTTTCCTTGTGGTGGCGTTCTTCAGGGATACCCGCACTGAACGCGAACCCTTTGTCTTCCGCCCGCGTGACATCACCGACAGCCTGATCGCGGTGCGTGGCCATCCGATGGTTCTGAAGATCATGCCGGTCTATGCGTTGTTCATGGTCGCCAACGTCACCTTCTATGTGTTCGTCGACAACTTTCTGACCAGCGCCTGGGGCTATGGCGTGATCGGCGGCAGCATGGCGATGGTGGTGATCGGGTTTGCGCTGGCTTTCTCCAGCACCTTTCTTGTCAAACCGGCGCAAGAGCGTTTCAGCAAGCACCAGATCATCTACACCTCGCTGGTGGTGATGGTGATCAGCGGCTTTGCCTTTGCTTTCAGCCCCAGCGGCGTGCTGAGCTATATCCCGGTTTTCTTCTTCTATTTCTTCTTTGGTGTGTCCTACCCAACCCTACTGGGCCTGTTTTCGTCGTCAGTCAGCGAAACGGACCAGGGCTGGGTCATGGGTGTGACCACAGCCGTCTTCTGCCTTGCGGGCGGCATCATGTCGTTGATCGGTGGCGGATTGATGAGCATCGATATCCGCCTGCCCTACTACATCGTGATCGCGACAGCCTTGATGGGCTTGATCGGGATGCATCTGAGGTGGAAAGGAAAAGAGATCAAGGCGCTGTTAGCCTGAGATCGTTTCAACCGTCAGATTGCCGTTGGTGTAGACACAGATATCGGCGGCAATCGCCATCGCTTCGCGTGCCACCTGTTCGGCGTCCTTGTCGCTGTCCATCATCGCGCGGGCCGCGGCGAGGGCGAAGTTGCCGCCCGATCCGATGGCTGCCACGTTGTGTTCAGGCTCCAGCACATCCCCTGCCCCGGTGATCACCAGCAGGTCCTTGCCGTCGGTGACGATCAGCATCGCTTCAAGCTTTTGCAGGTATTTGTCGGTGCGCCAGTCCTTGGCCAGCTCGACCGAGGCACGGGCCAGTTGGCCGGGCGTCGCCTCGAGCTTGGCTTCCAACCGCTCCAGCAGTGTAAAGGCATCCGCAGTTGATCCGGCGAAACCGGCCACAACTTCGAAACCGCCCGGCGACAGACGTCGGACCTTGCGGGCGGTGCCTTTGATCACGGTCTGGCCCAGACTGACCTGGCCGTCTCCGGCAATGACAACCCGCCCGCCTTTTTTGACGCCAATGATTGTTGTGCCATGCCAACCGGGGAAATCGCTGTCTGCCATGAAAGTCTCCGTTCTTGTCGGCACTATATATGGGCCGGGCGCGGGATCGGCGCAACCCGTTCTAAAACCGCCCAAAAGATATGCACAGAATGCAAATCGGGACTGCTAAACTGGCAATTGTGAGACTCGCAACTTGGTCCTAGATAAGGCTCACAACCGACAACGGGTCGGCTGTTTCACATACAAGGACTGCGCACATGGCAACCACTGCAAATATTCATGCGCCGCTCGGAGCAGCTACCATCCTGCACGTAGTGGACGCGTTCTCGACCGTCTATGAATCCGTTGTTGAATGGAAGAAGAGCCGCGAAACACGCAAGCTTCTGCTGGAGCTGAGCGACGCCCAGCTGGAAGATATCGGTCTGGTTCGCGCGGATATCGCCAAGCTCTGATCCTTCGACCGGATCATTAAATCGGAACAGCCGCCCGGATCCCCGAGCGGCTTTTTCTTTGTCAGCTTTGTACGTATTTGCCGGCCTGTGATGGCAAAAAGGCCTCGATTGCAGCCGTTGCAACAATGTGCCGCGTGCCTGCGGCCTCGTTGACCACATCCTGCCCGCCCGGAACGGCGCGCACCTCGGCCCGTCCGCGCGGAAGATCAGCGGCGACCAGATCGCAATCCACCAGTTCGGGGTTCTGAACACCAACCGTCACCAGTATACGCATTTCGCTATGATCGATACCCAGAGTCGAGAACAACGTGATCGAGGAATGATGCAACGCGTCCTGCACAGCGCGGCGTGCGGCCTTGGTGTAGTCCTGACCGTAAAGGTCATTGCCCATCCCCATTTCCAGAATGATGCGCTGTTCCGTCATTGCGCGACCTCCATGTCAAACGACACCGTCAACGCGGCATTCGCAATCACTGTGCGCCCCGAGCCGTCGGGTTTTTCGATATCCAGTCCGCCTTGCGCAACACTGACACCGGGTGTTCCATAGGGAAAAACGGCCAGCAGCTTATCTGTATCCACCCGTTCGGGTCGTTGCACCCCGATCTCGACATCAATGATCATCGCCTCTTTGGGAAAGCCGAACAGTTCGGCCATGTTGATCGAGTTGTGCCACAGCGCATCCTTTATCGCGCGCAACGCCGCTTCGGTATAGTCCATGCGGCGCAGTGATGTGCCCATGCCGAATTCCACCAGGACCCTTGTTTTGGCCATTTGTTCCCTCCGGTTTCCAAATAAAAAAGGCGCCTGATCCCAGGCGCCCTTGATCCTTCTCTGACCTCAGCCGGATCAGATCGAATCGTCAATCCAGCTTTGCAGCGCGGCCTTTGGCGCGGCGCCAGCGCGATTGGATACAACCTGACCATCCTTGAAGATGAACAGCGCCGGGATACCGCGCACGCCCATGGCAGCCGCCGCGTTCGGGTTGCTGTCCACGTCGACCTTGGCAATCTTTACCTTGTCGCCATATTCGGCGGCCAGTTCTTCCAGCGCGGGGCCAATTTGCTTACAAGGTCCGCACCACTCGGCCCAAAAGTCCACGACCACGGGAACGGTCGAGTTTTTGACTTCGGCGTCAAAGGTGTCGTCTGTAACGGCTACGGTCGACATATTCTGTCTCCTGAATGGGGTAAGCTCGGGAACAGAACGTAGGTGTCGCTGTGGACAAGGTCAAGATATCTGGGAGCGGGCCAGAGCATCCGTCACAAGATCGTGTGGCAGCCACATCAGATCGGCTGTGCGCGTCCACAGGATCGCGGTGCGGACGGACTTGTCGGGATAGATCTGCGCCAGCGCCTGGGCATAGGCCCCCATCTGGCGCAACAGGCCTTCGGGGCAGGCTTCCACGCGGTCGGGGACCGTCGCATTTGATTTGAAATCAATCACATGCACCTCAGCATCTGTCACGATCAAGCGGTCGATGATCCCATGCATGCGCTGCCCGTTCAGCGTGGCTGTCACTGGCACTTCGGCCAACGCATCCGGGGCAAAGACGGCGTCGAGATGATCCGCCGTCAGAACAGCCGTGGCTTCGGCCAGCAGTTCGGCTTGTTCCGACTTTTGCATACCGGGCAGAACCCGTGCGCAAAGCTCGGGCCAGTTGTCCCTTGCGGTGCCGGGCAGATACTCCAACAGCAAATGCAATCGGATACCCCGCAGCTTTGCTGCCTCTTCATCCTGACCGGCATCACCAGAAAGCGCCTTGGCACCCCCCAGATCTGAAGGGCTGAGGGTGTCTTCCTGCGCCGGCGCATCTTGCGCGGGATGCGCGAAGAAATCGGGGAGATCTTGCATTTCTTCGGCAGTATCGCCGCGTTCGATGATTGGCGGGTCATTCCATTTGCCATGGGCCAACCGCCGTGTGTCAGAGCTTTCAAGTTGGGATGCTCCTGCCCGCTCCATCGCGGCCTCGACCATCTGATACCAGCTGGAGCCGTCCTTTCCGACATCCCCAGCCGCCGCGACGATCAACCACTTTTCTGCACGTGTTAGAGCCACATACAGCAGTCTGAGACGCTCGTTTTCCTCGCGGCTGCGGGCCTGTTCCCGAGCCTGAGAGATCAGATTGGGAGATACATCAGACGGGACCTTCCACAGGGGTGTTCCGTCCGCGACCATGATTTCCGCATCACGCGGGGCTTGCCGCTTTCCTGTATCCGGCAGGATCACGATGGGCGCTTCCAACCCTTTCGAGCCATGCACCGTCATCACCCGGATCATGTTGCCCACCCCGCTCATCTGACGTTTGATTTCCAGATCGTCGGTCTGCATCCAGACGAGAAACCCGGTCAGGCTGGGAATGTCCGTGCGCTCATAGGCCAAAGCCTGCGAGAGCAGCGCGTTGATGCCATCTTCGGCTTCGGCCCCCAACCGGCCCAGCAGCTTTCGCCGCCCGTCATGGCGGGTCAGGATGCGTTCGATCAGGTCATAGGGGCGCAGAAAGTCGATCTGCCCACGAAGATCGTTGAGCACAGCGAGCGTTTCGGGGAATTCTTCAGCCCGGTTGCGCAACGCGGCCCACAGGAATTTTTCCTGCCGACGATGGGCCAGATCGAACAGGGCTTGTTCGGTCCAGCCAAACAGGGGTGATTTCAGGACCGTCGCCAATGACAAGTTGTCTTCTGGCGTGGCAAGGAAGCTCAGCAGCGCGGCCAGATCCTTGACGGCCAGTTCCGCCCCCACTTTCAAACGATCTGCCCCGGCAATGGGCAGCCCTTTGGCCTTGCAAGCGCGGATGATCTCGGCAAACAGGTCCGAGCGTCGCTGAACCAGGATCAGAAAATCACCCGGTCGCACCTTTCGGCGGACAAAGGTTCCTTGTGTTTCACCGTCTTCAGGGATCGTTTCGCCGTCAATCATGTCGTGGATCGACTGTGCGATCCGCTCGGCCAGAATAACCGTATGGTGGTGTGACCCGGGTCGGTCGACCGGATCGGTCCAGTCGCCATCCTCGTCTTCTTCTACCTTCTCGACCACAGGCCACAGATCGACCCGCCCCGGCAGGCCCTCTTTAAAGGCGATATGAAGTGCCTCGTCCTGAAACCCGGCCTCCGCATGGTTTTCGAACAGTATATTGACCAAAGACAAGATCGCGCTGGAGGATCGAAAGGAGTGCGCAAGTTCAGAATTCTTCAATTTAGAGCCTGATTCAGCAAGCTTTCGCCCAAACTCGACCTGCATCCGGTCAAAGGCCTGGGGGTCTGCGCCCTGAAACGAATAAATCGACTGTTTTTTGTCCCCGACCACAAAGATCGTCCGTTCGACGCCCGACCGCGCCCCTTCCCCGCTGGTGAATTCCTGCGCCAGCTTCTCGATCACATCCCATTGGTCCGGGCTGGTGTCCTGCGCCTCGTCCACAAGAATATGGTCGATGCCGCCATCCAGACGATAAAGCACCCATTCCGCCACTGCCGGGTCATTCAACACCTGCCGCGCGCGCAGAATCAGGTCGTCAAAGTCCAACCAGCCACGCAGCTGCTTGCGACGCTCGTATTCCGGCAGGAATGCCGCGGCAAACCTGTGCAAGATAGCGGTCTTTTGCGCGGCGACCAATGCAAGGCGCTGTTCGCGCGCTGCCTCGACCCGAAGCATAAGGGCTTCCAGCTGTGGCATCCTGTCCGCCAAAGACCCCTCGCGCAGTGGTTTGGTGGGGAAACCGTTGATCTTGGCCGTGAACGGCTCTTTTGCGCCCTTCCCGGACAGCAGGACACTTTCGAGCCTTGGCAAATGCGCCAGTCGCGCCTCGGTGAAAGCTGCGAGTTTCGCCGCCGCCTTTGCGTTGTTGCCGCCGCTGTCGATCAGCGCGGGTAGCATGGATTGGATCAGCTCAACCTCGCCGCCCAGAAACACCTGAGCCAGCAAGCTGTCTTCGTCAAAGCCCTCGGCCAGACCAAATCGCTGCAACAGATCATCGCGATGCAAAGTCTGCGCAAAAAGATTCCGCTTGTGCGTCACAGCGGCGGTCAGCCTGTCAAATCCGGTGTCGGTGATGAACCGCGCCACATCCTCGATCAACGGTGCCTCGGGACCTTCGGCAAAATCTTCAATGATTTCCTCACGAAGCAAAGCGGCGGCCCGGTCTTCCATCTCGGCAAATTGTGGGCTGACCCCAGCCTCCAGCGGAAACCGGCGCAAAAGCGATGCGCAGAACGAGTGAATTGTTTGAATTTTCAGCCCGCCCGGCGTTTCGATTGCGCGGGCGAACAAGGTGCGGGCCTGCGCCAGACGATCGCAATCAATCTCTCCGGGGACACCCAGTTCCGTCAGATCTGCCCGAAGATCGTCATTGCCGCGCATGGCCCAGTCACCGAGGCGGTTGAACAGCCGGTTCTGCATCTCGCTGGCGGCGGCCTTGGTATAGGTCAGGCACAGAATATGCTGGGGTTGTACGCCATCCAGCAACAGCCGTGCCACGCGATCTGTCAGCACACGCGTCTTGCCCGAGCCCGCATTGGCGGCCAACCAGGTCGAGGCATCGGGACGTGCGGCCTGCACTTGCCGCTCGGTGGCTTCATTGCGAGGGGTCATGTCAAATCCTCGGGACGTGTTTCCGCAGTGCGGTCCCATTCGCCGAACCGAGCCAGATGGTCATAGTCGCCGATATCGGTGTCCTTGTGCAGCATCCGACGGGATGAGAAACCCTGTTCAGGCTCTAAATAAGCGGAAACAAGCTGTTTCAGCTCGACCAATACTTTGTCCGTCGGTTCCTTGATCAAGGGGGCTGCGACTTCTTTGTAGCTGCCGCCCAGTCCAATGAAGAGTGCTTCGGCCACGTCGGTCGGGTCCATACCTTCGATGGCACCCTGTTCGGTCATAGCCGCTTCGATCAGCAATTGTTTGTCGAACTTGGCCTGCTGGCTTTCGGTGGGCGGTGCGCCGGTTTTATAGTCGACGATGCGCAATGCGCCGCGGCTGTTGCGGTCGATCCGGTCGGCCCGCCCGGCAATGGTGAAATCCAGCGGGGTCAGTACCAGTTTCATCGCAGCTTCAAAGGCCACGGGTCCACCATCGCTGCGACGTGCGATTTCAGCGTTCAGGAAATCGTCGGCAATCCGTTCCAGCCGTGCCAGCCACAACTTGCGTGCGGTGGGCCAGGCTACGTGCTTTTCCAGCAGATCATGGGCGCGCTTCAGGAAGTTTTCGGGTGTCAGCAAAGCCGCGTCCAAAACGCTGTCCTTGACAAAATCTTCGAGGATTTCATGGATCACGATCCCGCGCAGCAGGGCGTCCGGGGCCTGCACCAAAGGGTCCAATGGTTTCAGGCGCAGAACATGTTTGGCGTAAATCGCATAGGGATCACGGATCAGGCGCTTGATCTCGGTGACCGACAGCCGCCGGGGCCTTGCAACAACCGGAGGGCGCGGGGATGGGCGATGCGCGGCAGCAATCCGGGGAGCCTGTTCAATCGTTCTGGCCCAGCTCAGATATGTCTGACCGCGCGCGCGCATGTCGGACAGGGCGACCCGGCCGCCTTGGTCAGGCAGACCTTGCAAGAGGTTTGTCAGACGGTTCAACCAACGTGAGGGCACGGTTTCGGCATCGTCCGAACGGATGGATCGGGTCAGCCAGACTTGGGGCGCGCCAATAGCTTGCTGGAAATCATGTGCAGACAGACCAATCCGCCGTTCGGGCAGCAGGAGGCCCGCCTTGTCGCGCATCTGACGGTTTAACCAGGGATCGGGCGCGGGCGCTTCGGGCCAGCTGCCTTCGTTCAACCCGCCCAAAATCAGTAGATCGGCGCCTTGTACCCTTGCCTCAAGCGTGCCCCAGATCATGATATGGGGATGCGGGGCGTCGCGGTCACGGACCTCTTCTCCGGCCAGAAGCGCACCCAACAGGTCGGTGAAGTCATGCGCGGTCATGGCTCCGCCGTGATCTGCTTCGGCTTCCAGCGAAGCAAGAACCGACAGCGCCTTTTGGCCTGCATTTTTTTCCCAAAGGGTTCCATTTTCGCCCGAGCTGCCCGCCGAGATGGCTTCGGCCAGCGAGCGCAGGCGCGCGACCCATTCTGCCAGCGGACGTTCACCTGCAACCATCTGATCGCAGAAATGCGCACCGACCCAAGTCACCCAGTCTTCTGGCGCTTCGGTACGAAGGGCCGATACAGCAAGGCTGGCGTGGTCCGGGAACGGAGGTCCGTGGCGGCGCAGGTCCAGTTCCAGATCGCGGGTGTGCAGCAAGTGAACTCCGCGCGCGCTGCCGTCGTGACACAGCGGATGTTTCAGCAAGGTCAACAACGCCTCGCCATCCAGACGCCGCGCAAACATCCCCGCAACATGACGCAGGAACCGGCCGGGCGGGGACAGTTGCAAGGGCAGGCCGGCGCTGTCGTCAGGCAGGATGTTCCAGCGGTCCAGTGCCGCGCTGACCTGTCGGGTCAGCATTCGATCCGGTGTGATCAGGGCGGCGGTTTGTCCGGTTTCAGCGGCTTCCCGCAGGCGCAGGGCGATGGCAAGCGCTTCGGAGCGGGGCGAGTCTGCCTCGACCAGCGTCAGATCTCTGGTCGCCTGATCCAGGTCGGACAGCTGCGGGCCTTCGGACATCCACGCATCCGTGATCGGAGCAGGGCGCAAGGCCAACGAAACCAAACGGTTACGTGCCGGTGCAGGTGCCGGGTCATTCGTCCAGGGCAGGATGTGTTCCGGCTGCATCCCAAGTGCGTGCATCAGTTTTCGGAACCGGTACTGAGGATGATCCTCGGATGTGAGCGCCTCATCCAGACGATCCCAAACTGCGCCTGGTTGGTCAAAGTCATAGCCCGGCAGAATCAACGCTCCTTGCGGCAGGCGCGCAACCGCTTGCATCAGCATCAGCGTCGTGCCGCGCGACCCGGTTGAGCCAGCCAGAACGACCGGATGTTGCGGAGGAGCGTCCTGCCAGCGTGCAATCAGGTTCTCGACCACCCGACGTTGCCGCGCCTGCGCGTCCATCGCCTGATCGCCTGCATCGATAAAATGGTCCGCGATACCAATAAACGCCTGTGCACGTGCCCAGTGCCCGGACATGTCGCTGACATCCAGCTGGCGGATGGCATCCGGCGACACGCCTTCGCCCTGCATTTCATCAATCAAAGCGGCCAGACTGTCGGACAAATCGAAAAGCGACGCCCGGGCGGCAAGATCTGGCTGTTGTGTCAACAATTTGGCGATCAGCTGCGTCAGCTCCAGCCGCCGCCGCAGCGGAGGAATGGCGGGCGGTATCTGCGCCAGATCGACGCTTTCGCCCAGGTCGGTCACCAGAGACAGCCGTGGCAGCAGACAGGGCGGCCCCTGGTCGAACAGGTCGCGCACGCGTCTGGCCATCCGGCGCGTATTGATCACCAGGTGCACGCGGGCCAGCGTCTCGGGCGGGCCAAAGCTGCGCTGCCGCAGCCCGTCGACCAGTGCCTTAGGGAAATCCGAGCCCGGCGGAACAGCAAAAACCCGCGGCTTTTGGCTGGGGTCAAACATCGGCCAGCAAACCTTCGGCCAGGGCGATCCCTTCGGGCCGCCCGACATCACACCACCGACCGGAATACTCCAGCGCGAACAGACGGTCTTGGTCCCGCATCTTGTTCCAAAGCAGGTTCAACGAGAACGCCTGTTCTGAAAACGCATCAAGGCTGTCGGTCTTCAGGATCTGCGCGCCGCCATAGACCAATCCCGGTCCGCGGGTGATCCGGCCCTTGGCGTCCGCGGTAAAGTCCCCATCACCTGTATGCCCTATGGTCTGGTCTATCGGGATGCACATCAAAAGGGCATCCATCTGGTCCGGGTCCCATGCGTTGCGCAAAAGGGTCAGAGGGTTCGGGCCGGCCCATATCGCATCGGTGTTCATCGTGAAGACCGGGCCCGTACCCAACAGCGGCAAAGCGGCCCTCAGCCCGCCTCCGGTTTCCAGAATTTCGGGTGCTTCGCGCGACAGGATGACCCCTTTGGGTTCAAGATGGGCCTGTAACTGATCGGCACGGTAATGCAGGTTTGCCACCACGCGTTCGGGCTGAGCGGCCTCAATCAATGCAAGCGTATGGTCGATCAGGGGGCGTCCGGCCACTTCGATCAGAGGTTTGGGCCGATCCTTCGTCAACGCGCCCATCCGGGTTCCGAATCCGGCAGCAAACAACATCACAGCGTCGGGGGAGCGCTTCATCATGCCCTCAGCTTTGCGAGGTTTTCAGGGGTCGGTGGGGGCAGGGCGTCGCGTACGATATCTGCAATGGACACCAGCGCAGGGTGTTCCAGGTCGCGCATCAAATGCGCCCATGTGGCCGGAATCAGGTCGATATAGTGGGGTTTGTCATACTCGGTGGCCAGTCGGGCGAACACGCCCAGTATGCGTAGGTTCCGTTGGGCCCCAAGAACACTGTAGGCGGTGCGAAAGGCGTGATCATCAGCACCCGAGGCGGCGATGAATCGGTTGATCATTTGCATCTCTATCCCTGCGGGCACAGTCCGGCGTACATCCTGTAGCAACGAAACCAGATCGTAAGCAGGATGCCCCAGCATCGCCAACTGAAAATCCAGTAGCCCGACGCGCTGCACGCCGTCACGCTCTGGCAGCCAGATCAGGTTTTCGGCGTGATAGTCCCGTTGAACCACCACTTTGGTGCCCGAGGTTTCGCGGTGCAGGATATCTGCGAACCGCAGCTCGAACCGGCTCAGCCCATCTGCATCATGGCTGCCCAGAATTCCTTCTGCGTACTTCGTGAAAGCCAGCGCTGCCAGTTCGGTCATCAGGGGCGGATCGTAGGACGGCAGGGACAGGCTTGGTGCGTCTTGCAGGTGGATCAGCACATCCGTGGCGGCCTCATAAAGCGTGCGCTCGAGTGTCGGATCGCGGGTCAGGACACGGGAAAACAGATCATCGCCAAGGTCTTCCAACAGCAGAAAACCGTATTGTGTGTCTTCAGCATAGATTTCCGGCGCACTGAGCCCGATGCTGCGCAGGTGTTGGGCAACGCGCACAAAGGATTCGACGTCTTCACCCCGGTCTGGCGGCGCATCCATCAGCACAGCGGTGCGGCCCGTATCCGGGTCGGTCAGACGCTCGTATCGACGGTTCGAGGCGTCCCCGGCCAGAGGCGCGCGCGAGGCCCCGGCCCATGGCGTCTGTGCAATC
This sequence comes from Ruegeria sp. AB5, assembly GCF_056542645.1. Lineage (NCBI taxonomy): Bacteria > Pseudomonadati > Pseudomonadota > Alphaproteobacteria > Rhodobacterales > Roseobacteraceae > Ruegeria > Ruegeria sp. AB5. The sequence goes on from NZ_JBQGAE010000016.1 coordinate 97,975, forward strand.
AGCGCCTCGGCCAACACAGTGCGGTTTGTCATAAGGCGTTCTCCAGTTTCCCGGACCATTTCGGGTCGGACCAGGACAGGGTCAGATGGCGGGTCTCGGTTTTGTCGGGGTCGGTTTGGAATGTCAGCGTAAGCGCGCTGTCCGGTGTCAACGACCCCAGCTTTTCGGGCCATTCCACCAGACATAGCGCCGTCTCGAACGCGTCGGTCAGGCCCAGTTCGTCAACCTCTTCCACAGCGCTAAGTCGGTACAGGTCACAGTGCCAGATCTCACCTTTTGGCGTGTCATAGGCCTGAACCAGAGTGAAGGTGGGTGAGGGCACGTCCTCGGGCGTTTTCATCAACGATTGAATGAGGCTGCGGGCGAAATGGGTTTTGCCGCTTCCGATCGTCCCGTTCAGCAGCACGGTATCGGCGGGGTTCAGCATGGCCCCGAGGCGCACCGCAAAATCTGCGGTGTCCTGAGGGCTGTTTGAGGTGAGAGTTAAGGGCGCCGATTTCATGGCGCCACAATGAACCCGCGCCCGACCGGCTGCAACCCGGTTCAGGCGCTGATCGCGGCCTTCCGTTGAGCGATTGGAACTATTTGCTTGGTGGCGAAACGCACGATCGTGGCGCCATTCTGCATCGGTGTCATCACGCATCCCAAGGCGGTGCCGTTGCGCATTCGGATTTCAGCGGTCCATTCGGTGCGGTTGTCGCGCATTGCAACGAAATCGCGAATCTCGCCCAGTATTGGGGTGGCCAGACAATGGTCTTGCCAACTGCGGGTCACCTCGGTCACCGTTTCGCCGTGAAGTCCAACCTCATCCGGTGCGCCCCAAAGCTGCCGATAGGCATAGTTCGTCAGGGCAAGTGTGCCGTCCTCGGAAAAGACCGCAATGGCATCAGCCAGTTTGTCGAGGATGGATTGCATCAGATCCATCTCGGATCGAAACCGCCGGGTCAGCGTAATCTCGGCGGTGATATCTTCAAACAAAAACGCCACGGCCCCGTCGGGATGCGGGCGGCCGCTGACAGAATAGACCGAGCCGGACGGCAAGGACCAGGTTTCCTGATAATTTCCATCTTCTGCGGCCTCCAGCAAGTCGTTCATTTGCTTTCGCCACGAGCGGTAGTTCTTCGGTTCGGGCATCATATGCTGATCGCGAAGCCGGTCGAAAAAGCTGGACAGGCTGGGGCGGCAACTCAGGAAATCCGGGGGCAGGGTGGTCAGATCAATCAGGGCCGGGTTGAATAGGGCCAGTTGACGATTTCGGTCGAAGATGGCCAGACCTATGGACAGTTGCGCGAAGGTTTTGGTCATCGTCTGCACAAATTTGCGCTGGGCGGTTTCAGCTTCGACAATTGCATTGATGTCGACGGCGTAGAACAGGCGTCCTTCATCATGTTCCACATGTGTCAAGTCGAACCACAACTTGCTGCTGCTGCCCGCCACATCGATCGAGACACGCGATTTTCCACCCGGTCGCACCTCAAGTTCGGTGCTGGAAAACAGGGGCTGGGTCAGATCTGTGTCCAGACCGCGTGCCTTGCGGGCCAAGGTCACATAGGCGGCATTGCACCAGCGCACGCTGGCATTCTGGTCCAACAGCCAGACCGGGTACGGCGCCTGATCCATGGCCAGCCGGATCGGGTCGTTCGGATCGCGCAGCTTGGTTTTGGTGTCCTTTGCGGGCTCATGCAGTTGGACCCGAACAATTCCATCAATCCACTCGCACAGCAATTCGCGATCGACCGTACAATCGATCGCCGACACCACAAGATTCCCCTGATCGCGCACGACGTCCGGTGTTTCCGGAAAGGTCGGAAAGTCGCGCTGTAGCAGGCGTCGCAAACCATCCCAGTCCCGGACATGTTCGAACCCGGCCAGGGCAATGTCGGAATGGCTGATCAGGCGGGCACCGTCGAACAGGAAAACCGCGTCAAAGAGCGAAGTTGTCGCAAACATACCGTAGCTGTCGTCCCGGCGGGCGCGTCGAGGCGCCAACCAAAACACGGCAAAGCAGCATGACACCAAGCTGATTGCGGCCAGAATGATCCACTCGGCCATTTCCTACCCTCATGCCTGCAGAACCCGGATCAGACTATGGGTATGATTGGTTAACGGTGTCTTAATCTAAATCTGAATTTGCTGGTTCAGTCCGGATGGCACCGGCGTGTCCCCCTGTTGTGCGTCAATCCGGGTGCGGGGCCACTCGACTTTGACGATTGCCCCTCTGCGCTCCGGTTTGTCCGACAGGTGCTGATAGGGATCTGATCCGTTGGCGAACTCCAGTTCGGCCCCGCTGCGCTCGAGCAGGGTTTTTGCAATGAACAGGCCCAGCCCCATACCCTCATATTCGGGTCGTGCGCGCTGGTCGGTGTCGGCCCGTCTGCGGCGCATGAACGGGTCACCGATCCGGCCCATCAGATGTGATGGGTATCCGCGCCCGTCATCCATGATACTGACGGTGATCCTGTCCGAAGTCCATTTCGCCTCGACCCAGACATTGGACCGCGAGAAATCCACCGCATTCTGGATCAGGTTGCGCAATCCGTGAATGATCTCGGGCTTGCGCAAGATCGAGGGTTGCTGAACATCTCCGTCCAAAACTGGACCCTCGGCAAAGTGCACAGTTTTTCCCCGGTCTATATGCGGTTCGGCCGCTTCATGAACGACAGTGGACAAGGGGGCTTGCCGCAAATGCAGGTCATCCTTTCCGGCCCGCCCCATGTCGCGCAGAATATCACGGCACCGGTCGGCCTGTTCGCGGATCAGCGCGGCGTCTTCCTTGAGGTCCTGACGATCGTCCAGTTCTTCGATAAGCTCGGAACTGGCCAGTTTGATTGTGGCCAATGGCGTACCCAGCTCATGCGCAGCGGCCGCGACGACGCCACCCAGATCGGTCAGCTTCTGTTCGCGCGCCAGGGCCATGTATGTGGCCGACAAGGCCTCGGACATAGAGCGGACCTCGGAACTCACCCGGTGCGAGTAAGCGCCGATAAAGACGATGGCGATGATGATTGCCGCCCAGTTCCCGAACAAAAGAATGTCTGGTATCTGCAGGACCAAACCGATATCCGTGTGCAGGGGCAGGTGGACCTCGGCCAACAGGGTGGTCAGCACAATGGCAACTATCCCAACGATCACAGTGGACCGTGTGCTCATGACATTGGCCGAAATCGTGACCGGGCCGACCAGCAACAGCGCAAACGGGTTGTTCAGACCGCCGGTCAGATAAAGAAGAAAAGCCAGTTGCAGCAGGTCGAACAGCACCATCAAAAAGTTCTGAAATTCGGTCAGGCGCTTGTTCTGCGGAAACAGGAAAATGGCGGCCAGGTTACCAATGACCGAAACACCCACAGCCAGGTAGCACAGGGCGACCTCCAACTGCACGTGATAGGTTTGCTGGGCGACCGTGATCGCTGTGATCTGGCCCACGATCGCCACCCAACGCAATAGGATCAGGGTACGCAGCCGGATCCAGCTGCTGCGCTCCCGACCGGGCCAAAAACTCTGGTTGGAATCTGCCATCGGGTCCTTATGTCCTGTTGCATCGGCTGGTCATCTTGATAGGTGTCCCGGCCGGAACGATCAACAACCCCTTGCGCATGGATACTATCGATGACTCGCCTTTACGCTATATTAGCTGCTGTTGTTCTGGTTATTGGCCTTGGGGCCATGTGGCTTCTGACGCAAGGGTCAGGGTCGGACGATCAGTTTGCGCAATGCCGCTCGGGCCAGATCGCGGGCGGGACTGCAGCAATCGGGGGGCCGTTTGAACTGGTCAATGGCAAGGGTGAGACGGTCACTGACGCAGATGTGATCACTGAACCGACGCTGGTCTATTTCGGGTATACGTTCTGCCCTGACGTCTGCCCCTTTGATATGTCCCGCAACGCCGAGGCCGTCGATCTTCTGGCTGAACGCGGGTACTCAACAACCCCACTGTTCATCTCGATCGACCCGGATCGCGATACGCCCGAGATCGTGGATGACTTTGCGTTCAACCTGGGTGGAAAGACCATCGGACTGACCGGATCGCCTGAGCAGGTCAAGGCCGCAAGCCGGGCATACAAGACCTACTACAAGGCCCAGGACAAAAGCGACGAGTACTATCTGGTTGATCATTCAACCTTTACTTATCTGGTCACGCCCGAGCACGGTTTCCTTGAATTCTTCAAGCGCGACGATACAGCCGAGCAGATGGCCGACAAGGTTGGCTGCTTTCTGGATCAAGCCGCATCGTGACAAGGGTGTTTGACCTTTGTTCCCGCGCTGCTATTACTCATGTTCAAGCCAACGGCGTGAAATAGCAGAAAGACCCAAGAATGGCAGACAGTTCTCAGCTTGATATCGGCCCGGATAAATCCCTGCTTCTGGTCGATGATGACGAGCCGTTTCTGAGACGTCTGGCCAAAGCCATGGAAAAGCGTGGGTTCGAGGTCGAAACCGCCGGGTCCGTCGCTGCGGGCCGCGCTATTTCTACAGCCCGCCCACCGGCTTATGCGGTCGTTGACCTGCGGCTTGAAGACGGAAACGGACTGGATGTGGTCGAAGTTCTGCGCGAAAAACGCCCTGACAGCCGTGTTGTGGTGCTGACTGGGTACGGCGCGATTGCGACTGCCGTCGCCGCTGTAAAAATCGGCGCAACCGACTACCTGTCGAAACCCGCCGACGCTACCGACATTACCAACGCGCTGCTGGCCAAGGGCGACGAACTGCCCCCGCCACCCGAAAACCCCATGAGCGCCGATCGCGTCCGATGGGAGCATATTCAGCGCGTCTATGAGCTGTGCGACCGGAATGTTTCCGAGACCGCGCGTCGCCTGAACATGCACCGCCGAACATTGCAGCGGATATTGGCGAAGCGTAGCCCGCGGTAGTCATTGGCACCTTGCGTTCAATATAAAATTTGCTTCTGCTTAAAAGATGTCTGTTGAGTCTGCTACGCGGGACAAAGTGAGCTTTCGCTGCGGTTGCGCCAGTGACCGCTATGGAGACGATGCCCGCATATCCGCGAGCCTTGCCCTCATATCGCCAAGACTGACTCTAGTTCTTTCTTCGCATTTTCACTGGCGGAGTTTAGGTTTTATCCGGTGACCAATCCGACCATCGACAACAGTGTGTCCGGCGAGCGCGACTTAGGTTTTACTATATTTGAAGTCGTGGTTCGTTAGGCGTTGCTCAATGTTGTAAGGAACCGGACGCATCGTGCGCGCAATGCCAAGCGTCCTATGACACTCCAAAAGCCCGATGTCGAACACTCCATATCTCCATAACCCAAAACGTCAGGGCCGTGCCCACGCATGGGACAATCCTTAGTGACAATTTATTGGGCTACCGGGTCTATTCCCATGGGCAATCAACCGACCAGACTATCATATTGCGCCAAAATACCATCTGAACGTGCCAATTATCTATAGGCCTATGGTCCACTTGAAGTGACGCGTACACTAAGGGGCGACCCAAAACCTTGTTATAGGAGGCTAAAACGCCAAACCGCCTTTACCCCATGGCCAAATACATCGCGCAGGTGGCCAAATTACTAAATATTTCACCCGAGCGGATCGCGCGCCGAGCCCGGCTCACAGCAGATTTCACACGCGCCGAGCGTGTCGAGTTGACGCCTTCGCAAGTGTTCGATCTTTGGCGAGCTGTTGAAGCTGAAGCCGGTCGCCCCGATTTATCGCTCGCTTTGGGCAAACTCTTTGCACACGCGCATTTTACACCTGCGATGTTTGCGTTTTCTTGTTCGCCTGATGTTCGGACCGGCCTTCACCGCTTGTCAGTGTTCAAACCACTGATGGCACCGGTAACCCTGCAAGTCTCCGAGGAAGGTGATTACCTGCATGTCGCAATCGGATCAATAGACCCAAAAATTCAAATCCCGCCGCAAATGGTCTGGTTTGAAGCAATCTTTCTGCTGGAATGCATTCGTTGCCACACCATCAAGCATATCGTTCCGGCGCGCATAGAATTACCACTCATTGAACATCCAGGGGATGAAGTGATTTCATACTTAGGATGCGAACCTGAGAGAGGCGCACGGATTTCACTGCATCGGCAAGATGCTGATTTACTCTTGGTCACCGAGAACGAGGAAACCTGGCCAGAATTCGAGAAGCAACTTCGAGACCGAATGGCAGCACAGGAGCCGGAAGTGGTCTTCGTATCTAGGGTTAAGAACGCCATACGCGAAATGCTGCCATCAGGAGAAGCAAGTATTGAAGCGATCTGCGAAAAGATGGCCATATCCAAACGCACCCTGCAGCGCCAATTGAGTGAAGAAGGCGAAACTTTCAAGAAGGTTCTCGCATCGACGCGCTTGGAACTGGCAATGCACTATCTGAACGAAGAAGATCTAAGCATCGAAGAAATCTCGTTTTTGTTGGCATACCGAGAGCCAAACTCATTCTATCGCGCTTTCCAACGCTGGACGGGCAAGACCCCAGCGGAAGCGAGAGGTGTGTCAAAGGTTGAACTGAATTTTCTAAAAAAATGAAGTGGCGGGGTTACAACGAGGACAGCACTGTCATCAGGCTGCGCGCGACACACATCAACCATTTCTGGGAGTTTGAGTTTGTCGGCTGATTTCATGCTTATCACATTTTCATTATTCTTTGCCGGTGCGATCGCGGTCCCGCTGGCGACGCGGTTTGGCCTGGGGTCCGTCCTTGGCTATTTGATCGCGGGCATTGCGCTCAGCCCCATACTTGGCGCGATCGGAGCAGACGTCATCGCTCTCCAGCATTTCGCCGAGTTCGGCGTTGTAATTATGCTGTTTTTGATCGGCCTGGAAATGAACCCACGCGAGCTTTGGGCGCTTCGCAATCGAATTTTTGTACTTGGAGGCCTGCAGATCGGTCTGACGACCATGGCCTTTGCCGTGATCGCTCTCCTGCTCGGCCAGCCCTGGACCGTCTCGCTCGCTATTGGCTTGGTGCTCGCTCTCTCTTCAACGGCGGTTGTCAATCAAACCCTGAAGGAGAAAGGCCTGTCACGCTCCGATGGCGGGCAGTCCAGTTTCTCTGTGCTACTCGCGCAAGACATCGCTGTGATCCCAATGCTGGCATTGGTCCCGCTTCTCGCCCTGCCGGAACTTACCGAAGCGCTTAGCCACGGTTCGGGCCACGCAGACGATCACGGCGGCTCCGGGTTCAACATCTCTCTGGTTGAACATCTCAGCGGTTGGCAGACCGCCATCGTGACGGTCATGGCCATTGGTGGGGTGATTGTGATCGGACAATATCTCGTCACTCCCCTCTTCCGCTTTGTTGCCAGAGCGCGGCTGCGCGAGCTCTTTGTGAGCACAGCCCTCATGGTGGTGCTTGGTATCGCGCTTCTGATGACAATGGTCGGCCTCTCACCAGCGCTTGGCACGTTCCTCGCCGGTGTTGTTCTCGCAAGCAGCGAATATCGCCACGAGATTGAAAGCGATATTGATCCGTTTCGCGGGCTGTTCCTGGGTGTGTTTTTCATGACCGTTGGCGCAGGCATGGATTTCGATCTGCTCTTTGGCAGTTTCGGATCCATTATGGGGCTGACCTTTGGCCTGATAGCGGTCAAAGCCATTATATTGCATTCTTTAGCACGGATCTTCAAAATCACAAGCAGCGACCAATGGCTCTTTGGGTTGGGGCTCGCGCAGGCTGGTGAGTTCGGCTTTGTTTTGCTCTCCTTCACCGTCGCAAACGCCGTCATCCCTGCCGGTGTTGCTGACACTTTGTTGTTGTTGGTTGCGCTCTCAATGCTCGCGACGCCGCTGATGTTTATCGTCTATGAGCGCTTGATCGTACCGCGCTATATTTCTGATGAGGACACCGCCTCTGATGAGATCGAAGACCACTCTGGTATTATCATTGCCGGGCATGGGCGCGTCGGTGGGATCGTCAATACGGCGTTGCGTGCCTCCGGCTATGAGACGACTGTCGTAGACTACAGTAGCCAGCAGTTGGAGATGCTGCGCCTTATCGACCTCAAGGTGTACTATGGAGACGCCACGCGCCATGACCTCCTGAAAGCAGCGGGAATCGATGAGGCCAGGCTTTTGATAGTAGCCATTGACGGCAAGGATCAAACAACTGAGCTGGTCCGCTATGTTTGCGAAACGCATCCAAATGTACATGTGATTGCCCGGGCCTATGACCGCATTCACGTCTTCGATCTGTGGGACGCTGGGTGCCGCGACATCATCCGAGAAACATATGACGGCTCCATACGTACAGCACGCTCTGCTTTGGAGGCTTTGGGGCATACCAAAGAAGCCGCGGAGAGAATGATGGCTGAGTATGACGCGTTCGAGAGAACGCGCATGTTGGAGACGGCCGAGCTTCACAAGCCAGGCGTCGCCATACATGAAAACGAGGAGATGGTCGCCAAGTATCAAGAGACGCAAAGTGATTGGGAGGCAGAGCTTCGGGACCGCGTCCACCGGGCGAAGACAAATCGAGCAGAGTGATCCTACCTATTCGGCAAATCTGATGGCGCCAAATGATATTGTTGGCTTTTTGGTTGCTTGTTAAAAATTATCATGAATTCAGGCTATTACCGTAGGAATTTCCCATGAAAGCGCAGGACGCATTTGACAGCATAAATCCGACAGCATGGGCTGAAACCTCAGTCGTGGAACGGCTGGCCCTTATTGTGGAGATTCAGGAAAACATTCTGAAATATTGCGATGAATTGGGTGCCGCCGACGCAGCGATGAAGAATGAACAGGTTGGCGCTGAGGGCGTTTCACACTCGGAAGGAATCGTGACGACCGTCAACGCGATGGGCAATACACTGATGGGGATCCGACATCTCTATGAGTCGCTTGTGCAAGGAGAACTGCCAGAGCCAATCGCCATCAAGCAATTGCCGGATGATCGCTCCGAGATCGAGGTGTTTCCGCTTTATAAAAAAGACAAGCTGATTGCGGGCAAAGTAAGAGGGTTCCTCCACGTCGTCGGTGAGCCAAAGCAGGTCAACCCGCTCGACAGGCCTGCCGGCATTATCGCTGTCTCAGGAGCAGGCAACTATAGCTCCTCTATCGAGATGGCGATGGCGCTGTTTTTGGAAAACAAAGCCGTGATCCACAAGCCGCACCAGCTCAACGAGGAATCAGATAGAGTGTGGGCGAAGATTTTCGCCCCGCTTATTGAACGCGGCGCGCTGGCCTTCATCGACGGCGATCAAGGACGCGAAATGTCCGCGCTCCAGGGGCTTCACTCGATTTACTTTACCGGATCAACCGGCGTTGCTCATGCGATCCAGAACGCAGCGAGCGCTCCGCTGGTTTCAGAGTGTGGTGGCAATAACCCATGCCTTATTGTGCCAGGGAAGTGGACTGACAAGGAAATCGAGCATTGGGCGATCCAACTAGCATCGGTGGGCAAGCTTAATGGCGGTGCGGTTTGTGGGCGGCCACAAACGATCATCACTTCGAAGAACTGGCCGCAGCGTGATCAGTTCATCAAGGCGCTGCGCAACGCGATCGCTGAGACCACCTTCGGAACCTCTACTTATTATCCGGGCGTTGAAAAGACCAAAGAAGCGTTCCTCGAAAACCAGCCAACCGCAGAGGTGTTAAAACCCGAAGGCGGCAATCACCCGAACAGTGACTTCGTGTTCATTCCGGGCATCGGTGAAGATGATTTTGCGGTCAACAATGAAGCCTTCTGCCAAATCTTCAGCGAACTTCCATTGGATACAGCGAACGACGCGGGCGATTTCCTCACCAAAGCCGTGGACTTTTGCAACAATCGCCTGCTCGGCACGCTTGGCTGCATGATGCTGGTGGACAACGACACGTTCAAAGCGAACGAAGCCGCCGTTCACTCGGCCGTTCACGAACTCGACTATGGCGGTATCGCAGTCAACAATGTGCCACCCAATATCTGGCTCAATGCCTATCTGACTTGGGGCGGTTGTGGCGAGACGACTGAGGACTTCGTTTCCGGGGTTGGCAATTTCGGCAACGGTCTGAACTTTGAGAACGTCGTGAAATCAGTGATTATCGATGATTTTGGGGCGTCTGCCTTCGCATTCACGAACCGAAAGCAAGTGGACCACATGTTGGTGAACGCGTCCAAGTACTCGGTTGATCAAAGCTGGGGCCGGTTCGCCAAGCTCGCAGGACAAATGGCCTTGGACAGCCTGCACGGCAAAGACTTTTGATGACAGCCCATTGATTTAATCCGGTGGGTATTGCGCCCACCGGGATGACTGAAAATGGCGCGGTCTTTTGTTTGGCACCGCGCCCCATTTCGCCAATCCGGCGAGGCATACATAGACCATGGCAGGAGATGAATATGACACAAACAATTCTAATCACAGGGTGCTCCAGCGGCATCGGGCGCATGACCGCCAAGTTCTTTCAGGAGAAGGGCTGGAACGTTGTCGCAACCGTGCGCTCCAACCCAAAAGATGATGACGAGCTGAGCGCGTTAGACAATGTGTTGGTGACCGCTCTCGATGTGACCAACGAAGAGACCATCAAAGGCGCGATGGCTGAGGCGATTGAGCGCTTCGGCAAGATCGATGTGCTTTTGAACAATGCTGGTTACGGCGCATATGGCATATTGGAATCCACGCCCGAAAAAGCGATCCGTATGCAGTTCGACGTGAACGTCATCGGTGCGCTGCTGGTCACGAAAAACGTGCTTCCCTACATGCGGGCAGCAGGTGAAGGAACCATCATCACCATCTCTTCCATGGGCGGCAAAATCACCTTCCCGCTTGGCACGCTCTATCACGGTTCAAAATTTGCCGTAGAGGGCATGATGGAATCGCTCTCCTACGAGCTTGAGTCTATAGGAATCAAAGTGAAGCTGATCGAGCCAGGAATGATCAATACCAACTTTGCTGAAACAACTGGATCAATGATTAACTATGACCCGGAGCAGGCTGAGTATGGTCCCTTTATGGACAAGGCGCTCGCCGCTATGCAAGCCGCTGGCTCAAAAGGATCTGACCCCATTCTGGTGGCAGAAACGATCATGCAGGCCGCCACAGATGGCAGCGATCAATTGCGCTACATCGCAGGCCCGGATGCCGAGCAGGTAATCGCAGCCCGTAAGGCAATGGATGACGCTGAATACCTTGCTATGATGAAAGGACAACTGGGGCTTTAACTTAATCGTGAGCGGCCGCCCCAAACCGCTTTTCCCACCTACTTACAGCGCGCGCCCACAGAGTCCACTATCGATGCTGGACACTTAGATCATTCCCCCAGACGACTTTAGCGGACGTTTGGTGACTTTGCAGCATCGGTTAAAGTGGGCTCAGAGGGGACATTTGACTAACTTGATACTTTACAATGAAGCTATCAAAGCCCCATGCCGGTCAGTGTAAGCCTGCCGCACTTCAAGCGGAGGTCTGAGCCTGATCTGTAGCCCTTCCACTACCGCCCTGTCCGGACGCCCAAAAAACTTCGTCGCCTCGGTCTCGGAAAACCCCGCAATCTGGGTCGCCTCCATCCACGCGCTGATCTTGTCAGCCTTTTTGATCTGCCGTTTCACCGTCTTTGGTACCTCGGCGGGAAGACCGAACCGGATGTGGATCGCTGCTGCAAGACGGTCATCCAGCGCGCCGTAGTCCGGGCCGACGGCGGATTTGACGGGCGAGATCATGTCCCCGATCACATATTCAGGCGCGTCGTGTAACAGGGCCGCCAGCCGCCACTTTACGGGCGCTTTGGGGGCGATGCGGCCAAAAAGTTCTTCGACCAGAAGGGAATGCTCGGCTACAGAATAGGCGAAATCCCCGTTGGTTTGCCCGTTCCAGCGCGCCACAAAGGCCAGACCGTGGGCGATATCCTCGATCTCGATATCCACAGGGGTCGGGTCCAGCAGGTCCAGCCTTCGACCGGACAGCATCCTCTGCCATGCGCGGGGTTGTGTTGCCATTATGCCATGCCTTGTGAAGTGGGACACGTTCAATACGCGTTTTTATGCTATGATGTACCTGTCTGGATCACTTGCTGCCAACGTTTTCTTGAGCTTTCGTGCTTTGAAACAACTCGATCTGATCCCGACATTAGGACCGAGGGGGGCACACGCTTCTCCCGGTGTGCTCCTCTCGCAAGCGAAACGTGAAACGAAAGGAGACTGCTATGTTCAAGCGTTTATTCGCACTTGCCCTGACCTTTGGCATGGCCGCCACGGCCCCGCCCGCCTTTGCCCAAAGTTGCGCAGAGCGCGAGCATGTGATTGCCAAACTGAAGAAAAGCTATTCGGAAGAGCTGGCCTTTGGTGGTTTGCAAAAGACACGCGGTGCGCATTCGGTCATGGAGGTTTGGACCTCGCGCGAAACGGGTAGCTATACCGTTTTGGTGACCCAGGCGAACGGCATAAGCTGCATTGTCGCCGTTGGCACTGATTTTTTCGAAGCGATACCGAAGGTTAAAGTTGAGGGCACGCCAAGCTGATTTTAGCGGCGTAAAATCCTGTTTTCGGTCATCCACATTGCCACCTGCCCCAAGGGATGCTAGGGGCAGCCTCAACTGTGATTGACTGAAAAAACGGAGCGCCTGATGGCCGGGGACTATATCGTCAAAGACATTTCGTTGGCCGGGTTTGGCCGCAAGGAACTGGATATTGCTGAAACCGAAATGCCGGGGCTGATGTCCCTGCGCGCCGAATATGGCGAGGCAAAGCCCCTGAAGGGCGCGCGGATCGTTGGCTCGTTGCACATGACGATCCAGACGGGTGTTCTGATCGAAACGCTGGTGGCGCTGGGCGCCGATGTGCGCTGGGCGTCGTGCAACATCTTTTCGACACAGGATCACGCGGCGGCGGCGATCGCCGAGGCCGGAGTTCCGGTTTTCGCCATCAAGGGTCAGACATTGGAAGAGCATTGGGATTACCTGGACAAATCCTTCCTGTTCAACGACGGCCCAAACATGATCCTGGACGATGGTGGCGATGCGACGCTGTACATCCTGCTTGGCGCGCGCGCCGAAGCAGGCGAAGACATCATCCCAGTACCGGGCTCCGAAGAGGAAGAGGTGATCAAGAAGCAGATCGCCAAACGTATGGCAGCCTCGCCCGGCTGGTTCACAAAGATGCGCGACCAGATCCAAGGCGTGTCCGAGGAAACCACGACCGGCGTGAACCGCCTGTATCAGCTGGTGAAAGACGGCCAACTGCCGTTCCCTGCGATCAACGTCAACGACAGCGTCACCAAGTCGAAATTCGACAACAAATACGGCTGTAAGGAATCGCTGGTCGACGGTATCCGCCGCGCCACTGACACCATGATGGCCGGCAAGGTTGCCGTGGTCTGTGGCTATGGTGACGTGGGCAAAGGCTCGGCCGCCAGCTTGCGCGGTGCGGGTGCCCGCGTGAAAGTGACCGAGGTTGATCCGATCTGCGCCCTGCAGGCCGCGATGGACGGGTTCGAGGTGACGCTGCTGGAAGACGAGGTTGCCAGCGCCGATATCTTCATTACCACCACCGGCAACAAGGACGTGATCCGCATCGAGCATATGCGCGAGATGAAGGACATGGCCATCGTCGGCAACATCGGCCATTTCGACAACGAAATTCAGGTGGCCAGCCTGAAGAACCACAAATGGACCAACATCAAGGAACAGGTGGACATGATCGAGATGCCCTCGGGCAATCGTCTAATCCTGCTGTCCGAAGGCCGCCTGCTGAACCTCGGCAATGCCACCGGTCACCCGTCTTTCGTGATGTCGGCGTCCTTTACCAACCAGGTGCTTGCCCAGATCGAGCTGTTCACCAAGGGTGATCAGTACAACAATGACGTCTACATCCTGCCCAAGCATCTGGACGAGAAGGTTGCCCGCCTGCATCTGGACCGGATCGGCGTCAAGCTGACCCAGATGGACAATGAGCAGGCGTCTTACATCGGTGTGAATCCGGAAGGCCCCTATAAGCCCGAACATTACCGCTACTGATCGCGGAACGGGTATGACAAAACGCACGGGACGCCGCCGGATTTTGTATCTGGCGGCGTCTTTTCTTTTCGCGTGTCTTGTCCTGTTGATCCTGGTCGGCGGCGGCGGGTGGGTGTTGCTGTCTCATCCCAAAACGCCTGTTCCTGAACACTGGAACCCGTTGCGGGATTTGACCGTGAAGGCTCCGGTCACGCCGGTTACCAAATACCAGTTGAACCGGGCCTTGGCCGACGAGACGCAATGCCGGGCCGCCCTGGTCGATGCAGGCGTGATCTTTGAACCAATGGAGGATCTGGTTGTTGATCAGAACTGCGGTATCGCCGGACGGGGCTTGCTGACACGTTTGGTTTCCGCAGACCTCAGAGCGTTAGAAACACGATGCACCACGGCCCTGCGTCTGGCGATGTGGGAGCATCATGTGATCCAGCCAACCGCGCAGGATGTTCTGGGAACCAAAGTCCAGGGTCTGAACCATGTCGGCAGCTACAACTGCCGTCGGATGCGCACCGCCCACGGCGAGAACAGCGGTTGGAGCAGCCATGCGACGGCCGACTCGGTTGATATTGTGGGGGTCGAGCTTGCCGATGGGCGAACCATCGACCTGTTGCAGGACTGGACCGCGCCCGGACCCAAGGCCGAATTTCTGCATCGGATTGGACAAGGGGCCTGCGCCTGGTTCCGCGTGGTCCTGGGACCCGATTTCAACCGATTGCACGCTGATCATTTCCACTTGCAAGGCCCGGGTTGGGGGTATTGCCGCTAGCTTTTGAGGCGAGCCGCAAAGGCATTCATTCGCTTAGGGGGGAAAGGGCGGAATTTTTCCCTTTGTCCTGAAACCACTTGTGACTACCCTGCCGGCACCTGTTTCAAGGATTTTGAGTAACCGCAGCCTGGACTGCTGAGAGGGAGACTGTTTTATGGGAAAACGCGACGAGCTGATCGCCAAATACGCCGAAGACCTGAAGGGCAAGTGCGGCATGGACCCGGATATGGACCTGTTGACCAAGGTCACAATAGGCTGCGGCCCTGCGATTTATGATGCCGACGCGTCAACCGTGGCAGCCAGTCAGGACGGCGAGCTTGAGACGGTCAAAAACAACTTTCTGATCAAAAAACTGGGCCTGTCCGATGGCCCCGAACTGATGGAAGCGATCAACAAGACCATGGAAACCTATGGCATGTCCGAGCGCAACAAGTACCGCGCCGTCGTGTACTACATGCTGACCAAACATTTCGGGAAAGAAGCCGTTTACGGCTAAACCTACTGCCAGACCAAGACCTGCGCCCGCCCATTCCCAGGCGGGCGTTTTGCATTTGAATAGCATTCTAAGGACTTGGCGTTTGAATTCTGGGCGTTGACCGCGCTATGGTCGGGCCAGTGACCAGGACGGTCAGAACCAGATTATCGATATGCGTGTGGTGAGTAGGGAGCACGCGGGGTAGGGAAGGTTCTGTATCGTTCAGGACCTTCCCTTTTATTATCTAATTGGCCTGCGTCTCGCCCATTGCACATATCAGCGCCCACTCAGCATCGCTGACCGGTTGCACGGATAGGCGCGAGTTTTTCACCAGCACCATCTCAGCCAACCGCTCGTCGGCCTTGATCTGATCCAGGGTCACGGGGCGGGTGAACGAACGTACAGCCTTGATGTCCACACATTCCCACCGCGTGTCATCGGTGGTGCTGTCGGGGTGGGCTTCGGCACAAACCTCGACAATGCCGACAACCGCTTTTTCTTTTTGCGAATGGTAGAAAAACCCACGATCCCCTATGGCCATTTGCCGCATGAAGTTGCGCGCCTGATAGTTGCGCACCCCGTCCCATTCTTCGCCTGTTTCACCCTTAGCCACCTGCTGATCCCAGCTCCAGGTCGAGGGTTCGGATTTAAACAGCCAATACGCCATCAGCCGATGACCCGCTTCCAGGGGATCAGCTCAACCGATTGGAACAGTCCCGCATTGGTATAGGGATCATTGTCCGCCCAGGCTTGCGCCGCGGCCATATCCTCGACATCCAGAATGATCAGCGAACCGATCATGGCATCCCCGTCCAGCAGTGGACCCGCTTGCGACACAACGCCCGTTTCTTCGATATAGGCCAGATGGGCCGTGCGGTTGTCCAGACGGGTTTGGAGCGCGCCGTCTTTGTCTTTGGCGATCAGGGCGATGAGCATCTATTCCTCCTTGAGTGGGCGATTGAGCAGGTTCTGGATTGCGTCTGTGACACTGTAGGCCCCGTCGCTGAGATCCGCCACCGTTGTGCTGATGGGCATGTCCAGCCCTTCGGTTTTGGCAATCTCCGCCACGGCGCGCGCAGTGGCGACACCTTCGACTGTTGTCCCCGTATCAAACGGCTGTTTTTGACCCAAACATTGGCCAAAACGGTAGTTTCGCGACAGTTCCGAGGAACAGGTCAGCACCAGATCCCCCAATCCGGACAAGCCCATCAGGGTGTCCGGCTGTGCCCCGCGGCGGGCTGCAAAGCGCTGCATCTCGGCAAAGCCACGGGTGATCAACGCGGCCCGCGCACTGTCGCCCAGGCCCGCGCCGATGACGGCTCCACAGCCAATCGCCATCACGTTCTTCAAAGCCCCGCCAAGTTCGGCCCCGGCCGTGTCCGTTGTGCGGTAGAGCCGCAGGTTTGTCGTAGTCAGTCGCGCCTGCAGGTCTTTGCCCAATGTCGCATCCGCGCAGGCCAGAGTCAGCGCTGTAGGCAAACCCCGCGCGATGTCATCAGCAAAGCTGGGCCCGGTTAGAAGGGCGGGATTTGCGTTCGGGACCGTTTCTCGGATCACCGCCACAGGACCGAGCCCCGTCGACAGCTCAATCCCCTTGCAACAAGCAACCAGAGTTTTGCCTGCCAGAGCCGATCGGTGCAGATTAAGCGCCGTGCGCAGCTGTTGCATCGGCACCGAGACCAGCAGCAAGTCTGAGCGGCAAGCCTCAGTGATCTTGGCCGTGACGGCGATCTCGGGCGGTAAGGACACACCAGGGAGCCGCTGCGCGTTCTCAGCCGTGGCGTTCATCGCGCGCGCCTGCGCTTCGTCCCGTGACCACAGCGTTACAGGTCCGTTGCCCGCGAGGGAAATCGCCAGAGCGGTTCCGAACGCCCCTGATCCAAGTATGGACACGCTCATGCCTTGGCCCCTTTCTTGCCGCTGCCCAGCATCGCGGGGCTGGTCTGATCCAATGGCCAGCGCGGGCGGGGCGTCAGATCCAGACCATCCACTGCTCCGGAACGAAACAGCTCAAGCCCGGCATAGGCGATCATGGCAGCATTGTCGGTACACAGCGCCAAAGGAGGGGCGGTGAAGCGACAAGACATCTCTGCCGAAACGGTCTCTAACGCTGCGCGAATTGCAGAATTTGCAGCAACCCCACCCGCAACAGAAATCACAGGATTCGGCGGGTTTTCCTTGAAGTAGATGTCAATCGCGCGGCGTGTTTTCTCGGCCAGAGTATCCACAACGGCCTGTTGGAACCCGGCACACAGATCAGCACGGTCCTGTCGGGTCAGGCCGCCTTGTTGGGCCACGATCTGGTCCCGCATGCGCATCAAGGCTGTTTTTAGACCTGAAAATGACAGGTCGCAGCCGGGCCGGTCCAGCAGAGGGCGCGGAAAACGGAACCGTTTGGGATCACCCGACCGGGCCTCGGCCTCAACTGCAGGGCCGCCGGGTTGTGGCAGGCCAAGCAGACGCGCGGTCTTGTCAAAGGCTTCCCCCGGTGCATCGTCAATGGTGCCGCCCAATCGGGTGAAGTGCTTGGGGCCATGTGCGATCAGGTATTGGCAATGTCCGCCTGAGACCAGCAGCATCAGATACGGAAAGGATACCCCATCGGTCAGTCGAGGTGTCAGCGCGTGGCCCGCCAGATGATTGACGCCGATCAACGGCAACCCGGTTGCGGCGCTGATCCCCTTGGCACACATCACACCCGACATTACTCCACCGATCAGGCCCGGCCCGGCTGTGACCGCGATGGCGTCCATGTCACCGAGTTGCAATCCGGCGGCCTCCAGCGCCTGTATCACGCAGATGTCCAGTTTTTCAGCATGGGCGCGGGCGGCAATCTCGGGCACGACGCCGCCAAAGGCGCTATGCAAATCGGTCTGGCCATGCACGACCGAAGATAGAATCTCGGCCGAATGGCCCTTGCTTTGCCGCACCACGGCTGCGGCCGTGTCGTCGCAGCTGCTTTCTATCCCCAGGACGGTAAGTGTTTGCACCATTGGACCGATCCGTTGCATCATGATTGGCAAGCGGGGTATCACCCTGCGCGGACGCAAACAATCCCAAGGCCGAAGGCGCCGATCGTTGTATTTGTTGATGACCCGCCCGCGCGCTGCCTCGGAGAGGTTTGTGGCGCAGCTGCCGACCCGCACCCGTACCCGGGTTGAGGTGATCCACTCCCCCATTCTGGAAATCAGGCCGCTGGCTGTGCAGGTGTCGACGACCGATGTGCAGGGGTTGGTTTTTTCATCGGCCAACGCGGTGAATGCGGCTGCCTCGATGGGGGTGCGGCGGGACTTGCCTGCATACTGCGTTGGCCCGACGACAACGGGAACCGCCAAGGGTGCCGGTTGGCAGGCTGAGATGGTCGGCGGCACCGCCGAAGAGCTGGTCGCGGCGCTTTTGCAGATCAGACCACAAAGCCCGCTGCTGCATCTGCGGGGCGAACATAGTCTGGGGAATGTTGCAGAACGGCTTACTGACCTGGGAGTAACCACGCGGGAAGAGGTGGTCTATCGGCAGAATTTGCTGCCGCTGAGCGCCAAGGCCCAGGCGGTTTCGCATGGTGACCGTCCCGTCATCGCGCCGATCTTCTCGCCGCGCACCGCGCGACAATTTGCCGACATCTGGACCGGAACCGCACCGCTTTGGCTGGCGGCAATCAGTGAAGCAACGGCGGAACCCCTTAAAACATTGGGGTACGAGCGGCTGAAGATTGCCAAAGAGCCGACGCCCAAGAAAATGCGTAAAGCCGTTAAAAAGCTTGTGAAACATGCGATGCGGGTTGAGGGCGATGCGGGTGCAGATTAACGTGAACCAGTCTGTAGTTCTGGTGGTTTTAGAATCGATAAGGGGAATGTGACGGTGGCGCGCAAAAAGAAAACCGATCAGAAACCGGTGGAGACCCCAAAATCCGACGATGTGGTTGATGATATTATCGCTGATCCCGGCGTTAGCGCTGAGGATGGAGCTGTTGACCCTGAAACCCAAACAGAGGACCTGACTTCCGAAGCCGAAGCCGAAGCCGAAGCCGAAGCCGAAGCCGAAGCCGAAGCCGAAGCCGAAGCCGAAGCCGAAGCCGAAGCCGAAGCCGAAGC
>NZ_JBQGAE010000017.1:0-79545 GCF_056542645.1 Ruegeria sp. AB5
GCGAAGAGAAGCGTGACCCGGATGAGCGACAGTGATCCGATACAATGAAAGAAAACGAGCTTGACCCAAACACCCAATTGGAGAAACGGACCCTGTCTACACACACCTCGATTTTCAACACATCAATCGCAATACACTCACGTGTTAAACAAAAAGTGCATCACATCGCCATCCTTCACGATGTAGCCCTTGCCTTCAGCCCGCATCTTGCCCGCCTCTTTCGCCCCCTGCTCGCCATTGGCGGCGATATAATCGTCATAGGCGATGGTCTCAGCCCGGATGAAGCCTTTTTCGAAATCGCCATGGATCACGCCAGCAGCCTGCGGCGCGGCGGTGCCGGTGCGGATGGTCCAGGCGCGGGCCTCTTTCGGGCCGACGGTGAAATAGGTTTCCAGCTTCAACAGATCGTAACCTGCGCGGATCAAACGGTCGAGGCCGGGCTCTTCCAGCCCCATTTCCTCGAGGAACATCTGCGCTTCGTCCTCTTCCAGCAGGCTGATCTCTTCTTCGATCTTGGCGCTGATGATGACGTGCGAGTTGCCTTGCGCTGCGGCCATTTCGGCCACACGGGCGGAATACTCATTGCCCTCGGCAGCCTCTTCTTCCGAGACGTTGCAGACATAAAGCACCGGCTTGGTGGTCAGCAGTTGCAGCATCTTCCATGCCTTGGCGTCTTCTTCGCTGACCTCGACCAGACGCGCGGGCTTGCCGTTTTCCAGCATCGCCTGCGCTTCGGCCAACAAGCGTTCCTGCTGCTGCGCCTCTTTGTCGTTGCCCTTCAGCTTGCGCACCAGATTGGCGCGGCGCTTTTCGATGCTTTCCAGATCGGCCAGCATCAGCTCGGTCTCAATCGTATCGGCATCGGCCACCGGATCGACCCGGCCATCCACGTGCGTGACGTCACCGTCTTCGAAACAGCGCAGCACATGGGCGATGGCGTCGGTCTCGCGGATATTGGCCAGAAACTGGTTACCCAACCCTTCGCCCTTGGATGCGCCTTTGACCAGCCCGGCGATGTCGACAAAGGTCATTCGCGTCGGAATGACCTGCTTGGACAATGCTATCGCCGCAAGCTTGTCCAGCCGATCATCAGGAACGGCCACGTCGCCTACATTGGGCTCGATGGTGCAGAACGGGAAATTTGCGGCCTGCGCGGCTGCGGTTTTGGTCAGCGCATTGAAGAGGGTCGACTTGCCCACATTCGGCAAACCCACGATTCCCATTTTAAAGCCCATGACGGTCTCCTGATGCCATTCGCGGCTGCTTCTAGGCGCGTCGGGGTAAATGCGCAAGCCAATGCGGGCAAAGCGACAAGCCTGCACAACAGCGGCTTTTCACGAGATTATGCCAACATCGTGAAACGGCGTGCGTTGAAAATGGGGCTTAGCAGTAAGCACTTGGTTCGCACAAAAGACAACAACACGACTGCAATCTGATGCATAAATCCCTTGTTCTCATTGCCACGCAGGTCCTTGCTGCCACCACAGCCCAAGCCCAATCCATCATTCCGGGAGCCGGATTTGCGGATTTCTCGGACAACGCGTCCGCGGATCAGGCTATCTTTGCGCTGGAGTATCAGCACCGTCCGTTCCACCAATCCCGGCGGTTCAGCGCCACCTGGGGGGCAGCGCTATCCGTTGACGAAGACGGAGATTCCCATTTCGGTGCGGGCCTTGTTGGTGTCTATTCGCTGAACGAGCGCTGGTTCGTCGAGGCAAGCGTCATGCCGGGTATCTTCTCCGAGTCCAACGCGTTGAACGATCTGGGCGGCAGCTTTCAGATCCGCAGCCTTCTGGCGCTGGGATTTACGCTGGACAGTGGCAACAAAACTTCGCTTGCAGTCACTCATAAATCCAATGCCAGCACGCAGGAAGAAAACCCCGGCGTCAATGCGGTGCTCTTTCGCTATCACTTCGCGTTCTGAGGCTTTCGTCGCGCGGTGGGATTGATTTTCGGCGAAAGTTTCTGCACATCAGGTCCAGACCCGACTGCAAGGACATCCAATGACCCGTATCGACGCCAAGTTCGCCGCCCTGAAAGCCGAGGGGAAGAAGGCCTTTGTCGCCTATGTGATGGCGGGCGATCCCGACTATGAGACCTCGCTGGAGGTCGTAAAGGGACTGCCGGGTGCAGGTGTGGATGTCATTGAACTTGGCCTGCCCTTTACCGACCCGATGGCGGACGGGCCTACGATCCAGCTCGCAGGTCAACGTGCGCTGGATGGGGGTATGACCTTGCAGCGCACTCTGGATTTGGCGCGGGCCTTTCGTGAAACCGATGACACGACGCCAATCGTGTTGATGGGGTACTACAACCCGATCTACAACCGGGGGGTCGAGACATTCCTGACGGATGCCAAGGCGGCGGGAATTGACGGGCTGATCGTTGTCGATCTGCCGCCGGAAGAAGATGAGGAACTGTGCTTGCCAGCGCAGGCTGCGGGCTTGAATTTCATCCGCCTTGCGACGCCAACGACCGACGACAAGCGCCTGCCGCGCGTGCTGCAGAACACGTCGGGCTTTGTCTACTACGTCTCGATTACCGGGATCACCGGAGCCGCCGAAGCACAGGCGACCAATGTCGGCCCCGAAGTCGCTCGGATCAAATCGGCAACCGACCTACCCGTGATCGTCGGCTTTGGCATAAACACGCCCGAGAAGTCGCAAGCCATCGCCTCGGTCGCGGATGGCGCAGTTGTCGGGTCGGCCATTGTCAGCCAGATCGGCGCGGGCAAGCCAGTGGCCGAAGTGTTGGATTTCGTGAAATCCTTATCTGACGGCGCTCATTCGGCATAAGTCCCGATCATCGGGATCGTTTTTGAAACGCGGTTGGCCCGGAACGCCCGCGTTTTTTGTTATCGGGACAGCGTTGCGAAACCGTCCTTGCGCCGGTTACACAGTGCGGGACAACTGAACGAAGGTTTCCGGACATGCCCGTGATTACGACGATTGAAGACCTGCGGCAGATCTACGAACGACGTGTGCCGCGCATGTTCTACGACTACGCCGAAAGCGGCAGTTGGACCGAGCAGACCTTTCGTGAAAACAGCACCGACTTTGAAAAAATCCGCCTTAGACAACGGGTGGCCGTGGATATGTCAGGCCGCTCGACCACGTCTCAGATGATTGGTGAGGATGTCACGTTGCCGGTTGCGCTGGCCCCTGTTGGGCTGACAGGCATGCAGCACGCCGACGGCGAGATGAAAGCTGCCAAGGCCGCAGAAGAGTTCGGTGTGCCGTTCACCCTCTCGACCATGTCCATCAACTCGATCGAGGATGTGGCCGCGCACACCAGCAAACCCTTCTGGTTTCAGCTCTACACCATGAAGGATCAAGACTATGTCAGCCGTCTGATCCAGCGCGCCAAAGAGGCCAAATGTTCGGCGCTGGTGATTACGCTGGATCTGCAAATTCTGGGTCAACGCCACAAAGACCTGAAAAACGGCCTGTCCGCGCCGCCGAAGCTGACAGCAAAAACCATCGCCAACCTGATGACCAAGTGGTCCTGGGGGCTTGAGATGCTGAGGGCAAAACGTCGTGAATTCGGCAATATCGTTGGCCATGTCGAAGGCATTTCCGACGCGTCATCTCTGGGCGCATGGACCGCTGAGCAATTCGACCCCAGCCTTGATTGGAAAAAGGTCGAAAGATTGATGGAACAATGGGGCGGCAAGGTGATCCTGAAAGGCATACTCGACGTCGAGGATGCCAGAATGGCCGCCAAACTGGGCGCAGACGCAATCGTTGTGTCGAACCACGGCGGTCGTCAACTGGACGGCGCGCTCAGTTCGATCCGTATGCTGCCCGAAATCATGGATGCGGTGGGCGGAGATGTCGAGGTTCATCTGGACAGCGGCATCCGCTCTGGCCAGGACGTCCTGAAGGCCTTGGCGCTTGGGGCCAAAGGGACCTATATCGGCCGCGCCTTTGTTTATGGTCTGGGTGCAATGGGGCAAAAGGGCGTGGCGACGGCGCTGGATGTCATTCAAAGAGAACTCGACACCACAATGGCTTTGTGCGGCGAGCGCAAGATCGCTGATCTGGGGCGCCACAACCTTCTGGTGCCTGAGGATTTCGGCGGGCGGTGGCAAAACTGACGGAAAAAACGGGGGCCCTGCCCCCGCCGCCCTTTGGGCGCCTCCCCCAGGATATTTGCGGCCAGATGAAGCATGGGATCCTTCATTCATCTGGCTAAAAATATCCCGGAGCGCGAGGCAGAGCCTCGCAAAGTGGCAATCTGCCAAAAACTCCTTTCCAAACCCAATGAATCGATATAAGGACGCGGCTTCACGCGGGCATACAGCCTTGGAGGATGCCCGCCCTAACTTTGGAGAATATATCATGGCTGGTGAGATTCCTGATCTCGTAGCTCTGGAACGGACGGGGACAGGCAAGGGCGCCGCTCGTCAGGCACGCCGCGACGGCATGGTTCCGGGCATTGTTTTTGGTGGCGACAAAGAACCGCTACCCATTCAGATCCCGTTCAACGTTCTGTTCAAGCGCCTGAAAGCAGGCCGGTTCAAGTCGACCCTGTGGAACCTGAAGGTTGACGGCCACGAAGACGTTCGCGTCATCTGCCGCGACGTTCAGCGTGACGTCGTCAAAGATCTTCCGACCCACCTGGACCTGATGCGCCTGCGTCGGACCACCAAGATCGCTCTGTTCATCCCGGTAGAGTTCATCAACGAAGAAGAAGCCCCCGGCATCAAAAAAGGCGGCGTTCTGACTGTTGTTCGCCCGGAAGTCGAATTGATGTGTACCGCTGGCGACATTCCCGAGAAGATCACCGTTGATCTGACCGGCATGGAGATCAACGACGTTGTCACCATCTCGTCGGTTGACCTGCCCGCAGGGACCAAGCCGACCATCGACCGTGATTTCGTGATCGCCAACGTATCGGCACCGACAGGTCTGTCGACCAGCGACGATGAAGACGGCGAAGAAGTGGCTGCGGACGAAGTTGAAGTCGTCGGCCAGGAAGAAGCCGAAGAATAAGTCCGAGTTCAGTTTTTTGGACTGATGCGACGGGGCCCACGATTGGGCCCCGTTTTCTTTTGGTATCGGGCTGGAAAGCGGGTGGCCTTTCGTGCCATCAACCCATTGCGTTGGATGCGTGCTGTACAAGGACATGAGAATGAAACTGTTTGTCGGATTGGGGAATCCCGGGTCGAAATATGCCCGCAACCGGCACAACATCGGGTTCATGGCTGTGGACCGGATTGCCGACGATCACGGCTTTGGCCCCTGGAAAACCAAGTTCCAGGCCGAGGTCGCCGAAGGGCGCCTGGGGTGTCAGAAAGTTCTGCTGATCAAACCACAAACGTTCATGAACCGTTCGGGTCAATCCGTGGGTGAAGCAATGCGGTTTTACAAACTCGACTCGACAGACGTCATCGTCTTCCACGACGAGTTGGACCTCGCCCCCGGAAAGGTACGTGTCAAGGCGGGCGGTGGTCATGCCGGACACAATGGTCTGCGTTCGATCCATGAACATATCAGCCCCGCCTACGACCGGGTCAGGCTTGGAATCGGTCATCCGGGACGGAAAGAGATGGTCTCTCCGTATGTCCTTGGTGATTTTGCCAAAACCGAGGCCGAATGGCTGGACGATGTGCTGCGCGGCGTCTCTGAGGGTGCCGGGCATCTTGCAGATGGCGACAACGGTAAATTCATGAACGCCGTCGCATTGCGGACAGCGCCGCCCCGATCATCAAAATCACCGGATGCAACGCAACCGGCCTCACAACCAGCCGCCAGATCCGAGCCTGAACCCGACAATCGGTCGGCCATGCAAAAGCTGTTGGACAAGTTCAAATAAACCTCGCGCTGCGTGCCGTAGGGTCTTGATTGCGGATCGCGCCATCACACGCTCAAATGCCGCTCAAGAGGGAGGCATCGATGAAGAAACTGCTTAAATGGGTCCTGCGGATCACTCTGGCGCTGGTGCTGGCCGCGGTGGTTGTCGGTTTTTGGAAACGGGAAGAATTACAGCGTCTGATGGCGGTGAATTCCCTGTTCTCGGCCGAAAAGATCGTTCACAACTTTTCGCATATGGATGAGGCCTTCCTGACCGCCAATCTGTCCCGCGGCAACGGACCTACATGGGAGCTGCCCTACGGACCCGGCTTTGACCTGCCGGACGGAACAGATGCCTGGATCGAAGACCGCGCCGTGACATCTCTGCTGGTGATGCAGGACGGGCAGATCCGTTTCGAGGAATACTATCTTGGCACAGGCCCCGACGACCGGCGGATTTCATGGTCGGTTGCCAAAAGCTATCTCTCGGCCCTGTTTGGGATTTTGCTGGACGAAGGTGCCATTGCCTCGTTGGAAGATCCCGTGGTGAAATACGCGCCAAACCTGACCGGCAGCGCCTATGAGGCGACCTCAATCCGCAACGTTCTGAATATGGCCAGTGGGGTGACGTTCAACGAGGACTACTTTGACCCCAAGTCCGACATCAACAGGATGGGCCGTGTTGTCGCTCTGGGTGGGGAACTGGATGACTTCACCATCGCATTGCAGGACAGTTTCACCCAGCCCGGCGAAACCTGGCAGTATGTGTCGATCGACACCCATGTCATCGGAATGGTCATCCGAGGTGCCACCGGGCGCAGCGTTACAGAATTGATGACCGAAAAGATCGTTCAGCCTTTGGGGTTGGAGCGCGACGGATACTATATCACCGATGGGGCTGGCGTGGCCTTTGTGTTGGGCGGTCTGAATTTTACCACCCGCGATTTCGCGCGTTTCGGTCAGATGATCCTTCAGGATGGAAAACACGATGGCAAAGAACTGGTCCCCGCAGACTGGATCAAGGAATCGACATGGCCCAGTGCCCCAACAGAGCCGGGAAAGATCGGTTATGGCTATCAATGGTGGATACCCGTAGGGGCGCATGAAGGAGAATTCCTGGCTCGAGGCGTCTATGGGCAATATATGTATTTCGACCAACCCCGCGGTGTTCTGATCATGACGACCGGCGCGGATCGCAATTTCCGTGATCCGGGTGTGAACGAACAGAATGTCGAAGTGTTCCGCAGTATTGCCCAAAGCCTGTAAGGTGAGCCTATGCAGAAAGAAGACAGCATCAATGTTCTCGGCGGCGTCCTTGCCCCCTGCTCGCGTGATCCATTGACCGGGTTCTTCCGCGATGGAGCCTGCAACACCTGCGCCGAGGATCAGGGCAGCCACACCGTGTGCGCCATCATGACCGCCGAGTTTCTGGCCTATTCAAAATATGTCGGCAACGATCTGAGCACAGCACGGCCTGAGTTCAACTTTCCAGGCCTGAACCCCGGAGACAGTTGGTGCCTGTGCGCCGGTCGGTTCCTGCAAGCCCATGAAGAAGGCTGTGCGCCCAAGGTTCATCTGGCCGCCACCCACCAGCGCGCGTTGGAAATTGTCCCGCTGGAAGTTCTGCAACGCCATGCAGCCCGCGCGAATTGACGGCGACCGCGCAAAACACTTTTTGTCAACGGCCAGCCGACATTGCATTTCGCCAGCCTGCATCACGATCAATTGGAGACCGTCTTGAGCTTCATTGCAATGAACCGCTTTCAAGTCTGCCTGGGCAGCGAAGCCGAGTTTGAAACCGTCTGGAAAGAGCGTCAAAGCCGCCTGAGCGAAGTGTCCGGCTTTCGCGAGTTCAGGTTGCTCAAGGGTCCCGAAGGAGATGGCTATCGCCTCTACTCCAGCCATGTGGTCTGGGACAGCCGTGCGGACTTTGAGGCCTGGACCAAGTCCCGCCAGTTCCGTGATGCGCACAAGAATGCGGGCAAAGGCAAAACGCAGTATGCGCTGATGGGTCCACCCCAGTTCGAAGGGTTCGAAACCGTTCTGCACGAAGACTAAAAAATGGGCCGACCCGGATGGTCACCGGATCGGCCCTTTGCTTTTCGCGGCGCTACTCCCGCAGTTTCACAAGGTCAGACATCAGACCCTCGGTCCCGTTGTGGACCGTCAGCCGCTCAACCTTGCCCGCGATGGTTTCCAGAGCTTCCAGCTCTTTCAGCCGCAGCATGACCGGGTTTTCCGCCATCACCTTTGCGGTGTTCAGCAGAGACCGCGTGGCGTTGGTTTCTTCCCTCCGCCGGATGACGTTGGCCTCAGCCTGTTTCTCGGCGGCGACCACGGCGGTCAGGATTTCCCGCATCTCGCCGGGCAGGATCACGTCTTTCAGTGCGATCTCACCGACTTCGATACCGATCCCGGCCATTTGCGTCCGCACCCGATCGGCGGCCTCGGTGTCGACAGTCACCTTCTCGGCCAGCAGCCGGTCAAGTGTCATCGCGCCAAGGGTCTTCCGGAACGCCAGTTGCAGCGCCCGGTGCAGGGCCTGATCGAAATCCTTGACCGCCCCCATCGCCTTGACCGGATCGACAACCCGGTAATCGGCGCTGAGGTTGACCCGGATGGTCACCCGGTCCTTGGTCAGGATCTCTTGACCCGTCACCTCATGGGTCCGTTGCCGCAGGTCGATCTGCTTGACCTCGAGGTTCCGGCCCACTTTCCAGAAGGCATGAGCGCCAGGGTTCAGCTGATCCACCAGCACGCCATCCACACTCAACAGACCGACATGCCCTTCGGCAATCTCAACCTGTGTCAGGCTCAGCCGCAGCCCGGCCCGGACCAGCCGCTGAGCGAGCGCCTTGGGCACAACCATGGTCTCAGTCAGCGCATGGTTTTCGACCTGCCAGGGGCCTGCCGCTTTCCAGGCAAGTGCCCGTGCTTCGGGGTTCAGTACCCGAACCGGGACGCCATCCCGCAGCAGAACCAGAATTTCATCAGGTTCGGCCCGAAACTCGGTCAGATGCGCGCTGGCCAGTTCAGGCCGGTTCTGCATCAGCGCCCGCTCATAGGGCGACACGAAAAAGAGGGTCTCCAGATCGTGCAATTCGGTCAGCACATCCTTGCGCGGCAGCCGGTGTTTCCCGGCCCCCAGGATTGCATCAAACACCCCATTGCGCAGGACCAGCATCCGCTGGGTCTCGGTCAGGGTCAGCCGCCGGTGGCCGGTCAGCCGGTCCATCAGATCTTGGAACAGTGTCATTTCATATCTCCTTTTCGTCTCGCTCTATCGTCGTCGCAAAAGCGAACTCCTTTTCATGTTTTCAGTGAGTTGCACCCCGGTTGGGTGACAGGTGTGAGGCCTTCGGATGAAGGCGGGAAAGACCCGAGTATCCCCCGCGCCATGCCCCTGTACGGGAGGGTCAGAGAGAGGGGCGCAGGACCGATGCGCCGCCTTCCCCTTTGGGGCTAGGCGGGGCGCCGATCCGGCGACACCGTCATCCGTCCTCCGGCCCAAGGCCAGAGCAGCGAAGGCCCCTGCCCCGCCCGGCCAAAGCCTGACGTTGCGCGGTGCCGCCCCTGCTGGCGAACACCCGGACCCATATGTTTTGGACCGTTTTCACGGGCCGGCGTTGAAGGCCGGTGCTGACCTAACAGCGTTTGTCAAATGACGGGATTCGAACCCGCAACACATCGATTCGCAGTCGATTACTCTACCATTGAGCTACATTTGCGGCTTTGGAAGGGATCGAACCTTCGCTCACAGAACCTGAATCTGTTGCTCTATCCAGCTGAGCTACAAAGCATGTACCAATCCCCGGTTTCGGCCCTGGCATACGGTTTCGGCAGCGCCGTCCGCACCGAGAGAGTGATCACCTCTGCCCGCTAGGGTCCGGCCCGTCGTGACCGGTAACGGCGGGTTTAGGCGAAGCGGCTGGATTCGCTCAATAAATTTCTGAGGTTCAGAAACGCAACTGTGGCGATCACGCAACAAAATTACCCAGTTGCGCAACATTCGAAAAGCCACAGGCCCAAAACAAAAGCGGCACACCGTTAAAAGGCGCGCCGCACTTGTCAGAAATTTCAAATTTTATCGCATGGTCAATCGGCGCTGCGGCCTTCGGTATCCGACATGTCGAAGTTCAGATATTTCGCCACGGTCTGCACGTCCTTGTCACCACGTCCGCACATGTTCATGCAGATCAAGTGGTCCTTGGGCAGCTCCGGCGCGATCTTCATCACATGCGCCAGCGCGTGGCTGGGCTCTAGCGCCGGGATGATGCCTTCGGTGGCGCAGCACAGCTGGAACGCCTCAAGCGCCTCTTTGTCGGTGATCGAGACATATTGCGCGCGGCCGATATCGTTCAGCCACGAATGTTCGGGGCCGATGCCCGGGTAATCCAGACCCGCCGAGATCGAATAGCCCTCAAGAATTTGACCGTCATCATCCTGCAGCAGATAGGTGCGATTGCCATGCAGAACACCGGGGCGTCCGCCGGTGAGCGAGGCGCAATGTTCCATCTTTTCGTTCACACCCTTACCACCGGCCTCAACACCGATGATGTTGACGGATTTGTCGTCAAGGAACGGGTAGAACAGACCCATCGCGTTCGATCCACCACCGATGGCGGCGATGATCGTGTCGGGCAAACGGCCCTCGGCCTTGTGCATCTGTTCCTTGGCTTCCTTGCCGATGATCGACTGAAAATCGCGCACCATCGCCGGGTACGGGTGTGGGCCAGCCACGGTGCCAATGCAATAGAACGTATCGCGCACGTTGGTCACCCAGTCGCGCAGCGCGTCGTTCATCGCATCTTTCAGGGTGCCACGGCCCGACGTCACAGGGATGACCTCGGCCCCAAGCAGGCGCATGCGGAATACGTTCGGGGCCTGACGCTGCACGTCATGCGCGCCCATATAGACCACGCATTTCAAACCGAACTTGGCGCAGACGGTGGCAGTGGCCACGCCATGCTGCCCTGCCCCGGTTTCCGCGATGATGCGGGTCTTGCACATGCGCCGCGCCAGAATGATCTGGCCCAGCACGTTGTTGATCTTATGCGCGCCGGTATGGTTCAACTCATCGCGTTTGAGATAGATCTTGGCACCACCCAGATGCTCGGTCAGGCGCTCCGCGTAATACAGCGGCGAGGGGCGTCCGACATAGTTGGCCCACAGATCATCCATCTCGGCCCAGAAAGAGGCATCATCCTTGGCCTTTTCATATTCCTCTTCCAGCGCCAGGATCAGCGGCATCAGTGTTTCGCTGACAAACCGTCCGCCAAAGATGCCGAAACGGCCCTGTTCATCCGGGCCGGACATGAAGGAATTGAAAAGATCGTTGGCCATGGGTGTCTCCCTCGTCATACCCGTTGTTCATAGGAGGTAGCGGCAGGATTTGCCATGGCAAAACGCACCCAGGTGCCGCCACTTGTGACGTGTCAGCCCGCGTGAACCGCAGCGTCGACAAAGGCCCGGATCAACGCCGCATCCTTGACCCCCGGCGCACTTTCCACGCCTGAGGCCACATCGACCTGACGTGCCCCGGTCATACGGATCGCCTCGGCCACGTTTTCCGGGTTCAACCCACCGGCCAACATCCACGGCTTGCGCCAGTATTTGCGCCCTGCCAACAGGCGCCAATCAAATGCCAGCCCGTTTCCACCTGGCAATACTGCGTTCTTGGGGGCCTTGGCATCGATCAGCAACTGATCGGCAACGTCGCTGTACGTGTCAATCGCAGCCAAATCTTCGGCATCGGCAACACCAATGACTTTCATGACGGGCAAGCCATACCGATCTTTGACGTCCTGCACGCGTTCAACCGTTTCGGCCCCGTGCAATTGCAGCATGTCAAATGGCGCGGTCTGCGTGATACTGTCCAGCAACTCATTCGTCGCATTCACAACCAAAGCCACCTTGGCCACGCCCAACGGAACATGAGACGCCAATTCTGCCGCTTGCATGGCCGAGACATATCGGGGCGACTTGGGAAAAAAGTTAAACCCCAGATATCGCGCACCAGCGTCCACCGCAGCGCGCACGTGATCCGGTGCGGTCAGACCGCAGATTTTGACAGCTACATCAGGCATTGCTTTGGCTCAGCTTGCCTCATCCAGAATGGCGAGAACCTCGTCCTTGCCTTCATTCTGCTTTTTCTTGAGCTTCTTGACCTCACGCTCAAGCTTGCGCACTTCGCCTTTCTTTACTGTCGCGTCGCGGCGATGCTTGTGCTCGCGCAGCCATTCCCACAGGAACCCGATGATCAGGCCAGCCACAACCCCGCCCAAAACCACCAGAAACAGCGGCAATGTGGCCGTCAGGTTGAAGCCCAACAGTTCGGCAACTGGATCCGGCATCAGCTTGAGTTCAACCGATTGAATATTGGCCAGAGAAATCGAGATCAGGATAATCCCGAGAGTCCCAAGAAAAGCGTATCGAAGGTAGCGCATCATGGGTTCAGGCTTTACCGTTCAATCGGTCCCTTAGCAACTTGCCTGTTTTAAAAAACGGTACACATTTTTCTTCGACCTGCACGGTCTCGCCAGTACGCGGGTTTCGACCCACACGGGCGTCGCGCTTTTTCACCGAAAACGCGCCAAAACCGCGCAGCTCAACCCGGTCACCCCGGGCCATAGCGTCTGTCACTTCCTCAAAGACGGTATTCACAATCCGCTCGACGTCGCGTTGATAGAGATGCGGGTTTTCGTCGGCAATTTTCTGAATCAATTCTGAACGGATCATTCGCTATACCCTCCCAGGCGGACGATGTGACAGGTCTACTGTTCTGACAGTATAGGAAAAAACCCGGATCGGGGGAACGGAGTCTCTGCGGGCAAAGTCGGCATTTTAGGGCAATCTCAGGTGAAATTTTAGCCGAAGACCGGATTTGTACACTTCAAGCGCGAATGAACTCAAATCAAGCCGGTTGTTTGGAAGACGTTGATTCGCAACAAAAACGGCCCCGCACGAATGTGCGAGGCCGAAATTCAAGCTAGCGATGTGTCGCGGGCTTAGTCGCCCGACTTCAACGCTGCACCCAGGATATCGCCCAGCGATGCGCCCGAGTCGGAGGAACCGTACTGTTCCACGGCCTCTTTCTCTTCGGCGATCTCGCGTGCCTTGATCGACAGGCCCAGACGACGGGTCTTGCTGTCGACATTGGTGACGCGAACGTCGACCTTGTCACCGGTCGAGAAACGCTCGGGACGCTGCTCGGCACGATCACGCGACAGGTCCGAACGACGGATGAACGACTTCATGCCTTCGTATTCGACTTCAATGCCGCCATCTTCGATCGCGGTGACTTCGACGGTGATGACCGAGCCACGCTTCACGCCGCCCACGGCTTCGGCGAACTTGTCACCGCCCAGGGCTTTGATCGACAGCGAGATACGCTCTTTTTCGACATCAACTTCCGAGACAACGGCCGAAACCATATCGCCTTTGCGGTAGTTCTGGATCGCATCCTCGCCACGCTCGTCCCAGGACAGGTCCGACAGGTGAACCATGCCGTCGATGTCGCCTTCGAGGCCAATGAACAGTCCGAATTCGGTGATGTTCTTGACTTCACCCTCGACCTCGGTGCCCTCGGGGTGTGTTTCTGCAAACACTTCCCATGGGTTGCGCTGGGTCTGCTTCAGGCCCAGAGACACGCGGCGCTTGGCGCCGTCGATTTCCAGAACCATGACATCGACTTCCTGGCTGGTCGAAACGATCTTGCCGGGGTGGACGTTTTTCTTGGTCCAGGACATCTCGGACACGTGCACCAGACCTTCGACACCGGCTTCCAGCTCGACGAACGCGCCGTAGTCGGTGATGTTGGTGACGCGACCCTGATGAACCGAGCCCAGCGGGTACTTGGCAGCAACCAGATCCCACGGATCTTCCTGCAGCTGCTTCATGCCCAGGCTGATGCGGTGGGTTTCTTTGTTGATCTTGATGACCTGAACCTTGATGGTTTCGCCAATCGTCAGGATCTCGGACGGGTGGTTCACACGGCGCCATGCCATGTCGGTGACGTGCAGCAGGCCGTCAACGCCGCCCAGGTCAACAAACGCACCGTATTCGGTGATGTTCTTGACGACGCCTTCGACGGTCTGACCTTCGGTCAGGTTGCCGATGACTTCAGCGCGCTGTTCGGCACGCGATTCTTCCAGGATTGCGCGGCGCGACACAACGATGTTGCCACGGCGGCGGTCCATTTTCAGAATCTGGAACGGCTGCTTCAGACCCATCAGAGGGCCAGCGTCGCGCACGGGGCGGACGTCAACCTGCGAGCCGGGCAGGAACGCTACTGCGCCACCCAGATCGACGGTGAAGCCACCTTTGACGCGACCAAAGATTGCACCTTCGACGCGCTGGTCGTCGGCATATGCTTTTTCCAGACGGTCCCATGCCTCTTCACGGCGGGCCATCTCGCGTGAGATGACAGCTTCGCCACGGGCGTTTTCTGCGGCGCGCAGGTAGACTTCGACCTCGTCACCAACAGCGATTTCAGGGGCTTCGCCAGGATTTGCGAATTCTTTCAGATCAACGCGGCCTTCCATTTTATAGCCGACGTCGATGATGGCTTGGCCGGCTTCGATCGCCAGAACCTTACCTTTGACAACAGAACCCTCTTCGGGCGTGTCCATTTCGAAGCTTTCGTTCAGGAGGGCTTCGAATTCCTCCATGGATGTATTAGCCATGTGGCGTTGTTTTCCTTTACAGTACGTTTTTGCTGGCCGAGCGGTTGTCTCCGCCGGTCTTGTTTCATGATGTCCACAGGCGTGATCCGGAACGCATCTGACTACACAAACACAAAGGGCCGAGGTGACCCGGCCCTGCTCAGATACGTCATCCGGACGTTAACCGCCCTTGTTGAGACGCGTGCTCTATAACGGTTTGGCTTCGGACCCGCAAGTCGAAAGCGCCTTGGCGCAGATTCCAGACAAAACCACTGATGTCACATTCCGTTGATATACCGGGGGCGTCTGTTGCGTCCCTGATGCTAAAGCGGCACCAGTGTGCTCGGACGCAGAAACAAGAGGTGTCAGACTTTGGAAGAGTTTAACCTGATCGTTGCACAGCAGCCCCAGTGGGTTCAGATCTGGATGAACGTCCTGAGCTTTGGCGCGTTCCTTTTGCCGGTCTCTCTACTGATCTGGCGACAGACCCGCCTGACCGCGCTGATCACCGTGATCGGCAGCGGACTTGGGGCTGCAGGTGTTCTGCTGATCTTCAGCCAACTTGGATATGTTCGGTTGATGGGGCTCGGCCATGCCGTGTTCTGGACGCCGCTTGCCTGGTACCTTTGGCGGCAGCAGGCACGCGCAGACATAGCTGAAGCTCCCAGATGGATCATCCGCTTTGTCCTGATGACCATCGTGATTTCTCTGGCCTTCGACTATGCGGACGTTTTGCGCTATCTGCTGGGCGACCGAACGCCAGTATCTGTACCGGTATAGGCACAATCAACAGGCTCAAATCTCTTCCCCTTTCTTCAGCAGTTCATCGATCAGTTCGCGTTGAAGGTTGCCGCTGTCTCCGCCCCCGAACTGCTGCGCCCCGCCTGAATAAAGCGACCCGTAGGTCTTGGCGATATTCACCGTCTGCGCCAGCCCCGAGATCAGTTGATCCTTTTCCAGAGGCGAGAGCGGGTGAATGAACGCAGCCCAGAGCATTCCGTTTGCAATCGCATAGCGCGCATCCAAGGCAGAATCGAAATTGGCCTGCATCATGCGCCGGAGGTCTTCAGTCGACAGGTCCTGGGCATTTCTGATCGGCACCATCGCGCGCATCCGGTCGGCATTGACATCGGTGATCACCAGAACCGGGACGTCCGAAACGGTCAGCTGAAATCCCGGACCGCGCGGTTGCGCCTCGGGATCAAGTGCAAACAGGATTTTGCCAAGCCTTTCATAGTCCATCGGAGGCTCAGCCTCGGGCGCGTCCTGAGCGGCAACACTCCCAGCCAGAAAAATCAGCAATAGGGCTCTTCGGATCATGTCTTCTCTCCAACAGGCTTCGAAACAACCTTAAGCGCCCACAACCTGCGTGACCAAACAAAGCTTGGTGAAGTCCATGCGCTGTCTCATCCAGACACTGGACGACCCGCACGGTTTTCTGGACTGGTTGAGATCGTGTGATCAAAATCTCTGGCGTGGTTTATTTTCGAAGACAGGACTTTTCGCTGATCCAAGTCGAAACACCGAAGAAATCCAAAGGAAGAATCCTGCCCTGCCCCTGATTGCCGCTCTGACTTTTCAGCGGATAAGATCCATGTCTCGAACGATACCCCGACCTGGCGTGCGCATAGCGTCTGTCTGGCTGCTGAACAATCAGGGCAACACGGTTGAAATCTTTCAGACTATTCCGCAACCTGTGACGACGCGTCCCAATGCTTTGCCACCGCCGCCAACCGTGATGTGTTCGAAGCCTACTTCTCCGCGAAACTGCCTTGGCTTGGCGGGCATTCGAAAATCAATGACGATCAATGGACCAACATAAAATGCATCGCTTTGGCGAACTTGAACCGACAGCACCGCAGCACTACCCAAATTCGGGGCGTTTGCTTTCAATGATGGCCAGGGCCTGTGCCAGCGCCGCATCGACACTCAGGTCCGAAGTGTCCAGCAGGACGGAATCGTCCGCCGGTTTCATCGGCGCCGTGCTGCGTTCGGCATCACGCGCGTCGCGTTCGCGGACATCGGCAAGGACCTGATCCCGCGTAACGTCCCCGCCTTTGGCCTCAAGTTCCAGATACCGGCGCTCGGCCCGAACCTCGGGGCTGGCGGTAACGAACAGCTTTACGTCGGCCTGCGGGCAGATCACCGTCCCGATGTCACGTCCATCCAGAACTGCACCACCGGCTCGACGGGCGAAAGCACGCTGAAAGTCTACCAAAGCCGCGCGCACCTCGGGAATAGCAGCCACTTTCGACGCCGCCTGAGCGATCTCTGCGGTGCGCAAATCACCGTGATCCAGTTCCTCAGCCGTCAAGGATTGCGCAGCCTCTATCGCATCCACACCGTTCAATGTGCGCCGTCCGACCGCGCGGTAAAGAAGTCCGGTGTCCAGATGCGCAAACCCGAAATGCGCCGCGACGGCTTTTGAGATTGTTCCTTTCCCGGCCGCTGCCGGGCCATCTATTGCAACGGTAAAGCTGTGCGTCATCGTCCGATTTACCGGTTGTTTCTGATCAGCTGCGCCCCAAGACGCGCCATCAGTGGCTCGAAGATCGGAAAAGACGTGGCTATGGGGCCAGCATCGTCTACCGTTACCGGCTGCTTCGCGCCCATGCCCAGGATCATGAAGGACATGGCGATGCGGTGATCCAGAAAGCTTTGGCAAGTGCCCGCGCCGGGAATGTTTCCGATGCCCAGCCCGTCAACCGACCACCAATCGTCGCCCTCATCCACAGTCACACCATTGGCGCGCAGACCCTTGGCCATCGCATCGATCCGGTCGCTTTCCTTGACCCGCAGCTCTTTCACGCCGCCCATCATTGTTGTACCTGTGGCATTGGCTGCGACAACGGACAGAACGGGGTATTCGTCAATCATCGAGGCGGCGCGGTCTGGCGGCACCTCGATGCCCTTCATATTGGGCGAGTATTTCGCGCGCAGATCAGCAACCGGTTCGCCGCCTTCCTCGCGTTCGTTTTCATAGCTCAGGACGGCACCCATCTCGCGCAGCGTGGTAAACAGGCCTGCGCGGGTCGGATTCAGGCCAATCCCAGGCACCAGAACGTCCGAGCCGGGTGTGATCAGCGCCGCACACACAGGAAATGCTGCGCTGGACGGGTCGCGCGGAACAGCGATGACCTGGGGTTTCAATTCGGGGCGACCGGTCAAAGTGATCACCCGACCTTCATCCGTATCCTCAACGGCAATCTCGGCGCCGAACCCCGCGAGCATCCGTTCTGAATGGTCGCGGGTGGCCTCCTTTTCGATCACCACGGTTTTGCCGGGTGCGTTGAGACCAGCCAGCAGAACAGCAGATTTCACCTGAGCCGAGGGCACGGGCACCTCATAGCATATCGGCACAGGGTCTGTTGCGCCGACAATAGTCATCGGCAGCCGCCCACCGGACCGGCCTACTGCTTGCGTTCCAAACAGCGCCAGCGGGTCGGTGACCCGCGCCATCGGGCGTTTGTTCAGGCTGGCATCCCCAGTGAACGTCGCCGAAATCGGAGACGTGGCCATCGCCCCCATTATCAATCGAACACCGGTGCCAGAGTTTCCGCAGTCGATCACCTGATCGGGCTCGGCAAAACCGCCCACGCCCACACCATGTACCGTCCACTCACCGCCGCCATGGTCGGTGACGTCCGCCCCAAACGCGCGCATGGCCTTGGCGGTGTCCAGAACATCCTCACCTTCCAGAAGACCCGAGATTCTGGTTTCTCCAACGGCCAATGCGCCCAGGATCAACGACCGATGCGAGATCGATTTGTCGCCCGGCACCTCTGCCGTGCCGGTCAACGGGCCGCAGGGATGCGAGGTCATCGGGATGGGCGTGCCGTGTCCGGACATGGGGGCTCCTGTTTTCGCTATCAGTGCTCAAGCCGATTAGCGAATTGGGGGCAGATGGTCCAGCGGCAATCAGCCTTTGCGGCGGAAGGTCAGATAGTGAGGCTTGCGCCCTTCGCGCAATGCTTTTTGTTCGTATCGGGTGGAAATCCAGTCGTCCCACGGTTCGCGCCAATCCGACGGGCGCTCGGCCAACCACTCGAACCCGGCGCGCGGAACCTCCTCCAGCGTTTGCCGGACATAGTCGGGAATATCCGTGGCAACGCGAAAGATAGCGCCCGGCTTCAGGGCCCGGGCGAGCGGCTCCAGGTGTTCCGGTGTTACGAAACGGCGGCGGTGATGCCGCGTTTTGGGCCATGGATCGGGATAGAGAAGAAATGCGCGCGAGATGCTTTGCTTCGGCAACACATCGAACAGATCACGCGCATCGCCGGGATGCACGGCGAGGTTCTCGACCCCGGCCTGCCGGATTTTACCCAACAACATCGCAACGCCGTTGATGTACGGCTCGGCTCCGATGATGCCGATTTCGGGATTGCGTGCGGCCTGATGTACCAGGTGTTCGCCGCCACCAAAACCGACCTCAAGCCAGACATCTTTTCCGCCAAACAACGTCTCAAGGTCCAACGGGTGACGTTCTGGGTTGCTTTCCCAATCCACCGCGCCCGGCGACAGGGCATCGAGGTCTTCGTTCAGATACGTCTTCTGGCTTTGTTTCAGGGTCTTTCCCTTGAAACGTCCATAGAAGTTCCTGCGGGGGCGTTGGGGCGTCTGGGTACTCATGACCGTGCCCATACTGCGCGGCTGATGCCGAGGCAAGGGCGTTGCAAAATGCAACGCCTCACCACAAGCGCATTCGCGAAAAAGAGAGCGCGCCCGCAAGGGCGCACCTTTTGTTTATGGACTGATCAGACCGCTGATTTCAAAGCGTCAGCCAGATCGGTGCGCTCCCAACTGAAACCGCCATCAGCATCAGGCTCACGCCCAAAGTGTCCGTATGCCGCAGTGCGCTGATAGATCGGCTTGTTCAATTGGAGATGCTCGCGGATGCCGCGCGGGGTCAGATCCATCACCTGACCAACAGCTTTTTCAACCTCGGCATCTGAAACCTGGCCCGAGCCATGGGTATTGGCGTAGATCGACAACGGCTTCGACACCCCGATGGCATAGCTCAACTGGATGGTGCAGCGGTCGGCCATCCCCGCTGCAACGACGTTCTTTGCCAGATAGCGCGCCGCGTAGGCGGCAGAACGGTCGACCTTGGTCGGATCTTTGCCCGAAAACGCGCCGCCGCCATGCGGGGCGGCACCGCCATAGGTGTCGACGATGATCTTGCGCCCGGTCAAACCAGCGTCGCCGTCGGGACCGCCGATCACGAACTTACCTGTGGGGTTCACGTGCCATTCCGTCTCGGCCGTGATCCAACCGTCCGGCAGTGTTTCGCGAATGTAGGGCTCGACAATCGAACGGATGTCATCCGAGCTCAGCGCCTCATCCAAGTGTTGAGTGGACAGCACGATTGAACTGATACCAACCGGCGTCCCATCACGGTACAAGACCGAAAGCTGGGACTTTGCGTCGGGACCAAGCGCAGGTTCAGACCCGTTCTTGCGCACCTCGGCCAGACGGCGCAGGATTGCATGGGAATACTGGATCGGAGCGGGCATCAGAGCCGGGGTCTCGGTGGTTGCGTAACCAAACATGATGCCCTGATCACCAGCGCCTTCATCCTTGTCCGCGGCTGCATCCACGCCCTGCGCGATATGGGCAGACTGTTCATGCAGCAGGTTTGTCACCTCGACGGTGTCATGGTGGAACTTGTCCTGCTCGTAGCCGATATCCTTGATACAGGCGCGGGCGATCTCGTCGATGCGACCCATGTAATCGTGCAGTTTTTCCTGATCAGACAGACCTACCTCTCCACCGATCACAACCCGATTGGTCGTGGCGAAGGTTTCGCACGCAACACGTGCCTCAGGTTCTTCATTCAGAAAGGCGTCAAGGACGGCATCGGAAATCCGGTCACAGACCTTATCCGGGTGCCCTTCGGAAACTGATTCCGAAGTAAAAGTGTAGTTCTGTCGGGACATAAATGCGCTCCATTAAGGTTCTTCTGCCACGCCAGGAAGCCGTTGTGACAAGCGACGCAGGCAATACGCGCGTTGAGAGTCCGGGTCAATCGGAATCTAATCCTCGAGCCGCCGGATCCGAAACCAAAGCACAGCAAACACGAACAATAAGGCCCCAAACACTGGGATGTCGCCCATCCGGGAATAAACCGTCGGCGCAAATGGCAACGGCAGAACCGCATCCACATACCCCGCCTGGCCCAAAGGCAAAGACGCGGTAAGCCGTCCCAAGGGGTCGATCATCCCGGACACGCCGGTGTTGGCCGCGCGCATGAGGGGCAGCCCCTGCTCGATCGCCCGCATCCGGGCCTGTGCCAAATGCTGGAATGGGCCCGACCGCGTTCCGAACCAGGCATCATTGGTGATCTGCAAAATAAAGTCCGCCCGACCCGGCGCGCCATTCACGTCTTGTGGAAAAACGGCCTCATAACAGATCAGCGGCAGCGCCATACCCAACTTGCCAACCTGCATCAGTGCCGGCCCGGGCCCAGAGCTGAACCCATGGCCCGCAGTCGTCGCCATTCCATGAATACCGAACCGCGCCATCAGATTCCCGAACGGAACATACTCGCCAAAAGGAGCAAGGTGATGTTTGTCATACAGACCCGTCTGCTGCCCGGTTTCGTCCAGATAGATCATTGAATTGAAAATGCGTGGCCCGTCGCCGCGCTGAATTCCCAGCACCACGGGAACACCCTGGGCAACATCGGCAATGGCGTCCAGATAAGGTTCTGCACTGCTCAGCCAGGCAGGCACAGCGGTCTCAGGCCAAACTATCAGATCGGGCCGCGGAGAGGCTGCGGTGAACTCAATCTGGCGCGCAAAGAACAACGGCGCGTAGTCGGGATCCCATTTCTGGTGCTGTGGCGCATTCGGCTGGACCAAACGGACGACGCTGGCACTCTGTTCCACGCCGGGCCGTGTCGCAGCATAGACAAGCGCTAAAACCGTCGCCCCAACCAGACAAACCACAGACACAATCAATGGACGAGACGAGCCGCGCTGTGACAACGCCGCACCCAGCGGCACTGTCAGACCCAAAGTCAATGCGCCAAGGCCATAGGGGCCAAGCAAAGACAAAAGCTGCGCGACCGGCGTGTCCACCCAGATCTGCGCCACCCCTGCCCAGGGAAAGCCCGTCAGCAAATACCCGCGACCGAATTCCACCAGTGACAGTGCCACGCTCAAAAAGACAGCCTGCCGAAGGGCTGACGCTCCGGGCCGCCGCGCGACCCAGAAAGCCGCCGCCCAGAACAAGGCCAGCCCACCCGCCATGAAAACCAACGCAAACGGCGCCATCCAGGCATGGCGTTCGGCATCGACTTGGAACGGCTCAAGTATCCAACTGAGAGCATGGGCAAAATAGCCAGTCGCAAAAGCCCATCCCAACACCGCCGCACGAGCACGGGTTTCACAGGCCAAAAACAACGGCGCGATCAAAACCAACGCAATCAGGCCCAGGGGCCAGTAGCCAAAGGGCGCCAACCCATAGGCCCCCAGTGCCCCAAGCGCTGCCGCAGATCCAAGCCTCGCCCAGAACGGCCAGCCCTGGACAGAGATCATGCAATGACGTCCGGCAACATGACACGCAAACGTTTGATGCGGCGGGGGTCGGCGTCGATCACCTCGAACTCCGGCCCTTCGGGATGCAGCACAACTTCACCTCGTGCGGGGACCCGACCCGACAGCATGAAAACCAGACCGCCCAGCGTTTCGATCTCTTCCTCGTCCACATCCTCGTGACTTGTCAGAGAGCGCCCAATCTCGGCCTCAAACTCCTGCAACGGGACCCGGGCCTGCACCACGTAACAGCCGGGCTTCTCCTGTATCCAAAGCTGATCTTCGTGCGCATCATGCTCATCCGCGATCTCGCCCACGACCTGTTCGATCAGGTCCTCGATTGTCAACAAACCGTCGACGCCGCCATATTCATCAATCACCAAGGCCATATGGCGCCGTTCGGTTTGCATCTTGGTCAGCAACACGCCGATAGGCATCGACGGCGGCACGAACAGCAAGGTGCGCAGCATCGAGACCAGATCAAACTCGGCAGAACCGCCGTTGAACCCGTGGGTCAGGGCAAAATCCTTTAGGTGCACGAAGCCCAGCGGGGTATCCAGTGTGCCTTCATAGACAGGAATGCGCGACAGGCCGCTTTCGCGAAACACCTGCGCCAGTTCATCCTTGGAAATCGTCGAGGGAACCGAAACGATTTCCACGGTCGGAATCGCCACATCCTCGACGCGCATCCGACGCAGGTTCACCATGCCACGATGTTGGCTGGTCTCCATCTCATGTCCGTTAACCGGAGTGTTTTGTTCTTCCTCGGCCCCCGAGAAAGAATCGAAAATTCGCGA
Organism: Ruegeria sp. AB5; assembly: GCF_056542645.1. NCBI lineage: Bacteria > Pseudomonadati > Pseudomonadota > Alphaproteobacteria > Rhodobacterales > Roseobacteraceae > Ruegeria > Ruegeria sp. AB5. The sequence goes on from NZ_JBQGAE010000017.1 coordinate 22,791, forward strand.
AAAGAAACCGCTTTTCTCTTCTATTTTGAAATCCTCAGACTGCGCGCTTTGCGCCGCCCTAGAACTGCCGTCTGTGTCGCCCATTATCCTGTTCCAATTGATCGGGTGAAATAACCCGCTTCACTTATTATATGGGTCATCGATACCCAGTTTGCCAAGTATCTTGACTTCGATCCCTTCCATCAAGGTGGCGTCGAAGTCACGAATGTGGTCATAACCGAGCAGATGCAGCGTGCCATGAATGATCAAATGCGTCACGTGTTCAGCCATGGGCTTTCCCGCCTCTTCTGCCTCACGCGCGCAGGTGTCGTATGAAATCGCGATATCTCCTAGCGCGATCTCGCCTGTGAAATCCGGTTGAGGCAGGTGCGGGACCTCACCTGCTATGCCCGTCGCCAGGTCTTCCGCAGGCCAGCTGAGCACATTGGTCGGGGTTGGTTTCTCCCGAAACTCAGCATTCAACTCGGCAATGCGTGTGTCGTCGCAGGCCAGCAGGCTGACCTCGCACAGGTCCGGGTCCAGTCCGCAATGGCGCAGGACTGCCCCAATTGCCCCCAGTGCCAAAGGCTCCAGTTCCTTCCAGCGGTCGTCTTCCACAGTCAGTTCAAGGTTCATGTTACCGCCTCAAAGCCCCGTTCGAGACTTTGAGTTACCCCGTTTCGCGCCCCGCGTCGGCCTCATACGCCTCGATGATTGCGGCCACAAGCGGGTGTCGCACTACATCCTTTGAGGTGAAGTAGTTGAAACTGATATTCGGGATCGTGTTCAGCAGGCGTTCGGCATCGGCCAGCCCGGATTGTACCCCACGCGGCAGATCAACCTGCGACCGATCGCCTGTGATGACCATACGGCTGCCCTCACCCAGACGGGTCAGGAACATCTTCATCTGCATGGTCGTCGCATTCTGCGCCTCGTCCAGCACCACAAAGGCATTCGCAAGGGTTCTGCCCCGCATGAAGGCCAGCGGAGCGATTTCGATTCGCTTCTCTTCAATCAGTTTGGCCAACTGCTTACCGGGCAGGAAATCGTTCAGCGCGTCATAGAGCGGCTGCATATAAGGATCGACCTTGTCTTTCATGTCGCCCGGCAAGTAACCCAGCTTTTCCCCGGCCTCGACCGCGGGTCGGCTGAGGATGATGCGATCCACATGCCCGCCGATGAACATCGACACCCCGACCGCAACGGCCAGATAGGTCTTGCCCGTACCCGCCGGTCCGATGCCAAAGGCGAGTTCGTTCTGAAACAGCGACTGTACATAAGCCTTCTGCGCGTCAGTGCGCGGCTCGACCAGTTTCTTGCGCGTCTTGATTTCGACCGTGCCGCCTTTGAACATCTCAAGCTGATCGCCATCCCGGCTGCCTGTGCCCTGCTCAGACCCGCCCATGCGCAGCTCGCGGTCGACATCGGCCGCTTCAACATCGCGCCCACCTTCGAGGCGCGTGTACAGAGCCTGCAGAACCTCAATGGCGTTTTTCTGCGACTCCTCGTCGCCCATAACAACCAGCTGATTGCCGCGACGCACAATCTGCACCGAGAGCTTCTGCTCGATCTCGGTCAGATTGCGGTCATATTCGCCGCATAAATCAATCAACAACCGGTTGTCGGGAAATTCAACTAACGCCTCGCGCTGGGGCATCTGATCTTGCGGTGGGGTAAGGGCACCGATGGCCAATCCGTTCTCCTGTCTTGGCGTTACACCCCAAGCGTAGACAGGAATTCCAACTGGGCGCAAGCCACAGTTTGAAAAATAAACGCACCGATGGCATTACCGCCGACATAAAAGTTTTCCGCCATTCAAAACTTGTAGTTCAAGCCGAACCGCAGGCCGCGGTAGTTCGGGGTGGATTTTGTTGAAAACCCATTTGAGAACTCGATGGTTTTCGACTGGAATTGCACATATTCATATTCGCCGGTGATCGACCAATTTTCGTCCAGATAGTGCTCTGCTCCGATGCTGAGCGAGAACCCACCGCGGCGATCAGAGGCCTCGAGCGACTGCGTACCCGTAGTAGGAGATGTGATACTGTTGGTTGTTTCCACATCGCCCCAAAGATACCCCACGCTGACGAAATACAGGATTCGCCCGCTGCGATTGGTCAGGCCATTTCTGAAACGCACCGACAAAACATCCGAAACGTCCGAGCCGCCCCGGACCGTATCCGTACCGATCTGCGTCGTTACACTGTCGTCCAGCGATCCGAAATCATAGCCCAGTTCAAACCCGTAGATATAGTCGCGACCGCCTTGGGCCGGCAGCACACCGCGCCATCCGCCGCGCAACCCGCCATACGCACCGCTCAGGTCCTGATCGCCGATTGCAAACGTCCCTGCCGGCGTCGTCAGACCAAACCGGTCATCCCCGCCGCCGCCATATCCCGCCGTAAGGCCAAGATAGAATGCGCTGACGTCATCGCTGAATCGTTTGGGGCTGACCACAGGGGCATCGGTTATTTCCCCGTCCAGATCACTGGCAATTGTCGCGCTCCCCAGAACCGCCACCACAGAGGCGACTGGAACGGTCCGCCAGAAGCCGGAACAACTCAATCGCGTTAAAATCGTCACTCGATACCCTCCATCGCGCCTGTAGTCGGGTCAGCGCAAACCGATTGTCCTGTTGGCCCGGAACGGACGTCAGAAAAATCTGACCTCTCTCGGAACATAGTTCCAAACGATAAATCAAGGGTAAATTTGGAATTAAAGGCCAATTGCGCTCTTCAGAGGGCGAATAGCCGCCCTGTTACAGCACCTCTCCAGCCAAAGAGTTGGTGCCGGATTCGGTGATCCGTACCTCACGCAATTCTCCGACCGCAACGTCAGGCCCCATCACATGTACGGAATGGAGGTATTCAGACTTGCCGACCATCTGCCCATCCAGGCGGCCGGGTTTTTCGAACAGAACCCGGACTGTGCGGCCCACCATTGCATCCTGGATTTCGCGCTGGTGTCGGGTGATCAGCGCCTGTAGCCGCTGCAGCCGGTCATCTGCCGCATCCGGGTCAACCTGCGCCCGTTCCGCTGCTGGTGTACCGGGGCGCGTCGAGTACTTGAAGGAATAGGCGTAGCCGTACTTGACCTGCTCGACCAAATCCAGCGTGGCCTGAAAATCTTCTTCGGTCTCTTCCGGAAAGCCGACAATAAAGTCACCCGACATCACGATATCCGGGCGCGCCGCGCGGATACGTTCGATCAGGCGCAAATAGCTGTCCGCCGTGTGACTGCGATTCATCCGCTTGAGGATGCGGTCCGAGCCCGATTGCACCGGCAAGTGCAGATAGGGCATCAGCTTTTCGCAGGTTCCATGCGCCTCGATCAGATCATCGGCCATATCGTTCGGATGCGAGGTTGTGAAACGGATGCGTTCCAATCCGTCAACCTTGTTCAACGCCCAGATCAGACCCGCCAGTGTCATATCCCCGTTCGGACCCGCACCGTGATAGGCGTTGACGTTCTGCCCCAACAGAGTGATCTCGCGTACACCGCGCTCAACCAGATCCTGAGCCTCGCGGATGATGCGATCCGCGGGGCGGCTGACCTCGGCCCCTCGGGTGTAAGGCACCACACAGAAGGCGCAGAACTTGTCGCAGCCTTCCTGTACGGTCAAAAATGCCGTCGGGCCACGCTTGGCCTTGGGGCGGTTCTTGAGCTTTTCGAACTTGTCCTCTTCCGGAAAATCCGTATCAAGCGCCTTTGCCCCAGTACGGGTTTTGGCCTCCATCTCGGGCAAGCGGTGGTAGCTTTGTGGGCCTACGACCAGATCGACCAGCGGTTGACGGCGCATGATCTCTTCACCTTCGGCCTGTGCAACACATCCCGCCACACCGATTTTCAGGTCCGGTTTCTCGGCCTTCAGCCCTTTGAACCTGCCAAGCTCGGAATAGACTTTCTCGGCCGCCTTTTCCCGGATGTGGCAGGTGTTCAGCAGAATCATGTCCGCGTCATCAGCTGATTTGGTCTCGACATAGCCTTGCCCGCCCAGCGTTTCCGCCATGCGCTCGCTGTCATAGACATTCATCTGACAGCCATAGGTCTTGATAAACAGCTTCTTTGGTTCGGACATGGATCGGGCCTTTGCATTCGCGAGACCGGCATCACTTATATACTTAGAACGCCGCTTGCAATGCGGGCGCAATTACCCGAATTTGGCGGGACTTTCCAGCAAGACGCGAACGAAAACCGGCAATGCAATACGAATCCCTCGACATCTTCCTCAAAACGGGTCAGGCCGCCCTGAAGACCGGCCCCGTCGCCCTAATATTCGCAGAAGATGACGTTGAAGTCGAAAGTACACTGCACCACCACCTGACGCTTGGGTTCAAGTCAGTCGTTGCATTCATGCCCACCGAGTTTGCACTGGGCGCAGACCTGCACGACCGGGTGCACCGCGTGGCCCTGAAATGCGCGCCCCGATCTGTTGTGTTCGACACGGTCAATCGGATCATCCAGACGGCACCAAGCATTTGGTTCTATTACTGCTACAACGCCGAATTCCTGTTCTATCCGTTCTGTGAAACCCGCAGCATAGCTGAGATGCTGGCCTTCCATACCGAGGAACGCCGCGACGCCATGCTGTGCCAGGTGATTGATCTGTATGCAGACGATCTGACACGTTTTCCCAATGGTGTCGCCCCGGATCACGCGATGCTGGACCGCGCCGGGTACTACGCCCATACGCGCCATGACGCCTCGGGCCGTCCGGTCGAGCGGCAGCTGGACATGTCTGGCGGTCTGCGCTGGAGGTTCGAAGATCACATCCCATATGAGCGCCGCCGGATCGACAGGATTGCCCTGTTCAAGGCGCAAAAGGATCTGTCCTTGCAAGCCGATCACACCTTCAACGAGGCCGAGTACAACACCTATTCCTGCCCGTGGCACCACAATCTGACGGCCGCGATCTGCTCATTCCGGGCGGCAAAAGCCCTAAAGAACAATGCAGGGTCAACTTTCGACATCTCCAGCTTTCGCTGGTGCAATTCCGTTTCGTTTGAATGGAATTCCCGCCAATTGCTCGATCTGGGGCTCATAGAACCCGGCCAATGGTTCTGATCCTCACTTCATCTGGCCAAAAATATCCCGGGGGAGGTGCGGCAACGCCGCGCAGGGGGCAGAGCCCCCTATCGCCGCAGTAGCATTGGAAACCAGTCTTCCCGCAAACGCTGCCCCGGTGTCATCTCATGCCCCGGAAACGGCGGCGACGTGCGCCCCGGACGCTCGACATAGCGCGCGTCGTCGCCGACCAGGCGCAAGGAAAAGGCGCGGCGGCGGCTGTCTGATTGATTGCCGCGCGCCCCATGCAGGGTGCGATAGTTGAAGGCCACGGCATCACCCGGTTCCATCTCGAACTCAACCACACGCATACCTTCGGCATCCGGGTCGGGCACCGGAATGTATTGACCTTCATCCGGAAAGAACCCCTCTTCGCTTACCCAGCGGGTCGGCAGGACCTCTTTCTCCCATCGGTGTGACCCGGCAACACAGCGCAACGTGGCCTGTTTCACCGGGTCCAACGGCGACCAGAAACTGATCGTCTGCTGCCCTTCGACAAAGTAGTATGGCCCATCCTGATGCCATGGCGTCGCCAACGAAGTACCGGGTTCTTTGACCAACACATGATCATGAAACATCTGCACGCTTTGCGACCGCATCAGATCTGCGGCAACCTCTGCCACCGGCGATGTCTGGATCACTTCGCGAAACTGGGGGATGCGGGTCCAGTTGCAATAATCATCAAAGAACAGACCCGTCTGACCTTCCTTCTTGTTGTCCGAGGCATAGGGTCCGGGGTCAGCCATATTTGCCGCCACGCCCTCGCGCAATTGGTCAACGTGATCGGAGAAAAGACCTTTGATCAGAACAACCCCATCTGCCTGATAAGTGTCGATCATGTCCTGAGAAACGAGGGGATGGGGCATGTCAGTCTCCTTGTGCCTGCGTCGTTTAGATGCCATCCATGCCTTCTATTCAAATCATATCTTTCGAAGCAATAATTAACCTCATGTTATATATTTCCTTGCGCCAGTACGAATATGTGTGTGCGATCGGTCGTCACGGCAGCCTGTCCGCAGCGGCCCAGGCTTTGAATGTTTCGCAACCGGCACTGTCGACCGCTCTCACACGGGTCGAATCGGTTCTCGGCTATCCGCTGTTCGTTCGTCGCCGCGGGGCCGCCATGGCGCTGACTCCCCAGGGCCGGCGCTTTATTGAACAGGCCGACGGATTGCTCAATACCGCCGCTCAAATCGAACATCCGTCGCGCACCCGGCATGGTTCAAGCCAACTGCGACTGGGCTGCTTTGTCGATCTTGCCCCGTTTCTTTTGGCATCTGCCCTGCATTGCCTGCGCAACGCGCTGCCAGATACCTTGGTCTCCTACCATGTCGACAGCTTTGAGGGTCTGCTGGACGCTCTCGTCGAGGGTCAGGTCGATATTGCCATGACCTATGATCTGGGTATGGATGCCGGCTTTGCCCGGCAACGGCTTTTCGATAGTGTCCCGCGCGCTCTGGTCGCGCCTGACCATAGGCTCGCAGTCGCAAACAACGTTGCGCTGTCCGATCTTCAAGACGACCCTCTCATCCTTTCAAAGGAAGGTCTCTCTGCGCAGCATGTCCTGAATCTGTTCCGGCGGAACGGATTGAACCCAAAGGTCGCTCACCGTGCAGCGACGTTGGAGATACAGCGCAGCCTGGCTGCCCATGGAGAAGGGATCGCCATCAGCTATGCCAGTCCTCCAAACACATTCAGCTATGACCGGAAAGAACTGGTAAGCTTGCCCATCAACAATGACGACGCAGCAGAAGCTGTCGTGCTTGCGCGACATGGCACAGGTCCCGTGGACGCGACCACTGGCTCAGCAGAAGCCATTCTTTTCGACTATTTCTCAGGACCCGGGCCTACGGCTTCTTGCGAAGGCGAATAACCACATCAACAGATGCGATTTCGACACCTTCCGGTGCCTCGGGAAGGCGCTGAATGACCAACTCTTCAGACGGCGCATCACTGACCCGCCCTTCATCTTCCCAGAAGAAATGCGGATGGTCATGTGTGTTGGTGTCGAAATAGCTTTTCGAGCCATCCACCGTGATTTCCTGTAAAACACCCGCATCGCAGAACGCGCGCAATGTGTTATAGACCGTCGCCAGCGAGACAGCATCACCGTTGGTTTTGGCAGATTCAAACAGGCTTTCAGCCGTCACGTGACGATGGCGTCCGTCGCCCACCAACAGCTCGGCCAGCGCCACCCGTTGGCGCGTGGGGCGCAAACCTGCGTTTTCCAACCAGTTGGTTGCGATATTCCGGCTTTGAGGTGTCATGAATCCGATACCCATATGTGCTGTTGATATATATAGGGTCGCTGCATGGGGAATTTCAAATGAAATTCATTCGCAAAGACGGTTAGCCTGCAACATCTACCTATCGCTGCTCTTGCAGGACCTTGCATACGGGTGCTAGGTGAGGCCAGATATAACGAACGGACCCAGGCAGGAGAGGCGGCAAGAATGGCCCAATTCCCGAGCAGCTTTGACAAAGATGATCTGCTGAAATGCGCCCGAGGCGAACTTTTTGGCCCCGGTAACGCTCAGTTGCCTGCTCCGCCGATGCTGATGATGGACCGGATCACCGACATCTCGGGCGATGGTGGCAGCCATGGCAAAGGCCATGTGGTCGCCGAATTCGACATCACGCCTGAGCTTTGGTTCTTTGACTGCCATTTTCCGGGAAATCCGATCATGCCGGGCTGTCTGGGTCTGGATGGTCTGTGGCAATTGACCGGGTTCAATCTCGGCTGGCGCGGATGGCAAGGGCGCGGCTATGCCCTGGGCGTGGGTGAGGTCAAACTGACTGGTATGGTGCGCCCTGATCGCAAGATGCTGACCTATTACGTGGACTTCACCAAGGCTGTGCAAACCCGCCGCCTGACAATGGGCGTGGCCGAGGGTCGGGTCGAAGCTGATGGTGAAGTGATCTATCAAGTCAAGGACATGAAGGTTGCATTGTCGGAAAGCTGACCCCAGCTGACGTCAAGCAATAGGGAACGGAACACAGGAGTACGCATATGCGTCGCGTCGTCGTCACCGGTCTGGGGATCGTTTCCTCGATCGGGAACAATGCCGAAGAGGTTCTCGCCTCGCTCAAAGCAGGCAAATCCGGCATCGAGGCCAATGAGCAGATGGTTGAACACGGCTTTCGCAGCCGGATTGCCGGAACGCTCAAGATCGACGTGTCCGAACACGTGGACAAACGCACCCTGCGCTTCATGGGGCCTGGTGCTGCCTATGCTCATATCGCGATGGGCCAGGCGATTGAAGATTCCGGTCTGACTGAAGAACAGGTGGTCAACCCCCGGACCGGCCTTGTGGCGGGATCGGGCGGTCCATCGACCAGCGCCATGCTGACCGCACATCAGACAGTGCTGAAAAACGGCGCAACCAAGCGCATCGGACCGTTTGCTGTCCCCAAATGCATGTGTTCGACGATTTCCGCGAATCTGGCGACCGCATACAAGATCAAGGGTATCAACTACTCGATCACATCGGCCTGCTCGACGTCGCTGCACTGCATCGGCAACGCGGCGGAACAGATCATGCTCGGCAAGCAGGACGTGATGTTCGCGGGTGGCGGAGAAGAACTGGACTGGACCCTGTCCTGCCTGTTCGACGCGATGGGCGCAATGTCGTCCAAATACAACGACACTCCCGAGAAAGCCTCGCGCGCATTCGATCAGGATCGCGACGGGTTCGTGATTTCGGGAGGCGGCGGCATCGTCGTGCTTGAGGATCTGGACCATGCGCTGGCCCGCGGCGCCAAGATCTATGCCGAAGTCACCGGCTACGCCGCAACGTCGGATGGCCATGACATGGTGGCCCCGTCCGGCGAAGGCGGTGAGCGCGCCATGCGTCTGGCTCTGTCGACAATTCCGAAAGGTCGAAAAGTCGGTTACATCAACGCCCACGGCACGTCGACCCCGGTTGGCGACGTCGGTGAAGTCGAAGCCGTTCGCCGCATCTTTGGTGAAGGCAATGTGCCCCCGATTTCCTCGACCAAGTCGATGACCGGACATGCACAAGGGGCGGCTGGCGCGTTGGAGGCTATCTTCTGCCTGCTGATGCTGGACAATGACTTCATTACACCGTCGATCAATGTCGACACTCTTGCCGAAGGCATCCTGCCCGGTGAAATCGCAACTCAAGTTGTCGAAAAAGCAGGATTGGACAGCGTGATGACCAATAGCTTCGGTTTTGGCGGCACGAACGGATCCATGGTTCTGTCCAAGTATACGGGTGAATAAGATGTCGGAACTTCTCAAAGGGAAACGCGGCCTGATCATGGGCGTGGCCAATGACCGCTCAATCGCCTGGGGTATAGCCAAAGCCATGCACGAAGCGGGCGCAGAACTGGCATTCACCTATCAGGGCGAGGCATTCGGCAAGCGGTTGGAACCGCTGGCCCAAAGTCTTGGTAGTGATTTCATGGTGGATGCGGATGTCACCGATGATGCGTCGCTGGATCGCGCATTCTCGGAGCTGGTCGCGCGCTGGCCGACGATCGACTTTGTCGTTCACGCAATCGCATATTCGGACAAATCCGAACTGGCGGGCCGCTTTCTGGACACCAGCCGCGCCAATTTCAAGCACTCGATGGATGTTTCAGCCTATTCACTTGTCGAGGTCGCGCGCCGGGCTCATCCGATGATGAAAGACAATGGCGGGACTATTCTGACCCTGACCTATCAGGGGTCCAACCGGGTTGTTCCAAACTACAACGTCATGGGCGTGGCCAAGGCCGCCTTGGAATCCGCGACCCGCTATCTGGCCAATGATCTTGGTCCCGAAGGCATTCGCGTCAACGCCATCTCGCCGGGACCGATGAAGACACTGGCGGGGGCCGCTATTGGCGGTGCGCGCCGGACCTACAAATTCTGCGATCAGAATGCGCCAATGCGGTCGAATGCCACGCTTGAGGCCGTCGGCGGCACAGCCGTCTACCTGGCCTCGGACGCCGGTGCGTGCACCTCGGGCGAGATTATTCGTGTAGATGGGGGCTTCCACGTGCTCGGAATGCCACAGCCGGATTTCATGTGACCATATCTTTCCCTGACGCCGCCAAGATTTGACCATTTTTCAGCGTCAGGGATATCGGCATGAGCAAAACCGACCAGATCATTGCCAGCAACGCGCGCAGCTTTCAGAGCAAACGGAAGACAGGCTTTCTGAGCCCCCGCGCCCGTATCCTTCTGCTGACCCTGACAACACTGCTTGTGGTGTTTGTAATATTCACACAGCCACAGGTGCGCGCCGCACTGGACGGGCTTTTGGGATAAGGGCCGGTCTACCGGCCCCCAATACTCAGTTTACCGAGACAACCTCGATATCGAAGATCAGGTCCTGCCCGGCCAGAGGATGATTGGCATCCAGCGTTACCGTTGCCTCATTTGCTTCGACGACGATCACGGGCATGGCCTGACCGTCGGGCGTTTGCATCTGCAATTGCGTGCCTGGTTCCAATGGAATGTCATCCGGAATGCCTTCACGCGGGATATCCTGCCGCATCGCGGGGTTGATCGGGCCGTAAGCATCCACACAGGCGATTTCGACCCGTTTCTTGTCTCCGACAATCAGACCCGGCATGGCGCCATCAAGACCAGGGATTATCTGTCCCGAGCCGACAACAAACTCCAGCGGATCGCGCCCTTCCGAGCTGTCAAAGACCGTCTCGTCCAACAGCGTGCCGGTATAGTGAATGCGAACCGTGTCGCCTTGCTTGATTTCGGTCATGGGGGCCTCCTGCCCGTTGAAAGCTATAGCGGCCAACCCTAGGACCTCACACGGTGTTGTAAAGTCTTGGGCCTTTTACGTCCCGGGTTCCTGTGCAACCTTGCGACCGGAACAGAGGAGAGAGCAGATGGCAATCACAACCTGCGTCTTCGACGCCTATGGCACGCTATTCGACGTGGCAGCCGCCGCGCGTCAGGCGGCTGGCGAGCCAGGGTTCGAGGCACTTCGGGACACATGGCCCGAACTGGCCAGCCACTGGCGCCTGAAGCAGCTTCAATACACATGGTTGCGGGCCGTGGCTGACGCGCATGCCGATTTCTGGGATGTCACGCAGGACGGGCTGGACTGGGCGTTGGAGGCAACGGGTTTGCAGCGCGATCCCAAACTGCGCCAACGGCTGCTGGACCTCTACTGGGAACTACGGGCCTACCCGGAAGTGCCCGAGATGCTGCAGGCTCTGAAACAGGGCGGTCTGCAAACAGCAATTCTGTCGAATGGATCACCGCCCATGCTGGATGGCGCGGTGCAATCGGCAGGCATCGGCAACGTGTTGGACGATGTGCTGTCGGTGGAAAGCGTCGGTATCTTCAAGCCAAATGCCAAGGTCTATGATCTGGTACAGCAGAGATTCGGCTGCGCCCGCGATCAGGTGCTGTTCGTCAGTTCCAATGGCTGGGACGCCGCAGGAGCCAGCGGATACGGCTTTGTCACGGCCTGGGTCAATCGGATGGGTGAGCCGATGGATCGGCTGCCATGGACACCTGCCCATGTGTTGTCCGATCTGACCTCGATCCCCAAGCTGGCCGGGCTTTGATGGCTGATTTCACGACGTCTGACGGCAAGCGCCTCTACTTCGAAGACTCTGGCGCGGGCACGCCCGTTCTGTGTCTGGCCGGGCTGACCCGCAACAGCCGCGATTTCTCGCTGCTTGCGCCACATATGACAGATGTGCGCGTGATCGCATTGGATGCGCGGGGACGCGGGCGGTCAGACCACGATCCTGATTACACGAACTACAACGTTCTGCGCGAATCTCTGGATGCCCTGGAATTGCTGGATCACCTGAACCTGGACAAAGCGGTGGTATTGGGAACGTCGCGCGGAGGGATGCTGGCAATGACCTTGGCCACCAGCCATCCTGACCGGCTGGCGGGTGTTGTGTTGAATGACGTGGGTCCAGTGATTGAACCGGCAGGTATCGCGCGGATCATGGAGTATGTTGGCGCACCACCTACTGCAAAAACCTATGACCAGGCAGCTGCTGCCCTGAAAGCGGTGATGGAGCCGCATTTCCCCGGTGTTCCTTTGGAAGTTTGGCGCGTGCAGGCGGAAAACCAGTACGAAGAACACCCTGATCGATTGGCATTGCGCTATGACCCTGCGCTGCGCACAGCACTGCTGGACCAAGCCGCATCCGGTGAGGTCCCGGATTTGTGGCCCTTCTTCGAGGCGCTTCGCGACATCCCGACCGGCGTTCTGCGTGGAGCGAATTCCGACATTCTCAGCCCCGAAACATGCGCTGAAATGCACACCCGTCATGCCAATCTGATCTCGGCGGAAGTCCCCGACCGCGGCCACGCCCCTTTTCTGGACGAACCACAGTCGTTAAACATCATCCGCAAAATTCTGGACACAGTATGAGCACGATAGACCTGATCGAAGCCGCCGCTGAACGACTAGATGGGCATGTTGTTGAAACGCCCCTTTTGACGTCACCGTTTCTGGACGAGCTTGCAGGTCGGCGGGTGCTGGTAAAACCCGAATGTCTGCAACATACCGGCAGTTTCAAGTTCCGCGGCGCATGGTCGGCGATCTCGGCGCTGAGCGCAGCAGACCGGCAGCGTGGCGTGATCGCGTATTCCTCGGGCAATCACGCGCAGGGCATTGCCTTGGCGGCGGCGAGACATGGCGTATCGTCGGTCATCATCATGCCCTCGGATGCGCCGCAGCTGAAGATCGACAACACGCGCACTTTGGGCGGCGAAGTCGTTTTGTACGACCGCGCCACGGAAAGCCGCGAAGAAATTGGTGAAGCGTTGGCATCAGAACGCGGCCTGAGCCTGATCCGCCCCTACGACGAACCGCAGGTCATTGCCGGGCAAGGCACTGCCGGGTTGGAGATCGCGCGACAGGCCGCGGCTATGGGCGTGACCGACGCCGATGTTTTGGTATGCTGCGGCGGCGGCGGGCTGACATCCGGAATCGCGTTGGCGCTTGAGGCCCACGCTCCGGGTCTGCGGGCCCGCCCCTGCGAACCGGACGGGTTCGACGACGTCAAACGCTCTTTGGCTACGGGTCGGATTCAGAGCAACGCAGAAAGCTCGGGCAATATTTGCGACGCGATTCTGACCCCGCAACCCGGTGCCATAACCTTCCCGATCCTGCATCGCCTCTGCGGCCCCGGGTTGTCGGTGACCGAAAAAGAAGCGCTGCGCGCGATGGCCTTGGCATTTCTGCGCCTCAAAATCGTGCTGGAACCCGGCGGCGCGGTGGCATTGGCTTCGGCTCTGTTCCGCTCGGACGAAATTGAAGGCAGGGATGTGGTCGTTGTAGCCTCGGGGGGAAATGTCGATCCAATAGACTTTGCCCGCGCGTTGGAATTCCTGACCTGACACCCATATCGGACCCGTGCACACTGCACTTGAAGTCTAGCAAGGAAACACGTCATGAAGATCGCTGATCTGGGCGGCGTTCAGCTGCACTACCGGATCGATGGTGCGACAGACGGCGCGCCCATTGTCTTTGCCAATTCTCTGGGCACCGACCTGCATCTGTGGGACGCTGTGATGCCGCACCTGCCCGAGGGGTTGCGGATCATACGTTATGACAAGCGTGGACACGGCCAATCCTCGGTCCCGCCTGCGCCTTATTCGATGGGTGCCCTGATCCGCGATGCCGAAGCGTTGCTGGACCATCTGGACATACGCGATTGCGTTTTTGTCGGCCTGTCCATCGGTGGCATGATTGCGCAGGGGCTTGCCGTGAAACGGATGGATCAGGTCCGGGCCGTGGTGCTGTCGAACACGGCTGCCAAGATTGGCACGCCGCCGCTCTGGCAAGAGCGCATGGACGCTGTACGCAAAGGCGGTATCGACGCCCTCGCCGATGCCACAATGGAGCGCTGGTTCTCACGCGATTTCCGGGCCGCCAACCATCATCTTGCGTGGCGCGAGATGATGGTCCGCCAGCCGGTCGAGGGATATCTGGGTTGCTGCGCAGCCATTGCGGGCACGGATTTCTACACCCCCACCAGCGGCCTGCGCCTGCCTGCTCTGGGCATTGCGGGCAGCGAGGATGGCTCGACTCCGCCGGATCTGGTGCGCGAGACGGTTGAATTGATTCCCGGCTCACGCTTCGAACTGATGCGCCGGGCGGGTCATTTGCCCTGCGTCGAAAAACCCGTCGAATACGCCGCCCTTCTACGGCAGTTTCTGACCGAAATCGGTCATATCTGAAGGAGCCTTCCCTTGGCCGAATTCCTATTGGTTCATGGATCCTGTCACGGCGCCTGGTGCTGGCGCGACCTGCAACCTGCACTTGAGGCCTTGGGCCACACCGCGCGCGCCATTGACATGCCCAGCCACGGGTCTGATCCAACTCCTATCCGCGATGTTACGCTGGGGTCCTGCCGCGATGCTGTTCTGGCTGCGGCCACGCCAAATTCTATTGTCGTGGGTCATTCCTGGGGTGGCTATCCGATCAGCGCCGCAGCCGAGGCGAACCCAAAGGGAATGCGCGCCCTGATTTATCTGAGCGCCTATGTCCCGCATGACGGATTGTCGATGGTCGAGATGCGCAAGCGCGGCCCGGTACAAACCATCGTCGACGCGGTCGAAAAGTCTCTGGACGGGTTGTCTTACACCGTCCATCCCAACCACGTTCAAAAGCTGTTCTACCATGATTGCGCGCCTGAAATCGTGCCTTATGCGCTGGCCCGGCTCTGCCCGCAAGCCATCAGACCTCAGAACACGCCTTTGCCGCTTGGCGACCGCTTCGCCCATATTCCCAAAGCCTATATCCGCAGTACCGATGACCGAACCGTCCCGACCGCGTATCAGGAGGAGATGAGCGACCTGATCCCACCCGAGATGCGCCGAACAATTGACAGTTCGCACTCGGCATTTTTTTCACATCCACACCAACTGGCCCGATTGCTGAGTGAGCTTGCAGAAAAGCTGTAAACCGCTCTTACCCATGACGAAACGTCAGGCAAGCTGGAGTGTCTGATCTCTTTCCAGACACGCCATAGGCCACTAGTCTGCGCGCAACGGGTTACTCAAGCAGGTTCCATGCGTCTGCCTTTTGTCTTTGTTCTTGGCACCGTCATGATTGACGCGATGGGGATCGGCCTTGTGCTGCCGATCATGCCTCAGCTTATCGTCGACGTGCAGGGCGGAACGCTGGCCAATGCAGCCGTCTGGGGCGGCGTGCTCAGCACCGCCTTTGCGGCGATGCAGTTTGTCTTTGGACCGATCCTTGGCAACCTGTCGGATGCGTATGGTCGCCGGGTTGTGCTGTTGGTGTCGCTGTTCGTGATGGCGCTGGACTATGTGGTCATGGCGATAGCGGGCAGTATCTGGCTGTTGCTGCTCGGGCGGCTTGTCGGGGGCGTCACCGCCGCAACCCATGCCACGGCCGCTGCCTTTGTGGCGGATGTTTCGAAACCGCATGAAAAAGCCGCCAATTTCGGCCTGCTTGGCGCAGCCTTTGGCATGGGCTTTGTGCTGGGGCCGGTCATGGGCGGGTTGCTCAGCGAATACGGCACGCGCGCGCCTTTCTGGGCCGCCGCTGCGCTCTCTGCGTCAACATTCGGCCTCGGCCTGCTCGTGATGCCCGAGACGGTCACGGACAAAACCAGACGCGCCTTTAGCGTGCGCCGTGCCAACCCGGTCAACTCACTGCGCGCCGTGGCGGCCCTGCCCGGGATTCGACCTCTGTTGGTCGTTTACTTCCTCTATTCGGTCTCGATCTATGTCTACCCTGCAATCTGGTCCTATTTCACGACCGAGCGTTTTGGCTGGTCCCCGCAGATGATCGGGCTATCGCTGGGCGTTTACGGTATCGCCATGGCAGCTGTTCAGGGCGGTCTGATCCGCCCCGCAACTCGGTATCTTGGTGAACGGGTGACTATCGTCTGTGGCATGGTCTTCGAGATCATCAGCTTCGCCCTGCTCGCATTCCTGACCAGCGGTACGATTGCCCTGATGCTTATCCCGATCACTGCGCTGGGGGCTGTCATCACACCTGCCCTTCAAGCCCTGACATCGCGCGCAACGCCGGATTCGCAACAAGGTGAACTACAGGGCGTCCTGACCTCGCTTCATGCATTGTCCATGGTGATCTCACCTCTGTTCATGACCAGCGTTTTTGCATGGTTCATCCGTCCCGAAACGCCGCTCTATCTACCCGGAGCGCCTTTCCTGTTGGCGCTGATCCTGATGGCAGCGGGGTTGGTTCTTTTCCTGCGTCCGCGCGCTACCGTGGCGTAACAACGACATCATCATGGCGGTTTCCGCCTTGCGAGAATTTTCTTCCCGCGCCACCGTGGCGCAAACGGAACGAGGGAAAACATGCAAACCATCAAAGCTGCGGTGTGCCGGGCGTTCGGGGAACCTCTGGTCATCGAAGAGATACAGCTGGCAGCCCCCGGCACAGGTGAGGTCGAGGTCACGCTGGACGCCGTTGCCATCTGCCACTCTGACATCTCGTATGCAGAGGGCGCGTGGGGCGGGTTCTTGCCTGCCGTCTACGGCCATGAGGCCGCCGGAGTGGTCAGCGCTGTGGGCGACGCGGCAGGGGATTTCCAGGTAGGTGATCCGGTCGTCGTGACCCTGATTCGTGCCTGCGGGTCTTGCCCATCCTGCGCAGGCGGCAAGCCGACAACCTGCGAGACACCCTATGACACGGTCAAGGGTCCTTTGCGTACCGGTGACGGTGGTCCTCTGGAACAGGCCATGGCATGCGGTGGGTTCGCCGAAAAGGTTGTTGTCAGCCACAGGCAGATCGTTCGGATACCCGAGAGCCTGCCCAAAGAGCTGGCCAGCCTTTTGTCCTGCGGCGTGATTACCGGCGTCGGCGCGGCGATCAACGCCGCTGGTCTGCGCCCCGGCCAGGACGTCGTGGTGATCGGTGCGGGGGGTGTTGGTCTAAACGCCATACAGGGCGCCCGGATCGCAGGCGCGCGGCGCATCGTGGCCGTGGACATGACCGAGGAGAAGCTGGATATCGCCAAAGAGTTCGGCGCAACACATGGCGTGCTCGCCAGTCAGGGCGAGCCTTGGAAAGCCGCACATCAGGCGCTGGGAGGGCGCGGTGCCGACGCAGCCCTGATCACCGTTGGTGCAATACCAGCATATGATCAGGCCCCCCGGTATCTGGGGCCGGGTGGCAGGGCCGTCATGATCGGGATGCCACATTCCGGGGATGAGGCCCGCTATGAGCCGGTGATCCTCGCCGCTTTGGGTCAAGGGCTCGTGGGATCGAAAATGGGTGATGTGGTCATCCAGCGGGACATACCGTGGATGATCGACCTTTATGAGCAAGGACGCCTGAAACTAGATGAGCTGATCTCGGGTCGCTGGTCCCTGGATCAGATCAACGAGGCGATAGCAGATACCAAAACCGGATCGGCCAAACGCAACGTGATCCTGTTCAACCGGGACTGACCAAGGGGGCATTCGATGAAACTGCAGGAACTAGACATCATCGTCACTGCCCCGCCTGCGCCGGGCTGGGGCGGGCGCTATTGGATTTTGGTTAAGCTCACCACGAACACGGGCATCACCGGCTGGGGAGAGTGCTATGCCTCATCCGTCGGTCCCGACGCCATGCGCCATGTGATCAAGGACGTGTTTGAACGCCACATGCAGGGCGAGAACCCCGAAAACATCGAACTGATGTTCCGCCGCGCCTATTCTTCCGGCTTCACTCAGCGCCCGGATTTGACTGTGATGGGTGCGTTCTCAGGGCTGGAAATCGCCTGTTGGGACATTTTGGGCAAGGATCGCGACCGCCCGGTTTATGCGCTTTTGGGCGGGCAGGTGAACGAACGCATTCGCGCCTATACCTACCTTTATCCCCTGCCCCAACATGATCTGAGTGATTTCTGGACATCCCCGGAAAAAGCAGCCGAAGCCGCCGCCGCCGCAGTCAATCGCGGCTATACCGCCGTCAAATTCGACCCCGCCGGCCCCTATACGATTAGGGGCGGTCATATGCCTGCGATGTCCGACATCTCTTTGTCCGTGGCTTTTTGCAAGGCGATCCGAGAGGCGGTCGGCGACAGGGCCGACCTGCTGTTTGGAACCCACGGCCAGTTCAACACCGCTGGGGCCATCCGGTTGGGTCAGGCACTGGAACCCTACGCACCGCTTTGGTTTGAGGAACCGACGCCCCCGGACATGATCGAGGATATGGCCCGCGTCGCCCGCAACGTCCGCATCCCCGTCGCCACCGGAGAGCGCATGACTACAAAGGCTGAATTCGGCGCTGTTCTGCGCGCGGGCGCTGCAGAAATCCTGCAACCGGCGTTGGGCCGCGCGGGCGGAATATGGGAAATGAAAAAGGTCGCCGCGATGGCCGAGGTGTTCAACGCGCAGATGGCCCCACATCTTTACGCCGGGCCGGTGGAATGGGCCGCGAATATCCATCTGGCGGCCTCCATCCCCAACCTGTTGCTGCTGGAAACCATTGAAACCCCGTTCCATGACCAACTGATCAAAGGCTCGATACAGGTCAAGGACGGCTTCGTGACGCCACCGACCGCGCCCGGTCTAGGGATCGACGTGGACGAGGCGCTGGCCCGGGCGCATCCGTATGCCGGTGATGGGCTGCACCTTCAGATGCAGGAAGAGCCCTGCGACTACGTCAACGGCAATGCGTTTCAGGGCGGTGCTCCGGCGACCGAAGAGTGATGACATGACTTGGGTTGAGACTGGCAATCAGCTCTGCGCGACCCACTGCATCGGACGCTTTGGCGCGTACGAAACATATACCACCGGTGCCGCTGCGTTTCTGAAAACGCTTTCACACGCCGCCTGGCTCTAGTTCGAGACATACCCCGCAACAACCTGCAACAGTTTGAAAGCCGTCGCAGCGTCGTTTTCCACAACAGCCAGAAACTCCTCTTCCCCGATACGCAGGCAGGACAGGTCGGTTTCAGCCACCATACTCAGCGCGCGTGGCTCTTTTCGGATCAGTCCCAACTCGCCCACCAAAGCACCTGGCCCGACCCGCAGTATGAGTTCGTCGGGCGCGTCGATCTTGGGAAGATACAACCCCGCCTCTCCGTCAAGCAGGACATAGGCACCGTCCGTCGGCTGGTCATCCTTGAGGAAGACAATCTGCCCGGCAGCGGCGTCGAACCAGCGAGCCCCGAACGCCAACAGGCGAAGCTGTCGCCGGTCGAGTCCAGAAAACAACGGGGTTTGTTCCAGCGCACGCAGCTTGCGCGCCAGATCGGCGGATGCTGCGCTGTCCTCTTCGACATCCGCTGGTCCTTCGTCCGAAACCACCCGGCCCTGACGGATTTCGACAAACATATCGAACACATCGGGGTTCTCGAACTGATCGTTCAGATAGATGACCGTGGTGCCGGGCAACAATTCGCGGAGGTTCTTGTAAACAGCCACTTGGGTTTGCATGTCGTAGCTGGCCAAAGCGTTCTCGAGGATCAGAATATCGGGCTTCTTGATCGTGGCGCGGACGAACGCCAGCGGCTCGGCAAACACAGCCGGAAGGTTCTGGCCGCCCAGCGCCACTGGCACGTCATAGATCAGCTCGACCACCAGGGGACGGGCTCCATTCTCGGCCAATGCGTCCACAATAAGCCGTCGCACGTCGTCCGAACGCGCGCCACCGATCTGGCTGACTTTACCGAACAGCGCATTTTCCATCACGGTCAAACCGGGCGCAACCGCCTCGGGATCAAGAGGTACGAAGACATCCAGCAGCCGCTCCAGAAGCTTTTCGGAATGGCTATGGCGCAACTCCAGAATGCGGTCTTTCAACTCGTCCGAGAAGGCAGGCCCAATCTGTTCGGCCGACACGACCAAAGGCACGGCCAGAAGGGTCGCAAGCTGTTGATCATCCAGTCCCAGCGCCCCTTCCTTGCGCGTGCGTTCGACCAGTTCGACAGCTGTTTCATAAGTCTGCGCCTCAAGACCCAGCTTGCGAAACAGCGGGTGGTCTGTTCCGTCCAGCCCGAAGATTTGCCGCAGCATATCGATCACATCGCGCGTCAGAGCGATCAGGGTCTCATCCAGCCCAAGCTCGCGCAGTTGTCCCAGAAAGACGGTCTGCTGCGCCAGCAGCTCTTGTGTGACCGGCACGCGTGGCGTTGCAAACAGCAGGTTTTCAGCCACAGGCAAGGCTGGGTTATAGGTATTCTTGTCGAAGATCAGGGCCTGTTGCTCAAGCCCCGCCTGCCGCACCGCCTGCTGTACCACCGGGCGCAACTCGACAAGTTTCTGCGCCAGTTCGGGATGCGACGCCACATCGAACACCTGTTCTGCGCCACGCTGGAACAAAGCTGCCCCCGAGCCCATCCCGTCGATCAGTTGCAACCACCAGTCCCGCAAGGCATCCGCAGTGTCCAACCCCGCCAGAGACGGGTCCAGCCACTCTGTCTTGAACGGGTCTTCACTGTTGCCCGCCCGCAATGTTTCGGCAAAATCCGGATCTTCAGAGGTCGACGACAGCGGTTTGAAGCGCATGGGCATCATCACGTTGTCGCCCAAAGACCCCTGAAACATAACCGGGCGCGACGAAGCATATCCGATCCGCGAAGCAACAACCGCCTGATGCAGATCTGCAAGGTTTTGCGCCCCGATACTGACGCGGCCCGCGCTGGGCAGAATCTCGCGCGTCAACATTTCCGCAACGGCGCGGCGATCTTCTTCGCTGGGTGCCGCGATGCCGATCGTCTGGCCATGTGGAAAGGTCAGGTCCAGATCATCCAGCACCTGATTGCCATCCATATCCCGGACTGAAACCTTGTCCAGAACGATGTCCCCGGTCAAATGCGGACGGGTGTCAGGCTCGCCTTCGAACAGCGTCTCATCCGTCATCCCGGACGGCGCAAAACGTTCGATCACCACGTCCCAGCGCAACGACATATCCTGGGTCTGGTTGTAGTAGGTCAACAGTTCCTTCCACGGGGAACTCAGATCCTTGTATGCGGCCAGCGCCGCAACCAATGCCCCCAAAGAAACCGAGCCCTGCAAGACCAACAGACCACCGACCAAATAAAACATGAATGGCGTCAACTGCGAGATGAAGTTGTTTATGAACTTCATAAAGAACTTTTTCTGGTAGATCTCGAACCGGATACCAAACAGCCGCCCCAGCTGATCCGAAACCATCGCACGGCGATACCGCCACCCGCCATTTGCGCGCAGGGTCGAAGCCCCGGCTGCATTCTCGCCAATCTGAGCGGCCAGAATACGCACTTCCTGAATACGCTTTTTGTTCAACAGGTTGATCTGACGTTGCAGTTTCGGAATCAACCAAGCCTGAACAGGGATCAGGGCAACGGCTGCCAAACCGAACCAGACGCTTTGCAGAAACAGGAAAGACAGGATGGTGATCATCTGCCCGGCCTGCAATACCGGCTGGCTGATCGCATCCCCCATCAATCCGCCCATCGGTTCGCTTTCGGCGGTTATCATGGACACCATCTCGCCTTGGCTGACCCGCTCGAAATAGGGTTGCGGAAAGCGCAGGGCGCGGCTGATCAACAGATATCGGAACCGTCGCAGCATCCGTTCGCTCAGCACGCCCTTCATCGTATTGATGCGCATTTTCATCAGACCATGGCTCAGAACCGCGGCCAGAAATGCAAAACAAAGAATGATCAGAAAGCTGGTCTGCGGCAGGCTGTAGCCCCACACATCAACGATACTGCTGGTGGCCCCGATCGCGTCATTGATAATGCGCTTGGGCAGTTCCAGCGTGAGGTACAGCAGCGGGAACAGCGTCGACGTCACGGCCAGCAATATCAGCTGATCGCGCTTGGAATACTTCCAGATAAATCGGAATATCGTGCGTTCTATGGAACCTGTCCCTGATTTTGTTCAATGATCCGGTTTTGAAACGGTGCACGGAATTTTAACAGCCTGAATTTACAGTAGTCTTGCCGGTATACGCAAATATTTTCCGACCTCACGTCAATCTTTGGCCTGTGTGAGCTAGTTCATTTGCCTACGCGCTTTTTAACGCCTAAGGTTCGACGTAAGACGATTTCGGGAGGATCCTTTTGCCCGCCAGCTATGGTGCCGTGCTCTTGTTGCTCTGCCTGTTGCAGATCAAACATATGTTCGCGGACTTTTATCTTCAGACGCCCAAGATGCTTGCTGGGCGGGGCGAATATTTACACGCCGGGCGCGCGCAGCATGCTGCGGTGCATGTTGCGGGTACGGCTATCGTTTTTCTGATGTTTGGCGCACCGTTTTCCTTCATCCTGATTGTTTCTGCGCTCGAATGGATCATTCACTTCAACATAGATTTCGCGAAGGCAAGCTATTCGGACAAGAAAAAGCTGCAACCCAATCAAGCAGCGTTCTGGCGTGCGACCGGGCTGGACCAGTTGATGCACAGCCTGACCTATATCGCGATGGTTTGGGCATGGCTGACCTTTGCAGTCTAGTAGCTCAGGCGACACGATCCAGCGGAAGACCCCGATACGCCGACAGCCAAATTTGGTCCAACGCATCAATTCTGCCGGTATCGAATTTCTGATCACAATCCCAATACCGGCCTGAAGGCACGTAGTAGCCAAGATCAGCCTCAATCCTCAAGGCCTCGCGCATCCCCTTTGTCGGAGGCAACGGCGCCTCTTGCATCTGATCCGCGCGAACAGATGGAAACAACAATCGGCTTTCCCCACCGGACAGGCGCACGGTACGACAGCCCTGAGCCGCCGCCAAAACACCCAGCCGGGCGGATTTGGCCTCGAGGGATCGCAAAGTGACGTCCGCCCGCAGCGGATCAGCAGCACCAGTGCCATAAAAATGTGTCTGGCCCGATCCCGGGTACACCATATCGCAGCCACAGTAAGCGATGACCGAGGGGCTCAGGACCGACAACGCCCAATACCCGGCCGTGAAGGCCATGGTGCCACCCGCATAGACAAAACCGCCGTAGTCGTTCTGCCGAGGGACATAGTCCAGGGCAGTGATGATTTTTTGATCTGCAGTCAAAGACTGCGGTTTGTTCTCCTGTGGGAAATCCTCGGGGTGGATCAGGAAATCCCAGTCCCGGCGAATGCGCCAGGCATTGTTGATCGCAACGATATGGGTGAACGGCGTACGCGCCCAATCACGTGCGCACAGCGCGGACGGGGCGCTGCCAAGGATCAGAACCCGGTTCTGCAATTCGGTCATCACGTGTCCGTTCAGTTGCGCGTCCACGTGATGTTAGGGCCATTTGGCGGATTGACTACCCCAAGACCGAAAAACTGCTTTCTTCGTTGATGGGGCGATTGCGGGAATAGAAACCTACATCAATCATGCGCTTGATATAAGGCAATTCGAATTGCAGCGGCTGGGTGTCGTGATCCGCGCCACTTTCGCAATAGTCGATTAGGGCCGCCATCATCTTGCCTGCGATCGGCGCATTCTTATACTGGTTCCCGCTGGTTCCGCAGGCCATGTAAAAGCCTGGTAGGCTGGATTTATCATAGATCGGAATCCAGTCGGTCGACGCGTCATACAGATCGACAACCCCACGGGTCTTGGATGGAATGCCAAGGCTGGGGACCCGCTGCGCATAGCGCATCGCCTGTGTGGTCCATTGATCGGTAAAGTCGTGATTATAGTTTTTGTCGTCTTCACACCATTGATGCGGATCGCATTCGGGGTCTTCCGACCCGACCAGAATGTGGTTGCCATGCTCGGGGCGACAGTAGCAGGCGATATCGCTGTCCGACACGATGGTTCCGTCATTTTCGAAATCGAACCCCTCGGGCGCCGGAACATGGACCACCTCCTGCCGCAGGGGTCGGGTTTCGATGGTCATATCGTCCAGAACCCCCGCCATTCCGTTGATGATGGCAGATCCCGGTCCGGCAACGTTCACCACAACCTTGGCCCGGATTTCTTCGCCCGAGGCCAGCTTGACGCCCATAACGCGCCCGTTTTCGATCAGAATTTCGACCACCTCGGCCCCGGTGCGCACTTCGGCCCCGTGCTGTTTTGCAGCGTCCATAAGGTTTTGTGCCGACAAGGCCGGATCGGTCACATAGCCCGCCTGCGGCCAGAATACGCCGCCCTGCATCCTGCGCCCGTTTGGCTGACCAAACTCAGGGTCATCCATGCGTTTCGGCGGGGTAAAACTGTCCAGAGAATAGACTGGCAGGCGGTCGGTGATTTTATCGGGCGACCATTCTTCGAACGGGCAATCCAGATCGGCACTGTTTTTCATGTGCTTTTCCAGCATCCCGTTGGCATCTGTCTTCATCACCAGACACCCGGTTTCACGGAACTGTGCCAGATTGGCATCAGCGGGCAGGCCCAGATATTTGGCCCAATCGCGCCAGTAGTGATACCCCTCCCACGCAAAGGCTGTTCCGTCGAAGGTCGAGTAGTGCATTCGGATGATCGCGCAGGACCCGGCGGTCGAGCCATGGCCGACTTGGCTGTTGCGGTCCAGAGACAGGGTTTTCCACCCCGCCTTGGCCATTTCGAACGCGATTGCAGCACCGATGACACCGGTGCCGATAATGATTGCGTCTGGTTGGCTCATTCTGTGTCTCCTTCCCAATAGCGCTTTGAATAGGCGCTGAATTCTTCGATTTCTTCATCCCGGGGCTGGACTCCGGTAAAGGCGTACAAATAGTGCGGCACCAGTGACAGCCGCGTTTCCATGGGTTCGTTGAGTTGCGCCAGATCGTAACCGATCTGCATGTAATACAGCACCCGAGCCCGGGTCTCGGCTTCAGCCTCGCAATAGCCATAGCGCGCAAACATCGCGTGCAACGCTTCAAGCCGACGCGCATCCGACTGATCCAGCACACGCCTTACTTTGCCCGACTTGCGAGCCCAGTCCCGAATGGCAAAATCCAGCGCCGTATCGAACAGATTGGTGTTCACGACACACCGATGCACATTGCACACCGCACCGGTTATCGTTTCTGCCGGCGCTTCGGCCTGTGCGATCAAGGCGGCCGTATTGGTGGCCTGCCAGCGCGCCAGCAACGCGTCCAGCAATTCCTGTCTCGATTTGAAGTACCAGTAGAACGACGACCGCGAGACGGCCATTCGCTCGGCCAGGTTCAAAACCTTGATCTGGTCCACCCCGTCCGAGATCAGCACATCCATCGCGACGTTCAGCCAGTCCTCACGTGTGACCTTGACGTTGCCTACCAAGGGTTCGGCTTTGGGGTCGTCCCGGTGCAGGATCGGTTTGGTAGGCATTCAACTCTCCGGCGGTGCGCCGCCTTCTGCAGTACGCCGCTCGATAAAGTCGTGCAACGCACCTAGACGATCACTATCGCCTGCAGGCGGTTTGAAGTCGTTCAAAATACCTTTCCAAACGCCGGTGGCGCGGTGATTTGCATCGACCGACCCACGCTCGGTCCACGTGCCAAAATTGGCGTAGTCATGGACGTGAGGTTGGTAGAACTCGGTGTTGTAGCGCGCCATCGTCTGGCTTGAGGCGAAGAAATGGCCACTGGGCTCAACCTCGCGCAGGGCCGTATCAAAACCGATTTCAGCGGACCCGGCCTGCGCGCCCGCACAGAGTTCCGCGACCATGTTCAGGACTTCGGCGTCGCAGACCAGTTTTTCGAAGGACACGGTCAGCCCACCTTCTAGCCACCCGGCAGAATGGATGATCACCGTCGCCCCGGCCATCAGACACCCCCAAAGGCCAAACTGGTTTTCATTCGCGGCCTGCACGTCATTTATGTTCGACGCCGACCCAGCAGCAGATCGCCATGGCAGGCCCAGATGCCGAGCCAACTGCCCTGCCGCCAGCGAAGCCTGAAAATGCGAGGGCGTTCCAAACGCAGGCGCCCCCGATTTCATGTCCACATTACTGGTGAACGTACCGTAGCAGACCGGCGCACCGGGGTTGGTAAGCTGCGTCAGGGTCAAGGCAGCCAGAGCCTCGGCATGAGACAGCGTGATTGCCCCGGCCACGGTGATGGGCGCCATTGCCCCCATCAGGGTAAAGGGCGTGATGATCGACATCTGACTGTGACGTGCAAAGTCGATCAGACCCTGCGCCATCGGGATGTCCAGCGTCCGGGGGCTGTTGGTGTTTATGATCGTGTAGCAGTGCGGATTGGCTTGGAACGCATCATCCGACAACCCGCGCGCCGTTGCCAGCATCTCAAAGCAGTCCATCACCTGCGGCGTCCCGCGCGAGAAAAAGAACGGAAATTTGTCCGTCAACTCCATCTGCGCTTTGGTCGTAAAGTAGTGGCGCAGATGGGTTGGCACATCCTGCGGTTCGACCTGTGGTGAGATCATCTGGAAAACGTCAAAATGATGCGTGAGCTTCAGGAACTCCAGATAGTCCTGTCCGGTTGCGGGACGTCGGCCCCGTTCCAGATCGGTGGCGTTTGGGGCTCCGGCCCCGGGCTGGAACACGAGGCTGCCCAGTTCCAGCGTGAAATCGCGACGGCGCGCGCCAGCCCTGCAGGCAATAGATTTCGGAGCCGAGGCCACTGCTGCCTCGACCATGTCGCGCCCGATGAAGACCATCTCACTGTCTTCGTCGACCCGTGCGCCCCCTTTGGCAAACAGAACCCGGGCTTCCGGCAGCAAGACCTTGACGCCCAGCTCTTCAAGCGTGTTCAGCGCGGTGTCGTGCATGTCCGCGATCTGATCCGCCGGGAACACCTCCATCTGCGGGAATGGGTTTCTGAGCTGGCGATAGTTCACATCGCGCTGGGGTGGAGGCCCGGCCTCAGCCCCGCGCCGGCGCCGTCGCCGCCCGCGTTCAGAGGTTTGCGACATCATCCTCAGCCTCTCATCGCCGCGCCCTGTGGATCGTAGGGCGACGGAGCAACCACTCGCGCTGGACGTTCGACGCCAACCACATGCACCGTCAGTTCTGTCCCCGGCGCAGCCTTGTCGCGGTTGACCAGCGCCATTGCCAGCGACTTGCCAGTATAGTGTCCGTAACCACCCGAGGTCACGAAACCCACACGTTCGTCTCCGGACCAGATCGGTTCATACCCGCTGGCATCCGCGTCCTGCGCGTCCACCTCCAGCGTCACTTGAACCTGCGCGGGACCGTTGCCGTCACGTTCGGCCACAGCAACATCTTTGCCGATGAAGTCCTTGTCCCAGTCGATCCAGCGATCCATACCGGTCATGCCCGGCGTGTAAAGCTGCGTGAATTCCGCCGACCAGATGCCAAAGCTCTTTTCCAGCCGGGTTGACAACATGGCATTGAAACCGCACTCGCGGATGCCTTCTTCGGCCCCGGCCTCAAGCAGCATGCGCCGCAGTTGGATATGATCGCCATAGCGGCAGTTGATCTCGTACCCTTTTTCACCGGTCACCGACATGCGTGCAACGCGAGCACGCACCAGACCTATGTCAAAATCACCGCAGCCCATGAATTTCAGGTCCGAGATGTCCTGTTCCGCCATCTTCTCGACCACCGTCTGAGATTTAGGGCCAACAACGGCAAAGCCGCAGTATTCCTCGCCCAGATCACGCAGGGACACACCATCAATCATATGGTCGTCGAACCACCGCATGTGCCAGGCCCGCAGATAATAGCTGCCCATGATCCACCAGGTGCCATCACCCCAGTTGAGCACGGTCAGATCCCCCTTGAGCCGTCCATTGTCGCCCAACATCGG
Organism: Ruegeria sp. AB5; assembly: GCF_056542645.1. Taxonomy (NCBI): domain Bacteria; kingdom Pseudomonadati; phylum Pseudomonadota; class Alphaproteobacteria; order Rhodobacterales; family Roseobacteraceae; genus Ruegeria; species Ruegeria sp. AB5. Next base: position 50,379 of record NZ_JBQGAE010000017.1, read on the forward strand.
GGCCAGCTTGGCACGACCCGGAGCGGGCAATTTCGAGGCCATGACCTTGTCCAGCCAAATTTCGGCATTCGGCCCGCTGACCTCGAACCGCGAGAACCCGGAAATATCCAAAAGGCCGGCACCTTCGCGGATCACCTTGCATTCCTCGGCGACGATATCGTGCGCGTTCGAGCGTTTCAGCGTCGGCGTCTCTTCAAATCCTTTCGGGGCAAAGTAAAGCGGCACCTCAAGATCCCAGCTGACACCCCATTTGCAGCCCGCCTCGGTCATCGCATCATGGGCTGGCGCCATCTTCAGCGGACGGCCTGCGGGCAGCTGTTCGTTGGGGTATGTCATCACGAACCGGCGGGAATAGAACTGGCCGGTCGTTTCGCGGATATAACGTTTGTTCTGGGCGAAATCGCCATAGCGCGCCACGTCCATCGGCCACGCGTCGGCCTCGGGTTCACCATGGATCATCCATTCGGCCAACGTCTTGCCGACGCCGCCACCCTGCAGGAAGCCCGCCATAACCGCACAAGCCGACCAGTAGCCGCGCTTGCCGGGCACCGGACCGACCAAAGGGTTGCCGTCGGGCGAAAAGGTAAACGCGCCATTCACCCATGTCTTGATGCCGACGTTCTGGATCGAGGGATAGCGTTCAAAGCCCAGCGTCAGCTCGTTCTCGATCCGATCAAGCTGTTCCTGAAACAGCTCCTCACCATAGTTCCAGGGCGCACCATCCATCGCCCAGTGTTCATGATCGACCTCGTAGATGCCGACCAGAACGCCCTTCTGGTCCTGCCGCATATAGGTGAACCCTTCAAGGTCCACAGTCATCGGCATCTCGAACTCAGCTTCTGCCACTTCGGGCACGCTGTCGGTGATCAGGTAATGGTGCTTGAGCGGCGATACCGGCAGCTCGACCCCGGCCATACGACCGACCTGCTTGGCCCACAGGCCTGCTGCGTTCACCACATGCTCGCAGGTGATGGTGCCTTTGTCGGTAACAACTTTCCAACCATCCGCAGTCTGCGTAAGGCTTTCGACCTTTGTCTCTTCGTAGTACTCAGCCCCCCGTTTCTTCGCCGCCGTCGCGTAGGCCTGAACGGTGCCGGTCGTGTCAATGTATCCTTCACGGTCCGCCCACATCGCACCCAGAACGCCGTCGGTCGACATGATCGGACAGCGTTTTTGCGCCTCTTGCGGTGTTAGCAATTCGCAATCGTCAATACCGATGGACTGGAAAATTCGATAGTTCGCCTGCAGCCACTCCCAGCGTTCCGGCGTTCCGGCCAGCGTCAGGCCACCGGTCATGTGCAATCCGATATTCTGACCCGATTCCTTTTCGATCTCGCTGAGTAGATCGATGGTATAGGCCTGCAACGACGCCATGTTCGGATCAGCGTTCAGCGCGTGAATACCGCCCGCCGCATGCCAGGACGAGCCCGAAGCCAGGCGCCGCCGCTCCAACATCACAACATCCGACCAGCCGAACTTGGCCAGATGATACAGAACCGAGGCGCCTACAACGCCGCCCCCGATGATCACGACACGATACTGGGACTTCATCCCGACCTCCCCAAGCAGATTCTGAGGAGACGCTAGAGGCACTGTTCACCTCTGTCTAGACATTTCTGTACAGTATCGAGTACGGGCTGACCGCCGCCTGTTGCATTGCAGTCCGGTCAAAGGCTGGCGCTGGGACGGGTTTTGATACCGTCGAACCACGCGAGTGTGGCCGCGTGCGTCTCGGGGATACGCATTTTGATCACGCGCGCGAAATCGACAAACACAAAGGTCGAAATATCCGCGAGGGTAAAGATGTCACCCGCCACAAACGGGCTGTCCTGCAGGCGCATCTCGAGCATGTCGAAAAACGCCGCCGCCCTGTCCCGGCCCCTTTGTGCCAGATCCGGGATTTGCGCGTGACGTGCAGGGCCGGGAATAGCGCGATCCTTGAACGCGGGATGACCGTTGCGCAGCGCTTCGGCAATGGGCGCACCGCCGTGTTGTTCGACAATGGCGTTCCACATCAGGACAAGGCCCTTCTCATCAGGTGTGCGCCCCATCAATTGGGGGTTGGGAAAGCGCGCTTCCAAATACGCCGCGATGCCCAGGTTTTCGGTCAGAACTGTGCCCTCATCCGTCACCAGAACCGGCAGCGTTGCTCTGGGATTGACAGCGCAGAACGCATCGCTCAGTTGCTCTCCGTCTGCGATGGATATCTGTCGGGTTTCGATGTCCAACTTCTTCTCGGCGATGAACATACGTGCCCGGCGCGGGCTCGGAGCGGTCGCGCAGTCATAAAAGATCATCGGGTTCCTCCTTTCGCGCACTCACGTCAACGCCCGGGCTACGGCACGCGCAATCACCCGTTCTTCGTCCGTTGGAATCACAAGCAATGGCACACCGCCATCTGAGATCACGGTGGAATTGCTGTCATTGGCATCGGCATTCAGGCGGATGTTCAAGAACTCCATCCCTTCAAGCACGCTTTGGCGGATCGGCGCAGCATTTTCACCGATGCCGCCACAGAACACCATGGCATCCAGCCCGCCCAGAATGGCCGCCATTGCCCCCAGCTCTCGCTTGATCCGAAAGACGTAGTAGGCGATGGCTTCGCGCGCATGCGGGTCATCACTTTCCAGCAAGCTACGCATGTCATGGCTGATCCCGCTCAGGCCCAGAAGACCGCTTTTTTTGTAGAGGATATGTGTGACCGCCTCGACGCTATGGCCCTGTTGCAGCATGTACAGCAATACGCCGGGATCCAGCTGACCGCAGCGGGTGCCCATTGGCAATCCGTCCAGCGCGGAAAAGCCCATGGTCGAGCCGATGCTTTTCCCGTTGGAAACGGCGCACATCGACGCCCCATTGCCCAAATGCGCAATCACAACCCGGCCCGCGGCCAAGTCCGGGAATTCCTCAGCCAGTTTTCCGGTGATGTAATCATAGGACAACCCGTGAAACCCGTATCGGCGAACGCCTTTCTCGTAAAAACGACGCGGGATGGCAAAGGCATCATTCACAAAAGGATGGCCGACGTGAAAGGACGTGTCGAAACACCCGATCTGCACCGCATTCGGAAAGGCCGTGCGGGCCGCGCGCACCGCCGCCAGATTGTGGGGTTGATGCAGCGGGGCCAGCGGTGACAGCGCATCAAGTTGGGTCAACACGTGATCATTCAGAACCACGGGCCCGTCGAAGGTCTGACCGCCATGTACGATGCGGTGCCCCACTCCGACGATATGGTGCGACTGTATCAACGGCTCGACCGCCTGCAAAATCGCCGTAACACCGGCCGCGTGGTCGGCGGGTCCGATCTCGCGCGTTTCAGACAGACCGTCGCCCGACAGTTCCAACTGAGCGACCGGACCCAGATTGTCCACCTGTCCGTGCAACAGCAATGAGGGTTCGGCCCCGGCGCCATAGACGCTGAACTTGATGGTCGAACTGCCTGCGTTCAGTGTCAGGATTGCCTGCATCACGTTCCTCCTGTTGTTGTCGTCCTGCCACCATCACCCGGGCCGAAGCCAATCGGTTCAACGCTGGTAAATAAAGCAGCGCCCCTCAACTGCCCCTTCCGGAAGGGGCAGTTCGGTGAGCGCGTCAAAATACATCCTGTCGCTCGACACCATCAGCCCGCCTGGGGCCAGAAGCGGCTCGATCAGGGGCGATACGAAGCGGGCAAACGCATCGTTCTTTTTGCGATTGTGCCCACCCAAATCGGCATGGATCAGACTGGCAGTTGCCCCAAACCGTTCCACAGAGGCGGGCAAGGTATCGCGCACATCTCCCAGAATCACGCGGTCGTCGGGCGGCGTCGAGTCTGGGTGCGACGCCACTGCGCGCTCGAACACAAAAACCGGGCGGTTCTGAATATGCTGGATCATGTGGTGGTAAGTCCGGCCATTGCCCAAACCCAACTCAAACACCGGACCGGCCATCCCTGCGGTCTTTTCGATTGCAAAATCCAGGCAGGTGCGTTGTGACACCATGCGGTCGATAAACAGATCCAGACGGCTTTGGTTTTCGGACACGGGGACCTCTCTCTTTGATACCTGGCGCCAGCATAAAACCGGCAAGCTCAGGGCTTGATGACAAAAACGCAAGTAATTGTGTAGCTTCGGACACGAAAGATTCACATTGCCGCGACATTTCAGCCTAAGAACGTATTTGACGAGTCGGGTGTAACCGCGCGACACTGTGTCAAAAAACGGGGAGCTAACACTGCCGATGCCAGTTTGCGGCCAAACGGGTGGAAAACCCGCATGAATGCGTTGTTGTCCGTCAGAGACCTCAGCATCGGCTTTGGCACGGGCAGCTCTGTTGTTCAAGATGTGAATTTCGATGTTGAGGCTGGACAGACGCTTGCATTGGTGGGCGAGTCGGGGTCGGGCAAAACGATTTCGTGCCGCGCGGCCTTGCGCATTCTTCCCCGCACCGCGCAGATTCGCAGCGGCTCGATTACTCTGAACGATTCCAATGGCGTGGCGGATCTGACGCAAATCGGTGAGCGCGAGATGCGTGGCATTCGGGGCAACCGGATCGCGATGATCTTTCAGGAACCGATGCGCTCGCTTTCTCCGCTTCACAAGATCGGCAATCAGGTCAGCGAAGTGCTGTGGTTGCATCGCAGCGCGTCCGAGGCGCAGGCCCGCAAGGAGGTTCTGACCCAGTTCGAACGCGTCGGGTTCCCGGACCCGCAACGCGCCTATGACTCCTATCCTTTCGAGCTGTCCGGCGGCATGCGCCAACGCGCCATGATCGCGATGGCCATGGTGGCAAGGCCAGAGCTTTTGATCGCGGACGAGCCCACAACCGCGCTGGACGTAACCACGCAGGCGCAGGTTTTGGGGCTGATCAAAGAACTCCAGCGTGAAACCGGCATGGCCCTGATCCTTGTCACACATGATCTGGGCGTTGTGGCAAATATGGCTGAGCAAGTGGTCGTCATGCACAAAGGCCGGGTGATGGAAGCAGGTCCCGCTGCGCCCATCCTGACCGCTCCTGCACACCCTTATACCCAGCAGTTGTTCGATGCAGCCCCAACGATCCCGGATCAGGACGCCGTCGGCTTGCCGATGCCGGACGAAGACCTGATCCTGCAAATGAAGGGCGTGTCGAAAACATACACGATGCGGTCCAGCAAAGGCTGGCAGTCTGACAAGAAAATCCACGCCTGTCGTGGCGTCGACCTGAAGCTCGCGCGTGGCAAGACACTGGCGATCGTAGGGGAAAGCGGCTCGGGCAAGACCACCGCGGCACGAATAGCTTTGGGCGCAGAACTGCCCGACCCCGGTGGAGAAGTGCTGTTTTGCACCGCACAAGGCGACGCGCCGATCACGGTGCACCAGATGACCCGCGCGCAGCGCACCGCGTTTCAGCGCAAGGCACAGATGGTGTTTCAGGACCCCTATAGCTCGCTCAGTCCCCGTATGCGCATTCAGGATGCCATGACCGAACCGTTGGAAATTCATCGGATCGGTTCCGTTTCCGAACAGCGAGACAAGGCCGCCGAGATGCTGCAACGCGTGGGTTTGAACGCAGATATGCTCAAACGCTATCCACACGCTTTTTCCGGCGGGCAACGTCAGCGTCTGTCTATCGCTCGCGCCATGATGCTGAACCCGCAGCTTATTGTGTGTGACGAACCGACCTCGGCTTTGGATGTCTCCGTACAGGAGCAAATCCTGACCTTGCTGGAAAATCTTCAAGACAGCCTGACCTTGTCCTACCTCTTCATTTCTCACGATTTGGCCGTGGTCGCGCGCATCGCTGACGAGGTGGCTGTGATGCGTCGGGGACTGATCGTCGAACAGGCCCCGCCCGAAACGCTGTTCTACAATCCCCGCCATCCCTACACCAAGGCGCTGATTGCCGCTCAACCCGAACCCGACATCAACCGCCCGATCAACCTTCAACTGGTCTCGCTGGGAGCCGGCGCGCCGGACAGTTGGGATGAAGCCTTCCGTTTCTCTGACACCGTGATACCCTCGCTTGTGGAATTGGAACCGGGCCATAAGGTACGCTGCCATGTTTAAGACCACTCGCCCTTTGATCCTGGCCAGTTTGCTGGCCTTCGGTTGGACGCTTTCGGCGCATGCCGAGACGCCTACGCCACAAGAAAGCGCATTCTGGTCCAATGAAGTGGATGCCGGTGATCTTCCGCCAGTGGCAGAGCGCCTGCCCAAAGAACCTTTGGTCGTTGATCTGGTCGCCAAAGGACGGGAATTCGGAACGCCCGGCGGTACGCTGCGGACCATGGTGACCCGCTCCAAGGATATCCGCCAGATGGTGGTGTATGGATACGCCAGACTGGTCGGGTTCGATGAGAACTACAAGATCGTACCTGACCTGCTGGCCTCGTTCGAGGTTGACGCCAATCGAAAATTCACCCTGCACCTGCGCGAAGGGCACAAATGGTCCGATGGGTCGCCCTTTACCTCGGAAGATTTTCGCTATTGGTGGGAAGATGTTGCAAACAACGAGTTGCTTAGCCCTTCGGGCCCGCCCGACTTCCTGATTGTCGAGGGCAAGACCCCAACGGTGTCTTTTCCCGATGAGAAGACCGTGATCTTTGAATGGGACGATCCCAACCCTGATTTCCTGCAATCCCTGGCACAGGCCCGCCCGCCTTTCATCTATCGGCCCTCAGCTTTTCTCAAGCAGTATCACGAAAAATTCGCTGACTCCGAAAAGCTGGCCTTTGAAGTCAATGATGCCCGAGTAAAAAGCTGGGCCGCCCTTCATAACAAACTGGACAACCTGTATAAATTCGACAATCACGAATTGCCCACTTTGCAACCCTGGCTGAACGCAAGTTCCGGTAAGAAGATCCGACACAATTTTGTGCGCAATCCCTACTACCACCGTATTGATTCAAACGGTGTACAACTGCCCTATATCGACATCGTCGAGATGGAGATCGTTGCCCCCGGGCTGGTTGCGGCAAAGACCAATGCCGGTGAAAGCGATCTGCAGGGGCGCGGGCTGTCGTTCCGGGATGCGTCCATTTTGAAGAAAGGCGAAAAGGTCGGCGACTACAAAACGCTGCTTTGGAAGACCGGCGTGGCCTCTCAGATCGCGATCTATCCGAACCTGAACTATGTGGACGAAGTCTGGCGCGATGTTCTGCGGGATGTTCGGGTCCGCCGCGCGCTGTCTATGGGTATCGACCGCAAAACCATCAATCAGGCGCTGTATTTCAAACTGGCCAAGCCGGGCGCAATGTCGGTTCTGCCTGCCTCGCCGTTCTATACCGAGGAAAATGCGCAAGCCTGGGCGCAGTACGATCCCGACCTCGCCAACGCCCTGCTGGATGAGGCCGGGCTGACCGAGCGCAACAAGTACGGCATTCGCCTGCTGCCGGATGGCCGCCCGATGGAGCTGATCATCGAAACCGCCGGGGAACGGCAAGAGGTGGAAAACGCCCTGCAGATCGTCACTGACACGTGGCGCGAAATTGGCGTCGATCTGGTGATGCGTCCGCTGGACCGCGACATCCTGCGCAACCGTGTCTTTGCCGGAAACACAATGGCATCGGTGTGGTTCGGCTGGGATGACGGGCTGCCACAGACCCATACTTCACCTGCATATCTTGCGCCCACCGATCAGGTGTTTCTGTCCTGGCCCAAATGGGGACAGTTCTATCAGACCGGCGGAGAGGTCGGCGAAGCCCCGGACATGCCTGCGGCAGAGCGTCTGATGCAACTGGCCCATGATTGGGAAGTCGCCACCACCGATGAAGCGCGTGGGGCTGTCTGGACTGAAATGCTGAACATCCATGCCGATCAACTGTTTGCCATCGGCATCCTGAATGGCGCACCGCAACCCATCGTCGTGTCAAACCGTCTGCGCAACGTACCCGAACAGGCCATGTGGGCCTGGGAACCCGGCGCGCATTTCGGCATTCATCGCCCGGACGAGTTCTTTTTGGTCGACTGACAGGAGCAGCTAAATGGTCATGCTGCGCTACGTGGTGTATCGCTTTTTCACGATGCTGCTGACCCTGTTGGTGGTCTCAGTTCTGGTTTTCGTCATCATCAACCTGCCCCCCGGCGATTATCTGAGCAACCAGATCGCCGAACTTCAGGCCTCGGGCCAATCGGCGGGTGTGGCCAAGGCTGAATTCCTGCGCACCGAATACGCACTGGACCGCCCCATGTGGGAGCAATACCTGATCTGGATCGGCTTCTGGCCCGGTCCCCACGGGTTCGAAGGCCTGTTGCAGGGGAACTATGGCTGGTCCTTTGAGTTTGACAGACCCGTGTCAGAGATCGTGGGCGATACACTCTGGCTGACCGTGGTGGTCAATCTGGCCGCAATTCTGTTCGTTTATGCGGTTGCCCTGCCCCTTGGCGTGCTTGCCGCTGCACGCTCGCGCACATGGATCGACTATACCTCGGCCTTTGTTGGATATCTGGGTTTGGCGACCCCGAACTTTTTGCTGGCGCTGATACTGTTCTACTATGGGCATCAGTATTTCAACCTTCCCATCGGCGGCTTGATGGACCCCAGGTTCGAAGGCGAACCGATGAGCTGGGACAAGCTGAAATCCATCCTGCTGCACCTGATCGTGCCCACCTTCGTCATCGGCACGTCGGGGGCCTCGGCGATGATGCAGCGCCTGCGTGCGAATATGCTGGATGAGTTGGGCAAGCCTTACGTTGAAACCGCGATTGCCAAAGGCATGGCGCCCTCGCGGATGCTGACCAAGTATCCGTTGCGCGTGGCGTTCAATCCGTTTGTGGCCGACATTGGCAACCTGCTGCCGTCGATGGTGTCCGGCTCGGTTCTGGTCTCTGTGGTGCTGGGCCTGCAAACCATCGGCCCGACGCTGCTGACGGCTCTGAAGACACAGGATCAGTTCCTGTCTGCGTTCATCCTGATGTTCGTCGCCCTTCTGACCCTGATCGGCACCATGATCTCGGACATCCTGCTGGTTATGCTTGACCCGCGTATCCGATACGAGGGGCGCGAAGCATGACCGACCGCCCCGACAATCGATACGTCGATGACGCACCCTTCGACCCTCAGGCCTCGGTCCAGCAGCTGGAGCGCGCGGATCTGGATGCGCCGAACTGGGTACTGGTCTGGCGCAAATTCAGGACGCACAAGCTGGGCCTGATCTCGGGTATCTTCCTGCTGCTTTGCTATCTGATGCTGCCATTCGCCGGATTCATCGCACCCTACGGTCCCAACGACAGGAACGGAGAGCACCTTTATGCGCCGCCCCAGTCAATCAACTGGTTCCACGAGGGCGAATTCGTCGGCCCGTTTGTCTACCCGATAACCGCTGAAGCAGATCTGGAAACCTTCCAGTGGAAGTTTGTGCCGGACACAGACGACCCACGCCCGATCAAGTTCTTCTGCGAAGGTTCCGAATACCGCCTGGCCGGATTCATCCCATCGGACACGCACCTGTTCTGCGCCCCTGATGACACGACACTGTTCCTGTGGGGCTCGGACCGGCTGGGACGCGACATTTTCAGCCGCATCCTGTACGGCGCGCAACTGTCCTTGACCGTTGGCCTGATCGGCATCTCGGTCTCGTTCTTTCTTGGTATCCTCTTTGGGTCAATCGCCGGGTATTTTGGTGGTCGCATCGACTGGACCATCAACCGCGTGATTGAAGTTCTGCGCTCGCTTCCTGAATTGCCCTTGTGGCTGGCCCTATCTGCCGCCGTGCCATCAAACTGGAGCCCGGTCGCGGTGTTCTTCATCATCTCGATCATCCTTGGCATCCTAGACTGGCCCGGGCTAGCGCGATCTGTCAGGGCCAAATTCCTGTCCTTACGCGAAGAAGAATACGTCCGCGCCGCCGAGATGATGGGTGCAAGTTCAGGTCGGGTCATTCGCAAGCACCTATTGCCGAACTTCATGTCTCATCTCATCGCCTCGGCCACCCTATCGATCCCGGCAATGATCCTGGGTGAAACAGCGCTGTCCTTCCTCGGCCTTGGCCTGCGCGCGCCTGCGGTAAGTTGGGGCGTGATGCTGAACGACGCGCAGAACCTCGCGTCGATCGAGATCTACCCCTGGACGGCCATTCCGATGCTGCCCATCATCGTTGTCGTGCTGGCTTTCAACTTCCTCGGCGACGGGTTGCGCGACAGCCTTGACCCGTATCAGCAATGAGCCTGCTTGCATCTCTTCCGGCGACAGGCAGCTATCGCACCACGGGCACCGGAGCGCTGCCCAGCGCCTTTGCCGTGTCTGAACTGGCGACAGCCAGCTTTGCCGCCGTCGGTCAAGAACTGGCTCGGTTGATGGTGGCAATTAATCTGTCACAGAAAGAACCCGAGGTCACAGTCAACCATCGTCTCGCTTCGCTGTGGTACCGCTTTTCTTTCAAACCCGATGGCTGGGAGATGCCCAGCCTATGGGACGCCATCGCAGGGGACTACCGCGCGTCGGACGGTTGGATCAGGTTGCACACCAATATTGCGCGTCACCGTGCGGCCGCCTTGAAGGTCCTGGGGACCCCCGCAGATCGTGATGCGGTCACGCAGGCGCTGCGCGGCATGAATGTGTCTGATCTAGAAAACAGCATTATCGCCGAAGGTGGCGTCGCGGCCGCCATGCGAAGCCGGACTGAATGGCTGGATCACCCGCAAGGCCGTGCTGTCACCCGCGATCCGCTGATCAACTGGCAGGGTCCGCGACATGTCACCCTGCGCGACCGACCCGAAGCGACGATCGCGCGTCCGTTGGCAGGGCTTCGGGTTCTCGATCTGACCCGTGTTCTCGCAGGCCCTGTCTCGACCCGCACCCTGGCCGGATTTGGTGCCGATGTGCTGCGTATCGATCCACCCGGTTGGGATGAACCCGGTATCATTCCCGACATATCGCTGGGCAAGCGTTGTGCCTATCTGGACCTCAAGACCCCCGATGGGTTGGAGAAATTGCACGGGCTGTTGTCCCGTGCAGATGTCTTGGTTCACGGCTACCGGCCCGGCGCTTTGGACGCGCTTGGGCTGGGCAAAGCGAAACGGGATGAATTGGCCCCAAACCGTATCGAGGTCACTCTGGACGCCTATGGCTGGCAGGGGCCATGGGCCACGCGCCGTGGGTTCGACAGCCTTGTTCAGATGAGCGCGGGAATTGCTCATGCCGGAATGGAATGGGCAAATTCGGACAAACCGACACCCCTGCCTGCGCAGGCCTTGGATCACGCCACCGGATACCTGATGGCCGCGACCGTTCTCTCCGCCATGGCTGAGGCCGCATCCGGCAGTTCCGCCATGCTGGGGCACCTGTCGCTTGCCCGAACAGCGGAACTTCTGGCCATCCTGGGCAAAAGCGAAGCCGGGCAAGACGCAATCGATGCGACGCACACAGACTACATGACTGACCCGGAAACCTCGGGTTGGGGCACCGGTCATCGTCTGAAGCCCGCACTCAGCGTCGGTCAAACAAAGATGCAGTGGGATCGGCCCGCCGCAAAGCTGGGAACATCGGACCCTCAGTGGCACGACGCGACCGCCTGACTTACCCGCCGCGCGGCACGCGCGGCCCGGCCCAACGCTTTGGGCAGCGTCTCGTCAGAGACGCAGTCCCAAGGGGCGGGAGCAGCCGCTAGCGGTCGTCGCCTCCCGGTCCGATGTCGTCCAGATAATCCTCATCAATCGCGGCCTGCACGGCTCCGGTCACGGCGTCGCGCTGCTTGGGCGTCAGGTCTTCAGCCTCTTTGCCATCGGCCAACCGCACGGTGACCTCACGATGGGCGAACCTGATGCCTTCCTGGGCAAACAGTTCTCGGATCTCCTGATAGACCTTCTTGCGCACGAGCCACTGATCCCCCGGCTTGGTCATGAACTTGACCCGGATGATCATCGCTGAATCCTGCATCTCGATCACACCCTGCGATTTCAATGGCTGGATGAAGTTCTCACCGATCACCGGATCGCTCAGCAGCTGCTGGCCCAGCTTCTTGATGAGTTTTCGAACCTTCTCGACATCCGTATCGTAGGTCACCCGCAATGGCAGCTTCATGATCACCCAGTCGCGGGAATAGTTGGTCAGCACCTTGATTTCGCCAAAGGGGATGGTGTTCAGAGCGCCCAAATGATGGCGCAGCTGGAAAGACCGAACCGAGATTTTCTCGACAGTCCCCTTCACATCCCCGATGTCGATGTACTCTCCCTTGCGGAACGCATCATCCAGCAGAAAAAACGCGCCCGAGAAGATGTCACGCACCAGCGTCTGCGAGCCAAAGCCAACGGCCAACCCGATCACACCAGCACCTGCAAACAGAGGGCTGACGTTGATACCCAGTTCCATCAGCACGATCAGCACGATGGTGACAACCACAACGGCCAGAATTGCCCCCCGGAACAGCGGCAGCAGCGTTGCCAAGCGGCTCTGTCCGCCTTCTCCGCCTTCGTCGCCCAGTTCTGCTTCGCCGTCATCAGCGACTTCTTCGGCGATTTTGCTGTCGATCCAGATGCGGAAGAAATTGAACAGGATGTATCCGATGAACAGGATGACCATCACATCCAGCGCACGCCCGATCGGCAGATCCTCGCTCCAGCTTGCCTCCGGGTTCCAGATCACGACCAGCGCATAGAGCCCAACAACAAAGGCCAGGATACCAGCTACGCGTCGGGCAAGATCCTCGTAGGTCAGAATCGTGTGTTTTCTTTGCGCGGCTTCAGGGGTGGTTGACGGTGCCTCGTCCTGAGACGTTTCAGCATCGGCGTTTTTCTCGTCCATCTTCCGGTTGCGGTCGAAATACCGCTCCAGCAGATAGTTCATCGCGCCGTAGGCCACGACAACCGACATGAAAATCGCATAGCTGCTGGCGACAATCGGGACCGAGTTGTCGTTCTCCAGCACCAGATCAACGGCCAGTTTGCACCAGCTGAACACGATGTAGACGCTCAGCACAGGCGCCCAGGCAAACGAGATGAACCGCAATATCCAGGACACCTGAGAAGGCGCACGTCCGCCCCGGATGGCGTTTGAAATGGCACCAGCATTGAACAGGATCATCAGTATATTGAGAAATGCACCAAACAGGGTCAGGCAACCATAGACCAACGCATACACATTGTAGTTCAACCCGAAATCCGCCACCCAGGTGGAAAACAGAACCACCGAAACATCATAGGTCGCGACCGCCGATGCCCAGATATACAGTCGTTTAGCATGACGGTCCGAAAAGGGCGGCAGGCGGTACTGGCTCAGATAAGGCGACAGAACCATCCGCCACAGGTCCGAAATTGTCCGAGCCATGAAGTATGCCGTGAAAATCGCCGTCACAGTGAACTGGATCGAAATGTCTTCAGCCTCGCCAAAGAACAGATACCCCACGATGAGCGCCATCAACATGGCGAAGATCGTACCGCCGATCCCCATCAGGAACCGGAACACCAGAAACGGCATTTTTTCGCGATAGCCCTGCGGATTTTCCTTTATCCGGGCCACGACCCAGCGTCTTGCGAAACGTTTGCCATAGATCTCGGTGGACAACCATCGTCCCAGCAAAAGGAAGACAATGTTCCACCCCAGCACCTCGACATAGGTCTGGATACGGCCATCGGGGCTGGTTTGGCGCAAAATGTACTGCACCTCGAACACGGAATACGGCAGCGCCTCGAGACGCGACTGAACGGACGCGCGAAACTTGGAGAACCGCTCCTGTGCCTGCATCAGTTGCGACGATGCGGCCATCGGGTCGGCTTCAGCCTCGGAGGACGCGCCATTTGCCTGAGACCCCGAACTTGTGACGACCTGCCCGGCACTGTCGATCACGATCACGCTGGCCCCGGCCTCGCTGGCGGCCCGGATCGCATCCGCAAGCTCACTATCCGCAGTCGTCTCAGCGGTGTCGGACCCGGATGAATAGCCCGGTATCAGCGACGCCTGTGCGGCCACATGTGACGGGGCGGCCAGTATCAGAGTGAAAACTGCCAGTACGACCGCGGCCAGAAAGTTTGGTTTCATAAGATGTTGCATCCAGTTTTGCAGATGGGGGACACCGTACAGAACCTGTCGGTCCGGTTCAAATCCTCGCTCCTGGCAAGTTTGACAACCTGGGAATGCGTGTTTTGCGCGCACAATCCAGCACAGATGTTTCCAATCTGACAAAAATTGAATATGAGCGCTCGCAAATGGGTTCTCTGCCTTTTTGGCTGACTGTTTCGATCATTCTGCGGGGAATGCCAAACACTGGTGCAAAATGGGTCAAAGCCATCAAATTCCTGTTGCCAAATCGCCATGCTTGGCACATTTGCGTGCAGGCAAATTCCTCTTTGGCAAGCACAGCCAGAAATTATACGATACCGCTTGCAAACGCGCGGAAATAGCACTGAGTCCAAGAATACAGGCGAACGTATGAGCCTAGGCAAAAACCAGAATACCCCGGGCCGCGCGCCGCGCCTGCTTTTTTACAGCCATGACACGTTTGGTTTGGGGCACTTGCGACGGTCGCGCGCGCTGGCGGCCGCAATAACAGAAGCAGACCCCAGTGCCTCGGCTCTGATCCTGACAGGTTCGCCGGTGGCCGGACGGTTCACTTTTCCCCGTCGGGTTGACCATGTGCGCCTGCCCGGCGTGACCAAGCGTGCCGACGGATCGTACGCTGCGCGCACGATTGGCATGGGCATTGATGAAGTAACCGAGTTGCGATCGGGCCTGATCCAGACTGCCATTGAACAGTTCAATCCTGATGTGCTGATCGTCGACAAGGAACCGACCGGCTTTCGCGGCGAGCTTCTGCCGACGCTGGAGTATCTGGAACATTCCTGCGACACCAAACTGGTTCTGGGCCTTCGCGACGTATTGGACGAACCCGAGGTTCTGGCCGCGGAATGGGAGCGCAAGGATGCGATTGCCGCGACAGACCGGTTCTATCACGAGATCTGGGTCTACGGCCTGCATTCGATCTACGACCCGACCAAGGGCCTGCCCCTAAGCGCTGCAGCACGGGCACGCCTGCATTGGACAGGATACCTGCGCCGTGACCTCGGCCCTGTCGGGGAATCGCCCGAACAGCCTTATATCCTGATCACGCCCGGCGGCGGCGGCGATGGCAAGGCAATGGTCAATCTGGTCCTTTCTGCCTACGAGCAGGACCCGACCCTGTCGCCCCGTGCAATCCTTGTCTATGGCCCGTTTCTTTCCGGCGAATCCCGGGACGAGTTCGAAACCCGTGTCGCCGCTCTGAATGGGCGTGTTACCGCCGTTGGGTTCGAATCCCAAATTGAAACCCTGTTTGCCGGAGCTGCCGGCGTCGTCTGTATGGGCGGCTACAACACGTTCTGCGAGGTTCTGTCCTTTGACAAGCGGGCCGTGATCGTACCACGCACAACGCCTCGGCTTGAACAGTGGATACGGGCGTCACACGCCGAAAACCTGGGTTTGGTCCGCATGTTGGACGAACAGCGCGACGGCTTGAGTGCCACTTCGATGATCCGTGCCATCCGCGAGTTGCCCCGTCAGCCCCTGCCCTCGCAGGCCATCAGCGATGGGTTGCTGGACGGGCTGGACTATGTAACAGACCGGGTCGATGCACTGCTGAGCCGGGAACAGGAACGGGCCACCGGATGACATCCCCAGACCCGAAACTCGCGGTGCTGGTCAAGGGATGGCCGCGCCTGTCCGAGACGTTCATCGCGCAGGAACTGGTCGCCTTGCAGGAGGCGGGGCACAGGTTTGATATCTGGTCCCTGCGCCACCCGACCGACACCAAGCGCCATCCGCTGCATGATCGGTTTGCCGGTCACGTGCACTATCTGCCGGAGTACCTCTATCAGGAACCGCAACGCGTCTGGGCTGCGCGAGCCGTCGCTCAGCGCCTGCCGGGCTATGCCGAGGCATACAGTATCTGGCGGCAGGACCTGCGACGCGATCCGACCCACAACCGTATCCGTCGCTTTGGGCAAGCCTGCGTATTGGCCGCAGAACTGCCCGACGCGACGCAGGCGCTTTATGCCCATTTCATGCATACGCCCTCATCGGTGGCCCGCTATGCAGCCATCATGCGTGCGGTGCCATGGAGCTTTTCGGCGCACGCAAAGGATATCTGGACTTCACCCGACTGGGAAAAACGCGAAAAGCTGCAGGCGACGACTCATGGCGCCGCCTTTGGTGCAACATGCACAGCCGTCGGGGCAGTGCATCTGCGCGACCTCGCCGACGATCCCGCGCGCGTCGACCTGATCTATCACGGGCTGGACCTCACCCGGTTCCCGGCCCCGCCGGACCGCAAGCAGCGCATAGCGGATGAACCCTTTCACATGCTATCTGTCGGACGGCTGGTCGAGAAAAAAGGCTTCGACCACCTGATCGACGCATTGGCGTTGTTGCCGGATTCACTTGACTGGCACTGGACCCATATCGGTGGCGGTGCATTGGGGGACGCTTTGCGCGCGCGAGCGATCAAAGCCGGTATCGCGGACAAGATCAGCTGGAAAGGGGCTTGCGATCAGCCAGAAGTCATCCAAGCCATGCGCCAGTCCGATCTGTTTGTCCTGCCCAGCCGTATTGCCACGGATGGCGATCGGGATGGGCTGCCGAATGTCCTGATGGAGGCCGCGTCACAACGGTTGCCGATCCTGTCGACGCCGGTCTCGGCCATTCCGGAATTCATTTCCTCCGGGACCCACGGTCTCTTGTCCGATGACGACCCGAGGGCTTTGGCAGCCGCGATGCTGGCGCTTGCGACCGACCCCGCGGACACCGCAACAATGGCCGCCGCTGCCTATGACCGCCTGATTGCCGAGTTCCGGATGGACCCCGGCATTGCAAGACTGTCGCAACGCCTGACAGCACTCTGCGCGGAAACGGTCTGATGACCCGCGTTGCGTTCTACGCGCCCATGAAATCTCCGAGCAGCCCGACCCCTTCGGGCGACCGCGAAATGGCGCGGAACCTGATGCGGGCCATTGCCGCCAATGGCGACCCTGTCGATCTGGTGTCTCAGCTGCGCATCTACGACAAAACTGGCGATGGTGCCGTCCAGCAATCGCTGCGTACAGCTGCGCAGGCTGAGGCGCAGCGTCTGATGGATGAGATGCCGCAGGATACGAGCCTTTGGGTGACATATCACAACTATTACAAAGCCCCGGACCTGATTGGACCGCAGATCTGCGCCGCGCGCGGCATCCCCTACATTCAGATGGAAAGCACACGGGCAAACAGCCGTCTGAAGGGACCGTGGGCGGATTTCGCCCAAGCAGCACACGATGCCTGCGACGCAGCAAAAGTCATTTTCTACCATACCGCAAATGACCTGATCACGTTGGAGCGCGATCGCTTTGGACAACAGAAACTGATCGAGCTGCCACCATTCCTGCCTTTACCCGACTTGCCACCGCAAAGCGCAACCGAAGGTCCGATGCTGGCGGTGGGTATGATGCGGTACGGCGACAAATTGGCCTCGTATCAGCTGTTGGCAGAGGCTTTGTCCATGCTCACGGGTGATTGGCAGCTGCATATTGCAGGCGACGGCCCAGCCCGGGCGCAGGTCGAGGCGCTGATGGCCCCTTTTGGCAACAAGGTGATCTTTCTCGGCCAACTGGACCGGGATAGCCTAGTCCGCATCTATCAAACCTCTGGCTTTCTGGTCTGGCCGGGCGTGAATGAAGCCTACGGAATGATTTATCTCGAGGCTCAGGCAGCGGGCCTGCCTGTGGTGGCTCAGGACCGTCCGGGTGTACGGGATGTTCTTGCACCGTCCGAATACCCCTCGGTCAATCAAGGCGCGCAAGGTCTGGCGCAATGCATCCAGCACCTGTTGCAAAACAGCACAGACAGGAAAGATTTGGGGCAGGCGGCCAGAAAATACATCGTCGACCATCACTTGATGCCCGCTGCAACGTGGAAGTTCTGGACCACTGTTCGCCCGATGCTGGAGGGTTCGGCATGACCCGATTGGCCCTTCTGCGCCATGGTCATACCGCTTGGAACCGCGCCGGGCGGATTCAGGGGCGCAGCGATATCAATTTGGATCCCGCAGCACGAGCCGAGTTGTCCACCTACGCTCTACCCGCCACATGGCAGGCAGCCCAACTCTGGGCGAGCCCGCTGCGGCGCGCCAAAGAGACCGCGCTGATTATCTCGGGCCGCTCTCCTTTGACCAGCGGCGCCCTGATCGAGATGAACTGGGGGGAATGGGAAGGGCAGCGCGGCGTCGATCTGATCGAAGATGAATCCAGCGGGTATCGACATATCGAAGACTGGGGTTGGGACTATCGCCCCCCGAACGGAGAAAGCCCGGCAGAGCTTTGGGATCGTCTCACCCCGTGGCTGGCGGATTTGCAGCAAGATGCGCTTGCGGTGTGTCACATCGGTATCATGCGGGTCATTCTGGCGCGCGCCTGGGGTTGGGATTTTGATGGGCCCGCCCCTTTCAAAATCAAACGCAACCGGCTTTTTGTCATCGACATCGCCACCATGACACCCGACCCGGAACCGGTTCGCCTGAGTAAGCGTGGAGGCACCGCATGAACGTCATGCTGATCGTCACTCATTTGCTGGGGACCGGGCATCTGAGCCGTGCGCTGACGCTAGGCCGGGCCTTTGTCGAGGGCGGGCATACGGTGCTGGTCGTGTCCGGCGGAATGCCCGCACCCCAACTGGACAGTTCCGGCCTGACCGTGTTTGGTCTGCCGCCGTTGCGCTCGGACGGGACCGATTTCACCCGTCTCCTGACGGAAGACGGTCAGGTGGCGGACGACGCCTACCGGACGGCCCGCAGCGCGGCGCTGGTCCAGACCGTTCTCTCGTTCCAACCAAATGTCCTGATCACCGAACTTTACCCCTTCGGCCGCCGTGCTTTGGCAAATGAATTCTCAGCAGCGCTGAACGCCGCGCACGAGCTGGCGCAACGTCCGATCATCCTCAGTTCGGTCCGCGATATTCTGGCACCTCCGTCAAAGCCAGCGAAAGTCGAGCGCGCTGATGACATCATCGAGAGGTTCTATGATGGGGTTCTTGTACACGCCGATGAAAGTGTCACGCCGCTGTCTGTCAGCTGGCCTGTCTCGGATCGTCTGGAACCGCTGTTGCATTATACAGGATTTGTCGCGCCGGACCCGCCTGGTGCCCATCCCGAAGCATTGGGAGACGGGGAAATCCTTGTCAGCGCGGGTGGTGGATCGGTGGGGCAACCGATCTTTCGCGCGGCCATCGAGGCCGCCCGAAAGATGCCCAACAGGCGCTGGCGCCTGTTGGTTGGCGGTCGCGACGCACGGGATCGCATTTCTGAGCTGTCGGACCTGGCCAAAGGCGTTTCTGTGACCGTTGAAGGGGTTCGCCCCGATTTTCGGCAGATGTTGCCGCATGCGGCCGCTTCGGTCAGCATGTGTGGCTACAACACTGCACTGGACCTGCTGCAATCCGGTACTCCGGCGGTTCTTGTGCCCTTCGATGACGGCAAGGAAGTTGAACAAGGGCTTCGCGGAAAAAGCTTGTCGGAACTATCGGCGATGGAGGTGCTCGATAGCCGGAACCTGAGCGACACAGCTCTGACCGATGCTCTTCTTCGGGTCATGTCCGACGCTCCTCGGACACCGCAGGGCTTCAGCTTTCACGGAGCGCGGCGTAGCGTGGAGATTGCGGAAGAACTTTGGGACACCCGCGCATGACCCCAGACTGGCACGTTTTGGATCAAGAGCTGGAACACTGGCGCGCGCAGGGTCTGTCTTTTCCTCTTTGGTGGCGGGATGATGATGCGATTGCTTGGACCCCGCAGCTGGAACGCCTGTCCGATCTGTCCAAACGGCTTGGGCTGGCGGTGCATGTCGCGGTTATCCCGTGCGATGCCAAACCGGATTTGGCCGACTACATGGCGCGGACACCGAACTTGATACCGGTCGTCCATGGTTGGGCGCACAAAAACCATGCACCGCCGGACGAAAAGAAATCAGAATTCCGCCTGCACCGCCCGATTGCCCAGATTGTAGAAGATGCGGCGGCAGGAATTGCGCAGTTTCGCACGCTGTTCGAACAGGATTTCAGGCCCATGTTCGTGCCACCCTGGAACAGAATCGCGCCCGAGGTCGCGGTGCATCTTCCCAAACTCGGCTATCGTATCCTGTCGACCGCAACGCCACGACCCAAGGCTTATGCAGCACCGGGTTTGGAGCAGGTGAACACGCATATCGATCCTATTGACTGGCGCGGCACACGTGGGTTGGCCTCGCCGGACGCACTGATCAGAAGAACCGCTTTTGTGTTGCGCGACCGCAGAGAGGGTCGCACCGACCCGTCCGAGCCACTTGGCGTATTGACCCACCATCTGGTCCATGATCAGGAGATATGGAGCTTCACCGAAGCGTTGTTGCAAAGACTGCTGGGCGGACCTGCGCTGATCTGGACCGCCCCGAAACACTGATACGGAGACCTCGATGAGCCGACTGGATTCAATGTTGCGCCGCCTGACAGCCCAGCGCGACGGTCTGAACTGGGCCGCGGCACGGATCGCAGAGAAAACAGGCGACGTTCTGGACATGGGTCTGGGCAACGGGCGGACCTATGATCATCTGCGCGAGATCCTGCCCGGCCGTCGTATCTGGGTCATGGACCGGGTCTTGCAATGCCACCCGGACAGCACCCCGCCAGACCAGGACTTTCTGCAGGGCGAAGCTGAACCGATGCTGGACAAACTGGCAACCGAAGGCCGCAAAATGGCGATGGCCCACTACGACCTTGGGCGTGGGATCAAAAAGGACGATGTGGCCGAGGCCGCGCGTCTCAGCCCCTTGATCGCACGGGTGATGCAACCAGGTGGGCTGCTGATTTCAGGCCAGCCGCTGGTCGGGTTCGATCAAATTGAAGGGCCCGAGACGATCGAGCCCGACCGCTACCTGTTCTATCTGGCCTGATCAGGCCACACGCCGCCCCCGCGACCATACCGCGCTTAGCGCCGGGACGCCTCCGCGCATGCGGAAGCGGATCAAGTCGGCGCGCAGCCCAGAGCGCAATGCGCCCCGGTCCTGCAATCCGGCAGCCTGCGCCGGGGCCTGCGTCACGGTCTTAAGTCCGCGCGCCATGTCGCCCCACGTCTCACCCAGCCGTACAGCCGACAACAGCAGGGCCGACGGCACGTAATCCGAAGACAGAATGTCCAGATGGTCCATCTGAGCCAGCTCCTGCGCCGCGACATTGCCGGAATGAGACCCCCCGCGAATGATGTTCGGAGCCCCCATCATCACCTTGATGTCATGTACCCGACAGGCCCGTGCGGCCTCAACCGTGGTGGGGAATTCAGCCAGACGAATGCCGTGACCCGCCGAAACCCGGACCTGATCCTCGGTCGTGTCGTCATGGCTGGCCAAAACAGCCCCGAACCGGCGCGCGGCGTCGACGGTTTCGGCCTCATGCTTGTCGCCATGGTGATCCCGCAGGCCCTTTAGCTGGGCCACATGCTGCAGGAACGTGTCGTCGTCCATGGCGTATTTGCCTTTGATGTAAGCCTCGAACTTGGACAAATCACGGAACTGCCGCTGACCGGGAGTGTGGTCCATGATCGAAACCAGCCCAACCCGATCTTCGGGGCCAAACTCATCCAACTCGTCGACCAGTGTTTCCGAGCACACCTCGGCCCGCAGATGCAGGAAATGGCTGATCTTCAGCGCGTCCTGATCCCGAAGCTCCCACAGTTCCTTCGACAAGCCGCGCGCGTATTTCCCGTACCGCCCGGCACCCGATGGGATTGAACCTACCCGCATTGCATCAAATACTGTGGTTATTCCAGTGCTGGCGAGTTCCGCATCATGGGCAAGGATTGCAGCAGCGTGAGGCCAATCCACCTTGGGACGGGGTTGGATATGGCGTTCCAGATTGTCTGTGTGCAGCTCGACCAGACCGGGGCTGACATAGTCTCCTTCGCAGTCTGTTGCACCAGCTGGAACGGACGCCCCGATGTCGATGTCTGCAATATTCTCTCCAACGATACGAACACTGCCGATGACGGTTTCGCCGGGCAGAACAAGGTTGGCATTGGCAAGGATTATGTCTTCTGTCATCTGAACTTCACGCAATTTGAGCTATTGAACGGCCAAGCAATAGGAGGCCCATGTGACATTCACGCGATACGCGATCTACTTTGCGCCGCCAGCAGGCGCGGACTGGGCCAGGTTCGCAACCCGTTGGTTGGGGTGGGACATGGAAACCGGAACCCAGGTACTGCATCCTGTTGCTGACGGAATCGACGTGGCAACCGTCACCGAGGGTCCGCGAAAATACGGGCTGCACGCGACGATGAAGCCACCGTTTCGCCTGCGCGACGGCCAAACCATCGACGATCTGCACAACGCGTGCGCGGAACTTGCGGCATGCAATGCGCCCGTCATCTTGGATGGGCTCGGGATTGCGCAACTGGGCCGATTTCTGGCCTTGCGCCCGGTCGGGGACACCCATGCTCTGAACGCTCTGGCGGCGGCTTGTGTGCAAGACCTCGACAGGTTCCGCGCGCCCGCGTCCGAGGCGGAACTGGCGCGTCGCCGCGCCGCCAACCTGACCCCGGAACAGGATGCCAATCTGTTGCACTGGGGATACCCCTACGTGTTGGAGGCATTCCGCTTTCACATCACGCTCAGCGGCCGGTTGGACAAGGCCACGTTGATGGCCATTGAAACAGCGTTGGCAACACATCTTGCGCCGCTTCTGCCGTCGCCCTTCCGGATCGGCGATCTGGCTTTGGTTGGCGAGGCCGAGGATGGCCGGTTTCACTTGATCCATCGCTACGCCCTTTCCGGTTGAAGGCGGGTAAGAATTTCGCTGACGGTATCCTCTAACGCGCCCGAGTTGTCGATTTCGATCACCCGGTTGAGCCCTTGCGGCAACGGTGATTTGGCTCGGCCCAAGCGTTTGGCTTGTTCGCCCGTGCTTTCTCGGTCACGTGCAGCCAGCCGCCGCGCCAGCACCTGCGTGTCAGCGGTCAGAGAGATCACGATCAAATCCCCGAACACTGCCTGCGCCTGCAGCAGCACCGCACGCGAAAAGTTGACCAACACAGCCCGGCACAGCTGACGCTGCTCTGTTATCGTTGCAGGTACGCCGTACAGCAATCCATGTGCTGGCCAGTGCATGGCAAAGGCGCCGTCCAGCACCATCTGTTCAAACAGCTCGACTGAAACCCGGTCGAAATCCTCACCCTCTTCGCCTTCGGGCCGGGTAATGACCCGTCGCAAACGCTGAATTCCCGGCGCGCGCGCTTCCAGCGCCGCCATGACGCTGTCCTTGCCAACACCCGAAGGTCCGACAACCGCTATTACGGGGGCGAGGGTCATGCGGCCAGCCCGGGCGTGAACTTGGACACATCCACTTCACGGTCACAAACACGCTCACGCGCGTCGACGTCATGGAATATTCCAACAATCGCCGCGCCACGTGATTTAGCCTCTTCGATCAGCGACAGAACCGTTTCCCGATTCCGAGCATCCAGACTGGCGGTCGGCTCATCCAGCAACATCGCCGGATAGTCATGCGCAAATCCGCGTGCAATGTTTACACGTTGCTGCTCACCACCAGAAAACGTGGTCGGGCTGAGCGACCAGAGGCGTTCTGGTATGTTCAACCGCTTCAGCAAGCCCGCCGCTTTGTCCAATGCCGCCTGCCTGTCACAGCCCAAGGCCAAAAGCGGCTCTGCCACCACCTCCAGTGTCGGCACGCGCGGGACAACCCGCAGAAACTGGCTGACATAGCCAAGTGTTTCGCGCCGCAGCGCCAGGATTTCGCGCGGCTCGGCCTGCGCCACATCCAGACCGCCAACCAGCACTTTGCCGGACGCAGCCAGATAGTTGCCGTAGATCACCCGCATCAAGGTAGATTTCCCAGCGCCAGACGCGCCGGTCAGGGCAACACATTCGCCCGGCCGCACTTTGAGCGATGCGCCGTCCATCACTGGAATGACCACGCTGCCCTGGTTGTGCAGGGTAAAGCTCTTGCTCACATCATTCAGCTCAATCATAGCTTTGTCTTTTCCCAAATACTCAAACCTGCAAAACGCTGGAGACCAACAGCTGCGTATACGCATGCTGTGGATCGTCCAGCACCTGATCGGTCAGCCCGGCCTCGACCACATGACCGTCTTTCATCACCATCAGCCGATCCGCGAGCAGGCGCACAACGGCCAGGTCGTGGGTGACGATGATGGCGCTCAGCCCCATCTCACGCACCAGACCTCGCAGCAAATCCAGCAGCCGGGCCTGAACCGAGACGTCCAACCCGCCTGTCGGTTCATCCATGAACACCAGCCGAGGCCCCGTCACCAAGTTTCGCGCGATCTGCAAACGCTGCTGCATGCCGCCGGAAAATGCAGTCGGACGGTCATCGACCCGAGACGCTTCGATCTCGACCCGGCCCAACCAGTCGATCGCCTTGTCGCGGATATCGCCATAGTGACGGTCCCCCACGGCCATCAACCGTTCACCGATGTTGCCGCCGGCGCTCACTGACATCCGCAACCCATCGCGGGCATGCTGGTGCACAAAAGCCCAATCGGTACGACCAAGCATCCTCCGTTCCGGTTCGGACATGGTCACGGTGTCCACAGGACCATCCGCGCGGGTATCGAATACCACTTGCCCCGCGTCAGGCTCCAGATGACCTGCCAGACAATTCAACAGGGTGGACTTGCCAGACCCGCTTTCGCCGACGATCCCCATCACCTCGCCGGGGTAGAGATCGAAACTTACATTCGCGCATCCGATCCGCGCGCCATAGCGTTTCTCGATTCCGTTGACTTGCAAAAGGGGCGTCATGCTGCATCCTCCGTGCCCAGTCGACCCACATGCCCTGCCGCGCGGCGGGATCTGCAATAGTCCGTGTCCGAGCAGACAAACATCCGGCTGCCCGCATCATCCGTGATCACTTCGTCAAGATAGCTGTCCCCGGCCCCGCACAGATCGCAGGCGTGGTCGGCCTTGGTGGCTTCGAACGGGTAATCCTCGAAATCGAGGCTGACGACCTTGGTATGGGGCGGTACCGCGTAAATCCGCTGTTCGCGCCCCGCACCGAACAATTGGATCGCGTCCATCTCCAGCTTGGGGTTGTCGAATTTCGGGATCGGCGATGGGTCCATCACATAGCGGTCGGACACTTTCACCGGATAAGCGTATGAGGTCGAAATCGCACCGTGCTGACTGATGTCTTCATACAGCTTCACGTGCATCAGCCCGTATTCCTCAAGACTGTGCATCTTGCGGGTTTCGGTCTCACGCGGTTCGAGAAACCGCAGCGGCTCCGGGATCGGCACCTGATAGACAAGGATTTGATCCTCGGTCAGTTTCGCCTCGGGGATACGGTGGCGGGTCTGAATGACGGTCGCCGCCTCGGTTTCTTCCGTAGTTTCAACGCCCGCCGTGTTTTCAAAGAATTTGCGGATTGACACCGCATTTGTCGTATCATCCGCGCCCTGGTCGATCACCTTGAACGTATCATCTGGTGTCAGGGTCGCGGCCGAGACCTGCACCCCGCCGGTGCCCCACCCGTAAGGCATAGGCATTTCACGGCTGGCAAAAGGAACCTGATAACCCGGAACCGCCAACCCCTTGAGGATGGCCCGACGGATCATCCGCTTGGTCTGTTCGTCCAGATAGGCAAAGTTATACTCGTTCATAACAAACCTCTTTCAGTCAGCGCGATGTTTAGCGCGTGCGGCGACGTGAAGTGGATGCCGTCCATGCCCACGGCACGCGCGCCTTCAACATTGTGCAGACCATCGTCTATGAACACGCAGTCTTCTGGCGCGTGGCCTGAACGTTCGCAGAGGATCTCGAAAATCCGTGCGTCCGGCTTCATCACACCCTCTTGGCCCGACACAACAAGTGTGCCGAACACCTCGCCCAGACGTGGCTGGACCTTCAGCCCCTCGGGCCATGTCTCGGCCGACCAGTTGGTGATGGCATGGACCGGTGTGCCTTGTGCCCTGAGCCTATCCAGCACCTCCCACGTCCCATGAATCGGTGTTTCGACCGTGCGGGTGTAAAGCCCGACATAAGCCGCAAAAAGCTCCTGATCCTGCGGATCGTCCAGTTCCTGCGCCAGATCGGCAAAGCGTTCGCCATTGTCGCCCCGCGCATTGCGGACGCGAAAATCCGTACGCTCGATAAAGGCATGTGCGGCGTCCTCGGACCCCAGCGCCTCAACCCAGGCCAGATGCGGCTGCCAGTCGACCAGCACGCCCCCGATATCAAACACAACCGCCTTCATTCCGCTGCCTCCTTCGGCGTGATCCGGTCTTCCGCCTCTCGGCGAAGTTTGCGCACCAGTTCAAGTTCGGATTGGAAATCCACGTAGTGCGGCAGCTTGATGTGCTCGAGAAACCCGGTGGCCTGAATGTTATCCGCGTGGCTGAGGACAAATTCCTCATCCTGAGCGGCGGCACCCAGATTGTCCTCACCCAGTTCTTTCCACCGCAAGGCACGATCGACCAGAGCCATCGAGATCGACTTTCGCTCGGATTGGCCAAACACCAAGCCGTATCCGCGCGTGAACTGCGGCGGTTCGGTCTTGGACCCTTTGAACTGATTGACCGTCTCACATTCGGTCAGCTCAACCTCGCCGATGTCGATGGCAAAGCCCAGTTCAGGTACGTCCATTTCAACGGCAACCTTGCCAATTCGCAATTCTCCGACAAAGGCGTGGTTGCGCGCGTAGCCGCGTTGGGTCGAATAGGCCATGCCCAGAACAAACCCCTCATCCCCGCGCGTCAGGGATTGCAGGCGCAGCGGGCGGTTTGACGGAAACTCCATCGGTTCTCGTGTCAGATCGCCGGGGGTTTCGTCAGTTGCGGGTTCGTCCTGAATGATGCCTTCGTCCTTGAGGAACTCGGTGATATGCGGTGTTGGTTCGGTGCGTGCGGCGCCGTGCGGCGCTGCCGGCACCTCGCCATCCGCAGCCAGTTTGAAATCCAGCAATCGATGGGTGTAGTCGAAGGTCGGGCCCAGAACCTGGCCGCCCGGCGCGTCCTTGAAGGTGGCCGAGATTCGGCGGTCGCACGCCATCTGCCCCGTTTCAACCGGGTTCGAATACCCAAAGCGCGGCAAGGTCGTACGATAAGCGCGGATCAGAAAGATCGCCTCGATCAAGTCCCCGCGCGCCTGTTTGATCGCCAAAGCAGCCAGATCGGGATCGTACAAGGACCCCTCGGCCATGACCCGGTTCACCGCAAGACTCAACTGCTCTCGGATCTGGTCGAGGTTCAGTTCGGCAACATCCATTGAACCACGGCGTTCTTCGGACAGCCATGCGTGGGCGTTTTCGATGGCTTTTTCGCCCCCTTTAACGGCTACATACATGTCTTAGCCCTCCGCCCTGATCTGCGTGCTGCGCGGCAAGGCCGCAACCCGGTCGCCGCAGGTGAAGAAGAAATCGCATCCCAAGGGATAGAGCGCTGAATTGTGTTGCAATGCGCCGATATCCGGCAGCGACAGGTGCGTTTCATCCTTGATACCCGGGCCGGAAAGGGTCGCGCCCGTCTGATCAAGGGTATCGCACTCCACAATCAAAGTGGCCGAGCGATCCGGATACTCGGGCGTTCCAATTCGGTAGACACCAAGCGGCGAAAGCGCCTCCCAGGACCCAACTGCAAAATCAGCCTCTGACGCGGAAACCAGGGGTGCGCCCGTGTGAAAGGTCAGCCATTTGCGGACGGCGTCCGTATCGACGTCTCCGGCCAGATGCAGTTTGGTTTCCGGGTCACACAGCGTCAAAAGCAATGTGGCAGCGGCCACAGACAGGGGCTCTGGCGGTACGGCTCCTGTCACACCGCGGATTTCACCAGGGCGCGCCATCACTGTCATAGCAGCACGGAAAGCATGGGCCGCCTGTATCGGCGCGTTGTCAAACCCGCCCGAGAATTGCGTTTGGCCCACCATCAGTCTTCTCCCCGAACCATCGTGAAGAATTCGACCTTGGTCGCGGCGGCTTTGGCAGCTCGCGTAGCTTTGGTCGTCTGCATCCGCTGCTTCAACGGATCCAGGATTTCAGCACGCAGCGCACCAGCCGCCGCGGTCTGCATCATCGCATCAATCAACGCCGCAGCCTCGGCCTTGGGCTTTGAGCGCCCCTGTACATACCCATGCCCGACGGTTCCGTCTTCCAGAACGACCGAACAGCGCGTCACCGTCATTTCCCCCAGGTTGAAAGGGGCACCGGTTCCGCCCGCGCGTCCGCGGACCATTACGCCGCCCACTTCGGGCCTGCGCAACCACTCAAAACGGGGTCGGTCAGAAAGATCGTTCCACAACGCCAGCATCGCATCTTCTGGCGCACGTGCCAAAAGGCCCATCCACTCCTGACGCGCGGCCGTCGCAATTTCTGTCTGATATGTCATCAAAGCCTCTTGGCGGGGTTGTCTACATACACTATACAACTAGACAAATATTAACGCGTGAGCCTCGCCGGGGCAATCGAAACTCTGTGAATATTTGATGACATGAACAAAACACCCATCTGGAAAAGCATCGCCCTCATCCTGACGTCGGATATCGCCGAAGGACGGTACCAAACCGGAGATCGCCTGCCGACCGAAGCGCAACTGGCCGCGACCCATGGGGTCAATCGCCATACGGTACGGCGGGCGTTGTCGGATATGGCTGAGAGGGGGTTGGTGCATGCACGGCGGGGTGCAGGCGTCTTTGTGACTGCCCGCCCAACGGATTATCCGATTGGCAAACGGGTCCGGTACCACCAGAACATATCAGCCAGCGGCAAGATTCCCGGCAAAAGAATACTGGCCCTGACAACCCGCGCCGCCGATGAGACTGAGGCCGAGGCCTTAAACCTGAAACCGGGTTCTGCAGTGCATGTCTATGACGGACTGTCCCTGGCTGACGGACAACCCATTGGCCTGTTCCAAAGTGTCTTTCCGGCCGAGCGATTTCCCAATCTGTTACAGGCCCTCAGAGACACCCAGTCGGTCACCAAAGCGCTGCAAAGCTGCGGTGTGGCTGACTACACCCGCATCTCGACCCGATTGACGGCCCGAGCCGCGACCGCAACGCAGGCGCTGCATTTGCACCTGACAGAAGGCGCTCCGGTCCTGTTTTCCACTGGAATCAACGCCGACCCGAACGGCTCTCCCGTAGAATACGGCAGAACTGTTTTTGCCGGGGAAAAGGTGACGCTGACCCTGAATGAGGACTGACCCAAAAAGGGCTCCCGCCGGTCTTCAACCTCCTTGCGGAGGTCTCATCCCGTTGGGCCCGGCGCCGCGCACTGCGCGGCG